>NZ_JBIRQF010000003.1:0-692546 GCF_044333065.1 Streptomyces sp. NPDC021115
CCGCTACGAGAAGACCGCGACCATCTACCTGGCCGGACTCCACATCGCGGGCATCTTCCTTTGGTCAGCACGCTGATCCAAACGAAACTGCCTAGTCCTTGAGGCCGGTGACGCGCATCGTGATGTTCAGGCGCCCGGAGGTCAGCCCGGTGTCGGGGTCGGCGGTGTGCTCGTAGACCTTCGGCACACCGTGGTAGATGTACCGGGAGGGGCCGCCGAAGACGAACAGATCGCCGGAGGCCAGCTCGATGTCGGTGTAGGGCCTGGTGCGGGTCTCGGTGTTGCCGACGCGGAAGACGCAGGTGTCGCCGATGGACAGCGAGACGACCGGGGCCGAGGACTTCTCGTCCTTGTCCTGGTGCATGCCCAGCTTGGCCTGGCCGTCATAGAAGTTGATCAGCGCGGTGTCCGGGGTGTACGCGGCCGCGCCCGGCGCGTCGTCGTACGCGTCCAGCAGGGCGCGGCGGCCCAACTCGACCATCCAGCCGGGGAATGCGGCGACGCGCTCGCCGTTCACATCGCCCGCGGTGCGGGTGTACTTGTACGGCTGCCAGTGCCAGCCGATGCACACCGTCTGCACCGACATGACCCCGCCGCGCGGCAGCCGGGTGTGGCGGATCGGGACCGGGCCCGTGGCCCAGGCGCGGCAGGCGGTGACGAGTTCGCGCTGCTGCTCCAGGGTGAGCCAGCCGGGCAGGTGCACCGCCCCCGGGGCGATCTCCATGGCGGGGCGGGGGATCAGGGCGCTCATGCGTTCCTCCCGGCCGGTGGGTAGGAGGTGACCCAGCGCCGGCGAACCTCCCAGGTGCCGCCATCGGCGGTGGCGCCGCGCAGCCCGTGCAGTGTCTCAGGACCGGCCAGCGCGGGCAGCCGGGAGTCCCTGAGGGCGGCGAAGGCGACCGTACGGGCCGGGTCCCAGTCGGTGGAGTGCCGCAGCCGCCGGGCCAGTTGGGCGAAGCCGACCGGGGCCGCTGCCATGACCCAGGCGCCGGGCTCCTCGGCGGTCAGCCGCCGCGCGGGCCGCAGCCAGGACGCGGCGCTCTCCGGCCAGTCCACCCGGGCGAGCACCTTTCCGCCACCCGCCTTCCACGCGGCCTCGAACGCCTCGGCGGCGGCACGGGAGGCGGTGTCCCGGCTGTGGCCGATGGCGACCGTCTCGACGCGGCGCTTTCCGGACGTCAACAGGCCCATCAGGGCGTCGAGTTCGGGGGCGGTGTGCGGCGCGGGGGTGGGCAGCTCGCCGTACGCGGCCAGCTCCTCCGCCTGGATCAGGGGCGAGCGGGGCGCCGGTGGTCCCGTGAGAGCGCTCATGGTGTGGTGGTGTTCTCCCGGTCGGCTTCATCGGCCTTGTCGGCTTTCCACCGGGCGTACTCCCGGGGGAGGCACACGGCGCACGGCCGGTATCCGGCGGCGACCGCGGTGGCCTCGTCCGCGAAGAACACCCGGTGCTTCACATAGTGGCCGCGGGCGATGGCCCGCAGCGCGGACGGGCAGTCCAGCCGCCCGTAGAGCCGCATGCCCCGGTGCCCGCCGAGACGCCCCGGCGTGGCGCTGCGATACGGCACCCCGTCGGGGCCGATCAGGGTGCGGGGGCGGGCCGGGGCGGCGGGCGTCATGCGGCGTCGTGGAAGACGAGGCCGAGGGTGTGGCGGTGTCCGGAGCGGACCGTGCTCACCCCGTGCCGCATCGGGCCGTTCGCCCAGCCGCGCTTGGAGGCCACGGGGCGGTCCCGGGTGGTGAAGATCAGCCCGTGGCCCTTGGGCAGGGTGGTCGACGAACCCCTCGACTGCGCGCGGGGGCGCTGCTCGGTCATGATGAACTCGCCGCCGGTGAAGTCCTCGCCGGGCGCGTCGAGGCCGACCACGACCTGGAGCGGGAAGAGCATGTCGCCGAACACGTCCCGGTGCAGCGCGTTCCAGTCGCCGGGGCCGTACCGCAGCAGGATCTGCGCGGACTTGGCCTGCCCCGCCTCGTGGCACATCGCCAGCCACTCCTCAAGGCTGTCCGGCCACGGCGCGGGCCGGTCCAGCTTGCGGGCCCAGTCGCGGGCGATGGGCAGCAGCCGCGGATAGAACGCCTCGCGCAGCTCGCGCACCAGGTCCGGCAGGTCGTGGGTGAAGTAGCGGTACTGGCCGGACCCGAAGCGGTAGCGGGCCATGTCGATGGTGTTGCGGAAGCGCTCGGCGTCGTCGTACAGCCCGGCGACGCGGTGGCATTCGGCGGGGGTGAGGAGCGGTCCGGTGAGCGCGTGGCCGTGCTCGCCCAGTTCTTCGGCGAGCCCGTCCCAGTCGTCCGCCGCGACGCGGTCGGCCACCTGGCTCGCGGAGCGGATGGTGTCGGTCATGGTGTGCGGTTCCTTCGGTGGGGATCGTCAGGCGGCCGGGTGGGCGTGCTCCAGGTCCAGCAGCCGTCGCTTGCGCTCCAGGCCGCCCGCGTATCCGGTCAGCGCGCCGGTGGCACCGATCACGCGGTGGCAGGGGCGGACGACCAGCACCGGATTGGCACCGATCGCCGTGCCGACGGCGCGGACGGCGGCGCGCGGGGCCTCGATCAGGGCGGCGATCTCGCCGTAGCTGAGGGTCGTGCCGTACGGGATGGTGTCCACGGCCTTCCAGACGCGCTGCTGGAAGGCGCTGCCGCTGGTGACATAGTCGACGGCGAAGCGGGTCAGCGTGCCGTCGAAGTACGCGCGGAGCTGGCGGACGACGTCGGCGAAGGCGTCCGCGTCCTCGGTCCAGTCGTCCCTCACGGTGGGGCGGCGCTTCTGGTCCGGAACCGACAGGGAGGCCAGTGCGATGCCGCCCTTCGCGGTCGCCGACTCCTCGCCGACGAGCAGCAGTTCGCCCAGGGGGCTGTCCATCGTGGTGTAGACCGTCATCGGCCTCGTTCCTCCGGTGATTGTCACGGCCCGCGGCGCGGGTCAGATGAGTGTCGGCTGGAGCGCGCCCTCATGGGTGAGGAGCCACACCTTGCGCTCGACGCCCCCGGCGTAGCCGCGCATGGTCCCGTCCGCGCCGATCACCCGGTGGCAGGGCCGCACCAGCAGCAGCGGGTTCGCGCCGATCGCCGAGCCCACGCCCTGGACCTGCCCAGGGGGTACGCCCAGTCGTTCGGCGAGCTTTCCGTAGGTGGTCGTGGTCCCGTGCGGGATGTCCTCCAGCGCCTGCCACACACGCCGCTGGAAGTCCGTGCCGCCGGGCGTGAACGGGATGTCGAACGCGGTGAGTCCGGCGTCGAAGTACGCGCCCAGCTGCCGGGCCACGTCCGCGAACCCCTCCGGGGCGTGGCGCCATCCGGACTGTATGGCCGGGGCGTTCTTCTGCCCGGGCATGGACAGCGAGGTCAGCGTGATGCCGTCCGGAGTCTCTTCGCCCACCAGGAGCAGTTCGCCCAGGGGGCTGTCCAGTGTGGTGTAGATGGTCATCGCCGTGCTCTCTCGTTCTCTTTGGCTTCACTGTCAACGATGCGGGTGCGCGCCGGGGAATGCTGGCGGTATTCGGACATCACGCTCGGGTGGCCCGGCGCTGGTCCGCCGCCGCGTTCCAGAAGTGGTGCATGGCGTACGTACGCCACGGCCGCCACGCCTCGGCGTCGCCGGTGTCGGCACCCGCGTACCGCATACCGGCCCGGACGGCCACATCGCCGGTCAGCAGCACATCCGGGTCGCCCAGGGCCCGCATGCGGAGGTAACCCGCCGTCCAGGGGCCGATGCCGCGCAGGCCGAGCAGCTTCGTCTCGGCGAGGTCGCGGTCGGCGCCGGGGTCGAGCGCGACGGTGCCGTCGGCCAGGGCCGCGGTGAGCGTGCGCAGGGTGCGGCGGCGGGACTCGGGCATCCCCAGCTCGCCGAGCGCGGCGTCGGCCAGGACGTCGGCGGTGGGGAAGAGGCGGGTCAGCGCGCCGCTCGGGGTCGGCAGCCGCTGCCCGTACGCGGCCACGAGCGCGTTGCCGAGCTTGCGCCCGGCCGCGACCGACACCTGCTGGCCCAGTACGGCGCGGACGGCCAGCTCATGCGGATCGGCGGCCCCGGGGGCGCGCAGCCCCGGGCGCCGGGCGACCAGCGGGGCGAGCGCCGGGTCGGTGGCCAGGCGCTCGCCGACCGCGTACGGGTCGGCGTCGAGGTCGAACATCCGGCGCATCCGCTGCGTCGCCGTCGTCAGGTCGCGCGGATCGCTCAGGTGCAGACGGCAGTCCAGCCAGCCGTCCTGCGGGGCCTCGCCGACCTCGGCGATCCCGGTGCCGCGCGGCAGGCGCAGCGTGCGCCGGTAGACGCGGCCCCCGCGCTCCCCGGTCAGCTCCTCGATGCCGTCGATGGCCCGGTTGCCGAGGTAGTCGAAGACCTCGGCGGCGGCGTACGGGCCACGGTAGGCGAGCCGCAGCGGCACCCCGGCCGTCCCGTCCGCCGGGCCGACCGCCCCTCGCAGCCGGCTGGGGGTGGCGGCGTAGATCTGCCGGACGGTGTCGTTGAACTGCCGCACGCTGGAGAACCCGGCCGCGAAGGCGATCTCGGCGGCCTGCATGTCCGTCGTCTCCAGCAGGATGCGCGCCGTGTGCGCCCGCTGGGCGCGGGCCACCGCGATGGGCCCGGCGCCCACCGAGGCGTTCAGCTGCCGCTGCACCTGCCGGGCGCTGTACCCCAGCCGCGCGGCCAGCCCGGCCACGCCCTCGCGGTCGACGATGCCGTCCGAGATCAGCCGCATCGCGCGGCCGACCGCGTCGGCCCGGGCGTTCCATTCGGCGGAGCCGGGCACGGCGTCCGGGCGGCAGCGCATGCACGCCCGGAAGCCGTCCCCCTGGGCCGCGGCCGCGGTGGCGAAGAAGCGCACGTTCCGGCGCAGCGGCGTGGTGGCCGGGCAGCTGGGGCGGCAGTAGATCCCGGTGGTGGTGACGGCGAAGAAGAACTCGCCGTCGAAGCGGGCATCGCGGCCGCACACCGCCTCGTACTTGCTGTCGTCGGTGATCACCTTCCCACTGTGCGGTGGCCCCCGGCGGTCTGCTGGCGGAAATCGGACCTCGCGCTGACCTCCGGGGACGGGCAGCGGACGTGCAGATGACCGTCGAGGGGGTACGCGGGCGGCGCCGCGGGCAGCACCCTGGCGAAGTCGTAGCCGCTCTTCTTCGCGACGCGGCACGAGGCCGTGTTGTCCACCTGGTGGAGGAGTTCGAGGCGCTGGAGCCCATCGGGCCGGAACGTCGCGAAGGCCCACGCGGTGAGCGCGCCCAACGCCCGGACGGCGACACCGCGCCCTCGGGCGGGTGCCGCTGTCCAGTAACCGACCTCGGCGGACGGTGTGCCCGGTGCGATCTCCTTGAGGATCACATCGCCGACCAGGTGCCGCGGGCCGCCGTCCGGGTGCTCCTCCAGGATGGCGAAGCCGAACCGGTTGCCCGCATCCCAGCCCTGCCGCTGGGCCCGCACCCACGCGAGCCCGTCGGCTTCGCCCGTCACCGGCCTGCTGGTCCAGCGGCGCAGGACCGGGTCCTGGTACGCCTCGACCAGGTCGGGGACGTCGTCCGGGCGCCACGGGCGGAGCAGCAGCGCGGGTGCGGTCGGTGTCGCGGGGGCGGTGAGCGTCACGGAAGTGGTCACCGGCCGATCATCCCGGCTCGGCCACCGCCGTGTCAGCGGACGTCCCGGATTCAGGCGCCCGGCGTCAGTTCGAGGGTGTCGAGCACCCCGTAGACCCCGAGGAACAGGATCGCCACGCTGCTCATGACGAGGGCGGCGGTCAGCCAGGGGTTGGCGCGGAAACGGGGCGGGACGCCGGTGTAGCGCAGCCGCCAGACCGCGACCACGACCGCGAGCAGGAAGATGCCGCCGCCGATGCCGCCGATCTGCACCATCAGGACCGGGGACTGGACCCACAGGAAGATGCACATCCACACCGGGGGCAGACAGCAGGTGAGGATGCGGATGGTGCGGGTGCGGGCGCGCATGTCGTTCCAGTCGACCACGCCGAGCAGTCCGAGCGTGTTGGTCCACAGCCGGGGCACGCTCGCCGACGAGGCGACGGTGACCGAGAAGAGCACGGCGATCGCACCGGCCAGGAACAGGTACTCGGCCCACGGGCCGAGCGTGTCGGTGTAGATGTGCGACAGCGTGGTGATCATGTCGTTGCCCTCGGGAACCAGGCCCTGCGGATGGAGCACCGAGGCGCCGATCACGTAGAAGGACAGCGTGCAGACCGTGCACACGAGCCACGAGACGGCCACGTCGAGACGCATGACCTTGAGCCAGCCCTCGGCCCGCTGGGCGCGCTCCTCGGTGCCGTCGTCGGGGCCGGTCCAGCGGGCGTAGCCCTTCTCCAGGCACCAGTACGTGTACGTCGTCATCTCGTCGGCGCCGACGCCGGTGATGCCGAACATGGCCAGCGCGATGCCGACCGTGCCCGCGGGGATCTCGAAGCTCAGGCCCCCGGCCAGCTGCTTGGTGCCGTACCCGAAGGAGGTGAGCGGCAGGGCGAGCGCCAGCCCGCAGGTGATGACCGTCTTGAGGGTGATCCCGATGACCTCGACCCGCTCCACGACGTGGTACTTGCCCGTCTGGAGGATGAGGATGGCCGCGCCGGTGACGATGAAGGCCCAGATCGTCAGGGACGACGCGCTCAGCGCCGCCCCGTGGATCGGCAGCAGGATCGAGCAGGCCGCCGCGGTGCCGCCGATGATGCCGCCGCGCTGGAACATCTTGGCGAAGTCCATGCCGATCCAGAGCCAGTTGATCCAGCTCAGCTTGCCGATCCGGGGGCCGACGTCGCGGAAGCCGTCGAGCGCGGGGCGGCCGTTGAGGATGGTCCACCGGGCCAGCTCCATCTGCACCCACACCTTGACCGCGGTGGACACGATCACCAGCCACAGCAGCGCGAACCCGGCCTTGGCGCCGAGCGAGGTGGTGGTGATCAGCTCACCGGAGCCGACGACCGCGGCGGACAGCACGAGCCCGGGGCCGAGCCGGCGCACCCGCCCGCCGAAGGTGTCGGGGGCCGGCTGGGCGTCTTCGGCACGCAGCGCGTACGGGTCGGGCTGCGCGGGCGGCGGCGCCGCCGTGGCGCCGTCCGTCGTGGTGGCCATATTCAGGTCCTTACGGGATCTTCCGGCGCCGTCGCCGGTATCCGGAACAGGGGACGCGTGGGGGGTGCGGTGTGCCGTGGTGGGTCACGGCGCCCGGTGGTGGGGCTCCTCGCCCGCCAGGACGCGGACCACGTCCTCGGCCACCATCGCGCCCATGGCCTGGTTGGCCTCGGGCGTACAGGCGGCCATGTGGGAGGTGAGGAGCGTGCGCGGGGCGTCGCGCAGCGGGTGGCCCGCGGGCAGCGGTTCGGTGCTGAACGCGTCGAGGGCCGCGGCCCCGAGGTGCCCGGAGCCGAGCAGGTCGGCGAGCGCGGCTTCGTCGACGAGGCCGCCGCGCGCGGCGTTGACCAGCACCGCGCCCGGCTTCATCGCCGCCAGCCGGGCGCGGTCGAGCAGCGGGGCGCCGGACGGGTCGGGCGGGGTGTGCAGGCTGACGGCGTCGGCGCGCGCCAGCAGGGTGTCGAGCGCGGCCGGTTCGGCTCCCTGCGCGCGGACGTCGGGCTCGGGCACGTACGGGTCGTGGGCCAGCAGCTCCATCCCGAAGGCGCGGGCGTACCCGGCCAGCAGCCGCCCGATGCGTCCGAAGCCGACGATGCCCAGCGTCTTGCCGTGCAGCTCGGGCCCGAACAGCTTCGGCCAGCCGCCCGCCGCCACCGCGGTGTGCGAGGCGGCCAGCGAGCGGGTCGCGGACAGCAGCAGGCCGAAGGTGTACTCCGCCACCGCGCGCGAGTTGCTGCCCGGCGCGCACACCACGGGGATCGCGCGCGCCCGGGCGGCGGCCACGTCGATGGTGTCGACGCCGACGCCGTGCTTGGCGATCACCTTCAGGCGGGGCGCGGCGTCCATCACCTCGGCGGTGATCGGGTCCATGCCCACGATCAGCGCGTCCGCTTCGGCCGCGCGCTCCAGGAGTTCGGCGGTGGGCAGTGCCGCGTCCTCGCGGGGGCGCAGGGGGCCCGCTCCGGCCTCCTCCAGGATCTGCCAGGGGCGCGCCGAATGCCGGGCGAAGGTGGGCGTGGTGATGAGCGTGGTCTGCATCAGCGCGCCCCGCCGCGCGCCGCCTCCAGGTGGGACGTCGCGATCTGCTGGAGGTGGACGACGTCGGCCGCGACCGTCGCGAAGGTGAAGCCCTCGTCGAGGCGGCGGGCGGCGCTCGCGCCGTCGGCGTTGTGGATACCGGCCGCGATGCCCGCCGCCTCGGCGGCCTTGCGGACGCGGGCGAGGGCCTGCTCGAACTCGTCCTGTACGGCGGGGTCGCTGGAGGTCGCGCCGCCGATGGCCAGGCGCAGATCGGACGGGCCGACGTAGACGCCGTCCAGGCCGGGGGTCTGGCAGATCTCCTCGACGTTGGCCAGGCCGTCGGCCGTCTCGATCATCGCGAGGACGGCGGTCTGGTCGTGGGTGTCGGCCGGGTTCGGGCCGATGCGCAGCTGGGCGCGCATCGGGCCGTACGAGCGGCGGCCCATCGGCGGGTAGCGGACGGCGGAGACGGCCTCGGCGGCGTCCTGGGCGTTGTCGATCAGCGGGACGATCACGGCGGTCGCGCCCGCGTCGAGTGCCTTGCCGATGTAGGTGAGGTCATTGGCCTCCACGCGCACCATGCCGACGGCGGTGCTGCCCTTGGTGTCGGTGGCGAGGAGGTTGTTCAGCATGCCCTGGTAGCCGAAGAGGCCGTGCTGGGCGTCGAAGGCCAGGTAGTCGTAGCCGATGCGGGCGAGGCGCTCGGCGGCGATCGGCGAGTCGAGCAACGACCAGTAGCCGATGAGCCGCTCGCGGTTGCGCAGGGCGGCGGTGAACTGGGCGGACGTGCGGTCGGTTGCCATGTGTGGGGTCTCCGTAGCGACGTGTACGAGGCGTTGCGAGGCGTGTGCGGGGCGAAGTGTGTGCTTCAGCGGTTGTAGGCGGGCATCGGACCGCGCAGCCGGGCGCCGGTCTCGTCGCAGGCGGCCAGGACGTCCGCGGGCAGCGGGCCCTCGGCCGCGGCGGCGATGTTGGCCTTCAGGTGCTCGACCTTGGAGCCGCCGAGGAGCAGCGCGTCGGTGGAGGGCCGCGACAGCAGCCAGCGCAGCGCGAGGTCGGTGAGCGGCAGGCCCGCGTCGGAGGCGATGCGGGTGAGGTCGGTGACGGCGCGGAACACCTCCTCGTTCCAGTACCGCTCGCGGTACATCGCGGCCAGCTTGGAGTCGCCGAAGCGCCCGCTGTCGGGTACGTCCTCGAAGCGGTGGCGGCCGGTGAGCAGGCCGCCGCCGAGCGGGTTGTAGACCACGGTGCGCAGCCCGGTGCTGGCCGCGAACTCGACGTACTCCTCCTCCACGCGGCGCGCGAGCAGGTTGTGGAGCTGCTGGGCGGCGACGGGGCGGGGCGCGCCGACCTCGTCGGCCACCCGGTTCAGCTCGGCGATCTGCCAGGCGGCGAAGTTGGAGACGCCGAGGGCGAGGACCTTGCCCTCCCGGACGAACTCGGCGACGGTCGCCAGTGTCGCGGCGAGCGGCGTCCGGCGGTCCGGCTGGTGCAGATAGAAGAGGTCGACGCGGTCGGTGCCCAGGCGCTTCAGGCTCCCGTCGAGCGCGGCGCGCAGGCCCTCGGGGGAGAGCGGCGCGTGCTCGCCCTGGTCGGGGTGCGGGATGCCCGCCTTGGTGGCGAGGACGACCCGGTCGCGGCGGCCGGGCAGCAGCTCGGCCAGGATGCGCTCGCTCTCGCCGCCCGCGTAGCCGTTGGCCGTGTCCACCCCGGTGATGCCCGCGTCGAGCGCGGCGTCCACCATCGCGGCGGCCGTCGCGCGGTCGGCCGTGTCGCCGAAGGTCATCGTCCCGAGGACGAGCGGGGACAGCGGGACGGGCACATGGGGGAGTGCGAGGCCGACGGTCACGGCGGGGTTCCTTCCGAGGCGGGTGGTGCTGATGGTGCAGGTGGTGCGGTCGCGGTGCTGGCCGCCGACGCCACGGGAACGCTCGCACGACTGCGTAATTCGCGCAAGAGGTCTCGCGCACTTCACGCAACTTGTGTCATGATCCTTGCCGACCTGGACACAGTGGCCGCGGTGGGACCGCCGAGTCCACAACGATTGCGCGGATCGCGCACCTCACCGCACGCGGCGCGCACCCCGCGCCGCTGGAACCGGCAGATGTCCCCGCCACGGCAGCCACCCGACCCTGTCACCGCCCGCCTCCCGCCCAGGAGTTGCCCTCATGCCCACCCCCCTCCCCGTCATCGCCGTCACCATGGGCGACGGTGCGGGCATCGGCCCCGAGGTCGTCGTCGCGGCCCTGCTCGACGACGCCGTCCTGACCCGCTGCCGCCCCGTCGTCATCGGCGACGCGCGGCGGCTGCGCGAGGCCGCCCGCATCCTCGGCCTCGACTGCGAGATCACCGCCGTCGACCACCCGCGCGACGCCGCGTTCACCCCCGGCCGTGTCAACGTGGTCGACCTCGGCCTGCTCCCCGCCGACCTGCCCTGGGGCGCGCTGTCACCGGCCGCGGGCGGCGCCGCGTACGCGTACGTCGAGCGGGCCGCCGCCCTCGCCGTGGCGGGGGAGGTGCACGCCATCTGCACCGCACCGCTCAACAAGGAGGCCCTGCACGCCGCGGGCCACCTCTACCCCGGCCACACCGAACTCCTCGCCCATCTGACCGGGACCGAGGAGGTCTCGATGATGCTCTCCACCGAGAAGGTGAAGGTCATCCACGTCACCACCCACATCGGCCTGATCGACGCCGTCCACCGCATCGAGCCGGGCCTGGTCGAGCGCACCGTGCGCCGCGGCCACGAGGCGATGGTCCGCGCCGGTACCCCGAAGCCCGTCATCGGCGTCTGCGGCATCAACCCGCACGCGGGCGAGAACGGCCTCTTCGGCTACGGCGAGGAGGACGAGAAGATCGTCCCGGCGCTGGAGGCGCTGCGCGCCCAGGGCATCGACGCCCGGGGCCCGCTCCCCGCCGACACCGCCTTCTTCCTCGCCTCGCGCGGCGACTACGACCTCATCGTGGCGATGTACCACGACCAGGGCCACGGCCCGGTCAAGGTCCTGGGCATCGAGGCGGGCGTCAACCTCACCGTGGGCCTGCCCGTCATCCGCACCTCCGTCGACCACGGCACCGCGTTCGACATCGCCGGAACGGGCACGGCCGAGCCCGGCAGCATGGTCGAGGCGCTGCGCCAGGCGGCCGAGATGGCCACGGTGCCGGTCACCGCGTCCTGAAGCCACCGTCCACGACCCGTTCAGCCCCGCACGCGGCGAGCCGCCCGTCGCCGGAGCGGCGGGCGGCTCCCCTGGAGGGGTGCGTTCAGCAGTTGTTGCCGGTGTGCGCCAGGTAGACGGACTTCACGCCGCTGTGCGCGTAGGAGTTACGGGACTTGCCGTCCACGCACGTCTTGCCCCCGGATCCTCCGCTTCCGGGGGCGACGGCGGCGTCGTCACCGCGGTTGTCGTAGTACGAGAGTGCCTGCGCCGGGAGGTTCTGCCAGTAGCCGGTGTCGCGGTACTGGAGCATCCGGCCCGAGAAGTTCTTGCCGGTCCACAGACACATGGCGCCGGACGGGCAGTCGTTGATGCTGGTGGGCGCCTTCTGAGCGGCCATCGCGCCCGGGGCGGCCAGCAGACCGCCGCCGAAGGCGACCAGGGTCGTGGCGATGGCGATCCCCTTGCGTACGTTCATGTCCTTGCGATCCTTTCGGGTTCGGACCCATCGGGTGTGGGTCCCGAACCGATCGTGCGGCGCCGCGGCCTCCCGCACAGCGGCCCCGCGGGTCCCGGGCCGTCCCTGGGCCGTCCCACCCCGCCCGCCTGCGAGGACCCAGGTCCCCGGGCCGTCCCGCGGAAACCGTTCCGGATTATCCATGGAGATCCGGGTATGCGTACCCCGCCGACTCGCCGCGGCGGGGAGCGAACGGCAGGGCCCTCGGGGGAAGGAGGGGCGGGGTGGGACGTTGGCGACCGTTACCGCCGGACTTGGAACCGGAGGTACGGCATCTGGCAGAGCGGATGCGTGTGCTCAAGGACCGGACGGGCCTGAGCCTGAACAAGCTGGAGGCCAACTCGGCGTACAGCAGATCCTCCTGGCAGCGCTATCTGAACGGTTCGAAATTGCCGCCCCGCCAGGCGGTGGAATCCTTCGGCATGATGACCGGTGCCGACCCCGAACGGCTCATCCGCGCCTGGGAACTCGCCCACCGCGCCCGCGGCGCGACCGAGGCGAGCAGGGCGCACCGGACGCACGCGCTCGGGGAGGACGAGCCGGACGGTCCGCCCCGGCGGCCGCGCCCGTGGCAGCTCGCCTGCGCGGCGCTGGGCGTCGCGGCCACCACGGCCGGGCTGATGTGGGGTCTCGGCGGTCTCGGCGGTCTCGACGGGGCGCACGGTACGGGCGGAGCGGCGGGGACGGCCCGGCCCGCGCGGACGGCCTCGGCGGCGCTCTGCTCGCGATGGATCGACCACGTCGACGGCCGCGGTGTCGCGCAGGCCGAATGCGACGGCCACCCGGTCCATGTGAGCGTCGCGTGCGCCGACGGCACCTGGCACGCCAGTGAGCGGCCCTGGCGCCAGGAGTACAACAAGGCACTCTGCCCACAGGGAGTCGGCGCAATCGGCATGAAGGCGCAACTCCGCTGAGCCGGAGCGCCGGAGGGCGGCTCCGGAGGGCGCGCTCCCAGCGAAACGACCCCGCAGGGATTCGCCGGTCCCGGGGCGTGGGTATGTGTTCGCGGAACGTCGCGCACCGGGCGCCCCGCCCGTCACGTCGCTCACTCCGCTCCACGTGTCACCGTCGTGCACCGCCGTACGCCACGCCATGCCACGCCACGGAGGAGAAGTCCATGCGTCGTAGTCCCCGCTCCCGCCCTCTGGCCGCCGTGATCGCGTTACTCACCTTCCTCGGGCTGCTGCTGCCCGCCGACGCCGCTGCCACGCCCGCCCCCACCCGCTCGCTGCCGTCCGTCGTCCCGACGCCGCAGGAGATGGCCCGGCTGGGCCCGGACGTCAGGGTGCCCGCCGAGGTGCGGGTGGTCTACGGCGACGGGGTGGACCGGCCCACGCGCGAGCTGGTCGCCGCCGTGCTGCGCCGGGCCGGGGCGCAGCGGCTGCGGGGCGGCCCGGGGCCGGGGCTGACGGTGACGGTCGGGCGGCTCGCCGACGCCCGGGTCGCGGCGGCGCTGCGGGCCGCCGGGGGGCGGGTCCCAGGGGACCTGCCCGCGGAGGGGTACGCGCTCGCCGCGCGCGGTGGCGCGGTGGCGCTCGCGGGCGCGGACGGCGACGGGACGTACTACGCGGCGCAGACGCTGCGTCAGCTGGTCACCGGCGCCCGGCGCATCGCCTCGGTGTCGGTCGTGGACCATCCGCTGATGCCGCTGCGCGGGGTGATCGAGGGGTTCTACGGAAGCCCGTGGACCCACGCCGAGCGCATGGACCAGCTGGCGTTCTACGGGGACGTCAAGATGAACACGTACATCTACGCGCCCAAGGACGACCCGTACCACCGGGAGAAGTGGCGCGAGCCGTACCCGGCCGACAAGCTGGCCCAGCTCGGTGAGCTGGCCCGGCAGGCCGCCGACCACCATGTGCGGTTCACCTTCGCGCTCTCGCCCGGCAATTCCCTGTGCTACAGCGACCCCGCCGAGTTCACGGCGCTCCAGGCCAAGCTGGGCGCGGTGTACGACCTCGGGGTGCGCAGCTTCTCGGTGCCGCTGGACGACATCAGCTACACCCGGTGGAACTGCGACGCCGACCGCGCGGCCTACGGCGAGCCCTCGCAGCGGGCAGCGGGCCGGGCGCAGGCCGATCTGCTGAACCGGGTGCAGAAGGAGTTCCTGGACACCCGCGAGGGCACCGCGCCGCTCCAGACGGTGCCGACCGAGTACGGCGACGTCACCGACACCGCGTACAAGCAGGCCCTGCGCGAGCGTCTCGACCCGCGGGTCGAGGTCATGTGGACCGGGACGGACGTGGTGCCGCCGCGGATCACGGTGGCCGACGCCACGCGGGCCGCCGCCGTGTGGGGGCGCAAGGTGTTCGTCTGGGACAACTACCCCGTCAATGACTACGGCCAGGCCGAGGGGCGGCTGCTGCTCGCCCCGTACGACGCCCGTGAGCCCGGTCTGCACCAGCAGCTGTCCGGGCTGGTCCTCAACCCCATGAACCAGGCCGCCGCCAGCAAGGTCGCCCTGTTCGGCGGGGCGGACTTCGCCTGGAACGACATCGGCTACGACGCGGACCGCACCTGGCGGGCCGCCGCCGCGCATCTGGTCGGGGACGGCTCGGACCGCGCGGCCACCGTGTCCGCGCTGCTGGCCTTCTTCGACACCCAGCACCTCGCGCCCACCTTCGGCGCCGAACCCTGGCAGCCCCAGGCGCCCCAACTGGCCGCGCGGCTGGCCCGGTTCCGTACCGACTGGGACGCGGGACGGCGGCGGGCGGCGCTGAACGCCCTGCGCCCCTCCGCGGCGCAGCTGGCCACGGCGTCCGCCACCATCAGGGCGGGCGTGGCCGACCGCGGCTTCGTGGCGGACAGCGCGCCGTGGCTGGACGCGCTGACGCTGTGGGGCCGTGCGTTCGTCCGCACCCTGGACGCGCTGGGCGCCCGGCTCGACGGCGACACCCCGCGCGCGACCCGGTGGTTCGCCGAGGCGTCGTCGTTGGCCGAGCGGGCCGGGCGGATCCGTACGATCCCCGGCGAGACCCGCCCCGAGGGACCGGTCCGCGTCGCCGACGGAGTGCTCGACACCTTCCTGGCGGCCGCGCCGGGGCTCGGCGGGGCAGGAGGGCGTGCCTCCGGGGCCCCGGCCGGGTGAGGTGGCGGCGTTTGTCTCACAGGGTGACCGGGAGTTCGGACAGGCTGCGGATGCGCGGTGAGACGAACCACCGCAGCTCGTCAGGGGAACCGATCAGCGACACCTCGGGGAAGCGCCGCATCAGCGAGGTCACGGCGATGGCGTTCTCCAGCCGGGCCAGGGCCGCGCCGGGGCAGTGGTGGGACCCGTGCCCGAAGGCGAGATGGGCGTTGTCCTTCCGGTACGGGTCGAACACCTCCGGCTCCTCGAAACGCTCCGGGTCGCGATTGGCCGATGCCCACGAGAGCCAGACGCGGTCCCCGGTCAGCATGTCGGTGCCCGCTATCCGCACGTCCTGGGTGGCGAAGCGGCGCACCGCGAGCATGGTGGGCGAGTTCCAGCGCAGCGCTTCCTCGGTCACCGCGTGCGGGGACAGCTCCCCGGAGGCGAAGGCGGCCCGGTGTGCCGGGTGGATGAGCAGCGCCATGACGCTCGTGGCGATCAGGCTTCCGGTGTTGTGGTAGCCACCGAACAGCAGCAGGAAGGCCATGGCCACCAGCTCGCCGGGGCTGAGGCGGTCGTCGTTCTCCTGGGCGAGGACGAGTCCCGACAGCAGGTCGTCGGCGGGGTGTTCCCGCTTGCGGTCGATCAGCGTGACGAGGAAGCGATGCATGTGCCGCATGGCTTCCCGGGACTGCTGGGCGGCCCGGGGATCGGGGCTGAGCAGGGTGTTCGTCCATGCGCGGAAATCCGGCCGGTTCTCCGGGGGAATTCCGAGCACACGGCAGATGACCTCCATGGACAGGGGCATGGCGAAGTCGGCCACGACATCGGCGCGCGGGCGGGAGGCCATCCGGTGCAGGAGCCGGTCGGTGATCTCCTGCACGTCGTCGCGCAGCAGCTCGGTGCGGCGGGCCGTGAACGCTCCGTTCACGGCCCGCCGCAGCCGGGCGTGGTCCGCGGGGTCGGAATTGAGCAGGTGGTCGTTCAGCTCGGGCGGCATGGACGCGCCGTCCCGGCCTTCGGTCCTGGCATGCCGCTTGTTGAGCGACAGCGCGGGATGCGTGGCCGCGTCGCGCACCTGCCGGTATCCGGTGACGAGATGGAGCGGGGCGCCGTCCGCCGAGACGGCCCGGTGGACGGCGCCCTCACTCCGTAAGGCCGCGTAGGAGGCGTACGGATCGGTGAAGAAGGACTCGTCGAGGAGTACGGGGTCCTGCGAGGACGGCATGACGGCTCCTTAGGGGGACACGTGCCCGCCGTCGGCGAGGCGGATTTGATCACGGCCCAGCGTCGCATGACACGGTTGCTGTTCCGGATCACCTCACGGCACCGTTCAGGAGCGGCATGGACATCGGCGTCTTCATTCCCATCGGCAACAACGGCTGGCTCATCTCGAAGAGTTCTCCGCAGTACATGCCGTCCTTCGAGCTGAACAGGGACATCGTGCGGAAGGCCGAGGAACACGGGCTCGACTTCGCGCTGTCGATGATCAAGCTCAAGGGATTCGGCGGCGAGACCGAGTTCTGGGACCACTGCCTGGAGTCGTTCACGCTGATGGCGGGCCTGGCCGCGGTGACGGAGCGGATCAAGCTGTACGCGTCGACCCCGATCCTCGCCCTGCATCCGGCGATCACCGCGCGCATGGCCACGACGGTCGACTCCATCGCCCCCGGCCGGTTCGGCGTCAACATCGTCACCGGCTGGGCGCCGGGCGAGTACTCCCAGATGGGGCTGTGGCCCGGAGACGACCACTTCGGCAACCGCTACGCGCGGGCCGCGGAGTACGTCACCGTCATGAAGGAGCTGTGGCAGGAGGGCGTCAGCAACTTCAAGGGCGAGTTCTACACGATGGACGACTGCGTGCTGTCCCCGCGCCCGGCCGACGGCCACATCGACATCGTCGCCGCCGGGCAGAGCAGCACCGGCATCAAGTTCGCCGCCGAACACGCCGAGTACAACTTCATCCTGGGCAGCGGCGTCAACACCCCGCTCGCGCTCTCGGACACCACCGCCACGCTCGTGGACGCGGCGGGGGAGACCGGCCGGGACGTCGGGGCGCTCTCGCTGTTCATGGTCATCGCGGACGAGACCGACGAGGCCGCCCAGGCGAAGTGGCGGGACTACCACGACAACGCCGACCACGCGGCGCTGGCGTACATGGCGGGCGAGACGGCCACGGACACGACCTCCGACGGCTCCTCGACCGCCCGGACCATCGCGCTGCCCGAGGGCGCGGTGAACTTCAACATGGGCACGCTCGTCGGCTCGTACGAAACCGTCGCGGCGATGCTGGACGAGGTCGCCGGGGTCCCCGGTACCAAGGGCATCATGCTGGTCTTCGACGACTTCCTCGAGGGCATCGAGAACTTCGGCACGCGCATCCAGCCGCTGATGACGTCCCGGCCCTGACCTGTCGCTTGCGGGCGGAATACCCGCGGATTCCCGCGGGTTGGCCCGGCGTGGCTACCTTGGGACTCATCGGCAGTGGAACGATCGGCACCACCCTCGCGCGACTCGCCCTGAACGGCGGACTCGACGTCGTGCTCAGCAACTCACGCGGCCCGGAGACGCTGGCCGACCTGGCCGCGGAACTCGGCCCCCGGGCCAGGGCGGCGACCGCGGCGGAGGCCGCGGCGGCGGGCGACTGGGCGGTCGTGTCCGTGCCGTTCGGGGCGTACGCATCCGTGCCGGGCGCGCCGCTCGCGGGCAAGACGGTCATCGACACGACCAACTACTCCCCGCACCGCGACGGCAGGATCGAGGCCCTGGAGAGCCACGCGACCACGAGCAGCGAGGTCTTTCAGCGGCACCTCGGCGCGTCGGCGCACGTCGTGAAGGCGTTCAACAACATCCACCACACTCACCTCGCCGCGCTGCACAGGCCGTCAGGCGCCGAGGACCGCACCGCGCTCCCCATCGCCGGGGACGACGCCGAGGCGAAGCGGCACGCGACCGCGCTCCTCGACGCCCTCGGGTACGACGCCGTCGACGCGGGACCGCTGGCGCGGGGCGCGCTCTTCGCGCCGGGCACGCCCGCGTACGGCGCCCCCTACACGGAGCTGCCCGCCGAGTCGTCCGTCCCCCTCACGGCGGGCCCCGCCACGGCCGCGTTCCTGTCCCTGGCGGCGGGCCCCGCTTCGGCAGCCGAGATACGGGCGCTGCTGGCGAAGGCGCCGAGCTGATCAGCGGCCCCCGCACGAGCTGGAGTCCTGCGCGCCCAGGAGATCGACCGGGACGGAGACGAAGGAGAACTGGTTGCTGGCGCACACGCCGGGGAAGGCCGTGTTGCTGGTGTTGTAGAAGTTGAGATCGGGCCCATCGGCGGCCGCGGCGCCACCCACGCCGACTGCGAGCGCCGCGGCGGTGAGGGCGAGCGTGGACAGGGCCGTCTGGATACGCATGGGGTCTCCTCGCTGAGGTGTTTCGCCGGATAGGTCCGGCTCCCTCCGTATAGTGCCCTTTCGGTCGGGAATTGTGGATCAGCGTCCCCCCAATGGAGGAAGGCGGCCGGGAGGGGGCCTCACCAGATGGGCCGGAGCGGCGGAACCGAGTCGCCCGCCAAGGCCCGGATGACCGCGGCGATCTCGGCCCGCGGAAGCTCAAGCCCGGTCTCGTGAAGCCGCTTGGCCAGCTGTGACTCCAGTTCGTGCAGGATCCGTCCGGCGACGGCGAGGTGGTCCAGGGCCTTGCCGGTCAGCACGACGAGCTTCCGCCGCCCCCCGGCGGGATGCGGCCCGCGCTCGACGTAACCGCGCTTCTCCAGGTCGTCGACGATCTGCCCGGCGGCCTGCTTCGTGATGCCGAGCTGTTCGGCCAGCTCACTCGTCGTCGCGCCCGCCCCGCGCAGCGACTGGAACACCAGGCCGTGCACGGGGCGCAGTTCGGTGTAGCCCGCGGCATCGAGACGGCTCGTGAACTCGGACAGGACCAGTTGGAAGGCCATCCCGAGCAGGAAGGTCAGCTCGGTGCGCTCGAGAGGGTCGTCGGCGTCCATGGCTCATCTTGACACACCTATGTAAAGCGGCTTTACTCGCGGCGAGTAAAGCAACTTTATATAGCGTGGGAGAGGACCCCTCATGGCCACTGAGTTCATCCGTCACGATGTCTCCTCGGCTCCGGAGAGCTCCCGGCCGATCATGGAGAACACCGCCAGGGGCTTCGGCTTCGTACCCGCGCCGGTCGCGATGATGGCGGAGTCCCCGCAGCTCCTCGAAGGGTTCATGAACGGCAACGCGCTGTTCAACAAGACCACGCTGGGCCAGCTGGAACGCGAGGTCGTCATCGTCACCATGGCCACCTCGGTCCAATGCCACTACTGCGTGGCGATGCACAGCGCCCTGCTGACCCGTAACGGCGCCGACGAGACCCTGATCGCCGCGCTGCGGGGGCGCAAGGCCCTGGGGGACCCGGGCCTTGAGGCGCTGCGGGTGTTCACTCTTGCCGTGATCGAGGGGCGTGGCCATGTCGGGCCGGAGGACATGGAGGCGTTCCTGGGCGCCGGATACACCCGGAGGAATGCCCTCGAAGTCGTCCTCGGCCTCGGCGTGTACACCCTCTCGACGTTCGCGAACCGCATGACCGAGGCGCCGGTGGACGAACCCTTCGCGGCGTTCGCATGGCACCCCGGGCACTGAGCCTGGGGGAGTCTGTCAGCGTACCCCGGCCCGTCGCGCGAGGTACGCGGGGTCGATGGTCTCCCAGCGGTAGTCGATCCCGTTCCAGAGCGAGCACTGATGCTGCGCCGCGTACGCCGCGGAGCCGACCACCTTGTTGCGGCCGCCGGGCAGCAGTGACATCAGCTTGCCGCCGCGGTACGACGGCCACGCGGCGTGGCCCCTGACGAACGCACCCCAGTAGCGCACCATCGTCCGCGACAGCTGCCGCTGCTCCGGTGTCAGTGGCTTCGGGGCCATGCTGGGCCACAGATAGGGAAGCTCGGCGGCGTGCGAGGCGCCCACGGTGAAGCCGGGGGGAGGCGATCCCGCTCCCGGTGGCGCGTCGCGGTCGCCGAACGCGTAGAAGTACGTCTTGGGCTGCTGGGAGGCGAACCGGCCCGCCAGGCGCTGGTATTGGCATCCGCCCATTCCGTAGAAGACGCTGCTGTCGGTCCACACCGCGCCCAGCGCGTACGCCGCGTTGTACGAGGGGCCGTGGGCATCGTAGGGGTAGCGGGCGAGCACCTCGTTGGCGTGCGGGCCGAATTGCCGCCCGATGACCCGCTCGTACTGCTCCTCGGTGGCCTGTGCGAACGGCAGCGCCCACTTGCGGATCTCGTCGCGGTTGCTGCCGATGAGGAGCGGGACGTCGGCGAAGCGGCCGGTTCGCACCGCCACGCCCGGCGCGACGGGCAGTTCGGGCGTCCCGGACACCGGCAGGGGGCCGTTCAGGATGCCACCGAAGTCGCGTCCCGCGGCCAGCAGCTCGTCCGGCCGCTCGGCGCGCAGACACGACACACCGGTCGCCGGATCGCCACAGCCCGCCGCGGTGGCGTAGCTCCTGCCGCGCGCGGTGGCCTGCGCGGCGGTGAGGCTCGGGCAGCCGCCGCTCTGGATGATGGCGCGGTCGAACAGGCCGCGGGCCGGTGGCGAGGCCAGCAGGGCGCACACCGACTGGCCACCGGCCGACTCGCCGGAGACCGTCACCCGGCCGGGGTCGCCGCCGAACGCGGCGATGTTCCGCCGGGTCCAGCGCAGCGCCGCCTGCTGGTCGAGCATCCCGTAGTTGCCCCCGCCCCGCGCGCTCAGCCCGGGCAGGTCGAGGAAGCCGAACACGCCGAGCCGGTAGTTGACCGTGACGACGATGACGTTGTTGGTCCGCGCGAGCAGCGAGCCGTCGTAGAGGTCGCCGGAACCGCTCATGAAGCCACCACCGTGGATCCAGAACAGCACCGGCAGCGGATGGTGCACGCGCCGCGCGGGGGCGTAGACGTCGAGGTACAGGCAGTCCTCGCTCGTGCCCGGGCCGCTGCCGGTGGCCGTTTGGACACAGCGCGCACCGTGCTGGTTCGCGGCCCTGACACCCGGCCACCGGGCCGCGGGCGCGGGCGGCTGCCAGCGCCGGTCGCCGACCGGTGGCGCGGCGTACGGAATGCCGAAGAACCGGCGGACCCCGTTCGCCGCGGCTCCCCGGACCTCGCCCTTGTCGGTGGCCACCGTCAGGGGACGCGACACCGTGGGCGCGGCGGAGGGGACGGTGATCAGCGCGGCCACGCTCACGACGGCCGCGAGTACTCGCCGGAACATGGACGCCTCGGACCTCCGGGAACGCGGATGTCCATCGAACCATGTCGCCGGACACACGAGGTTGTTTGGGGGTGCGTACGCAGGGCAGGCGCATGACGTGCTTCGGACTGGAGGCACGCCCATGGGAGCAGTTCGGCTGCTCGGGGTGTGCTCTGTCCGCACCCCATGCAAGCAGATTTCTCCCACGGTGCTTATCCACCGCATGATGAGGGAGAGACCGCGCAATGACTGCCGTACGTACCCGGAGCAAGCACTCGCACGACGACGCTCCCGACACCACCGCCGAGTTCCGGCGCATTGCCGATCTGCCCGATGGCCCGGAGAAGGAGGCGCTGCGGCAGGATGTCGTCCGCGCGTGGATGCCGATGGCGGAGCGGCTGGCGCGGCAGTTCCGCAACCGCGGTGAATCCGCGGAGGATCTGCGGCAGGTGGCCATGCTCGGCCTGGTCAAGGCCGTCCGGCGGTACGAACCGGACCGTGGCAGTGCCTTCGCGAGTTTCGCCGTGCCGACCGTTGTCGGAGAGATCAAGCGCCACTTCCGGGACCACATGTGGGGCGTGCATGTGCCGCGCCGTGTGCAGGAGCTCCGTAATCGGGTGCGCGCCGCCGTGCAGGACCTTAACGCTACCCCCGACGACCGCACCCCGAGCGTGGCGGACATCGCCCGGCACACCGGGATGAGCGAGGAGGACGTCCTGCTGGGGATGGAGGCGATGGAAAGCTTCTCGGCGCTGTCCCTGGACGCCGAACTGCCGGGTGCCGAGGACGGATACTCCCTCGCCGACACCCTCGGGACACCGGAGCCCTCCTACGACCGCATCATCCAGCGCGAGGCCCTCAAGCCGAGGCTGCGCGCCCTGCCCCAACGCGAACGGCACATCCTCTACCTGCGTTTCTTCCGCGAGGAGACGCAGGGCCGGATCGCCGAACAGCTCGGCATCTCCCAGATGCACGTCTCCCGGCTGATCAACCGGACCTGCGCCCGGCTGCACGACCAGATCGAGGCCAAGGCGGCGTGATGTCCCCTAGGCGCGAGGTGCCGAGGGGCCGGGCAGCGCGCATACCGCGATGCCCCGCTCCCGCAGGCTGCCCAGCACCAGGCGGTCGCCGTGTTCGCACACGCTCGTGACCATCCGGTACGGGGACCGGCGGTGCAGCAGGTGGCGGGCCACGCTTCCGTCGGGGCGGATCGCCAGGACGCGCACGGTGGGCCGGGGGAGGGGAAGGAGCCGCTGGGCGGGCTTGGCGGCGGTCGCGACCGTCCTTCTGAGGGCGGGGGAGGCGTGGTGCAGCGCGTCCACGGCGGGTTCCCGCGGTCCGGCGAGGGCCACCCAGAACACCTCGCCGGCGCCGCGGGTGAGGTTGTCGGGGTAGCCCGGCAGATCGCGTATGAGGGTGTCGTCCGTGCCCTGGCGCGGACCGGTCAGCCAGTGGCGCCTGATCCGGCGGGCGCCGCTCTCCGCCACGGCGAGGAACGACTCATCAGGGGCCAGCGCGACGCCGTTGGCGAACCGCAGTCCGTCCCGCAGCACCTCCGGCTCGCCACCGGGCCGCAGCCGCAGCAGCTGCCCGGTGGCGGTGTCCTCCAGAATGTCGCTCAGCCAGTCCTCCAGGGCGTAACGGCGGCTGGCGACGGTGAAGTAGAGGGTGCCGTCCGCCGCCACGGTGACGTTGCTGGCGAACCGCAGCGGGACGCCGTCCACCTGGTCGGCGAGGACACGTACCGCCCCGCTCCGTGGAGCGACGCGCAGCAGACCGCGCCGGGCGTCGCACACCAGCACATCGCCGTCCGGATCGCCGTCGGGGGAGGGGAGCAGGCCCAGCGGCCTGCCGCCGGTCTCGGCGATCACCTCGGCCCGGAGGAGGTCCGCCGTCCGCGACAGGGTCAGCCGCCAGATCGCCCCGTCCGCGGTCCCGGTGAGAATCCGGCCCGCGCCGTCGACGGCCACGTGCTCGGGACCCCGCGCGTCACGGGCGACGATGCGCGGGCGGGGCAACGGCTCGGCCGGAGAGCGGTGTGATCGTGGCATGCGCTCATGGTGCCTCAACGAGCGGTGCCTCAACGAGCTGTCGGGGCCCTGAAACAGCTGTGGCAGATGTGGTGATCGGGAGTCAAGTTATAGATATATGCCAAGTTTGTTGAGCGGAAGGGGTACATCCGCCCTTCATCCGTGCCACACTGAACGCAGGCCCTCACCGCATCCCCCGTCGGTGAGGGCCATTTATATGTCCCCCGGTTTCAGGGCCGCGGCTTTCAGGACCGCAGCGCCGCCAGGTGGGCCGTGCGGACCTCGGGGGTCTGGCCCTGGACCACGAGGAACAGGCCCTCGCGGGCGAGGCGCTGGGCCGGGTGGGAGAGGCCGAAGGCGCGGCCGCCGCCCGCGGCGATGGCGGCCGTGGTGGCGGCGCGCATCAGATCGTATGCCCGGGTCTTGGCCGCGAGCCGGTCGTCCAGGCGTTCGGCGGGCGGGACCTCGTCGACCAGGGCGTAGGCGTCGCGGCGTACGGCCGCCAAGCGTGTCCGCAGGACGCCCGCCGTGTCCTTCGCCTCCCCGTCGCCCGAGGCGTCGAGGAGGTCGAGGGCGGCGCGGGCCACGCCGAAGACGGCGGGGTTGGTGTTGGTGTTCTTCGGGCGGTCCTCCGTCGCCCAGCGCTCGTGCGGCAGGCGCACCGCCACCGCCTCGTCGGGCACCACGAGCCCGTCGAGCACCAGTCCGACGGTGTGCGAACCGGTGAGCGCGGCGAGCTGGAGCGGGCCTGTGGGGGTGAGGCCCGGCTGCTCACGGGCGTCGGCGACGCCGAACACCACCTCGCCGTCCTCGGTGGCGCCGCCCAGCAGGAACACGTCGTTCCGGCCCCAGCCCGTGTACCAGGGCACGCGTCCGTCGAAGCGCCAGCCGTCCGCCACCCGGGTGGCCCGCACGGGCAGCTTCGGGTAGGCGCGCAGATGGGAGAAGGCGATTCCGGCGAGCAGGGTGCCGTCGCTCAGCGGGCGCAGCCAGCGCTCGCGCGCCGCCTCCTCGCCGGTGGCCAGGGTCCGCACCGGCGTGTGGTGCTGGGCCTGGATGAAGAACGTCGAGCAGCAGGCGCCCGACAGGATCTCGGCGATCTCCCGGCCGACGGCCGCCGGAGCCTCGGCGCCGCCGTATGCCGCCGGTGCGTTGACCCCCAGCACCCCCGACGCCTTGACGGCGTCGATGGCCTCCTGGGTGACGCCCTCCCGGTCGTGCGCCTCGGCGGCGGGGGAGAGGACGTCGTCGGCCAGCCGGCGGGCCGCGGCGACGAGGGGATGGTCGGGCGTGGCGGTCATGCGGAGTGCTCCTCTGCGGTGGAACGCGGGGATCGGGGCTCGCCCAGGGTGAGCATCAGGCGGTTGGCCCAGGCGAACACGGCGACGACATGGACGAGGTCCAGGATCTCCGTGTCGTCCAGGCCCGCGTCCGTCCGCAGCGCCGTGAGGTCGAGCGGCCGGTTCGGCTCGCGGGTGAGGCGTACGGCGAAGTCGGCCACCGCGCGCCGCCGCGCCGTGCCCAGGTCGGCGCCGGGGCCCGCGTCGAGGAGCGCCTGCGCGGGTCCGGCGTCCTTGGCGAGCTGCGCGAAGCGCCGCGCGTGGACGGAGGCGCAGTACACGCAGCCATTGACGTGCGAGACGGCGAGCGCGGCGATCTCCCGGTCGCGGCGGTCGAGCCCGCGCGGCGCGTACATGATGGCGTTGTAGAGCCGCGACCGCTCGCGCAGCGCCGTCACATCGTGGACGAGGGCCAGGTAGTACGGGGAGGTCTTCGCCGTCGGCAGCGACTCCTCCAGCACGGCGATCTGCTCGGGCGTGGCGCGCTCCACGTCCACCGTCTCCACCCAGGCGTCCCACTCCAGCGCCTCGATCGTGAACGGGCGCCCCTCGCTCGCCACCCCGTACGCGGGCGCCTCCCCGCCCTCCGGCGGGAGCCCGCCGAGCGCCCGCAGCCCGGCCGCGAGCCGCGCCTGGTACGTGACGAACGCGATCAGCTGCGAGGCCGCGACGACATCGGGGGCGCTCCAGCCCGCCTCCGTCAGGGCCGCGATGTCCTTCGGGCCCGCCGTGGAGGGGGCGAGGACGAGCAGCTCGGCGTGGCGCAGCAGCGCCGCGAAGCGCGCGGACGCGGCGGGCGCCGGGGCGAGGCTCCGGTAGTGCGCGGCCAGCGCCCGCGCGCCGTCCAGCTCGGCGGTGTGGGCGGCGAGCGCGGCGCGCTCGGCACGGGGGAGGCCGTCGGTGCCGGTCAGCAGCGCGTCATGGGCGCCCCGGGTGTGGACGTACGCCTTCTCGCGGTACGTCCGCAGCGCGGTGGGCGTACCGGCGGCGGTGTCGATCACGTCATACGTTTCGGACACGGTTGGTGGTGCCTTTCTCGCAAGTGCCTGGGGTGTTCAGCCCGTCGCGTCCTCGCTCGCCTTGTACGCGCGCAGGTACAGGCGCGCGCCCGCGACCAGGAGGATGGCCACGCACACCGCCAGCGCGGAGGCGAGGCCGAGGTCCTGGTCGGCGAAGGCCAGCTTCTTGATCTCCAGTGGGACGGTGGTCGAGGTGTCCATCGGGCCGCCGCCGGAGAGCAGATAGGGCAGGTCGAAGTCGTACGCCGTCCAGATCGTGCGCATCAGCATGGCGACGATCAGCGCCGGGGCGATCCACGGCAGCGTCACATAGCGGAAGATCCCGAACCGCCCGGCGCCGTCCAGCGCCGCCGCCTCGCGCAGCTCGCCCGGCAGGGTCTGGAGGCGGGCGAGGACGACGATAACGATGAACGGAACGTACTTCCAGCAGTTCACCGCGACCAGCGCGAACATCACCATGGCCGGGTCGGCGAAGGGGTTCACCAGGGTGTCCCTCAGCCCGAGCGTCCGCAGCAGATAACCGGCCACGCCCGAGGTGTCGTTGAACGCGAAGCGGAACACCATCGCGGCCACCACGGCGGGTACGACGTACGGGAACAGCACGAGCCCGCGGGCCAGGGTCTGGCCGCGCAGCCCGGCGTTGAGGAGCAGCGCGACGGCGACCCCGGCGGCGGCCTGGATCACGAGGTTCCCCGCGACCCACAGCACACTGCGCCCGAACGCGCCGCGCACGGCCGGGTCCTCCCACAGTCGGCGGTAGTTGTCGAGGCCGAGGAAGGTGTGCTCGCGGGTGAGGAAGTCGACGCGGAAGAAGCTGTCGAACACCGAGGCGAGGAAGGGGTAGACGGCGAACACGAGCAGCAGCAGGAGCGCGGGCACCAGCATCAGGGTGCCGAGCGCCCGGTCGGACAGGCCCCGCCGCCGGGCCCGCTCACGCGACCCCGCGGCGGTGCGGGACGTCCGGGATCCGGATACGGCAGTCACTTCACGGCCCCCTGTCCGATGCCGCCGACGAGGAATTTCTGGACGACCACGAACAGCACCAGCACGGGCGCCACCACGATCAGCGCGGCGGCCATCAGCACGCCCCACGAGTAGACGCTCGTCTGGTCCATGAGCAGCGAGAGCCCCGGGCTGAGCGTCAGCTTCTCCGGCTCCGCCATCAGCGTGGAGGCGAAGAGGTATTCGCTCCAGGCCGCGTTGAAGGCGAACACGGCGGTCGCGATCACCCCCGGCACCGACTGCGGCAGGACGACCCGTACGAACGCGCCGAACCGGGTGCAGCCGTCGACCATCGCCGCGTCCTCCAGCTCGACGGTGAGCCCGTGGAAGTACGAGCGCAGGGTCCACAGCGCGAACGGCAGCAGCGTGGCCGTGTAGATCACGATCAGCGCGAGCAGGTTGTTGGCGAGCCCGAGCCGCGCCACCAGCTGCGAGACCGGCACCAGCACCAGGATCGGCGGCACCAGATACGCGAACAGCGACAGCTCCCCGACCCACCGCAGCCCGGGGATCCGGAACCGGATGAGCGCGTACGCGGCACATGTGCCAAGCACGACGACCAGCAGCGTCGAGACCGTGGCCACGATGAGCGAGTTGGTGAGATACGAGCCGAAGGACGAGATCTCGAAGAGGGTGTGGAAGTTGTCGAGCGTGAGCGTGTGCGGGAGGAACGTCGGGGGATAGGAGATGATCTCCTCGTCCGGTTTGACGGCCGTGAACAGGATCCACAGCAGCGGCAGATCGGCGATGAGCACGGCGGCGGCCAGCGCCACGTACTGGAGGACCCGCCCGAGACGGAGCGTCTTCATGCCGCGGGCCTCCACTCCGGGTTGGCCGACCGCCAGTCGCGGGCGGCGAAGGCGAACTGGTCCACGGCCCGGCGCCACGCCTGCTCGGGGTCGTCGCCGCGCAGCAGGATCGACTGAACCATCGTGGCGTCGGCCGGTGGCGGCGCCCATGCCTTGCCCGCCCAGGGGCAGGGGTTGGAGAGCTTGCCGTCGTAGTGTCCGTTCACGACCGAGCCCATGGCCATGTCGGGGCTCATCGCGTGCGGCACGAGGTCGAGGATGGTGCGCACCCAGTCGCCGTGCTTCCTCAGGTAAGGGTCGTCCGAGACGCCGATCTCCTCGCGCAGCCGGTCCTTGACGGACTTCAGCGGTGGCACGAGGTGGCCGGGGACGGTGAGGGCGAACTTCAGTGCGTTCTCGCCGGTGGTCAGCTCCTTGAGGAAGGCCCTGGCGACGCGTCTGTGCCGGGTGCGGGCGAAGACGCTGTACTGGTTCTTGCCGCCGTACGCCAGCCGCCCGGTGCGGAACGGGCCCGCGGGGACCGGGAGGACGCCGGTGACGTCGGCGATCCGCGGGTTCTGCTGGGCGAGGTTGACGCCGAGCCTGCCCGCCATCGTCGCGAAGGCGGCCTTCCCGGAGATGTAGGTGTTCATCAGGTCCGGGTAGTTGGTGTTGTACGCGCCCTTGCGCGCGTACCGCATGATGGCCACATGCCGCTTCACGGCGTCCAGCACCTCGTCCTTGCCGAACAGGACCTCGCCGTCCGGGCCGTAGTAGTCCCAGCCCGCCTGGTAGACGTACGGGGAGAGGAACTGGGTCGTCATCCCGGGGGTGTTGCCCGCGCCGGACGAGATGCCGTCGATGCCGTCCCTGCCGTGCAGCTCGCGCACCGCGCCGAGGAACTGGCCGTAAGCGCGGGGCGGGGCGATGCCCGCCTTGTCGAGCAGGTCCTTGCGGTAGTAGAGGACGGAGGCGCCTGCCTGGAACGGCATCGCGTAGTCCTCGCCGCGGTGCACGATGCGGGTGCCGGGCAGGAAGTCGTCCTCGCCGATGTCCTCGATCATGCCGGTGAGGGGCAGCAGATAGCCCTTCACGGCCCAGTCGAGGATGTTCGCGGCAGGCGGCGCGAAGACCCCGATGTCGGTGCCGGTCTGCATGGCCGTCTGGAGGTACTGGAGCTGGTTCTCGTCCGAGTACAGCGTCATCTTGACGGTGACACCGGGGTGCTTTCGCTCGAACTTTTTGATCACGGAGCGGTAGAAGGCGAGCGAGGTGGGGTCCGACTCGGTCGTGTAGAACGGCACGACCGTGCCGCCGGAGTCGGCGCCGGAGCACGCCGACAGCGCGGCGGAACCGGACGAGGCGGCGGCCAGCGACAGCAGGCCGCGCCGCGATATGCGGGCGGGAGGCATGAGGGTCCAGGGGAGGCGCGGGAGAAGAACGGAGGGTGCCGCGGGGAAGGGACCGCTCAACATCCCGTGGTGGTGGACCTGCGAAGATCGAGATACCGGCGCTTGGTGAGAAGCGGTGTCCGCACGGCCGCCCCCTCGGATCCTTGTGCGATACAGGTGATGTTGAAGTTATGCGGTGGGCTCGTCCGCTGTCAAAGGAAAGGTAAAGCTCATGCCGATGAGGCCCGTACCGCCGCCCTGCCGTGTGGTCGTGTGCCGGGACTGCTGCTGCGGCAGCTCCAAGATCACCCGCGTCGACCATGCCGCCCAGACCGAGCGGCTGCGCGAGGTGGCCCCGGTGCGGATCTCGGACTGCCTCGACGTGTGCGACCAGGCCAACGTGGTCGTCGTCCAGCCCTCCGCCGAGGGCCGCGCCGCCGGTGCGCGACCGGTCTGGCTGGGGCTGGTCAACGACGCGGACGCGACCGAGGACATCGCCGCCTGGGTCTCCGCCGGTGGCCCCGGCGTCGCGCCGCTGCCGGAGATCCTGGACCTGTACGCCTTCGACCCCCGCGGGCGTCCCACGGCTCCCTGAGCGCTGGGCGGCGCGTAGGCGTCGGCGCGGGCGGGTGAGGTCCGTCAGGGCGGGTGAGATCCGGACGACCGGTCGACCGGTCCGCCCCGCGGGACACTAGACTCGCCGCCGGTCGTCGCGAGCGAAGTGAGGGAATCCCATGGCCGAACTCTCGAGAATCACGGTCGAGCCGCGGGAGCCGCTGGCCGCCGAGGTCTCGCGCCGCCTCATCGAGTACCTGATGTCCGGCGAGGTGCAGCCCGGTGACCGCATTCCGTCGGAGCGGCAGCTGACCGAGATGCTCGGGGTCAACCGGCCCACCGTGCGCGAGGCCATCAAGTCCCTTGGATTTCTTGGTCTGTTGGAGATCCGGCAGTCCAGCGGTACGTACTTCCGCGGCCCCGACTCCGATGTGCTCTACCGCCTCTTCGAGCTCGGCCTGGTGCTGGGCGAGCGCGGCGCGAAGGACATGCTCCGGGCCCGCGCCGAACTGGAGGTCGTGGTCGCAGGGCTCGCCGCCGAGGCCCGCGACGAGGCCGGGGTGGAGCTGCTGCGCGCCCGGCTGGCCACGATGCGCGGCTGTCCCGACGTGGAGTTCGCCGAGGCCGACACCGCGTTCCACGCCGCGCTCGCCGAGCTGGCCGGGAACTCCGTCCTGCGGGACATGCTCAAGGGGATGCGCGCCATGATCCAGCGCGGCTGGGTCGAGCGCACCGGCGCCGTCCGGACCCGCGAGGTGGCGTACGCCGACCATGTGCCGATCTTCGAGGCGGTCGAGAAGGGCGACGCGCGGGCCGCCCGGAAGGCGATGTCCCGGCACATGGAGGGCGCCTCGCGGCGGCTCAAGGAGGCGCTGGAGCAGGGTGCCGACGACTGACCGTCGCCGCCCGGCGGGGGAGTGGGCCCTGCACGTCCACATCCGGTTAACCGGTTGACCAGTTATCCGGGGCTGCCTAGAGTGACGCGGCGGCACCGAAGCGGGGAACCCCGGTGTGCGGCCGCCGCCCACCCCGTGAACTCATCGGAGAGGAACCCACACCATGAGCACCACGTACCGCCTCGGTGTCCTGGAGGGTGACGGCATCGGGCCCGAGATCGTCCCGTCCGCCGTGGAGATCGCCACCGCGGCCGCCCGCGCCACCGGCGTGGCCATCGACTGGGTCACCCTGCCGCTCGGCGCGAGCGCCATCGAGTCGCACGGCACCCCGGTCCCCGACGGGACCCAGAGCGTGCTGGCCGACCTGGACGGCTGGTACCTGGGCCCGCACGACTCCGTCAGCTACCCCGAACCGCACGCATCCGCCCTCAACCCGTCCGGCACCCTGCGCAAGCACTTCCAGCTGTTCGCCAACATCCGCCCCGCCAAGAGCTTCCCCGGCGCGAAAGCCGTCTGCGACAGCGCCGACCTGGTCATCGTCCGCGAGAACACCGAGGGCTTCTACGCCGACCGCAACACCTTCGCCGGCACCGGCGAATTCATGCCCACCCCCGATACGGCCATCATGATGGGCATCATCACCCGCCAGGCCACCGAACGCGTCGCCCGCGTGGCCTTCGACCTGGCCCGCTCACGCCGCAAGAAGCTCACCATCGTCCACAAGGCCAACGTCCTCAAACTCACCACCGGCCTCTTCCGCACCGTCTGCCAGGAAGTCGCCCGCGACTACCCGGACGTGACGGTCGACGACTTCCACATCGACGCCATGACCGTCCACCTGGTACGCCGCGCCCAGGACTTCGACGTCATCGTCACCGAGAACATGTTCGGCGACATCCTCTCCGACCTCGCCGGAGAGATCTCCGGCTCGCTCGGCACCGCACCCTCCATCAACGCCTCCGCCACCACCGCCATGGCCCAGGCATCCCACGGCTCCGCCCCCGACATCGCCGGACGGAACACCGCCAACCCCGTCGCCATGACCCTCTCCGGCGCCATGCTCTTCGAATGGCTCGCCGCCAAACACGGCGACGAGAAACTGGCCCGGCTCGCACAGCTCATCGAGAAGGGCGTCGCCCAGGCCATCGCCACCGGTACCTCCACCCGCGACCTCGGCGGCACCGCCTCCACCACCGAATTCACCGCGGCCGTCATCAAGGCCGTCGAATCCGGCGCCGCGCAGCGCTGAGGCCCACTCCGCGCCCCTGACAAGGAGAAACACCCCCCTGAGGCGTGACCGTCCTCGAAGGCAATGCCATCGCCGAGATCGACGGCGTCGAACACCAGCTGACCCGCTTCGACACCACCTACGTGGCCGCGGGCACCCCGCACCGCTTCCGCAACGCCTCCGCCACCGAGCCGATGCGCATCCTGTGGATCCACGCCTCGGTGGACGCCACCCGCACCCTGGCCGACACCGGTGTCACCACACGGGTCGACGCCGAGCACCACGGCCGCGTTGACGGGTCATGAGCCGGGTTCTACCGTCACTGAAAGCCCTTGCGGCCCGCTTCCGTCACAGCGTCATGCCCCGCCACATCCATCGCGCGTCACCTCGACCGACGATCGGAGTCCGAGCATGTCCCAGACCCCCTCCCGCCGCCACGCGCTGCGGCTCGCCGCCGGAGCCGCGGCCGCCGCCCCGTTCGGGTACGCCCTGCCGCAGGCGCACGCCGCCGAGGCCACGGCCAACGCCCCGGACGCGTCGGCGAGTTGGTCCGTACGCCCTTTCCCGCTGGACCAGGTATCCCTCGGCGACGGTGTGTTCCGCCGCAAGCGCGATCTGATGCTCGACTACGCCCGGTCCTATCCGGCCGACCGCATCCTGGCCGTCTTCCGGACCAACGCCGGGCTCGACACCCGTGGCGCCCTGCCGCCCGGGGGCTGGGAGACCTCAGACGGCAATCTGCGCGGCCACTACGGCGGCCACTTCCTCAGCCTCATCGCCCAGGCGTGCGCCGACACGGGGGAGGCCGCGCTCCGGACCAAGCTCGACCATCTGGTCGGCGCGCTCGGTGAGTGCCAGCAGGCCCTCGCGGAGCACGGTTCGCCCAGACCCAGCCGCCCCGGGTATCTGGCGGCGTATCCGGAGACCCAGTTCATCCTGCTGGAGAGCTACACCACGTACCCCACCATCTGGGCGCCGTACTACACCTGCCACAAGATCATGCGCGGTCTGCTCGACGCCCACACCCTGGCCGGGAACGAGCAGGCCCTGAAGATCGCCTCGGGGATGGGCGACTGGGTGCACAGCCGCCTCGGCCGGCTGCCGAAGGCCCAGCTGGAGCGGATGTGGTCCATCTACATCGCCGGTGAGTACGGCGGGATGAACGAGGTGATGGCGGACCTGTACGCGCTCACCGGCCGCCCGGAACATCTCGCCGCCGCCCGCTGCTTCGACAACACCGCGCTGCTGGGCGCCTGCGCCGAGGACCGCGACACCCTGGAGGGCAAGCACGCCAACCAGCACATCCCCCAATTCACCGGCTACTTGAGGCTGTTCGACCACACCGGGGAGGCCGAATACGCCGACGCGGCCCGCAACTTCTGGGGCATGGTCGCGGGCCCCCGGACGTACAGCCTGGGCGGCACGGGACAGGGGGAGATGTTCCGGGCCCGCAACGCCATCGCGGCCACCCTGGACGACAAGAACGCCGAGACCTGCGCCACGTACAACATGCTCAAGCTGAGCCGACAGCTGTTCTTCCGCGCGCCGGACGCCGCGTACATGGACTACTACGAGCGCGGCCTGACCAACCACATCCTCGCCTCCCGCCGGGACGCCCCGAGCACGGACAGCCCGGAGGTCACCTATTTCGTCGGGATGGGCCCCGGGGTGCGGCGCGAGTACGACAACACCGGCACCTGCTGCGGTGGCACGGGCATGGAGAACCACACCAAGTACCAGGACTCGGTGTACTTCCGCTCCGCCGATGGCACCGCGCTCTACGTCAACCTCTCCCTCGCCTCGACGCTGCGGTGGCCGGAGCGGGGCTTCGTCATCGAGCAGACCAGCGACTACCCGGACGAGGGCGCCCGCACCCTGGCGTTCCGCGCGGGCCGGGGGAGGCTCGACCTGAAGCTCCGGGTTCCGTCCTGGGCCACGGGAGGCTTCACCGTCACGGTCAACGGGGTGCGGCAGCGGGCGAAGGCGGTGCCCGGCAGCTATCTCACCCTCAGCAGGGACTGGCGGCGCGGCGACCGGGTCCGGATCTCCGCCCCGTACCGCCTGCGCGTCGAACGGGCCCTGGACGATCCCGCCGTGCAGTCGGTGTTCTACGGGCCGGTCCTGCTGGTCGCCCGGAGCGGGGCGACGGAGTTCCGCGCGTTCTCCTTCTACAAGGACTTCACCCTCCGCGGCGATCTCGCCGACGCGATCCGGCCCGGCGACCGGCCGCTGCACTTCACCACCCACGGCCTGACCCTCGCGCCGTTCCACCTCGCCGACGACGTCCCGTACCACGCGTACTTCAAGCGCGCGGAGCCGGTCGTCGTGTTCGGCGCGGCCGACTCCGGCGTGCCGAACCGCGCCCGCGGGGACGGCCTCACGTTCCTCGATGTGCTCTGGGCGCAGGCCCCCTTCGCGTCCTCCGGCCGCTTCGTCCGGGCGGTGCGCACCCTCGCCGACCGCTGGCTGTCCGAGGGGCTGTTCAGTCGCGCCGAGCGGGACGGGGTGGTCGCGGCCGCCGACCGGGCGGATCTCCAAAAGGCCGAAGAGATCCGATGATGTAAGGCCATAGGTCTCGAAAGTTTCGGAGTTTGGCGCCCTCTCTCGACAGGGCGATCGGAATGCGTATCAATTCATCCGATCACTCAACTGTCGCTCCACTGTCGAGAGAGGCAACCACCGCATCATGCAGAGACCTGGCTTATCCGTACGTGCCGTCGGCATCCTCGCCGTGACCGCCACCGCCCTCGGGGTCGTCGTGGCCTCCGGAACCGAGTCCTACGCCGCCGCCCAGTCCGCCACCGTGGCCCCCGCCCCGCGCTCCTCCGTCGTCACCTGGGGCTCCAGCGCCTACCCCGCCGGAACCGCCGCCCAGGACCTGACCTACCGGTTCGTCATCCACACCAGCGTCGGCGGCCGGGACCTGCGCATCCGGCTCTCCAACGCCTACGGCGACCAGCCGGTGACCTTCGGGCGCGCGTACGCGGGCGTCCGGGCGTCCGGCGCGGCGGTCGTGCCCGGCAGCAACGGGCGGCTGACCTTCCGCGGCGCCTCGTCGGTGACCGTACCGGCGGGCGGTGTCGTGTACAGCGATCCGCTGCCGGGCCGGGTCCGGGCCCAGTCGGACCTGGCGATCAGCCTCTACGTTCGCAGCGCGGGCACCCTCGCGACCGGCCACAAGGGGGCCCGCGCCACCTCGTACGTCGCACCGGCCGGTGACCACGCCGCCGAGGAGGGTGCCGACGCGTACACGCAAGCGATCACCTCCTGGTACTACCTGGACGCGGCCGTCGTGCGCCCGCGCCCTGGCACCGGCGCCGTCGTCGCGTTCGGCGACTCCATCACCGACGGCTCCGCCTCCTCTCAGGACACCAACCGCCGCTGGCCGGACTTCCTCGCCCGCCGACTGCTCGCCGACCCCCGCACCCCGCTCAAGGGCGTCGCCAACGAGGGCATCTCCGGCAACAAGATCCTCGCCGACGGCTCCGCCGAGAGCGCGCTGAAGCGGCTCGACCGGGACGTGCTCTCCCAGGCCGGTGTGCGCACGACGATCCTTCTCGAGGGCATCAACGACATCAAGGCCACCCCGGGCCCGACGGCCGAGGAACTGATCGCCGGTTACCGGCAGATCATCGACCGGTCCCACGCGCGCGGCGTCTGCGTGGTCGGGGCGACCGTCATGCCGTACGAGGGATGGCGGGAGTACGAGGCCGTCGACGAGACGGTTCGTCAACAGGTCAACACCTTCATCCGCACCAGCGGTGCGTTCGACGCGGTCGTGGACTTCGACCGGGCCGTCCGGGACCCCGAGGCGCCCACCCGGATGCTGCCCGCCTATGACAGCGGCGACCATCTCCACCCCAATGACACCGGGATGCGGGTGATGGGCGACGCCATCGCGCTGCGCGACCTGCGTTGCGGCCGCTGAGCCCGTAACCCCGCCACGGCAGCCCCCGGCCCGCGCCGGGGGCTCCAACACCGTTCCGGATCCGGCATCTTGGCAACTCCCCGCCCGCCCTTTACCGTCATGAGCACCAGTGCAATGTCACATAGCGCCCGTCGGTGGCCCAGCTCAGGCCCAGCCCCGAAAGAAGGCACAGTGAAAAGCACCGCGAAAAGACCGCGCTCCCTCCGGATCGCCACGCTGGCCTCCTTGACGGCCCTGGCCCTCGCCGCCTGCTCCGGCGGCGGCCCGCAGGGGGCCTCGTCCGCGGCCGGACCCGGCGGCAAGGCGGCCAGGGGCGGCACCGTGCGCGTCCTGACCAACGTGGCGTTCTCCCACCTCGACCCCGCCCGCGGCTTCGACGGCGGGGTCAACAACTTCTACCGCCTGATCTACCGCACCCTGACCACCCAGGGCGCGGCGCCCGGCAAGGCCGGTACGGCCATCCGGCCCGACCTCGCCACCGACACCGGGACCCCCTCCGACGGCGGCAGGACCTGGACGTTCACCCTCAAGAAGGGGCTCCGCTTCGACAACGGCGACCCCATCACCAGCGCCGAGGTGAAGTTCGGCGTCTCACGGGCCTGGGACCCCGAGATCGGCATCGGCTCCCCGTACGCCAAGCAGCTCATCGACGCCCCCGACGGCTACCGGGGCCCGTACGCCTCCGGGGAGCTGCCCACGATCGAGACCCCGGACGCGCGGACGATCGTCTTCCATCTGAAGCGGCCCTACGCGGACTTCGGCAGCGTCACCGCCCAGCCCACGTTCGTCCCCTTCCCCAAGGGCACCGGCGGCAAGGGGGAGTTCGACCGCGCGCCCATCGCCTCCGGCCCGTACGAGGTCGCCTCCTACAAGCGCGGCGCCTCGCTCACGCTGGACCGCAACACGCACTGGGACCCGGACACGGACACCATCCGCAAGGCCCTGCCCGACCACTTCGCGTGGACCTTCGGCCTGGACGGCGCCACCATCGACGAGCGCATGATCGCGGGCCAGGGCGACGACGCCAGCGCCATCGCGGGCGGGGCCGGTATCCAGCCCGCCACCGTCGCCCGCATCCAGACCCCCGAACTGCGCAAGCGCACCCTGAGCGGATTCACCGGCTGCACCACCTATCTGGGCCTGAACACCACCAAGAAGCCCCTCGACCAGATCAAGGTGCGCCAGGCCATCGCGTACGCCGTCAACAAGGCGACCCAGGTCGACGCGGTCGGCGGCACGGCCAAGGCGCAGCGGGCCACGTCCATCCAGCCGCCGACCATCGCCGGACGGAAGGCGTACGACCCGTACCCCAGCGAGGGCGGCAAGGGCGACCTGGCAGCCGCACGGCGGCTGCTCCGCGAGGCGGGGGCCACCGGCGGCTTCACCCTCACCCTCGACATCCGCTCCCAGCCGTATATGCAGGCCCAGGGCGTGGCGCTCCAGCAGGCGCTGGCCCCGCTGAAGATCAAGGTCAAGCTCAACACCATCGACACCGCCACCTATTACGAGGCCATCGGCACCCCCGCCCAGCAGCACGACGCGGCGATCACCGGCTGGTGCCCGGACTGGCCGTCCGGCGCCACCTTCCTGCCGCCGCTGTTCGACGGCCGGCACATCGCCGCCAAGGGAAACCAGAACCTCGCGCAGCTCGACGACAAGGGCGTCAACGACCGGATCGACGCGATCGCCGCCATGAAGGACGTCGACCAGCAGAACGCCGCCTACGGCGAACTGGACGAGCAGATCATGAAGCTCGCCCCCGTCGTGCCCCTGATGTACGAGAAGTACGTCGGCGTCGTGGGCAGCAACATCGCGGGGGCGTACCTCCACGCGGGCTTCTCCGGCGGCATCGACCTCGTCTCCGTCGGCCTCGCGGACCCGGACAAGTCCTGATGAGCGTCGCCGGCACACCGCTCCCCGACGCCGAGGCGCAGGGCCTGGCCACGAGCCCGTCGCCCGCGCCGACCTCGGGCCGCCGCGTCGTCGGCGCGCTGCGGCGCGACCGCGCCGCGGTGGCCGCCGCCGTGTTCCTCGGGCTGCTCTGCCTGATGGCGCTGTGCGCGCCGCTGATCACCGCGCTCACCGGCTGGGGCCCGTACGCCTTCGACTCCTCCGCCGTCGACACCGGGCTCGGCGGGGCGCCCCGGGGCTCGTACGGGGGCATCGGCGCCGAGCACCTCTTCGGCGTCGAACCGCAGAACGGCCGGGACGTCCTCGCGCGCATCGTCCACGGCGCCCGGGTGTCCCTGCTGATCGCGCTCTCCTGCACCCTGCTGACCGGGGTGCTCGGCGTCGTCCTCGGCATGCTGGCCGGGTTCTACCGGGGATGGGTGGACCAGGTGATCTCCCGGCTCATGGACTTCCTGATGGCGTTCCCCGCGCTGATCTTCATGATCGCGATCCTGTCCTCGCTGCCGACGGGCAACCGGCCGGTGCTGCTGGTGGTGGTCATCAGCGGCTTCGGCTGGCCGTATCTCGCCCGCGTCGTGCGGGGGCAGACGATGGCGCTGGCGAGCCGGGAGTTCGTGGAGGCGGCCAGGGCGTCGGGCGCCCGCGACCGCGATCTGGTGTTCCGCGAGATCCTGCCCAATCTGCGCGGCCCGATCACCGTCCTGGCCACGCTCGCCGTGCCCGGCTACATCGGCACCGAGGCCGGGCTTTCCTTCCTCGGCGTCGGCATCACCCCGCCCACCCCGTCCTGGGGGCAGATGATCGCGAACTCGGTGAGCTGGTACCAGGTCGACCCGATGTACTTCGTGATCCCGGGCGCGTTCCTCTTCCTCACCGTGCTGTCGCTGACCGTCCTCGGGGACCGGCTGCGGCACGCCATCGACGAGGGGGAGGCCGCCGCCTGATGGTCCGCTACCTCATCGGACGGCTCGCCGGGGTCGTCCTCATCCTCTTCGCCGTCTGCCTGTTCACCTACCTCATCTTCTTCCAGCTCTCGCCCGACCCCGCCGTGATGATCTGCGGCAAGACCTGCACCGAGGAGCGGATCGGCGCCATCCGCGAGGCGCTGGGTCTTGACCGGCCGTTCCTCAGCCAGTTCGGGGCGTTCCTCGGCGGGCTCTTCGCCGGACGCGACTACGGCTCGGGCGCCACCCTCGTCCACTGCCCGGCGCCCTGCCTCGGCTACAGCTTCCAGACCGACGAATCCGTCTGGTCCATGATCACCGCACGGCTTCCGGTCAGCGTCACCCTGGCCGTCGGCGCCGCGGTGCTGTGGCTGCTCGTCGGGGTGGCCGCCGGGCTGCTCAGCGCCGTACGGCAGGGGACGTGGTGGGACCGCGGCGCGATGGCCCTGGCCCTCGGCGGGATCAGCGTCCCCAACTACGTACTCGCGCTGGTCCTTCAGTACGTGCTCGTCGTCAAGCTCGAATGGCTGCCGTTCCCCTCGGCCGTCGCCTTCTCGGACGATCCGGCGCGGTGGTTCCAGTCGTATCTGATGCCATGGATGGTGCTCGCGGCCGGATACGCCTGCCTCTACGCGAGGCTGACGCGGACCCATGTCATCGAGACGCTGTCCGAGAACTTCCTGCGCACCGCCAGGGCCAAGGGGCTGGGGCGGTCCCTCGTACTGCGCCGCCATGCGCTCCGGCCCGCGCTCACCCCCGTCACCACCCTGCTCGGAATGGACTTCGCCGGGCTGCTCGGCGGCGCCCTCATCACCGAGACCGTCTTCGGCCTCGGTGGCATCGGGAAGCTGGCCGCCGACTCCATCGCCAAGAACGACCAGCCGGTGATCATGGCGGTCACGCTGCTGGCGGCCTTCTTCGTGGTGGTCGGCAACGTGGTCGTGGACCTCGTCTACACCGCCCTGGACCCGAGAGTGAGGATCCGATGAGTGCCGTGCGCGGGCCCGGACTGCTCGTGGTGGACGAGCTCACCGTCACCCTGCCCACCACCCGTGGCCCCGTGGACGTCGTCAAGGGCGTGTCCTTCACGGTCGACGCCGACGACACCCTCGGCATCGTCGGCGAGTCCGGCTCCGGCAAGTCCATGACCAGCCTCGCCGTCATGGGGCTGCTGCCGCGCGGCGCGACGGTCACCGGCAGCGTCCGCCTCGACGGCACGGAACTGCTCGGCCGCCCCGACCGCGAGCTGCGCCGCATCCGGGGCGACGGGATCTCCATGGTGTTCCAGGACCCGCTGTCCTCGCTCAACCCCTATTACACGGTGGGCCTCCAGATCGAGGAGGTCTACCGGGCGCATCGCGGCGGCTCCCGGAAGGCCGCGCGGGCGGTGGCCGTCGAGGCGCTGACGCAGGTGGGCATCGCCGACGCCGAGCGGCGCGCCGGCCACTATCCGCACCAGTTCTCCGGCGGGCAGCGCCAGCGCGTCATGATCGCCATGGCGCTCGTGTGCTCCCCTTCGCTGCTGATCGCGGACGAGCCGACGACCGCGCTCGACGTCACCGTGCAGGCGCAGATCCTGGCGCTGCTCGCCGGGCTCCAGGAGCGCACCGGCACCGGGATGGTGTTCATCACCCACGATCTGGCCGTGGTCAGCTCGCTCGCGCGGCGGGTCCTGGTGATGCGCGAGGGCGAGCAGGTCGAGTACGGGGAGGCCGAGCGCGTCTTCTCCGATCCGTGGCATCCGTACACGCGGGCGCTGCTGGAGAGCGTGCCGCGCGTCGACGACGACGTGGAGGTGCGTCCGTGAGCGAACCACTGCTGCGGGCACGGGAGTTGACCAAGACCTTCACCGGCCGCGGGCCCGGTGGGGTGCTCGGCCGGAAGGTCGCGTTCACCGCCGTCGACCGGGTCAGCTTCGACATCCACCCGGGGGAGACCCTGGCCGTCGTCGGAGAGTCCGGCAGCGGGAAGTCCACCACGGCCCGGATGGCCGCGAAGCTGATGGAACCGACCGGCGGTGGCCTGGAGTTCGCGGGCGAGGACGTCACCGGGGCCCAAGGGCCCGCGCTCGCCCGGTTCCGTAAGAGCGTCCAGGTCGTGTTCCAGGACCCGTACTCCTCGCTCAACCCGCGGCACACCGTGGAACGCATCCTCATGGCGCCGCTGGACTACCAGGGCATCGCCCCCAAGGGCGGGCGGCGCGCGCTCACCAAGGAGCTGATGGAGCGGGTCGGCCTCGACCCCGACCACTCCCAGCGCTACCCCGCGCAGTTCTCCGGCGGGCAGGCCCAGCGCATCGGCATCGCCCGGGCGCTCGCCGTGGGCCCACGGCTCGTCATCTGCGACGAGGCGGTCTCCGCCCTGGACGTCTCGGTCCGGGCCCAGGTGCTGGACCTGCTGCGGCGGCTCCAGCGCGAGAGCGGCTACGCGTACCTCTTCATCGCCCACGACCTGGCCGTGGTGCGGCGCATCGCGCACCGGGTGGCGGTCATGAGCGAGGGACGGGTCGTGGAGACGGGCCCGTGCGCACGCGTCTTCGCCGAGCCACAGGCCCCGTACACCCGCACCCTGCTGGCCGCGATCCCGCGCATCGACCCCGCCTGGGACCGCGCCCGCCGCGCCCGCGCCGCCTCGGGCGGACGCGCCAACGACTGGGCGAACGACCGACCCTGAGGAGGCATCACCATGGCCGACCGGACACCACCCGGCCGCTCCGGGCCCGTTCCCGCCGCACCGGACCCCCGGCTGCCGCGGCTCGGCGACATCCCCGGCTTCGCCGCGTACATGGGCCAGGGCTGGGCCACCCCCGACCGTACGCCGCCCACCACCCCCGGCGCGCCCGAGGCCGCCGCCGCACACCGCGCCCGGCTCGGCGCGCTGTTCCCCGGCCGGGCCCTCGTCGTGGCCAGTGGCGGCGCGCCCGTACGCAGCAACGACACCCGCTACGACTTCCGCCCGGACAGCAACTTCGCCTGGCTCACCGGCTGCGGGGCCGAGGACGCCGTCCTCGTCCTGCGGCCCACCGGCGCAGGACACGACGCGACGCTGTATCTGCCGCCCCCGGCCCACCCCGGCGAGCCCGGGTTCTTCACCGACGCCGCCTACGGCGAGCTGTGGGTCGGCGCCGCACCCGGCCCCGGCGACTGGGCGGAAGCGCTCCAGCTGGACGTCCGCCCGGCCGGTGAGCTGGAGACCGCGCTGACCGGGCTCGCCGACCCGCTGATCACCGGGCCCCTCACCGCCGACGACCACCACAAGCCCTCGGCCGAACTGGAACGCACCCTCGCCGAACTGCGCATGATCAAGGACGACTGGGAGATCGCCCGGCTCCGCGAGGCCGTCGACCGCACCGTCGCCGGATTCGCCGCCGTGGTCGCGGAGTTCCCCACCGCCCTCGAAGGCCCTGGCGAACGCTGGCTGCAAGGCACCTTCGAACGCCACGCCCGCACCCACGGCAACGGCCCCGGCTACGCCACGATCGTCGGCAGCGGCGCCCACGCCCCCACCCTGCACTGGGTGCGCTGCGACGGTCCGGTGCGCCCGGACGACGTGGTCCTGCTGGACATGGGCGTCGAGACCCGCGAGCTCTACACCGCCGACGTCACCCGCACCTTCCCCGCCTCCGGCCGCTTCTCCGCCGCGCAGACCCAGGTCCACGACCTGGTCGAGAAGGCCCACCGCGCGGCGCTCGCCCAGGTACGCCCCGGGAAGCGCTTCACCGACTTCCACCACGCCGCGATGGAGGTCGTCGCGCACGGCCTCCACGACTGGGGGCTCCTCCCGGTCTCCGTGGACGAGGCCCTGTCGGAGCGCGGCCAGCACCACCGCCGCTGGCTGGTCTGCGGCATCGGCCACCACCTCGGGCTCGATGTGCACGACTGCGCCCAGTCCTCGTACGAGGCGTACCAGGGCGCCGAGATGGCGCCCGGCATGGTGCTCACCGTGGAGCCCGGCCTGTACTTCCACGCCCACGACCTGACGGTTCCGCCGGAGCTGCGCGGCATCGGGATCCGCATCGAGGACGACCTCCTGGTGACCCCGGAAGGCGCCGAGGTGCTGTCCGCCGACCTGCCGCTGGACGCCGTGGGCCTGGAGCGCTGGATGGGCGGCCGCTGAGACAGGGACTTCGCTCGGGGTACTGGACAGGACTGAACAGGTATGGCTAGCTTCTGGACATGACTGAACAGGTCCTCAAGCATCAGCGCATCGCCGGTGTCCTGGCTCGTGAGATCCACAGCGGTGCCCTGGAGCCGGGCAGCAGGCTGCCCGGTGAACATGCGCTGACCAGGCGTTTCGCGGTGAGCCGGAATACCGTCCGGCAGGCGCTGGACGAGCTGAGCAAGCGGGGCCTGATCTCCACCCACGCCGGAGTCGGCTCGTTCGTCACCTTCGACGGCGGTCTGCTGGACAACCGGCTGGGCTGGACCAGGGCGCTGGCCGACCAGGGGGCCAAGATCACCACCGAGGTGCTGCGCCTGGAGGCCGTGCGCGACGTCCGGCTGGCGGAAGAGCTGGGCATCGAGGGGGCCGAGTTCCTGGCGCTGGACCGGCTGCGCATCCTGCCCGAGGGCATCCCCGTCTCGCTGGAGCGCAGCCGGGTCCCGCTGCTTCCGGCGCTCGTCGACGTGCCGCTGCGCGGACTGCTCGAAGGCTCGCTCACCAAGACCCTGACCGCGGCGGGGGTACGGGCCACCCACGGCGACGAGTGGGCGTCCGTGGCCGGGCTGGACGCCGACGAGGCCACCCTGCTGCGGCGCCCCGAGGGGGACCTGTTCCTGCGGACCCGCAGGGTCAGCCGCGAGGCCGACGGCCGTGTCGCCGAATACGTCACCAGCCTGCTGGACCCCGCCCGCTTCCAGCTGCACCTCGGCTTCGGCGAAGCGCCCAGCTGAACCGCCGCCCGCCCGCCACCACCCCCCACCCACGATCAGGAAGTCCCGATGAACCACCAGCACGACCGCGCACTCGGAGCCCTGTACGGCCTGGCGATGGGCGACGCCCTCGGCATGCCGACCCAGATCATGCCCCGGCGGTCGATCGTCGCCCGGTTCGGCACCGTGACCGGGTTCGAGCCGGGCCCGGCGGAGAACCCGGTGAGCGCCGGGATGCCCGCCGGGTCGGTCACCGACGACACCGAACAGGCCGTCCTCGTGGGACGTCTGCTGGTGGAGGGCGGCGGACACATCGACCCGCTGCGGCTGGCCGAGGAGCTGCTGGAGTGGGAGCGCGGCATGAAGGCCAAGGGCTCGTACGACCTGCTCGGCCCCTCCACCAAGGCCGCGCTGGAGGCCGTGGCGCGCGGGGTGCCGCCCGAGGAGGCGGGGCGGTCGGGCTCCACCAACGGCGCCGCCATGCGGATCACCCCGGTCGGCGTCGCTTTCCCCGACAAGCCCCTCGAAACCTTCGTCGACCACGTGGCGGCGGCCTGCCGGGTCACCCATGACACCACCCTGGGCATCGCCTCCGCCGCGGCCGTGGGAGCGGCGGTGAGCCGTGGCGTCGGCGGCGGCGGTCTGGAGGACGTGTTCGCGGCGGCCGTCACGGCCGCCGCGGCCGGTGCCGAGCGCGGCCACTGGGTGTACGGCGCCTCCATCGCGGCCCGTATCGAATGGGCCGTCGACCTGGTCCGCGGCCTGCCCGAGGAACACGCCCTGGACCGCATCAGCGACCTCGTGGGCACCAGCGTCGCCAGCCAGGAGTCCGTGCCCGCGGCCTTCGCCGTGCTCGCCCTGGCCGACGGCGACCCGTGGCGCGCCTGCCTCCTGGCGGCGAACCTCGGTGGCGACTGCGACACCGTCGGCGCCATCGCCGGGGCGATCGCCGGATCCATCAGCGGCGCCTCGGCCCTCCCCGCCGACGCGCTCACCACCCTCCGTTCCGTCAACGGCCTCGACCCGGAGCCGCTGGCCACCTCCCTCCTCGCGCTGCGGGCCGCCGCAGCCGGGTGACCACCTGCCCGTTCCCGCGCCACACGCCCAGTCCCCGGGGCGGCGCGGACGGCCTGCACCCCCGCACAGAAAGACAGGTACGACCATGGCCGCTTCGCAGGACGACCGCGTCGGCGCGGTGGAGACCCGCGGCATCGAACCGGTGCCCGACAGCGAACGCCACGGCCACCCCGGACAGATGTTCTGGACGTGGTTCGCGGCGAACATCAGCATCCTGGGGCTGCCGCTCGGCGCCGCCCTCGTCAGCTTCCGCGGCCTGAACATCTGGCAGGCGGCCATCGTGGCCGTCATCGGCTCGTTCGGTTCGTTCGCCCTGGTGGGCGGGTTGAGCATCGCGGGCAAGCGGGGTGGCGCGCCCGCCCTCACCCTCTCCCGCGCGGTGTTCGGGGTGCGCGGCAACGCGGGCCCCACCCTCATCACGTGGCTGAGCCGCCTCGGCTGGGAGACCATCAACACCACCACGGCGGCCTTCGCGCTGCTGGCCCTGCTCAACGTGGCGTTCGGGGTGCGCCAGAACGCCGTCCTCACGGTGATCTGCCTGCTGGTCTTCATCGGCTGCACGCTGCTGATCAGCGGTCTCGGCCATGCCACCATCATGTGGATCAACAAGTGGGCCACCTACGCCTTCGGGGTGCTCAACCTCGTCGTCATCGCCTTCCTCGGGGCCACCGTGGCCTGGGACAAGGTCTTCCAGGCGCAGGCGGGCCCGGTGAGCGCGATGGTCGTGGGCACCGGCATGGTCGCCGCGGGCACCGGCATCGGCTGGGCCAACGCGGGCGCCGACTACGCCCGCTATCTGCCCCGGCAGATCCCCGGCCGCAGGCTGGTGGCCGCCTCCGCGTTCGGCGCGGGCATCCCGCTGGTCGTGCTCATCTCGCTCGGCTCGCTGCTCGCGGCCGGGCAGCCGGACCTCGCCTCGGCCGCCGACCCGGTCTCGGCCATCAACGCGATGCTGCCGTCGTGGATGTCGATCCCGTATCTCATCGCGGCCTTCGGCGGGTTGCTGCTCTCCAACCACCTGTCCGTGTACTCCGCCGGGCTCACCATGATCACCCTGGGGATACGGGTCCGGCGCACCGTTGCCGTCGGGCTGGACGTGGTCGTCACCTTCGCGGGCGGCATCTACTTCATCCTCATCGCCAAGGACTTCTACGGCCCGTTCATCACCTTCCTCACCCTCCTGGCCGTGCCGATCACCGCCTGGGTCGGGGTGTTCGCGGTCGACCTGATGCTCCGTAAGTCCTACGACCGGGCCGCGCTGATGGACACGAGCCGCACCAGCCGCTACTGGTTCCGGGGCGGCGTCCAGTGGTCCGCGCTGGCCGCGTGGCTGGTGGCCATCGTGGTGGGGCTGCTCTTCACCGAGGCCGCCACCAGCAAGACCGACGTGTGGTTCGCCGGACCGCTCTCCGGCACCTGGATCGGCACCAACGGCCTGGGGTGGGTCGTCACCCTCGCCCTCGCCGCGGGCGTCTACGCGGTGCTGCGGCGCCTGGGCGCCGAACCCGTACCCGCTTCCCACCCGCTGCCCGAGCCGACCGCACAGGAGCACGCATGAGCCGGATGGTGCTGTGCGGCAACGCCATCGTCGACCTGGTGATGAGGGTCCCCGCACTGCCCGAACGCGGTGGCGACGTGGTCTCCACCGACACCACCTTCGTCACCGGCGGCGGGTTCAACGTCCTCGCCGCCGCGCGCCGCCTCGGTCTGCCCGCCGTCTACGCCGGGGGCCATGGCTCGGGCCCGTTCGCGGACCGGGTCCGCGCGGACCTCGCGCGGGAGGGCGTCGAGGTGCTGCTGCCGCCGATGCCGGACACCGACACCGGGTTCTGCGTCGCCCTCGTGGACGACGACGGCGAGCGCACCTTCGCCACCAGCCTCGGCGCGGAGGCCCGGCTGACCGAGGCCGACGCGGCGGCGGTGCTCGCCGCGCTGCGCCCCGGCGACCTGGTGCAGATCTCCGGGTACGGGCTCGCCCACCCGGTGGGCGGCCCGGTGCTGGCCTGGCTCATCGCGCGGCTGCCCGCGGACACGCGGGTGTTCCTCGACCCGGGGCCGCTGGTCTCCGAGATCCCCGACGAGGTGCTGAGCGCGGCCCTCGCCCGCTGCGACTGGATCAGCTGCAACCAGCGCGAGGGGCGGCTGATGACCGGCCTGGACGACGTCCAGGGGACCGCGGCCGTGCTCGCGGCCCGGCTGGGCCCGGACACCGGGGTGATCGTACGGGCCGACGCGGCCGGGTGCTGGCTCGTACCGCCCGGTGGCGAGGCCGTACACGTCCCCGGCCGTCCGGTGGCCGCCGTCGACAGCAACGGCGCGGGCGACGCCCACACCGGTGCGTTCCTCGCCCTCCTCGGCAGCGGGCTGGTCCCGCTCGACGCCGTACGGGGCGCCAACGCGGCCGCCGCCTTCGCGGTGACCCGGCACGGGCCCGCCACCGGGCCGACCCGCGCCGAACTCCTCGCCTTCCTGGACGGCGACGTCCCGGCGATCAGGTCAGCCCTCGGCGCCGGACTCGGCTCGCCCAGTTGAGGCTGATGCTGATGCCGGGCCCGCGGGCAGGTGGGTGAGCACCAGGACGATCCCGGAGAGCAGGAAGACGCGGGTGGCGGCGTCCAGCCCGTTCCACGACTTCGACTGCCACATGGAGAACCACTCGCCGCCGATGGCGATGAACCCGGCGCCGAACAGCAGCATCAGCATCAACAGCCCCACGGTCCCGGCCCGGCGGGCGCGCCGGGCTCCATCGCCGCTGCCGCCGCGCAGACTCACGCACCACAGGGCGGTCGAGGCGATGAGGACGAGCGCGGCGAGGGTTTCCCACACGATGATGGCGATGTAGGCGGCGTCCTGGAGCGCGGTGGACGTGATCGCCCGCCACATCAGGTCCTCGTCCTTGAACGTGGTGTCCATCGCCAGGACATGCCGCACGAACTGCTGGTTGGTGCCGAAGTCGGTGATGTTGCCGAACGCGACGAGCGCGATGTACAGCGCCATCGTTCCGGTGAGCACCGCCGAGACGAGCGCGAGGGTGCGGGGCGAACGCAGCCCGTCCGGTCTTCCGTCCACCGCGTGTTCACTCACCACGGCCACTTTTTCCTCCCCCTGGATCCCCCTGGACCCTGCGTGATCCCGCTGATCGTGCTGGATCATACGTGTTCCGTCGCCGCTACCACACCACCGGAACCCGCTCGAACCCTCCCGTGAGCAGCCCCTCGCTCTGGGGGTGCTTCGCCAACCACTCTCCACACGCATCGACTTCGTGCCGTATGTTTGGCGAATGAGCTTACGTGACCCGGAGCCCCAACCTCCGCTCACGCCGTCCGTCGGCAAAGTGGACAGAGTCCTGGCGATACTGATCATCATCGGTATCGCGTTCGGGCTGTTCTGGCTGGTCTCAAGCCTGGCCTCGTCCTACATAGGACTCTTCACCTGACGATCGCGCCGACCGGACGCCGCCGTCCGGTCGGCCGACTCGGCGTCGGGTGCGACGGCGCTCCTGCGACGGCGGACGTGGCGTACGGCCTCGATGGCTCCGGTCACCACGAACGCACCCCGACACCGACACCGATCGCGAGCAGTGTGTTCTCCTGGAACGGTGCCGAATCGTGTGCGTACCGGGCCGGTGTACCGTCTGTCTCCTGGTCAGTTGGTGAGGATTTCCAGCGCGGCAGCGTGGACGCCCGGTGCGGCGGCGATGTAGCTCTTGCTGGTCAGCTGCCACAGCTTGCCGTCGAGGTCGGTGACGATGCCGCCGGCCTGCTGGACCAGCAGCACTCCGGCCACGTGGGAACGTACGTGGTCGAACTGCCGGTGCAGGTCCATCCGGCCTGCGGCGACTTGGGCGAGCTGGTGGTCACTGGCACGGAAATCCGTACGTAGATGGCCGCTTTCATCATCGCGGCGAACGAAGAGCCCATCCGGTCCGCGATTTCGGCATCCTGGCCGGGTTTTGCCTGGCCGGTGCCGGCCAGTGCACCGTCCAGCGACGTCTTGTCGGACACTCGCAGCCGTACGCCGTTGAGGAATGCCCCGCCACCCTCGGTGGCCGTGAACATCTGGTCGAGCAACGGGAAGTACAGCACCGCCAGCACCGGACGCCCATCACGGACCAGGCTCACGCCGATGTTCCAGTCGGTCATGCCGTGTACCGCGTTGATGTTGCCGCCGACCGGGTCGATGAGCCACCACTCACCAGCGTCCAGCTGGCCCGATCCGTGTTCGTCGTTGAGCCAGCCCGCGTCCGGCAGGATCTCGCTCAGCGCCGGCTGCAGCGTGTCGACGACGATCGCGTCGTAGTCGTCGACCGTCGCGAGAAGCTCGGTGAGTCCGGACTGTCGTGTCTCGGTGGAGTACCGCTGCAACAGCTGTCCGCCGGCGTGACGGACGGCCGCTGCGGTGGCCGCAAGCGGATCATGAGTCAATTGACTTCTTCATTCATTGCTTTCGAAGCATCTTTGGGTGAGTAAGATTTACTGTCATGCAAGTAGATCTGAATCTGCTCACCGTGCTCGACGCTCTGCTCGAAGAGGGCAGCGTCATGGGCGCGGCTGAGCGGCTGCACCTGTCGTCACCTGCGGTCAGCCGCACGCTCGGCCGGCTCCGCAACGTCACCGGCGACGACATCCTGGTGCGCACGGGCCACACATGGCCCCGACGCCGTATGCAGTGGCGATCCGGGAAGACGTTCACAGGCTGGTCAGACAGGCGCACGAGCTACTCTCGCCGAGCCGTGAGCTGGACCTCGCCGAACTGGAACGCACCTTCACGATCCAGTGTCATGACACGCTCGCCGCGTCGCTGGTGCCCGTGTTGGTCGGCAGGATCCAGCAGCAGGCCCCCGGCGTACAGCTACGGGTGCTGGCCGAGCATTCCGGCGACACGGACGACCTGCGGCATGGCCGTATCGATCTGGAGCTCGGCGGTGACCGGCCGGGCCTCCCCGAGTTCCGCTCCGAGAACTAATGATTTACCCAGACGCAATTCACTGGCGAGGGGGGCAAAGACACATTCCGTGATGAAACATCGGGACAGCAAAACGACCTCTTGCGGCTCAGCCGCCCGGTGACACGAAGCCGGACTCGTACGCGGCGATGACCGCCTGGGTGCGGTCCCGCGCGCCGAGTTTCGCCAGCACGGAGCTCATGTGCGACTTGACGGTCTCGGTGCCCACCACCAGGCGCGCCGCGATCTCCGCGTTCGACAGTCCGCGGGCCACCAGCCGCAGTACGTCACCCTCGCGCTCGGTCAGCGCGGCCCGTTCCAGGGTCGCCCGGCCCTCGGCGCTGCCCCGGGTCTCGCCGTACGAGGCGGCCAGCGCGCGCACCGCCGCCGGGAACAGCAGCGAATCGCCCTCGGCCACCAGCCGTACGGCGTGCACGATCTCCGCCGGACGTGCCCGCTTCAGCAGAAACCCGTCGGCGCCCGCGCGCAGCGCCCCGTACACGTACTCGTCGTTCTCGAAGGTCGTCACCACGATGATCTTCGGCGGGTCAGGCACCGTGCGCAGCACGGTCCGGGTGGCCTCGATGCCGTCCATCAGCGGCATCCGTACGTCCATGGCGACGACATCGGGGCGCAGTTGCCGCACCAGGGGGATCACGGCGGCACCGTCGGCCGCCTCGCCCACCACCTCGATGTCCGGCTGCGCCTCCAGCACGGCGCGCAGGCCCGCCCTCACCAGAGGCTCGTCGTCGACCAGGAGAACGGTGAGCATCCGCCCAGCATAGGCGGTGCCTTGAGCGCCCTGGCATCAGCGCAGCGGCAGGTCGACGCGGACCAGCCAGTGGCCCTCGTCCTGGCCCGTGCGGGCCTCGCCGCCGAGCAGCGCCGCGCGCTCACGGATGCCGCGCAGCCCGCTGCCACCGCCCCCGGCGGCCACCGCTGCCGCAGCGGACAGGGGGTTGCGCACCTCCAGCCGCAGCCGGGCCTCGTCCACGGTGATGCGCACGCGGACGGCGACGGGGCCCGCGTGCCGCAGCACATTGGTCAGCGCCTCCTGGAGGATGCGGTAGCCCTCCCGGGACACCGGCCCCGGGACCCGCTCCAGTGGACCGGTCACCTCGGCGTCGATCCGCGCCCCCGACGAGCGCGCCGACTCCAGCAGACGGTCCGCGTCGCCGAGGGCGGGCCGGGCGCCGGGCGGGCGCGCCGTCTCGCGCAGGAGCATCAGAACCCGTTCCAGATCCTCCAGCGCGGCCCGCCCCGACTCCTCGATGGTCTCCAGCGCCCGGTCGGTGAACTCCGGGTCGCCCGCCGCCCGGGCGGCGCCCGCCTGCACCACGGCCAGGGTGAGGGCGTGGCCGAGCGAGTCGTGCAACTCCCGGGCGATGCGGTTTCGTTCGAGTAGCCGCTCGGTACGTTCCTCCAGCTCCCCCAGCCGCTCCTTCGCCGAAGGGCCGAGCAGGCGGCGGGCGGCCACCGCCATGAGAGCGCCTGCCCCGGCGGCCAGGGCGGCCATCACCAACAGTGGAACGGGTACCAATAAGGCGTACGCCCAGCCCGTACCGGGCACCCGCAACGGCGCGTCACCCAGGCCGGGTTCACCGGCGGCCGCCGCGGTGAGCGACAGGGACAGGGCCATCAGCTGTCCGGTCACCAGCGCGACGGCGAGCCCCGCCTCCAGCCGCAGCACCAGCCACACGCCGGTCCTGGCCCGGTCGCTCCACGAGGCGGACGGCGCGGCCGAGACCCCCGGGTCCTCCTCGCCGGGCACGCGTGCGTGCGGCCCCGGGAACAGCATCAGCCGCGCCTGAAGCCCCTCCGCCCGGCGCACCTCGGGCACCACGGCCGCCGCCAGGACCAGGGGGACCGGCAGGACGGCGATCAGCGCCCACTCGGCCGTCGACGGACGGGCCAGCCCCGGATAGATCATGGCGCAGGCGAACGGCACGATCGCCCCCACCAGCAGATGGAGCAGGCGGGTGTAGGTGACCGCGCGCGTCAGCGGCAGCAGGAGGCCCGGCATGCCGTCATCGTGGCAGAGCGGGCGGGGCGGCGGCTCCCCCGCACGGGGGAGCCGGTCTCCTCCGGCGGGGGATGCCCGCCACCGGGCCACCCGGCCAGGCTTGATGCCATGACCAGCATCGACGTGCACAACCTGACGAAGGAGCACGGCAGCACCCGGGCCGTCGACCGGCTCACGCTGAGCGTGGAACCGGGCCGGGTGACCGGGTTCCTCGGCCCCAACGGCGCCGGAAAGTCCAGCACCATGCGCCTCGTCCTCGGCCTCGACCGGCCCACCTCCGGCACCGCCACCATCGGCGGCCGCCCCTACGCGACGCTGCGCGAACCCCTGCGCACCGCCGGGGCCCTGCTCGACGCGCAGGCGGCCCATGGCTCCCGCACCGCCCGCGACCATCTGCGCTGCCTCGCCGTCAGCAACCGCCTGCCGGGCCGCCGCGCGGACGAAGTGCTCGAGGAGACCGGTCTCGCCACCGTGGCGGGCCGCCGCATCAAGACCTTCTCGCTCGGCATGCGCCAGCGCCTCGGCATCGCCACCGCGCTCCTCGGCGACCCGCCGGTGCTCCTGCTGGACGAGCCCGCCAACGGCCTCGACCCGGAGGGCATCGTCTGGATCCGCCGGCTGCTGCGGCGCCTCGCCCGGGAGGGCCGTACGGTCCTGGTGTCCAGCCACCTGATGAACGAGACGGCCACCTACGCCGACCACCTCGTCGTCCTCGCCCGGGGGCGGCTCCTCGCCGATGTCTCCATGCCCGGCTTCATCGAACGGCACAGTCAGGCACGGGTACGGGTGCGCACCGGCGCCCCCACCCGGCTGAAGGCCGCGCTGCTGGACGGCGGATACACGGTCCTGGGCGGCGAGGACGGCGGATGGGTGGTCGAGGGCGCCAGGGCCGAGCAGATCGGGGCGCTCGCGGCCCGCGAAGGCATCCCCGTCCTCGAACTGGCCGATGAGCGCGCCTCGTTGGAGCAAGCGTATCTGGCCCTCACCGCGGACGAGGCGGAGTTCACCGCCGCCCCCACGACCGCGTTCCCGACCACCTGACTGGAGGCCCGACCATGTCCTTCACAGCGGTACTGCACTCCGAATGGCTCAAGATCAGAACCATCCGGGCCGGCTTCGGCTCCCTCATCGCGGTCTTCGCCGCCACGCTGGCCATCACCGTGCTGGTCTTCGCGACCGTCGGCCGGGCGGAGCTGGACGGCACCGACGACCCCGTCTTCGGGGCCTTCTACGCGATCAACTTCGCCCAGATCGCCGCCATCGCCTTCGGGGCCACCGCCGTCTCCTCCGAGTACGGACACGGCGCGCTGCGGATCTCCCTGTGGGCCGTACCGCACCGGAGCCTCTTCTACGCGGCCAAGACGGCGGCCATGGCCGGTGCCGCCCTCGCCGTGGGGCTCGCGACGTCCTTCGCCTCCTTCTTCGCGGGCCAGGCGTTCCTCGGGGAGCACGCCATCGGCCTCGGCGAACCGGGGGCGCTGCGGGCCTGCGTCGGCGCGGGGATCTACCTCGCCCTGATGGTCCTGTTCGCCGCCGGACTCACCTTCCTGCTGCGCAGTGCCACCGCGGTCCTGAGCCTGCTCATCCCGTTCATCCTGATCGTGGGCTTCGTGGTCGGCGACCTGGCCGGGAGCGTCGCCGACTATCTGCCGGACCACGCCGGACAACAGGTGCTGCACCAGGCTCCGGAGGGAAGCCTCGGCCCCTGGACGGGCCTCGCGGTGACGGCGCTGTGGGCGGGCGCCGCGCTGCTGGCCGGCTGGCGGGCGGTGTGCCGCCGCGATGCCTGAACGTCACGTATGAGGCGCGTTTTTCACTCCAAAGAGATTCCCGCACGGGTGAATTCCGCTGACAGCCCTCGGTAATCTTTCATGCGCTTCGGAAAATATTCGAGGCGCGGCGAACCGTCGGCACTGGAGGGTGGGGACCCTGTGGGCGCACTACTGGACCAGAAATATGAAAAGCTGTTCGCCTTGTTGGATGCCAATGGCGACGGTGTGATCGCCGAGGACGACTTCGAGCTGATGGGCGGCCGCGTACTGGCCGCCGTCGGCGAGGAGCGCACGGCGGCCAAGGGCAAGGAGTACGCCGACGCGTTGACGACGTACTGGCGTGCGCTGCGCGAGACCGCCGACGCCGACGGCGACGGCCGGATCGACAGGGGTGAGTTCCGTCAGGCCCTGCACCAGGTCAGCGACCAGTTCGACCTGCTGGTCGGCCCGCTCTACCGGGCGGGCTTCCAGCTCGCCGACCGGGATGACGACGGGCTGGTCGGCAGGGCGGACTTCGTGGCCGTCATCTCCGCCATCGGCGTCCCCGAGGCGGAGGCCGGAGCGGCCTTCGACCGGCTGACCGAGCAGGGCGGCCAGGGCGGGCAGTTGGCGGAGGACCAGCTGATGACCGCCGCCACGCAGTACTACCGCGACGAGGACCCGGCCAACACGGCGAGCCATCTGCTCTTCGGCTCACTGTGAGCTGAGTTCGCGGCGGGCGGGGGAGAGGGCGGAGATGGGCACTGCCGTCATGGCGGGCCGGGCACAGGTGTCGCTGCTGACCGAGGTGCTTTTCGACGGGCGATTCGACGATCTGCACCGTCCCTGGACGGAGCATTTACGGCGGGACATTTTCCATTACCGCGATGGATTGTCGCCGTCGGAGCGTTCGGAGCTCGCTTATGAGCGTTTGCGGATCGTCAATGAACGAATCGATTCCGTTGAGGACTTGGTCAGGGCGACGGACTGGCTGGTGTCGCTGCACGAGTGGCTGGGCATGGTCGACGGCTCGCTGACCACTCTGGCGACCATCCACTACAACCTGTTTCTCGGCAGCCTCCTCCGCCTCGACCCCCGCCGCACCGTGGATCTCACACCGTTCACCCGGCTGCGGCGGTACGGCGCGGTGCTGATCACCGAGCTGGGCTACGGGAACAACGCGGCCGAGCTGGAGACCACGGCCGTCCACCAGCCGCAGGACGACACCTTCGTCCTGCACACCCCGTCGGCCGGGGCCCAGAAGTTCATGCCCAACACCGGCCCCGCCGGGGGCCCCAAGAGCGGACTGGTCGCCGCCCGGCTGATCGTCCGCGGCCAGGACTGCGGCGTGTTCCTGTTCCTCGTGCCGCTGCGCGACGAGCGGGGGCCGCTGCCCGGCATCCGGATACGCCCCCTCTCGGAGACCCCGGGGTCGGCCGTCGACCACGCGATCACCTCGTTCGACCGGGTCGTGCTGGAGCGTACGGCGCTGCTGGCCGGGGACCACGCGGACCTGACCGCCGAAGGCGCCTTCAGCAGCGCGGTCGGCAGCCGTCGCCGCCGGTTCCTGCGGTCCATCCAGCGGGTCACCACGGGCAAGCTCTGCCTGGCAGCGGCGGCACTGGGCGGGGCCCGGGCGGGCCTCACCGTGGCCGTGCGGTACGCCCATCGGCGGCACACCTTCGCCCCGGCGAGCCGGACCGGCGTCCCGCTCTTCGCCTACCGCTGCCACCAGACCAGGCTGCTCGGCGCGGCGGCCCGCGCCTACGCGGCGACCTTCCTGCTGCGCGAGGCCACCCGCCACCGCACCGGGCAGGACGATCCCGAGTCGGCCGAGGCGGAGGTGCTGGTCGCGGCGGCGAAGGGCTGGATCACCTGGCAGGCCAGGGACATCGTGAGCGAATGCCGCGAACGCTGCGGCGCCCAGGGCCTGTTGTCGGTCAACCGCATCGTGGACCTGATCACGCCGATCGAGTCCACCATCACGGCCGAGGGCGACAACCTCGTCATCTGGTCGAAGGCCGCCGCCGACATGCTGACCGGGCGCGGCTACGACCCGCCCACGGCCACCGCGCGAACCGAATCACCGACCGGCCCGCTGACCAAACCGCTGACCGACCGTGCGTTCCTGTTCGACCTGCTCGTGCGGCACGAGCTGTCCTGCCTCCAGCACGCCCGCGGCCGCATCGGCCTGCCCAGCACCGGTCCGCTGGACCGCTGGAACCAGGCGGTGAACCCGGCCCTGGACCTGGTCGACGCGTACGCCACCCGGCGCGCCGCCCAGGCGTTCCTGGCCGCCGTCGACCGCATCGCCGACGACGCCACGCGCGCCCTGCTGGAGCGGGTCTTCCAGCTGTTCGTCCTGCAAAGTCTCATACCCCACGCGGGCCCGCTGCTGGCGGACGGGCACCTCACCGCCGACTCGGTCCGCGACCTGGCCCCCGCCGTCGACCGCGTCGCCGCCGAGCTGGCCCCGTACGCGCCCGCCCTGGTGGAGGCGTTCGCCATCCCGGACGACCTGCTCCGGGCGCCCATCGCCACCGACGCTTACGCCGCCGCGTACGACGACCCGGCCGGGCCGTGGCAGCCATGAGCGACGCGTTCGCCCGGGAGCCGCGGTGGGATCCCCGGCGCTTCCCACCGGCCTCCCGGGCGCCACGGCCCGTGCAGACGGCGCGGATGCTCCGGGCCCCCCAGGGCTACGCACGCTCCCTGCGCCGCCGGTTCGGGCCGGTCTTCTCGCTCCGTACCTACCCCTACCGCGGCGCCCTCGTCTGCGCGGCCGACGCCGCGGCCAACCGGGCGGTGCTGACCGACCACGAGCGGTTCACCGGCGGTGACGCGGCCGCCCTGCTGGCGCCCGCGATCGGCGCCGGATCGCTGATCTGCACGCCGCCGCCCCTGCATCTGGCCCAGCGCAAGCTGCTGCTGCCGCCCTTCCACGGGGAGCGGATCACCGGCTGGGCGCAGCGGGTGCGGGAGCTGGTGCGCGCCGGGCTGCCCGAACTGCTGGGCGGCGACGGCGTTCCGGTGCGGCCGTGGGCGCAGCGGCTGACCCTCGACGTCATCCTGAGGGTCGTCTTCGGCCTGACGGACCCGGTCCGGGTCGCCACCTTCCGCGCCGCGCTCAACGCGTACGTCGCCACGGCCAATCTCGCCGTCCTGTTCCTGCCGGGGCCGCTGCGGCGCGACCTCGGGCCGCTCTCGCCGGGCGGCCGCTTCCACCGGCTCCGCGCGGCCGTATGGGACCTGACCAGCGAGGAGATCGCCGCGCGCCGCGCCGCGCCCGACCGCGCCCACCGCGACGATGTGCTGTCCATGCTGCTGGACGCGCGCGACGAGCGCGGCGCCGGGCTGGACGACGCCCGGCTCCTGGACGAGCTGACCGGTCTCGTCCTGGCCGGTTACGAGACCACGGCGACCACGATCGCCTGGACCCTGCATCTGCTCGCCCACCATCGCGCCGCCCGCGACGATCTGATCGCCGACCTCGACGCGGGCTCGGACCGGCTGCTCAGGGCGACGATCAAGGAGTCCGGCCGACTGCGCCCCGCCGTCTACAACGCCATGCGCACCGCCGCACACGACACCGAGCTGGGCGGCCACCCGGTGCCGCGCCACGCGTTCGTCGCGGCGCTGTTCCCGCTCACCCACCTCGACCCGGCGCTGTGGCCGGAGCCGGACGCCTTCCGGCCCGGGCGGCATCTGGGTGCGGAACCGCCGCCCTACGCGCTGACCCCGTTCGGCGGCGGCCTGCGGCGCTGCATCGGGGTGGCGCTGGCCCAGCTGGAGACCGAGACCGTCCTGAGGGACATCCTCGCGATCGCCGTCCCCGAACCGGCCGGACCCCCGGAACCGGCGCGGCTCCTCGCGGTGACGATCGTCCCCGCCAGGGGCGGCCGGATCCGGCTCCGCGCGCGCCGGGCGCCGCGCCCGGCCGCAAATCCCCGGCGCCGGTAGACTCTTGCCGGAAATCGCGCCGAACCCTACCGAACCCTGTCGGGGTGAGCACGGATGACCCGCAGCCATGGACCCGCCGTCTCCCGCGAGGAGTTCGACGTGCTCTTCGAAGCGGTCCGCACCTGGGGCCGCTGGCACCCGGCCGACCGTGGCGCCTGGAACAGGGTGACCCCGGAGCATGTGCGGCGGGCCGCCGCCCGGGTGCGATCCGGAGTGGTCGTCCCGCTGGCGCGGCCCTGGGCCACCGAGCCCGCACCGGACAACCCCAGGCCCGCCCTCCACCACATGACGGACCTCGGCGATGTGGAGGCCCCGGAGCCCGCCATCCACAAGGACTTCCTCGCCGCCGACTACCACGGCAAGGGCATCACCCATCTCGACGCGCTCTGCCACGCCGCCTACCGGGGCCGGCTCTACGACGGCCGGGCTGCGGACGAGGTGGTCGGCGCCGGGGGCGCCAGCTACGGGACGGTCGCCGCGCTCGGGCCGCTCGTCACGACGGGCGTCCTGCTCGACCTGCCGACCGTCCTGGGAATCCCCTGGCTGGAGCCGGGGCAGGCGGTGCACGCCGAGGACATCGTCGCCGCCGAACGGGCGCTGGGGGTGACGATCGGCGAGGGGGACGCGGTGCTGCTGCGCTCCGGGAGCACCCGCCGCCGGGCGGAGTGCGGCGCCTGGGACCCCGGCGTGGCGAGCGCGGGGCTCCATGTGGACGCCGTCCCGCTGCTGGCCGAGCGCGGCATCGCCCTGCTCGGCGGGGACGGCGACAGCGACGTACGGCCCTCACCGGTCGAGGGGGTGCACTCCCCGGTCCATGCGCTCGCCCTGACCGCGATGGGAGTGCCGCTGCTGGACAATCTCGACCTCGAAGCGCTCTCCGCCGCCACCGCCGAGGCGGGCCGCCATACCTTTCAGCTGGTCGTGGCGCCGTTGAACGTCCCGGGCGGTACGGGCTCACCCGTCAACCCGGTCGCGGTGCTCTGACGGCCGGACCCGCGACGGTCACCGTATGCGACATATCGAACACATGTCTCTCGTGCTCGCCGTGACGACACCTGTACCCGTTATTGTCGAAAGTGGACTTTATGGGCTAATCACAGCATGTGGCTAGGAGAGGCGTGATTCGGTCCGGTGAGGAAACGATCCTGGCGGGGCTCGTGGCAGGCGGTATCGGGCCCGCACGGTCGCGTGAGCGGTTTCTCCAGGGCGAGGCGGTCCAGGCCGGCGTACGCGGCCTGATCCTGAATTCATGGCAGCGCTGCCGGACCCAGGGCCTGCCGCTGGGCGGCTTCGAGCTTCCGTACCGGCAGTTCGATCCCGAGGACCGGTTGGTCCGCGCGGCCGGTCCGGTGCTCGACCGGCTCCGGACCCGGTTCCAGGGCAGCCCGATGAACATCGCGCTCGCCGACGGCAGCGGGACCGTGCTCCAGCGCCGCTTCGGCGACGACTCATGGGCCAGGACCCTCCCGCCGATCCAGCAGGTGCCGGGCTTCGTCTTCGCCGAGCAGTACGCCGGGACCAACGGCATCGGCCTCGCCCTCGCGGAGCGGCGGCTCATCCAGGTCTACGGCGCCGAGCACTTCGCCGAGCGCGGCCTGTCGAACGGATGCAGCGCGATACCCGTCCACGACCCGCTCAGCGGCCGGGTCGACGGCATCCTGTGCCTCGCCTATCCCCGCAGCTCCGGGCATCCGGAGCTGGACAGCGTGCTGCGCAAGGCGACCCAGGCCATCGAACGGCGGCTGCTGGCGCAGAGCTCCGCACGGGAGCGCGGGCTGCTGCTGGCGTATCTGGACGCGGGCGTCGCGTCGGTGGCAGGTGAGGGCGGCAGGCAGGCCATGGGGGTGGACGCCTTCGTCCAGGGGCTGCGCCTCGGCGACCAGATGGTGATCAAGGAGCGGGCCGCCGAACTGCTCTCCCACGGGCAGCGGGCCGCCGTCGACGTGACCCTGTCCGACGGGCGGCGGGTCACCCTGGTGAGCCGCCCGATGACGAGCGCGACCGGGGTGGAGGGCATGGCCGTGGAGGCCATGTTCCCCGACCGCGAACCGCGGCCGCCCCTCACCCTGCCCTCGTACCTCTCCCCGTACCGCCCCGCCACCGCACCCGCCCGGGCCGACGTCCTCGAAGCCCCGGCGGACACGGCCCCGGCCGCCGAGGCCCAGGTCGCGCGGCCCCCGGACCATGTCACCGACGGCCTGGCCGGGCTGGTGCTGGTCGGCGAGCCGGAGGTGGGGAAGTACGCCCTGGCGGCGCGCCGCCGCATGGAGCTGCTGTCCGAGGCCAGCGCGCGCATCGGCACCACCCTGGACGTGCGCCGCACCGCCGAGGAGCTCGCCGAGACGGCCGTACCCAGGCTGGCCGACTTCGTCACCATCGACCTGCCCGACGCCGTGCTGCGCGGCGACGAACCCCTCGACCCCCGGCACGATCTGCGCCGCGCCGTGGTCCACGGCATCCGCGGCGACTGCCCGTTCTACCCGGTGGACAAGCGGATCCACTACCACCCCACCACGCCCCAGCTGCGCTGTGTGAGCTCCGGGCACGCGATGCTGGAACCGGATCTGCGGACCGCGGCGGGCTGGCTCATCCAGGACCCCGAGCACACCGCGCGGCTGCTGTCCCACGTCGGCTCCCTCATCGCGGTCCCCCTGGTCGCCCGCGGCACCGTCCTCGGCATCGTCAGCTTCTACCGCTCGCTCGACTCCGCGCCGTTCGGCGACGACGACCGCTCCCTCGCCCAGGAACTGGCCACCCGCGCAGCGCTGTCCATGGACAACGCCCGGCGCTACACCCGCGAGCACACCATGGTCCTGGCCCTCCAGCACAGCCTGCTCCCGCACGGTGTGCCCAGTCAGGACGCCGTCGACGTCGCCCACCGCTATCTGCCCGCCGAATCGCGGGTCGGCGGCGACTGGTACGACATCATCCCGCTGCCCGGCACCCGCGTCGGCCTCGTCGTCGGCGATGTCGTCGGCCACGGCATGCACTCCGCCGCCACCATGGGACGGCTGCGCACCGCCGCGCGCAGCTTCGCCGAACTCGACTTCCCGCCCGACGAGGTGCTGACCCACCTCGACAACCTGGTGCTGCGCCTGGACCGGGAGGAGAGCAGCGAGGGTTCCGGGGACGGCTTCGGCATCATCGGCGCGACCTGCCTGTACGTCGTCTACGACCCGACGTCGCAGCGCTGCGCCATGGCCCGCGCCGGTCACCCGCCGCCCGCGCTGGTCCGCCCAGGCGGCGGCGTGTCGTTTCCCGACCTGCCCGCCGGGCCCCCGCTCGGGCTGGGCGGCCTGCCCTTCGAGACCGCCGAGATCGACGTCCCCGAGGGCAGCCGGCTGGTGCTCTACACCGATGGGCTCATCGAGGACCGGCACCGCGGCATCGACGTGGCCCTGGACCGGCTGCGCGAGGTCCTGACCTCCCCGGAGCGCACCCCCGAGGACACCTGCCAGGCGGTCCTGGACGACGTGGCGCCCGCCCACCCCTGCGACGACATCGCCGTGCTCGTCGCCCGCACCCACGCCCTCGACGCCCACCGGATCGCCACCTGGGAGCTGCCCACCGACCCGGCCGTCGTCCACGACATCCGGGCCGCCGCCGTCCGGCAGCTGGCCGAGTGGGGGCGGGACGAGGTCGCGTTCGTGGCGGAGCTGCTGCTCAGCGAGCTGGTCACCAACGCCCTGCGGCACGCCAGCGGGCCCATCCGGGTGCGGCTGCTCCATGGCCGCACCCTGATCTGCGAGGTCTCCGACACCAGCAGCACCTCCCCGCATCTGCGCCGGGCGGCCACCACCGACGAGGACGGCCGCGGACTGTTCCTCGTCGCCCAGCTGGCGCTGGCCTGGGGGACCCGCCACACCGCGGACGGCAAGGTCATCTGGGCCGAATGCCCCCTCGCCGCCGCATGAGGCCGCCTCGCCGGAGCATTGGCCCGTTGGGGTAACAGAGGCATCGGGGCCCGCCTCATTCGGTAAAGAAGATGATCAGTCCCGCTAAGGTCTCGGATGTGAGGTGGGCATCCACATCCCCGGACGCGGACGCGGAACCGCTCGTCCGCATCCGGGCGCTCAGCAAGCGATTCGGCGGCACGCTCGCGCTGGACCGCGTCGACCTCGACATCCACGGGGGCAGCGTGCTCGCGCTGCTCGGCCCCAACGGCGCCGGGAAGTCCACCCTCATCAAGGTGCTCGCGGGCTATCACCCCGCCGATGGCGGCACGGTGACGGTGGCCGGGCATCCGCTCGGAACCGAGGCCGCGACCCGGGCCATGGCCTTCACCCATCAGGACCTCGGCCTCGTGGAATGGATGACGGTCGCCGAGAACATCGCCCTGACCACCGGCTATCCCCGCCGTGCCGGGCTGATCTCCTGGCGCCGCACCCGGGAGCGCGGCGCCGAGGTCTTGGCGGCAGTCGCCGGACACCTCCCGGCCGACACCCGGATCGCCGACCTCGCGCCCGCCGAACGCTCCCTGGTCGCCATCGCCCGCGCCCTCGCCGCCCGGGCGCGGCTCATCGTCCTCGACGAGCCGACCGCCAGCCTCCCGGCCGCCGACTGCGCCCGGCTCTTCGACGTCCTGCACACCCTGCGCGACCGGGGGCACGCCATCCTCTACGTCACCCATCGCCTGGACGAGGTGTACGAGGTCGCCGACGCCTTCGCGGTGCTGCGCGACGGCCGTCTCGTCAGCCACGGCCCGCTGGCCGCACACGGCGCCGCCCGCCTGGTGCGGGACATCGTGGGCGACGAACCGACCGGCTACCGGCCCGCCACCGCCGGGTCCGGCCCGGCCGTGCTGACCCTGGACGGCGTACGCACCGACCGGGCCGGACCCGTCTCCCTCGACCTGCGCGCCGGGGAAGTCCTCGGCCTGGTGGGGCTCACCGGCGCCGGGCACCGCGAGCTGGGCCGCGCCCTCGCCGGGGCCCGGCCGATCGCCGCCGGGCGGGCGCTCCTCGACGGGCGGCCGTACCGCCCGCGTACGGTCGCCGCCGCCGTCGCCTCCGGGGTCGGCCTGGTGACCGGCAACCGGGTGGAGGAGGGCTGCGCCGCCGAACTGACCGTACGGGAGAACCTGCTGGCCAACCCGGCGGCGGGCGGCCCGCCGACGCGACGCTGGATCAGCCCCCGGCGGGAGCGGGCCGAGGCCCGCGCCCTGATCGAACGGTTCGCGGTGCGGCCCCGCGACAGCGAGGTCCCGATCGCCACCCTGTCCGGCGGCAACCAGCAGAAGGTCATGCTCGGCCGGTGGCTCCGGGGGGAGCTGCGCGTGCTGATCCTGGAGGAGCCGACCGCGAGCGTGGACATCGGGGCCAAGGCCGCGCTCTACCGGCTGCTCGACGACGCGCTCGCGGCCGGTCTCGCGGCGGTGCTCATCTCCACCGACTTCGAGGAGGTCGCGAGGGTGTGCCGACGCGCCCTGGTGTTCGTGCGGGGCGCGGTGACGGCCGAGCTGAGCGGGGCGTCGCTCACCGTCGCGGGGCTGACCCGGGCGGCGTCGGCGCTGCCCGCGTCCGGGGCATGAGGCCCCATGGTGACGCCGGCGCCCTCGCCCTCGCCCCCCTCCCGGCCGGGCCGCTTCGCACGGCTGGTGCGCGGCCGGGGCCGGGCGGGCGGGCATCTCATCGGCACGTACGGCCTGCTGGCGCTCACCGCCCTGCTGTTCCTGATCTTCTCCGTGACCCTGCCGCGCACCTTTCCGACCCTGGACAACATCTCCTCGATCCTGGCCAACCAGTCGATCCCGGCCATCCTCGCGCTCGGCGCCACGGTCCCCATCGTGACCGGCAACTTCGACCTCTCCATCGGATACGGCCTGGGCCTGGCCCATGTGATGGTGATGCAGCTCATCGTCCACGGCGGCTGGCCCTGGCCGCTGGCCTGTCTGACGGTGGTCGCCGGAGGGGCGGTGGTCGGCGTGCTCAATGGGGTCATCACCGAGTTCGGCCAGATCGACTCGTTCATCGCGACCCTCGGGACCGGCAGCATGCTCTATGCCGTCACCGGCTGGGTCACCGGCGGCGGCAGGATCGTCCCCGGCCCGGCCGGTCTCCCGGACGCCTTCACCGACGTCTACGGTTCCACCTTCCTCGGCCTGCCGGTCCCCGCCTTCTATGTGCTCGCCTTGGCGGTCGTCCTCTGGCTGCTGCTGGAGCGGCTGCCGCTCGGCCGGTATCTGTATGTCATCGGCTCGAACCGCCGCGCCGCCGACCTCGTCGGCATCCCCGCCCGCCGGTACACCGTCTGCGCCTTCGCCGTGTCGGGCCTGATCGTCGGGTTCGCCGGGGTGCTCCTCGCGGCGCAGCAGCAGATCGGCAACCCGAGCGTCGGCCTCGACTATCTGCTGCCCGCCTTCGCGGGCGCCCTGCTCGGCTCCACCACGATCAAACCGGGCCGCGCCAACGCCCTGGGCACGGTCGTCGCGGTGGCGGTCCTCGCCATCGGGCTCTCCGGCATCGGTCAGCTCGGCGCCCAGTTCTGGGTGACGCCGCTGTTCAACGGCGGCACCCTGCTGGTCGTCGTCGGCCTGGCCGGTTACTCCGCGCGGCGCCGGCTGCGTACGGGCATCACCGCGGACCGCGGGAGGAGCCCCGATGCGGCCGCGCCGTAGGACCGCGCTCGCAGCCGCCGCGCTGCTGGCGGCCGTACTCGCCGGATGCGAGCGCGGCTCGTCGGCCGGCGGAGAGCCCACCGGGGGCCCCGTCGGCTGCCCCGCCGTCCTCGCCCGGGCCAAGGCAGCCGTCCAGCGGGCCGAGCGGACCGACATCCCCTGGAACGGCCCGGTCCGAGGCCCCCGTGCGGTGCCCGGCAAGACCGTCGTCTACGTCGCGCAGACCATGACCAACCCCGGTGTCGCGGGCACCGCGCAGGGGGTGCGCGAAGCGGCGGAGGTCATCGGCTGGCGGGTCCGGGTGATCGACGGCGGCGGCACCCCCGCGGGCATCCAGGCGGCGCTGAGCGAGGCCGTCGCCCTCCAGCCCTCGGGCATCGTCATCGGCGGCTTCGACCCCGGCCAGACCGCGCGGCAGGTCGCGCAGGCCGAGGCGGCGGGCATCCCGCTGATCGGCTGGCACGCGGTCGCCTCCCCCGGGCCCAGCAGGAGGCCCAGGCTGTTCACCAACGTCACCACCAGGGTCGAGGAGACGGCCAGGATCAGCGCGGACTGGGTGATCGCCCGGTCCCGCGGCAGGGCCGGGGCCGTCATCTTCACCGACGCCTCGATCCCGTTCGCCAGGAACAAGTCCGAGCTGATCCGCAAGGAGCTGGCCAGCTGCCGGGACGTCAGGCTGCTGGCGTACGAGAACATCCCGATCCCGGACGCGGGCAGCCGCACCCCCCAGGAGGTGTCCTCCCTCCTCTCCCGCTTCCCGAACGACTGGACCTACTCCGTCGCCATCAACGACCTGTACTTCGCGGACGCCGCCCCCGCCCTCCGCGCGGGCGGCAAGCGGGGCTCGGGACCCCCGTTCAACATCGGCGCGGGCGACGGCGACCCCTCCGCCTTCCAGCGCGTCAACCACCGGCAGTACCAGGCCGCCACCGTGCCCGAACCCCTGACCCAGCAGGGCTGGCAGATGATCGACGAGTTCAACCGGGCGTTCGCCGGGCGGCCCCCGAGCGGATACAGCGCCCCGGTCCACGTCGCCACGGCCGCCAACAGCAGGGGCGCCACCAGCTGGAACCCCCTGGGCTTCCGGGCGGCGTACCGCAAGATCTGGCGCGGGTGACGTCCCCGGCCCCCCCCGCTCAACCCGTGATCTCCCGCCACGTGGCCAGCCACCGCACGGCCTTGTCGTAGTGCGCCCGGTCGATGTGCAGCCCCTGGTAGCGCACTGCGCCGCTGCCCCCGGCGGCCGCCTCCTCGTAGGCGCGGACGAGCCCGGTGTAGAACGCGGTCTCCTCCGCGGTGGCCGAGAACACCTCGTTGAGGACGGGGACATGGGCCGGGTGGATCGCGACCATGCCGCGGAAGCCGAGCGCCCGGCCGCGCCGGGCGAAGGTGCGGAGCCCTTCGAGGTCGTCGATGCGCTCCCACAGGCCGGTCAGGGCGTGCAGCCCGGCCTCGCGGCACGCGAGGAGCACCCGGCTGCGCAGATACAGCGTTTCCGTACCCTCCGGCGACCACTCGAAGCCGACCTCGCGCGCGATGTCGGCGTGCTCGGCGGTCGGGCCGATCATCGCGGCGACGCGCGGGGACGCGGCCGCCACCTCGCGGCAGTTGTGGATGGCCCGGACCGTCTCCACGGGGACGATGTACTCAAGTCCCGTCACCCCGCCGCGCAGTTCGAAGTGGTCGAGCAGGGCGTCGTAGCGCAGGACGTCCGTGGCCTGCTCGATCTTCGGCGCGAAGATACCGGACAGCCCGGGGACGACGACCGCTTCGAGATCGGCGCCGGTGAGCCGGGTGGCGAGCCCGTTGACCCGCACCAGCAGGCCGACGGACGGATCGAGCGCGCGCAGCCGGGTGACGGCACCGGCGGCCAGGACCCTGGCCCGCGCCTTCAGCTCGTCGGGCACCGAGTCCTCCAGGTCGAGGACGATGGCGTCCGGGCCCGCCGCCAGGGCCTTCTCCGCCCAGTCCGGTTTGTGGGCGGGTACGAACAGGATCGATCGGTACGGTCTCATCGGTGGCCCGTTCCCTTCGCGGTCATCCGCTCGTACACGCGGCGCGCCGCTCCTCGGCGAGCGCCAGCGCCTCGTGCCAGCCGCCCCCGGCGTCCAGCAGCTTCCGGTACGGGGCGATTTCGCGCGCCCCGCAGAACCCGACGACCGCGCGCAGCGTGCCCCCGCCTCCCGCGATCGCCGTGAAGTCGCCCTCGTCCGCGTCGCCCGCGACGATCCGGACCTCGTCCCGCGCGCCGACCCGTCCGTGGATGCGCAGCCGCCCGCCGAGCTGGTCGGACCACACATACGGCACCGCGTCGCACACCAGAGGCGTCCCGGTGAGGTTGGCGGCGACCACGGACGCCTGGTCGACGGCGTTCGTCCAGTGCTCGACGCGGAGGTCGGCGCCGTAGCGGGGATGGTGCCAGCGGGCGATGTCACCGGCCGCGTACACGTCCGCCGCGCCCAGCGCGCCCAGGTGCTGATCGCAGACGACACCGTCCCGCAGGACCAGCCCTGACCCCTCCAGCCACCGGGTGGCGGGCCGGGAACCGACGCCCAGCACCACCAGATCGGCGGGGACGAGCGTGCCGTCCCCGAGCGTGATGCCCCGGAGCCCGCCCCGGCCGTCGTCCTCGACGCCCGCCACCGTGGCCCCGAGCCGCACCTCGACGCCGTGCCGGACGTGGCGTCCGGTGAGCGCAGGGCCGAGCACCGGTCCGAGGCCGCGCGTCATCAGCGCGGGCCGCGGTTCGACGACGGTGACCGCGCAGCCCAGGGAGCGGGCGGTGGACGCCACTTCGGCGCCGATGAACCCGCCGCCGACGACCACGAGACGGGCCCCGCCCCGGCAGCCCGCCCGGATGGCCGCCGCGTCCTCCGCCGTACGGAGCACCCGCACACCGGGGCGGGGCCGCAGCCCGGGGAGGGTGCGGGGAACGGAGCCGGTGGCGATCACCAGCGCGTCGTACGGCAGCGGCGGCGCGCCGCGCAGCGCGACGGTGCGGCCCGACGGGTCCAGGCCGGTGGCCGTGAACCCAAGGAGCGGTTCGACGCCGAGCGCGGCGAGTTCCCGCGCCGACAGCAGCGGCGGGGCCTCGGCGCCGGGGTCGGCGAGGTAGCCCTTGGACAGCGGCGGCCGGTCGCACGCGACCGTGGGCTCGGCCCCGACCAGGGTGATCCGGGCGTCGCTGCCCCGGCGGCGCAGCTGCTGGATGGTGCGGATGCCGGCGAGGGAGGCGCCGACCACGACGATGTGCACGATGCGCGCCTCCTCAGGCGTCGGGGCCGGGGAAGCGGGGGCGGCGCTTGTCGAGGAACGCCTGCGCGCCCTCGGCCATGTCGGGGCTGCCGATGGACTGCACGAGCATGCCGAGGCCGCTGCTGAAGGAGTCGCGGGCCGCGTTCCACCACACATTGGAGCTGATCTTGGTGATCTCCAGATAGCGCGGGCTGAGCTGCGCGAGTTCGGCGATCCACGACTCGACGGTCGGCACCAGCTCGGCGTCCGGGACCACGGCGTTGACCAGGCCCCATTCCAGCGCCTGCGCGGCGGAGTAGCGGCGGCAGAGCATGGCCATCTCCTTGGCGCGCTTCTCGCCGATCTGCACGCCCATCACATTGGTGGCGCCGGTGACGGGGGAGCTGCCGACCCGGGGGCCGGTCTGCCCGAACGTCGCCGACTCGGCGGCGACGGCGAGGTCGCAGGCGACGACGAGTTCGTTGCCGCCCCCGGCCGCCGCGCCGCCCACGGCGGCGATGACCGGGCGGGGGCAGTTCCGTACGGCGTCGAAGAGCCGCAGGGAGGCCCGGTAGAGGCCGCGCATCGCGGTCACGTCGGGACGGCTGAGGCCGGTGAGGGCGCCACCGGCGCAGAAGCTGCCGGGGACGCCGGTGATGACGACCGCGCGGGAGCGGCTGGCGCCGTCGAGGGCGGCCGCCACCGCCTCGGCCATGGCGGGGTCGTAGGCGTTGCGGCGGTCGGGGCGGTTGAGGGTGATCCAGGTGGCGTCGCCGCGCCGCTCGACCAGGACGTCGCCGGTCATGGCTGCCCCGCCCGGTCGTGGCGGCGGGGTGTTCGTCCGGCGTCCAGCCCCATGAGGCGGGCGAAGTTGCCGCCGAGGATGCCCTCGGTGGCCTCCTCGGACAGGCCGAGGGCCCGGATCGCCGCGATCTCCGCCGCCGGGTCGGCCATCGGCCAGTCGGAGCCGAAGACCACCCGGTCCGCGCCGTGCCGTCCGATGATGGTCCGTACGCGCTCGGGCGCGAGCCGGGCCATGGTCGGCGGCCAGGAGGTCTCCAGGTGCACGTTCTCGCCGAGCAGCTGCTCCTCCGCCTCCTCCAGCCGGTGGTAGCCGCCGAAGTGGCAGGCGATCAGACGAAGATCGGGGAAACGCCGCACGATGGCGCGGATCATCGCGGGGGTGGCCCGCTCGTTGCTCTGCCGGTCGCCGCCCGCGCCGACGTGGGCGATGACGGCGATCCGCGAGCCGAACGCCTCCAGCAGGTCCCACACCCGTGGGTCGTCGTAGGCGAATCCCTGGAAGAGGGAGTGGAGTTTGACCCCCGCGATGCCGTGGCGGCGCAGGCTCGCGAGGTTGTCCTCCAGCGGCAGGTCCGGGTGGACGGTGCCGAAGGGCAGCAGGTCAGGGCCGCGCTGGGTCGCGACGAAGCGGTTGACCGCGTCGACGTGCCGGGCGGTGTCGGCGATGCCGAGCAGGACGCCCTTGTCGACGCCGGAGCGGGCCAGCACCCGGTGCAGGGTGGAGATCTTGCCGTCGCCGTGCCGCTCCAGCTGGGGCACCCGGCCGCCGAGGGCGCGTTCCGCGAGGGCGTCGGGCCAGGCGTGGCAGTGCACATCGATGATCACTTCGGACCCGCTCCCTTCACGGCTGGCCGCCGTCGACGGCGATGACCGAGCCGGTGGTGTACGAGGACAGTTCGCCGGAGGCCAGATACAGCGCGGTGCCGACGATTTCGGCGGGCTGCCCGCCCCGGCGCAGCGCGAAGCCCGCCGCCCGGGCGGCGAAGGCATCCATGTCCCAGGCGGCGGTCACATCGGTGTGGAAGGTTCCGGCCATGATGGCGTTGACCCGCACCGTGGGGCCGAAGGCGTGGGCGAGGCCCGCGGTGAGGGCGTTGAGCCCGGCCTTGGCCGCGGCGTACGGCAGGACGTCGGCCCGGGGGCGCACGGCGGCGGTGCTGCTGATGTTGATGATGCTGCCGCCCTGCTCCGCGGCCATCCGGGTGCCCGCGAGCGCCGCCAGCCGGAAGGGTCCCTTCAGGTTGACCCCGATCACCTTGTCGAAGAGGACTTCGGAGACCTCCGCGACGGTGTCGTAACGCGGCGACATCCCCGCGTTGTTGACGAGGACGTCGAGCCGCCCGAACTCGGCGTACACGGCGTCGACCAGGGCGTCCAGCCCGTCCCACCGCCCGACGTGGCAGGCGTACGGCAGGGCGCGCCGCCCGGTGGTCCGGCGCACCTCGTCGGCGACCTCGGCGCAGCGCTCCAGGGTGCGGCTGGCGATCACGACGTCGGCCCCGGCGCCGGCCAGGCCCAGCACGATCTCCCGGCCGAGGCCACGGCTGCCGCCGGTCACCAGCGCCACCCGGCCTTCGAGGGTCATGGCACGCGGGTCCGGTCCGGGGCCACGGCGAAGGACGCGGCCAGTTCGGCCAGTTCCCCCGGGGTGAGGCCGAGCAGTTCGGTGAGCGCGGGCGCGGTGTGCTCGCCGATGCCGGGCACCCCCTCGTACAGCGGGCCCGGGTAGCTGTCCAGGTGGACGACCGGGCCCGGCACCAGCACCCGCCCGAGGGCGGTACCGGCCAGCTCGACCAGGGTGCGGCTGCGGAAGTGGGGGTCCTCGACGATGTCCTTGGCGTCGTTGACGGGCGCGGCGACCACCTCGTGCGCCTCCAGGTCGGCGAGCACCTCGGCGCGCGGCCGCTGCCGCACCCACGCGCCGACCAGGCGCTGGAGTTCCTCGTTGTGCTCCATGCGCGCCGGGTTGGTGGCGAACCGGGGGTCGTCGCCGAACTCGGGGTGGCCCATGGCGGTGAACAGGCGCAGCGCGATGGTCTGCGAGGACGCGGCGATGGACAGCCAGGTGCCGTCCCCCGCCTGGTAGATGCCGCGCGGTGACGCCGATCCCGAGCCGTTGCCGACCCGCTGCTGGATCTCGCCGCTGCTGGTGTAGCGCAGGATGCTGTCGCCGAGGATGAACATCAGCGGCTCGTACAGGGCGACGTCCACCGCGTCGCCCCGGCCGGTGCGGGCCCTGGACAGCAGCGCGGTGACCGTGCCGAAGGCGGCCGAGAGCCCGGCGATGGAGTCGGCGAAGCCGAACGGCGGCGAGGTGGGCGGGGTGTCGGGCCAGCCGTTGGTGAACGCGTAGCCGCTCGCGGTCTCGGCCACCGTGCCGAATCCCGGGCGGGCCCGGTACGGACCGGTCTGCCCGAAGCCGGAGACGCGGGTGAGCACCAGGCCCGGATTGTCGGCGGTCAGCACGTCGTAGCCGAGCCCCCACTCCTCCAGCCTGCCGGGCCGGAAGGACTCCAGCACCACGTCCACCCGCGCGGCGAGCCTGCGCACCAGGTCGCGGCCCGCCGGGCGGCGCAGGTCGATGCCGATGGACTCCTTGCCCGCGTTGAGCCGGGCGAAGCCGAGCGCGAGGCCGTTGTACTGCGGCATCCAGTGCCGGGCGAAGTCCCCGGTCGACGGGTCCTCGACCTTGATGACGCGGGCGCCGAAGTCGCGCAGCATCCGTCCGGCCGTGGGGGCCGCGTACATCGTGCCCAGTTCGAGCACGGTGACCCCGGCGAGCGGCCCGGGGCAGCTGCCCCGCTCCCCGCTCACGGGGTGCGCTCCGGTGCCGGGGCGCCGCGCGGGGCGAGCCGGTCGTGGGTGCCGGGGGTGACGCCCTCGGCGCGCAGCAGGGTCTTGCGCACCCGCTCCGACGGGGTCTTGGGGAGCCGGTCGACGAAGCGTACGAAGCGGGGGACGGCGAACGCGGGGACGCGCCCCTCGCACCACTCCCACAGCTCGGCGGGGTCGAGGTCACGCGCGGCGACGACGCAGGCCAGCACCTCGTCCTCGCCCGCCTCGACCCCGGCGGCGACACCGATCACGGCGCACTCCAGGACGGCGTCACAGGCGAGCAGGGCCTGTTCGACCTCGTACGAGCTGATGTTCTCGCCCCGGCGGCGCAGCGCGTCCTTGTAGCGGTCCACGAAGTAGTACCAGCCGTCCGCGTCCTTGCGCAGGGCGTCGCCGGTGTGGAACCAGAGGTTGCGCCAGGCCTCGGTGGTGCGCTCGGGCATCCCGTAGTAGCCCATGCTGCACGTCCAGGGGTGCTTCGGGCGGACGACCAGCTCACCGGTCTCGCCGGTCGGCACCTCCCGGTCGGTGTCCGGGTCGACCAGCCGGATGTCGAACCAGTCGGCGGCCTGGAGCCCGGCGGCCCCGGCCGGGCGGTCCTCGCCGTACGGGCTGAGGATCGGCGCGCTGGTCTCGGTGAGCCCGAAGACCTCGACGAACGACTCGATGCCGTAGCGCTCGCGGAATCCCGCCAGGATGGAGGCGGCGGTGGGCGCGGCGAAGACCGAGCGCAGCCGGTTGTCGGCGTCGTCGGGCCGGGGCTGCTGCTTCCAGATGAAGTCCATCATCACGCCGATGAGGTTGGTGACGGTGGCGCCGGAGGTGCGCAGCTGGCCGACCCACCGGCTGGCGCTGAAGCGCGGCCGCACCACCAGCCGCGCCCCGGCGATCAGGGCCGGATACGCGGCCATGAACTGGGCGTTGCCGTGGAAGAGCGGGGTGCAGGTGAAGTACACGTCGTCGGCGGTCAGCCGCTGGAGGCTGACCACCTCCTCGCCGAAGAAGTGCATCTGGGCGTGCGGCATCGCCACGCCCTTGGAGGGCCCTGTGGTGCCGGAGGTGAAGAAGATGGACGCCAGGGAGGAGGGCACGGGCTGTGCCGGTTGCGCACCGGGCCGGGCGCCGCGCGCCAGCTCCTCCCAGGGCTCCGCCCGCCACCCGGCGTCGCGCAGCGCGCGCAGGGCGCCGTCGCGGGAGCCGGTGTCGACGACCCAGAAGCATTCGATGGCGCGGGCGTCGTCGGCGATCGCGAGGAACCGGTCGGCGAGTACGTCGTCCACCACCGCCCAGCGCGGGCCCGCGGTCGCCAGCTGGTGGCCGAGGAACACGCCCTCGTACGCGGTGTTCACGGGCACCTCGACATAGCCGCCGAGCGACACCCCGAGCCAGGTGCGGACGAACTGCGAGGAGTTGGCCGCCATGACGAGCACCCGGTCGCCGGGTTCGGCCCCGGCCGCGGCCAGCGCGTCGGCCACCGACGCGGCCTGCTCCAGGGACTGCGCGTAGCTGAAGGTGCGGTGCTCCTCCGGTACGTCGAGGAAGACCGCCTCGGGGCGGACGTCCGCCTGGTGGCGCAGCACGGTCGCCAGGGTCCAGTCGCGCTGGTCCGGGAAGGCCGGCACCAGGTCCGTGTAGGTCCTCATCTCACCCCTTGTCCGCGCGGTGGCGATGACTCGAACAGAAACGATATAACCATAGTCATGGTTTCGGGGCCAGGGTTCGGCCCCGGCGGCCAGGGTTCAGGCCCGGCCCCGGGTGAGCGTCTTGGCGAGCTGGCCCGTCAGCACCTCGTTGCCGCCCTCGTAGATCCGCAAGGGCCGGGCATTGCGGTAGAGCCGTTCGATGGTGGACCCCGTGACGAGGCCGAAGCGGCCCATCATCTGCACACAGCGGTCCACCACCCGGCCCGCGGTCTCGGTGGCCGCCACCTTGGCCATGGAGGACCAGGGGAGCGCCGCCGCCGGGTCCTCGGCCGCCCTGGCCGCCGCCGTGTAGGTCAGGGCGCGCGCGGCCTCGATCTCCCACCACGAGGTGCCCAGCAGATGGGGTAGGGGCCCGAGCCGGGAGAGCGTGGTGCCGAACTGCTCGCGCGAGGTGGTGTGCCGTACGGCCTCGTCGAGCGCCGCCTGGGCGAGCCCGACGGCCGAACCCGCCACCGAGACGCGGAAGGTGGACAGGGTCCGCAGCACCAGCGGGAACGCACCGCCCGGTGCGCCGATCCGGTGGTCCGCCGGGACCGTCACCCCGTCCAGGAACACCGTGCCGAGGATGTGCGGCGCGATGATGTCCGGGCCGCTCTCCACTCGTACGCCCGGGGCGTCGCCGGGCACGAGCACCAGGCTGTGCCCTTCGCCCTCCCGGCACAGCACGGTGTAGAAGTCGGCCGCACCGGCGTTGGTGATCCATGACTTGCGGCCGCTGACGACGAGCCCGCCGTCGCCTTCCGTGACCCGGGTGGTGACCGACCGCAGATCGGAGCCGATCTCGGGTTCGGTGAGCGCCAGCGCGGCGATCGCCTCCAGCGCGGCGACCTTGGGGAGCCAGGCGTCCCGTAGCCGCGCGGCGGCCGCGGCCAGCGCGAAGCCGCCGATGCCCTGCATGGCGAACAGCGAGTCCAGATGCGCGGAGACGCCCATCAGCGCCTCGCGCACCACCGTGACGGCGAGCGGGTCCACGCGCTCGTCCTCCCCGCCGTACGCGGCGGGGACGGTGAGCCGGACCAGGCCGCTGGCGCGCAGCGCGTCCCGCGTGGCCGGGTCGACGCCGGTGGCGGCGTCGGCGCGGTCGGCGCCGGGCCGCAGCCGCTCGGCCAGCTCCATGGCGCGGGTCCGCAGGTCCCGGTGGCGCGGGGGCAGTTCGAAGGGCATGGGCGGTCTCCTTCGCGTTCGCATCCCCGCGGGGCCGGGGTGGGGTGGTCAGCGGCGCTGGTCGAAGCTCCGGCCCAGCAGCTCGGAGACGATGCGGGTGCGCTGCATGGTGGGTGTGCCGCCCGCCAGCGCCCAGCCGTGGGCGTCGCGGTGCAGCCGCTCGATGCCGTACTCCTCGGTGTAGCCGTTGCCGCCGTGCAGTTGCATGGCCAGGTCGGTGACACGCTTCGCGGTCTCGTTGGCCGTGCACTTGGCCAGCGACACCTCCAGTGGCGACGGCAGGCCCCGCCCGGCGCGCCGCGCCGCCCGGTACACCAGCAGCCGGGCCGCCTCGACCTGGAGCACCATGTCGGCGAGGGTCAGCTGGGTGGCCTGGAACTCGATCAGGGGCTTGCCGAAGGCGTTGCGGGCCTGCACATAGTCCACGGTGCGGTCGACGGCGGCCTGTGCGAGGGCCAGGCTCATGGTCGCGTTGCCCAGCCGCTCGAGCGAGAAGCCGGTGAACAGCTCGCGGAAGCGGCCCGCGTCCACCAGCAGATTGGCGGCCGGGACCGTCACGTCGTCGAAGTGGATGTCGCACGACGGGATGCCCCGGAAGCCCATCAGCTTCTCCTGCGCGCCGTAACTGATGCCCGCGGTGTCGGCGTCGACCACCAGCGCGCCGATGCCGCGCGCGCCGGGTACGTCGGCGAGCCGTGCGTAGAGCAGGTACTGATCGGCGTGACCGCCGCCGGAGATCCATCGCTTCGATCCGTTGACACGGTAGGAGTCGCCTTCCCGGACCGCGCGGGTGGTCATGTCGGTGGCGGCGGAGCCCGCGTCCGGCTCGGAGATCGCCACCGCCATCGTCGCGTCGCCGCGGATGATCGGGGGAAGGCAGCGGGCGCGCAGCTCGTCGCCGCCGAGCAGATTGACGACGGTGGCAGGGCCGGTGTTGCACTCGAACACCTGGAACGCCGCGGGACGGCACTCCTTGGCCAGCTCCTCGATCACCACGAGCGCGTCCAGCACCGGGGCGCCGGAACCCCCGAACTCCTCGGGCAGCGTGATGCCGAGCAGCCCCAGTTCGCCGAGCCTGCGGCGCTCCTCGTGCGGCAGCGGCACGCGCTCCGCGTCCCATCGCGCGGCCAGCGGTGCGTAGTGCTCCCGGGCCAGTTCCCGCGCCATGCGGCGCACCTCTCGCTGCTGCTCGGAGAGGTCGTCCGCGGGGTCGTTCACCATGGTTCCGGACACGAATCCATGGTAAAGGTATTCATAGTTTCTGTGTCAAGGCACCGCACATCAGCCGCCGCCCGCCCGCCGAGGACCCGGGGGAACGCCATGCCCGCAGCCGTCATCGTCGACGCCGTGCGCTCTCCCATGGGCCGGGGGAAACCCGGTGGCGCGCTCTCGGCCGTCCATCCGGTCGATCTGCTGGCGGCGGTCCTCACCGCGCTCCTGGACCGCACCGGCATCGACCCCGGCACCGTGGACGACGTCCTCGTCGGCTGCGCGGGGCAGGCCGGTGAGCAGTCCGCCACCCCCGGACGGCAGGCGTGGCTGGCCGCCGGACTCCCCGAGCATGTGCCCTCGGTGACCATCGAGCGCAAATGCGGCTCCGGCCAGCAGGCGCTGGACTTCGCCGTGCAGGGAGTGGCCGCCGGGGCGTACGAGACCGTGATCGCGGCCGGGGTGGAGTCGATGAGCCGCGTGCCGATGGGGTCGGCCCGCATGGGCGCCGATCCGTTCGGCGCGGGAGTGGCCCGCCGGTACGCCCCCGGCCTGCTGCCGCAGGGCATCGCGGCCGAACTCGTCGCGGAGAAGTGGCACCTGAGCCGCGACGTGCTCGACGCCTACGCCGCGCGCTCGCACGAGCGCGCCGCGCAGGCCGCGAGCGGCGGCGCCTTCGCCCGCGAGATCGTGCCCGTCGTCACCCCCGATGGCGTCGTCTCCGAGGACGAGACGATCCGCCCCGGTACGACCCCCGAGCGGCTGGCCGAACTCCTCCCGGCCTTCGTGGCGTCCGGCTTCCACCGCCGCTTCCCCGACCTCGAATGGAAGGTCACCGCGGGCAACTCCTCCCAGCTCACCGATGGCGCGGCGGCCCTGCTGGTGATGAGCGAGGAGCGCGCCGCCGCCCTCGGCCTCACCCCCCGGGGCCGGATCGTGGCCTCCGCCGTGTGCGGGGACGACCCGCTGCTGATGCTCACCGGCCCGCTCCCCGCCACCCGGCGTGTGCTGCGCCGCTCCGGGCTGACCCTGGACGACATCGCCGCCGCCGAGGTCAACGAGGCGTTCGCGAGCGTGCCGCTCGCCTGGCAGGCCGAGTTCGGGTTCCCCGACGACCGGCTCAACCCCCGGGGCGGTGCCATCGCCCTCGGCCACCCGCTCGGCGCCTCCGGCGCCCGGCTGGCCACCACCCTGCTCGGCCACCTGGAGGACACCGGTGGCCGCTACGGGCTCCAGACCATGTGCGAGGCGGGCGGCATGGCCAACGCCCTCGTCCTCGAAAACCTCGGCGCGCGCTGACACGCGCCCGCGAACACCCCTCAAGGAGCGACCAGCCATGGATGTCACATCAGGGTCCGCCGTGGTGACCGGCGGCGCCTCGGGCCTGGGCCTCGCCACCGCCCGGCGGCTGGTCGCCGCCGGGGTGCCGACCGTCCTGCTCGACCTGCCCGCGTCCGACGGCAAGGCCGTGGCGGCCGACCTCGGCCCGTGCGCCCACTTCGCGCCCGCCGACGTCACCGACCCCGACGCCGTCACCGACGCCCTCGCGGTCGCCGAAGCCCTCGGCCCGCTGCGCACGCTCGTGCACTGCGCGGGCCGGGGCGGCGCGATGCGCCTGGTGGAGCGCGACGGCTCACCCGGCTCCCTCGAACTCTACGAGTCCGTCGTCCGCGTCAACCTGATGGGCACCTTCAACGTGCTGCGCCTCGCGGCCGCCCGGATGGCCCGGAACGAACCGGTCGACGGCGAGCGCGGGGTCTGCGTGCTCACCGCCTCCGTCGCCGCCTGGGAGGGGCAGGTCGGCCAACTCCCCTACGCGTCCGCCAAGGCGGGCATCGTCGGACTCACCCTCGTGGCCGCCCGCGACCTGGCGGGCAAGCTGATCCGGGTGTGCACCATCGCCCCCGGCCTCTTCGACACCCCCATCCTGGCCCGGCTCCCGCAGCGGGTGCGCGACTCGCTCGCCACCATGGCGCCGCATCCGCGCCGCCTCGGCATCCCGGACGAATACGCCCGGCTGGCGCTGCACATCATCGACAACCCCATGCTCAACGGCGAGGCGATCCGCCTCGACGGCGCGATCCGGATGCAGGCGCGATGAGCGGCGAGGTCACCGTCGAGACCCGGGGCGCCGTCCTCGTCGTCACCATCGACCGGCCCGAGGTGCGCAACGCCGTGAACACCGCCACCGCGCGGGCGATCGGCTCCGCGATGGAACGGCTCGACACCGACGACGCGCTGTGCGTCGGCGTACTGACCGGCGCCGGGGGCACGTTCAGCGCCGGAATGGACCTCAAGGCGTTCCTCGCGGGCGAGCGGCCCTCGGTGCCGGGCCGCGGCTTCGCCGGGCTGGTGGAGGCGCCGCCCGCCAAGCCGCTCATCGCGGCGGTCGAGGGCTTCGCGCTGGCCGGGGGGTTCGAGATCGCGCTCGCCTGCGACCTCATCGTGGCCGCCGAGGACGCCTCGTTCGGGCTGCCCGAGGTGCGCCGCGGGCTGATGGCCGGGGGCGGCGGGCTGCTGCGGCTGCCGCGCCGGGTGCCGCTGGGCACCGCGGCCGAGTGGGCGCTGACCGGGGACCGTATCGACGCCGTACGGGCGCATGCGGCGGGCCTGGTCAACCGGCTCACCCCGCCCGGCGGCGCCCTCGCCGAGGCGCTGTCGCTGGCGGGGCGGATCGCGGAGAACGGCCCCCTGGGCGTACGGGCCACCAAGCGCGTCCTGAACGAGGGCGGCCAGTGGCCCGCCGAGGAGGCGTTCGCCCGGCAGAACGCGATCTACGAGCCGGTCCGGGCCTCCGCCGACGCCCGCGAGGGGGCGTCGGCTTTCGCCGGGAAACGCACACCCGTCTGGCGCGGCCGCTGACCACTGCCCAGGGGCTCAGCGCCAGTTGACGACCTGGTCGACCAGATGCGGATGGCGCCTGCGCACGTAGTCCGCGTACTCCTGCATGTGCTGCCGCATCAGCCGCTCCGCCGTCGCGGCCTGCCCCTTGGCGATGGCCCGCGCGATGGCCGCGTGCGTGGCCTGCACGTCCTCGCGCCGGTCGGGCGGGAAGAGGAAGCCGCTGACCTGGTCGTGGAAGATGTCCTCCAGCGACATGCTCACCAGGTTCAGGATCGGGTTCCCCGACATGGACGACACCTTGCGGTGGAAGTCGTGGGTGGCGGCGAAGTACTGATCGTCGTCCTCCACCACGGACTTCTCGCACGACTCGGCCAGCTGCTCACCCAGCTCCGGCGCGTTGCGCTCGGCGGCGAGCCGGGCCATCGTCGCCTCCATCACCAGCCGCGCCTCCAGGAGTTCCTGGAAGGTGACGCCGCCGAGGTGGTAAAAGAGCGTCGACATCCGACCGTAGTCACGGGTGCGCACCTCGATGACCATCGGGCCGCCGTTGCGCCCCGGCTTCATCGTGATCAGCCCGTGGACTTCGAGGATGCGCAGCGCCTCGCGGAGCGAACCGCGCCCCACGCCGTAGTCCTCGATCATCTGCGCCTCGGACGGCAGCAGCGTGCCCGGCGGCAGCTTGCGCTTCACGATGTCGTGGACGATCTCCTGCGCCAGCGCCTCGGCGACCTTGGCCCCGCGCTTGAGTGTCTTCGTCGGCGCCATGTCCTCACCTGATAGCCAAGGTCCCTCCATGGGACGGAGTATACCGGAACCCTTATCAGGGTTGGCGCCCATGTCCGTTTTCCGTCCGTGAGGGTCCGGGGAGCGGTGTGCCCGCGTCGGGGTGGCCCGAACCCGGCTCGTACCGGTGGCAGCTCACCTCCACAGCGCCCACGGCGGTGCGGGCGGGCCGGGTCGTCCAGCACACCTGAGCCGTGTGCGGGCAGCGCGGCGCGAACGGGCACCCCGGCCCGGCCACGGCGCCGGCCGCCGCCGTCGAGGTCGACACCGAGGCCCGCCGCACCTGGCGGCGTTCGCGCTGGAGCGCCGGATCGGGCACCGGGGCCGCCGCCACCAGGGCGCGGGTGTACGGATGGCTCGGCCGCAGACACACTTCGGCGGCGGGCCCCGACTCCATGACCCGGCCCCGGTAGAGGACGACGACGCGGTGCGAGATGTGCCGTACGACCGCGATGTCATGGGCGATGAACAGATACGCCACGCCCAGCTCCGCCTGGAGCGAGGCCAGCAGGTTGATCACCTGGGCCCGGGTGGACACGTCCAGCGCGCTGACCGGTTCGTCGCACACGACCAGGCGGGGCGAGACCGCGAGCGCCCGGGCGATGGCGACGCGCTGCCGCTGACCGCCGGAGAACCGCGCCGGATACCGGTCCGCCGCGTCGTCGGGCAGCCCGACGGCCGCCAGCAGCCGCCGGATCTCCGCCCCCGCCTGCTCCCGGCTCGTCCCCTTCCGCCGCAGCAGCGGCTCGGCGAGCGTCTTGCCCACCGGATGGCTCGGGTTGAGGGAGCTGTACGGATCCTGGAAGACGACCTGGAGGTCGGACGCGAGCGCGCGCCGGGCCCGTGCGGACGCGTGCGTGATGTCCGCGCCGTCGAACGAGATCCGTCCCTCGGCGGGGCGGACGAGGCCGAGCACGGCCCGGCCGATCGTCGACTTGCCCGAGCCGGACTCGCCGACCAGACCCACCGTTTCGCCCGGGGCCACGGCGAGGCTCACCCCGTCCACCGCGCACAGCGGCGCGGCACGACGGCCGGGCGCCGGGTAGGTGACCGCGAGGTCAGACAGCTCCAGCAGCGCGCTCATGGTCCACCGCCTTCCAGGAGTCGGCACGGATACAGCGGGCCGCCCGGGGGCCGCCCGGCACGGGACCGAGCACCAGCATCGGTACGGGCGCGGCCGAACACGCCTCGGTCGCATACGTACAGCGGGCGGCGAACCGGCAGCCGGCCGGCCAGTCGCGCGGCTGCGGCACCGTCCCCTCGATGGCGGGCAGCTGCCCCGCCGCCGTCTCCTCGCGCTCCGGCGTGGAGCGCAGCAGGGCACGGGTGTACGGATGCAGGGCGGCCGTGAACAGCTGGTCCACCGTGCCCTCCTCGACCACCTGCCCCGCGTACATCACCACCGCCCGGTCGCAGATGTCGGCGACCACCCCGAGGTCGTGGGTCACCAGGATCATCGCCATGCCCAGCTCCGCCTGGAGCGAGCGCAGCAGATCGAGGATCTCGGCCTGCACGGTGACGTCGAGGGCGGTGGTCGGCTCGTCCGCGATCAGCAGGTCAGGCTCGCCGGTCAGGGCGAGCGCGATCGCCGCGCGCTGCGCCATGCCGCCGGAGAGCTGATGCGGATAGGAGCGGCAGACCTGCTCCGGGCGCGGAATGCCGACGAGGCTCAGCAGTTCGACGGCGCGCGTCCGGGCCTGTGCCTTGGTCAGCCCGCGGTGCCGCCGCAGCGGCTCGGCGAGCTGGGAGCCGATGGTGAAGCACGGGTCGAGCGCGGTCATCGGCTCCTGCGCGATGTAGCCGATCCGCTGTCCCCGGTACGCCGCGAGCCGCTTCTCCGGCATCCGGGCGAGGTCCGCCCCGTCGAACAGGATCTGTCCCCCGGCGAGGTGCCCGGAGCCCGGGACGAGGCCGAGGACGGACAGCGCGGTGACGCTCTTGCCGCACCCCGACTCGCCCACCAGGCCGACCGTTTCGCCCGGCCGTACGGCGAAGCCGACCCCGTCGACCACCGGCTGGTCACGCCCGTCGGCCTCGGGGAAGGACACCACCAGCCCATGGACCCGCAGCAGCGCACCGCCGTCGTCGGGCTCCGCCGCGTCGGAGTCGGCCGGGAGGGCGCGCCGGGCGAAGAAGCCGCCGGTGGCCGCCTGCCCCCGGCCCGCGGGGGTCGCGTCACGCAGCGCGTCGCCGAGGAAGTTGAAGGCCAGGACGGTGAGGACCAGGACGCCCCCGGTCGGGACCATCAGCCAGGCGTCCTGGTTGATGGCGGCGGCCGCCTCGGCGATGCCCGCTCCCCAGTTGGGCGCGGGCGGCTGCGGGCCGAGGCCGAGGAAGCCCAGGCCGGACTGGATCAGCAGCGCGGTACCCAGGGTCAGCGAACTCTGGATGAGCACGGGCGCGATGACATTGGGCAGCACGTGCCGTACGACGATCCGCGGCGCCCGCAGCCCCGACACGCGGGCCGCGTCGACGTACAGCTCACCGCGCACGGCCGCCGTGGTGGCCCGTACCAGCCGGATGATGGCGGCGGAGAAGATGACGCCGAGGGCGCCCATGGACACCGCGAAGCCGCGCCCGTACACCGCGACCACCGCGAGCAGGATGATGATCACGGGCAGGGCCATCAGCGCCTCGGCGATCCGGCTGATGACGGCGTCGGCCCAGCCGCCGCGGTAGCCCGCGAGCAGGCCGAGCGGGACGCCGACGAGGAGCGCCACCAGGACCGCTTCGCCGGAACCCAGCAGGCTGAGGGCGCCGCCGTGCATCAGCCTGCTGAGGACGTCGCGGCCGAGGGAGTCGGTGCCGAGCCAGTACGTACCGGACGGGCCCTGGTAGACACGGCGCAGATTCTGGTCGAGCGGATCGTGCGGGGCCAGCCCGGACGCGAAGACACTGCCGAGGACGACCAGGGCGATCCACGCCAGGCTCAGCCAGGCCCCCGGGCGGCGCAGCACGCCGCGCGCCCGGCCCGCGCCCTTGTCGCCCGCGCGCCGGTGGCGGCCCGGCGCGGCCGCCACGGCCTCGGTGTTCACCCCGACGTTCATACTCGCCTCGCCTTCGGGTTGAGCCAGGCGTTGGCGACGTCGACGAGGAGGTTCGCGGCCAGCACGAGGGTGGTCGTGAACAGCACGACGGTGAGCACCACGGGGAAGTCCTTTCCGTTCACCGCCGAGAGGGTCAGCGCCCCGAGCCCGTTCAGCGCGAAGACCTGCTCGACGATGACGGTGCTGCCGAGCAGGCCGATGAACTGGAAGCCGACGCTGGTGACGATGGGGATCGAGGCGTTGCGCAGCGCGTGCCGGAAGATCAGCGAACGGTTGGACACCCCGGCGGCGCGCAGGGTGCGGATGTAGTCCTTGGCGAGCACGTCCAGCATCGCGCCGCGGGTCTGCCGGGCGACGGTGGCGATGCCCACCGCCGCGACCGACAGACACGGCAGGGTGATCGAGGCGAGCCAGCGGCCGGGGGATTGGGCGAACGGCACATAGCCGGTGGCGGGCAGCCAGCCGAGCCGGATGGACAGCAGGAAGACCAGCAGCACGCCCAGCCAGAAGCTGGGGACGGCCATGAAGAAGCTGAGCACGCTCTGCCCCGCGCGGTCCAGCCGCCGCCCGCCGACCGCGCCGAGCACCCCGACGGCCACCCCGACCACCACCGTCAGCAGCACGGCCCCGACGACGACGGACAGCGTGATGGGCAGCCGGGCGCCGACATCGGCGGTGGTCGGCCTGCTGGTGAGCAGCGAGGTGCCGAAGTCACCGCGCAGCACGTGCGACAGCCACGACCAGTACTGGACGGCGAGCGGCCGGTCGTAGCCCATCTTCCGGTCCAGCGCGGCGACCTGCCCGGCGGTGGCGCCGTCGCCCAGGATGGTGCGCGCCGGGGATCCAGGGATCAGGTTGACCAGGCAGAACGCCACCGTGGCGATGCCCCATAGCATCGGGACGACGACCAGGAGCCGTCGCAGGACTGTCCTGAGCACAGCACTTGCTCCTCGGTCCGGTCAGGACGCGGGCTCCAGGCCCCTGACGAACGGCAGCGACTCCAGCGGCACGTAGTTCATCTCCTTGACCTTCTTCGGGTTGTAGAAGTAGTAGGTCTTGCCGATGTTGGTGACGACGAAGAGCGCCTGGTCGACGACCTCCTTGGAGATCTCCTCGTACGTCGCCCGCTGCCGCGCCCCGGTCTCGGCGGCGGCCTTGGCGATGAGCTTGTCCAGCTTGGGGTTGTCGACCCGGTACGGGTTGTACTGGCCGTCCTTGCTGAGCAGGCGGTTGGCGTCGATGGGCGTGCCGATCCAGTTGTAGAACCAGGCGTACAGCGGGTTCTTGTCCGACAGCCGCAGCGCCTGGTACTGCGGCAGCGAGACGTTGTGGATCTTGATGCGGATGCCCGACTTCTTCAACTGCTGGGCGAGCGCCTGTCCGTAGCGGTCGAAGAACAGCACGGCGGTGTTGGTGACCGTGAGGTCGATGCCGTTCAGGTAGCCCGCCTCGGCGAGCAGCTTCTTCGCCTTCGCGGGGCTGTACGGATACGCCTTGTCCAGCGCCTTGACGTAGCCGGGCTGGCCGGGCGGGAAGATCTGCGTGGTGGGCTGCCCCTCACCGGCGGTGGCCTGGAGCGCCGTGCGGTCGACGGCATAGTTCAGGGCCCTGCGCACCCGTACGTCGCCGAGCGCCTTGACCTGGCGGCCGCTGCGGTCGTTGATGTTGAGCGCGGTGAAGTAGCTCATCGAGGAGGAGACGGCGAGCCCCGCGGCCTTGGCGGCCGGGACGTCGTCGAGGGTGCCGATCGCGCCGTCGATCTGCCCCGAGCGCAGCGCGTTCAGGGACGCGGTGGAGTCCTGGATGATCGGGAACACCAGCTTGTCGAACTTGACCGACTTGGCGTCCCAGTACTTCGGGTTCTTGACGAAGGTGTACTTGTCGCCCGGTGTGGTGGCGGCCGTGTCCAGGGTGTAAGGACCGGCGCCGACCGGCTTCTTCTTCAGCAGCCCGGGGTCCTTCAGCGCCTTCGGGCTCGCCATCTGGCCGAGCACGGCGGAGAAGACGAGCGGCAGCGAGGGGTCCGGCCGGGACAGCTTGATGCGCACCTGGTCGGGTGCGGTGACCGTCACTTTGCTGATGGCGGCTATCTCGTCGGTCCTGGGTCCCTGGACGGTCTTGCCGTGGTCGAGGTTGGCCTTCACCGCGGCGGCGTCCAGCTTGGTGCCGTCGGAGAAGGTGACGCCGTGGCGGATCGTCATGTCGAACGTGGACGGGTCGGCGTAACTCCACTTCGTCGCGAGCCCCGGCGCGAAGGAGCCGTCCGGGTTGCGGTGGACGAGGCTGTCGTACGCGGCCTGCTGGGGCTGGAGGAAGGGGCCCCAGTCGTTCTGATACGGGTCCCACTGCGAGACGACGGTGGTGGTGCCGAGGGTGAGGGTCTTGTTCCCTCCCGCTGATGTGTTGCCGGACGAGGACGAGCCGCATGCGGTGAGGCCGCCCGCGGCCATCACCGTCACCAGCCCGACCGCCGTGAGTTGTACCCGCATAACGCCTCCTGGGGCCGCTGGGCTGTCCACACGATTGCCCCACGTGTCTGACCCGTCAAGGCTTTCTATGCGATTCCTGCGCATAGATTCGGGGACATGGCTCACGGTAAGCCCGTCCTCGCCCGGATGGCCAGAGCCGTGCACCGCCTGTTCAGAGGGGATGTGGATGGATGCACCATCCATGGCGGGTGATCTCGGCTACAGTGCAATCCATAGTCATGGTTTTTGTCGGACGCCCGGCTCAAGGAGACGGAAGGAGACGCCCGTGACCACCATCGCCCCCGTGGACCGGCGGCGGATGTATCTGGGCGGGGCCTGGACCGCGTCCCGCGGCGGCACCCCGCTCGACATCCGCAACCCCGCCGACCAGGACCTCGTCGGCCGCACCGTCCTCGCCTCCGCCGAGGACGTGGAGCGGGCCGTGGCCGCCGCGCGCGCCTCGTTCGACTCCGGCGTCTGGCGGGAGACGCCGCGGCAGGAGCGCGCCGCGGTGCTGGAGCGGGCGGCGGACCTCCTCCAGGAGCGGTCGGAGTACCTGGTCGACCTGCTCACCAGCGAACTGGGCTGCCCCCGCTGGTTCAGCGCCGCCGCCCATGTGCCCAACCCCATCCGCCATCTGCGCTACTACGCCGGTCTTGTGCGCTCCACCGACCCCGACGAGCTGCGCACCGACGACGCGGGCAACGCCAGCCTCGTCACCCAGGAACCGGTCGGCGTCGTCGCCGCGATCACACCGTGGAACGGGCCGCTCAGCTCGCCCATGCTCAAGATCGCTCCGGCGCTTGCGGCGGGCTGCTCGGTGGTCTGCAAGCCCGCCCCTGAGGCCCCGCTCACCCTCTTCGAACTGGCGGAGACGCTGGCCGAGGCGGGCCTTCCGCCGGGCGTCTTCAACCTGATCCCGGGGGACCGGGACGCGGGTGCCCACCTCGTGGCCCACGCGGGCGTCGACAAGGTGGCGTTCACCGGATCGAGCGCGGCGGGCAAGCGGATCATGGCGGTCTGCGCCGAGCGCGTCGCCCGCGTCACGCTGGAGCTGGGCGGCAAGTCGGCGGCTATCGTGCTCCCCGACGCCGATCTGGAGGCGTTCGTCTCGAAGATCCTCCCCATGGCGCTGATGGTCAACGGCCAGGCGTGCATCGCCCAGACCCGGATCCTGGCCCCCGCCGCCCGGCACGACGCGGTCGTCGAGGCGCTGGCCGCCGCCTTCCGCGAGGTGCCCGTGGGCGACCCGCTCGCGCCCGGGACCGTCGTCGGCCCGCTGATCAGCGAGCGCCAACGGGACCGCGTGGAGGGCTATCTGGCCGCCGGACGCTCCGAGGGCGCCCGGGTCGTGGCCGGTGGCGGGCGCCCCAAGGGCCTCGACGCGGGCTGGTACGTCGAACCGACGCTCTTCGACGGCGTGCACAACGGCATGCGGATCGCCCGCGAGGAGATCTTCGGCCCCGTCGTCGCGGTCATCCCGTACCGGGACACCGACGAGGCCGTGGCGATCGCGGAGGACTCCCCGTACGGCCTCTCCGGTTCGGTGTGGACCGCCGACCCGGACGCGGGTCTCGCGGTGGCGCGGCGGCTGCGCACCGGCATGGTGAGCGTCAACGGCCACCCGCAGGCGTACGGGAGCCCGTTCGGCGGGTTCAAGGAGTCCGGCGTCGGACGGGAGATGGGCCCGGAGGGCCTGCGCGCCTACCAGGAGACCAAGTCGATCGCCGTCTCGCCGGGGTGAGGCTCAGCCGGGGTGGGGCGGCAGCGCGATCGGTACGGCCTCGCCGCCGCCCTCGGGGGTCTCGAAGCCGATGCGCACCGGGTGGCCCGCCCGGAGCGCGGCCGGGTCGATGCCCCGTACCCGCACCGTGATCCACGGTCCTTCAGCCAGCTCGACGTACGCCACCACGGGGGGCGGCGCCGCGTCCGTGCCGCGCACCGGGATGACGGTCCAGGTGACGATCTCGCCGAGGCCCGCCGACTCCCGCCACTGAAGCGGCGCGAGCGGGGCACACGGGCAGACCGTCGCGGCCGGGGGAAGGTAGCCGCCGCACTCCTTCGACCAGCGCAGCAGCAGCACGCCCCGCGCCGCGGCGTCGAAGAACTCCGCGGAGTGTTCGTCACGGATGATCACCGGCTTCGTCCTTCCGGTGGTCAGGGGTGCGGATGCGGGCCGATGATCAGCGTCGCGTGATGGTCGAGCACCCCGCCGTTGCCGCTGACCAGGATCGCGCCGGCGTTCGCCACCTGCCGTGGGCCGCCGTCGCCCCGCGCCTGGATGACGCCTTCCGACAGCGGCGTCATGCCCCACATGTAGTACGAGGAGAGCTGGCCGCCCCCGGTGTTGGTGGGGTGGCTGCCACCGGGCGCGAGGGCCCCCGAGGCCACGAACGCGCCGCCGTCGCCCTTGGCGCAGAACCCGTAGTCCTCCAGCGACACCAGCGTGGTGAAGGTGAAGCAGTCGTAGATCTCCCGGACGCCGATGTCGGAGAGGGACAGACCGGCCATGGCGAGCGCGGCAGGGCCGGACGTGGCGGCGCCCGTGACCAGGCCGAAGCCGCTGCCGCGTGCCATCGGGTGCCCGGGGTGGCCCTGGCCCCAGCCGAGCACGTACACCGGCGGCCTGGCGAGGTCCCGGGCCCGCTCGGCGCTGGTGACGACGACGGCGATCCCGCCGTTGCTCACCAGACAGCAGTCGAACAGCCGCAGCGGGTCGGCCACCACGCGGGACGCCTGGTGGTCCTCCAGCGTCAGCTTCCGGTCCCTCATCTGCGCCCGCTCGTTGAGCGCCGCCCACTGCCGGGCGGCGACGGCCACCGCGCCCAGCTGCTCGCTCGTCGTCCCGTAGCGCTCCATGTGGCGGCGGGCGGCGAGCGCGTACTTCGCGGCGGCGCTGTTCAGCCCCGCGGCCCGCGGAAGCTCCTCCAGCGCCGACCCCTGCCGGGCGGCGCCGGTGTACGCAGCTCCGCTGCCCGCGCCCTGGCGCAGCGGCGCGTCCGCGAACACGCACGCGACCGCGTCCGCCATGCCCGCCTCGATGGCGAGCGCGGCGTACTGCACCATCGCGCACGCCGACGAGCCGAACCCCTGCACCGTGGAGAGCAGCCGCAGCTCCCCGACGCCCAGCGCGGCCTGGAGCGGTAGCCCGATGTCGCCGCCGACACCCGGGTTGACGAGCAGCCCGTCGATGTCGGTGAGCGGTATCCCGGCGTCCTCGGCGGCCAGGGCGACGGCGCGCACCGCGAAGTCCGTCGCCGTGCGGCCGTACACCTTGCCCAGCTCGGTGATGCCGAGACCGGCGATGGCGGTCCTGCCGGAGAGCTCATGGGACATCCGGCCACCTCCTCAGTCCGTGCCGGGTGCGCGCAGCGGCAGGGTCGCCCGGACCGTTCCGGGGCCGACGGTTATGCCGGAGGAGTTCTCGCAGCGGACCTCGATGTCGACCGTCCCCGGCCCGTCCTCGGTGGCCACCGACACCACCCGGGCATGCACCCAGGTGGTGTCGCCGACGACGTTGAACGCCCGCATCCGGAACCCCTTGATGCCGCGGATGGTCCCGGCCGGGCCGATCCAGTCGCGGACGATCCGCTCCCACATCCCGAGCAGCAGGGAGGTGTTGGCGTACATCTCGGGCGCGCCGGTGGCCCGCGCGTAGTCGGTGTTGTGGTGGATGGAGTTGAAGTCGCGATTGGAGCCCGCCGCCATGACCAGGCGGTAGACGGGCAGTGGATAGGCGACGCTCGGCAGCTCCTCTCCCTCGCGCACGTCCTCGAAGCAGCGCTGTTCCGCCGCGGGGCTCGCGGTCACCTTCCGGCTCCCTTCGGCGTCGGCTCGTAGGCGTAGGTGCTGGTGCGGATCCGGGCGACGACCTCGCCGTCCGCCTCCGTGACGATGTCGCTCTCCCAGGTCAGGAACGCGCCACGGCCCACCGAGGTCTCCTTCGGGACGCAGTCGACCAGCCGTCTGCCGCTGCGCCCCACGCGCTCACCGGCCACCACCGGGCGCAGGAAGTCGAGTTCGATGCCGGTGGCGAAGAAGCCCGTGGTGCGCGGGCCCAGCGGCATGTCCTGGTTGTTGATCGGGCTGTGCACGGGCTGCGCGTCCCGCTCGGCGGAGTCGAACAGCGGCTGCCCCGGCTCCCGCATCGGCGGGATCGTCCAGGTGATGACGCCCGTGTACGGCATGGTCACATCGGTGAAGCCATGGGCGCGGGCCACCGCCGGGTCGGTGTGCAGGGCGCAGTCCAGCTCCAGCGGCTCCAGGAAGCGCCGGATCGCGCCGCGCTCGACGGGGTCGGCGCCGAAGACGGGGGCGTCGCCGTCGGAGAAGTCCCGTCCGACCGCGTCCACGACCGGCTGCCAGGCCGCCTGCCAGTCCTCGTTCACACCAGCACCTTCTCCTCTTCGAGTGTGCGGATCCGCTCCTCGGAATAGCCGAGCAGTTCGCGCAGGACGTACGCGGTGTGCTGGCCGAGGGTCGGCGCGGCGCCGCGTACCGACCCCGGGGTCAGGGAGAGCGCCGCGCGGGGCCCCTCGACGACGGTCTCGCCGTGCACCGGGTGCGGCAGCCGGACGAAGTGGCCGCGGTGGAGCAGCGCGGGGTCGGCGCACAGATCGGCGCTGGAGGCGGAGAGATGGGCCGGGACGCCCGCCGCCTGGAGCAGCCGCTCGGCCTCCAGGGCGGTGCGGCCCGCGGTCCACGCGGCCAGGTGGGCGTCGAGTTCGGCCTCCCGGGCCCGGCGCCCGGCGGCGGTCGCGAGGGCCGGTTCTGTGGCGAGGTCGGGGCGGCCGATGGCGTGGGCCAGCCGCTGCCACTCCTCGTCGTCGCGGGCGGTCAGGGCGACATAGCGGGGTGTGCCGCGCTCCGGCAGGCAGGGGTACACCCCGTGCGGTACGAGCGCTTCGTCGGCGTTGCCGCGCCGCCCGGCCACGGTGCCGTCGGCCGCGTACCGCGCGCAGTAGGGCGACAGGAAGAAGACGCCCGACTCGACCTGGGAGACGTCGATGGCGCAGCCGCGGCCGGTCCGCTCGCGCTGTTCGAGCGCGGCGAGCAGGGCGACGAGGGCCATCCGCGGCCCGACGTAGTCGGTGTACGGGCCGAAGGTGCCGATCGGCAGGTCGTCCGGCCAGCCGACGAGGTGCTGGAAGCCGCTGAGCGAGGCGCCGGTGCTGCCGTACCCGGCGAGCGCCGCGTGCGGACCCGTCTGCCCCATCAGGGACGAACTCACCACGATCAGCCGGGGGTTGTGCGCCCGCAGGGTCTCCTGGCCCAGCCCCCAGCGGGCCATCCGGCCGGGCGAGAAGGACTCCACCACCACATCGGCCCAGGCGGCGAGGTCGGCGGCGACCGCGCGTCCGGCCTCGGTGCCGAGGTCCAGTGCGAGGCCGTACTTGCCCGCGTTGGCGTTGCCGAACAGGGCCGAGTTCTCCACCCCCGGCACGCCCCCGTGGAACGGCGGCATCAGGCGCGAGGTCTCGATCCGCCGGGTGGACTCGACGCGTACCACCTCGGCGCCGTGGTCGGCGAGCGCCCGCCCGACGAGGGGCCCCGCGACCACCCACGACAGGTCCAGGACCCGCAGGCCCTCCAGCGCGGGGGCCGCCGCCCGTTCGGACACCTCCGGTCGCCGCGTGGGGGCGGTCCACTCGGTGCGCACCTCGTCGGTGTGCTCGCCCAGACGCGGCGCCGGACGCCGTACGCACGGATACGGGGAGTCGCTGACCTGGGCGAACCGTCCGGGCAGGGTGACCTGGCGCGGCCCGTCGCCGACGGTCGTGAAGTAGCCGCGGTGGGCCAGTTGGGGGCTCGCGGCGACATCGGCCAGGTCGGCGATGCCGATGCACAGCAGCCGGTGCTCGATCGCGGCGTCCAGGATCTCCGCCTTCGTCTTCCCGGCGAACCAGGCGCGGATGTCGCGCCGCGCCGCCTGAAGGTCGTCCGGGGTGACCTCGCCGCTCTCCACCCGCTCCGGCAGCCGCCGCCAGTCCCATGCGGCGAAGCGCGGCTCGCAGGCGCCCTCGCCGTGCAGCAGCCGGAAGAAGGTGTTGGTGAAGCCCCCCGAGGCGGGGCCCATCGCGAGGTGGAATTCCACCACGCCGTCCCGGCACGCCCACTTCTTCATCGCGCTCGATGTGGCGGCGCCGCTTCCGCTCTGGTCCGTGCGGGGGCCCCGCGCGACGGGGGTGCGCTGCCACTCGGGGTTCCCGTCGCCGACCGCGTCGGCGAGCGCCCGGCCGAGGGTGGCCACCGGCAGACACGCCTGCACGGAGACGTCCACGAGCTGGCCGCGCCCGGTGGCGCGGCGGGCGAGGTAGGCGAGCAGCGCACCGGACGCGGCGTCGGCCGCCGCGTGCAGATACGCCTGCGGGACACTGATGCGCACCGGCGGCCGGTCGCCCTCGCGGTGCGGGTCGAGCGGGCCCCCGGCCGCCCAGAGCACGAGGTCGCTGTCGGCGTAGTGCGCCTTGGGGCCGGTCAGCCCGAACGGTGTGATGGACGTGTAGATCAGGTGCGGGTGGGCGCGCAGCAGCCGCCGGTGGCCGAGGCCGCGCTCGGCGAGCCAGGCGGGGGAGTACGACGTCACCAGGATGTCGGCCGCGTCGATCAGGTGCTCCAGCGCGGCGAGGTCCTTCGGCGCGTCCAGGTCGAGCGCGACGCCGCGCTTGTTCGCGGCGTACGTGTGCCAGTGCAGCGAACCGCGCGGGGTGCCGCCGGTGAGCGGCGAGTGGTGGCGGGCGGGGGAGCCCCGGGCGGGCTCGACCTGCACGGTGTCGGCCCCGAGGTCGGCGAGGAGGCGGCCGCACAGCAGTCCGCGCGCGTCGGTCAGGTCCAGTACCCGCACGTGTTCCAGCATCATCGGCGCGGGCTCCTGCGTCCGGCTTCGAAGATCGCGGAGGTGTCCGCGAAGCGCTCGGCGAGAAACGGCGAGGACCCGGGCGCGCTGGTCATGCCGCCGTCGACGCACAGGGTCTCCCCGGTGATGAAGCGCGCGCCGTCCGAGGCGAGGAAGGCGACGGCCTCGGCGATGTCGTCGGCCTGGATGGGCCGCCCCATCCACGCGGTCTCCGCCATCTTCCGCTCCGCGCCCGCCAGGTCGGCCGCGTCCCCGGTGGTGAGGTCGGCCATCATCGCGGTCACGGTCGCGCCGGGGACGACGGCGTTGACCCGGATCAGGTCGGCGCGCAGCTCGGCGGCCACGGACCGGGTGAGGCCGATGACCGCCGCCTTCGCCGCGCTGTAGGCGTGCGGGCCCTGGCCGCCGGAGAGCCCCGCGGGGCTGGAGGTGGAGATGATGGAGCCGCTGCGCCGGGGCCGCATGACCCGGGCGGCGTGCTTCATGCCGAGGAACACGCCGCGCAGATTGACCGCGAACGTGCGGTCGACCTCGGCCATGTCGGCCGTGCCGATGGGCCCGATGGCCCCGAGGACCGCGGCGTTGTTGAACATGACGTCGAGCTGCCCGTAGCGCCGTACCGCCGTCTCGACCAGCGCCTCGATGTCGTCCTCGGCGGCGACATCCGCGGTGAGCAGGGTGAGGCGGTCGCCGTATCCGGGAGGGACATCGGCGGGGTCGGGGGTGCGCAGATCGCCCGCGACGACGGCGGCGCCCTCGTCCAGGAAGCGGCGCACGGTCGCGGCGCCGATCCCGGACAGGCCCCCGGTGACGACGGCGACGCGGCCTTCGAGGCGGCCGGTCACGGCTCGCTGCTCTCAGGTTCCGCACCGAGCAGCCTGATCGCCATCTCGGGGCAGGCGCTCTCGGCGTCGGCCGCCTGGCCCAGCAGCGGGCCGGGTACGGGGAGGTCGGTGCCGCGCTGCTCGACGAACCCCTCCTCGTCGTCGCTCAGCAGATCGGGTGCCACGCTGTAGCAGCGCCCATGGCCGGTGCAGCGTGCCGCGTCCACGCGGAGCCAGGCGGTCATGCGTCCCACTCCAGCGGCAGGCTCATCAGGGTCAGCTGGCTGCCCCGCTCCACCAGCGGCTCGTCGGAGGCTATGCGGTAGTGGGGTATCCGCCGGTGCCATTCGCGCAGCACGATGGCCAGCTCGACCCGGGCCAGATGCATGCCGAGGCAGCGGTGCGGTCCGGCGCCGAACCCCAGGTGCTGGTTGACGCCCTTGCGGCCGAGCCGGAACGTGTCGGGCTCGGGGTACTTGCGCGGGTCGCGGTTGGCCGATCCGATGCCGAGCCACACCACCTCGCCCGCGTCCAGGCGCAGCCCGTCGAGGTCGACGGGCCGGGACACCTCGCGCCCGGCCTGGATGACGAGCGGATACAGCCGTATGAACTCCTCCACGGCGGCCGGTACGACGTCCGGGTCGCCGGTGAGGGTCGCGCGGTCGTCGTCGTGCCGGGCGAGGTGCCAGAACATGTAGCCGAGCGCGCTGCGGGTGGTGTCGAGCCCCGCCATCGTGAGCGTCATGCAGACGGTCAGGATCTCGTCGTGGGTCAGCGGCTCCTCGTCCGCCCCGCGACGGGCCTGGACCAGCCGGGAGACCAGGTCCACGGAGGGGTCGAGCGGATCGCGGCGGCGCTCCTTGACCCGCGCGTCGAAGTAGTCGGTGATGTTCGCCGAAGCGGAACGGGCGCGCTCCGCGTCCCCGGTGAAGATGCCGCCGAAGACGTCCTCGACCCAGGGCACGAAGAACGCGCCGTCCGAGGTGGGCAGGCCGAGCAGGTCGAGGAAGACATCGGTGGGGTAGCGGATGGCGAACTCGGCCACGAAGTCGCAGCTCCCGTGGGGCCGCAGCTCCTCGATCAGCTCGACGCAGCGGGCGGTGGCGAAGGGCTCCATCCGGCGGACCGCGGCGGGGGAGAAGTACGGATTGACCACGCGGCGGAGCCGGGCATGCTCCTCGCCGCCGAGCTGCTGGGGAAGCAGGTCGATGCCGCGTTCGGGGTTGAGCGCGCTGGTGACCTCGTTGGTGAAGGTGTCGGGGTCCTGGAAGCCCTGGAGGACGTCGTCGTAGCGCGTCAGCATCCAGAAGCCGCGCTCGGTGGTGTCGCTGAAGTGATAGCGGCTCGCCTCGCGTTCGCGGTCGAGAAGTGCGTAGTGTCCGGCGGGGGCGGTGGTGGTCCGGTAGTCGGTATGACTGACGGGGCACTGCTGGATCTGCTCCGACATCGCCACGGCTCCTCGTTCGCTCGTGCGGCCCGACGTGTCGCCCCAACATGACCTGAGGGTTCTCCTCAAGTCAATAACCATGCGCATAGTTCCCGGGCGGGCTCGGCGGCGGGTCAGTCGCGCATGCCGCGCCACGCCGTCGTACCGCCGTCCACGGCGTAGACGGCGCCGGTGATGAACGACGCGTCGTCCGAGGCCAGGAAGCACACCAGCTTGGCCACTTCCTCCGCCCGCCCCATGCGCGGGATCAGATGGGTGCCGGACATCCGGCGCTCCTGTGCCGCCCGGTCCTCGGCCACGCCCAGGCGGGCGCGGCTCATGGGGGTGTCCACGGAGCCGGGGCAGTAGCAGTTGCACCGCACGTCGGGCGCCAGGTCGATGGCGCAGGCGCGGGTCAGCTGGATCACCCCGCCCTTGCTGGCGGCGTACGCGGCCGCCGGGTATCCCGTGAGCCCCGCCACCGACGAGGCGTTCACCACGGAGGGGCCCCGGTCGGAGGCGCGCAGATGGGGCGCGGCGTGCTTGGTGGCGAGCCACATCGCCTTGAGGTTGATCCCCAGCACCGCGTCCCAGGCGTCCTCGGGCAGTGTCTCGAAGGTGGCGCCGGGCGCGAAGGCCGAGTCCAGTACGCCCGCGTTGTTCACCAGGACGTCGATCCCTCCCATGGCGTCCGCCGCCGCGCCGACCATCTCCTCGACCTGCGGCGGACGGCGCAGGTCGACGGCGATCGCGGTCGCCCGCGCGCCCAGCGCCCGCACCTCGGCGGCGGCCGACTCCGCGGCCTCGGGGGCGATGTCGGCCAGCGCCACGTGCTCGGCACCGCGGGCCGCGGCTTCGAGGGCGATGGCGCGGCCCATGCCCTGGGCGGCCCCCGTCACGAGATAGCGCTTGCCCGGCACTCGTACACCCCCCAGCGGAAGTAGTGTGCATATCATGCGCCTGGTTTTGAGGTAGGGTCAAGACGCCGCACCCACCCCGGGAGAGGACGTGTCCATGGACCTCGAACGACGACTGCGGGACGTGGAGGCCCGGCTGGCCGTCCAGGAGCTGGTCGCCCGCTACTGCCTCGCGATCGACGACCGCGACTGGGAGGCGCTGGCCGCGCTGTTCGACGCCGACGCCACCATGCCCATCCGCGGCGAGGAGGCGCGCGGCCGGACCGCGGTGGTCGACGCCCTGCGCGAGCGGCTGGCCGGGGCCGGGCGATCCGTCCACGCGCCGCACTCCTGCGTGCTCGACGAGCTGGACGAGGAGCGGGCGCGGGGCACGGTGCTGGGCCATGTCGAGATGGGCCTCGGAGGCGCCACCCACATCGGCGCCCTCCGCTACGCCGACGCCTATGTGCGGCGGGGGGACCGCTGGGTCTTCGCCCGCCGCGAGATGACCTACCTCCACATGGGCCCCTGGTCCGAGGTCGGGCGCTCGCTGCTCTGAAGCCCGGCTCCCGCCTCTTAAAACAGGCGCATGTTTTGTGCTTCACTCGTCCTCGTCGCGTCACCCGCTCACGGTCGGGAGGAACTTCCGATGGCCGACTCCCCGGTGTCCCCGCCCCCTGCCCATCTCGACGCCGTCGTGGTGGGCGCCGGCTTCGCCGGGCTGTACGCGCTGCACCGGCTGCGCGGCCTCGGTCTGTCGGTCCGCTGCCTCGACGCGGCGAGCGGCGTGGGCGGTACGTGGTTCTGGAACCGCTACCCGGGGGCGCGGTGCGACGTGGAGAGCATGGACTACTCCTACTCGTTCTCCCCCGAGCTGGAACAGGAGTGGGTGTGGACCGAGCGCTACCCCGCCCAGCCCGAGATCCTGCGCTATCTGGAGCATGTCGCCGACCGCTTCGACCTGTGGCGCGACATCCGGCTGGAGACCCGGCTGACCCGCGCCGCCTTCGACGAGCGGGATCTCGCCTGGGATCTCACCACCGACCGCGGCGGGCGGTTCCGCACGCGGTTCCTCGTCATGGCCACCGGGTGCCTGTCCGCGGCCCGCGTCCCCGACCTCCCCGGCCTCGACTCCTTCCAGGGCGCGACCTACCACACCGGGAACTGGCCGCACGAGGACGTGGACTTCCGCGGCAAGCGGGTCGGCGTCATCGGCACGGGCTCCTCCGGCACCCAGGCCATCCCGCTGATCGCCGAGCGGGCCGCGCACACCACGGTGTTCCAGCGCACCGCGAACTTCAGCCTCCCGGCGCGCAACCGGCCCCTCGACCCCGCCGAGCAGCGGGCACTGAAGGCCCGCTACCGCGAGCACCGCGCCATGGTCCGCTACTCGCCCAACGGAACGGGCCGTCGCAACAACGACCAGTCGGCGCTGGACGCCTCACCGGAGGCGCGCCGCGCCGAGTACGAGGCGCGCTGGCAGGAGGGCGGCGGCGGCTTCATCGGCGCCTTCAACGACCTGCTCACCGACGAACGGGCCAACGACACCGCCGCCGACTTCATCCGCGCCAAGATCCGGGACATCGTCCACGACCCGGCGGTGGCCGACCTGCTGACCCCGCGCGGCTTCCCGGTCGGCTCGAAGCGGGTCACCGTCGACACCGGCTACTACGCCACGTACAACCGCGACAACGTCACCCTGGTCGATGTCGATTCGTCCCCGATCGAGAAGATTGTCCCCAACGGGATCCGGACCGCCGACGCCACCTACGAGCTGGACAGCATCGTCTTCGCGACCGGGTTCGACGCCATGACCGGAGCCGTGCTCGCGGTCGACATCCGCGGCCGGGACGGGCGGAGCCTGCGCGAGAAGTGGGCCGAGGGTCCCCGCACCTATCTGGGGCTCGCCACGGCGGGCTTCCCCAACCTGTTCCTGATCACCGGCCCCGGAAGCCCCTCGGTGATCAGCAACATGGTGGTGTCCATCGAGCAGCACGTGGACTGGATCGCGGACCTCCTCCACCACGCGGGGCGCGGCGGCATGGTGTGCGCCGAGGCGGACGAGGACGCCGAGGACACATGGGTCGCGCACGTCAACGAGGTCGCCGACCGCACCCTCTTCCCGCGCGGCAGGTCCTGGTACACGGGCGCGAACATCCCGGGCAAGCCGCGGGTCTTCATGCCGTACGTCGGCGGCGTGGGCACCTACCGCCGCCACTGCGAATCCCTCGCCGAACGCGGCTACCCGGGCTTCCGCTTCTCGCGCTGAAGTCCTATGCCCGGAACCGCGGCAGCACCTCGTCCCGGAACAGCCGCATCGTGGCCAGCACCTGCTCCTGCGCCAGGTCGTACCACTGCATCCGCAGGATCACACAGTCCACCCCGAGCGCCGCCAGCTCGCCGAGCTTGGCGGCCGCCACGTCCGGGGTGCAGAAGAGATACGACTCGTCCGCCACCTGCGTGGCCGCCGCGTCGCTCGTCAGATGCCGGTACGAGGCCGTGGTGTCCGGTGCGTCGAAGGCCGCGTACGCACGGGTCAGCGCGCCCCGCGCGCGCAGCCCGATCTCCCGCGCCCGGTCGCCGTCGTGGTCGAGGACCAGCTCACGTCGGACGACGTACGAGAACGGCCGCTCCTCCCGGCCGCGCCGCGCCGCCTCCTCGCGGTGCCAGCCGATCACCGTCCTCAGCCGGTCCGGCGCGACATGCGGCGGGATGATCCAGCCGTCGCCGAGCCGCGCCGCCCGCCGCGCCCCCGCCCGGTGCGCCCCGGCGCCGATCCACACCGGCGGGCCGCCCGGCCGCACCGGGGGCAGGCTGATCCGCTCGCCCCGGACGGAGAAGTGGGTGCCGGTGTGCCGTACCGTCTCCCCGGACCACAGGGCGCGGATGACCTCGACGGCCTCCTCGTAGCGGGACTTGCGTTCGTCCATCGGGATGCCGAACGACCGGAACTCGTTCTCCCGGTAGCCCATGCCGAAGCCCGCGATGACGCGGCCGCCGGACAGATGGTCGAGCGTGGCGTACAGCTCGGCGACCTCCACGGGGTGGTGCAGCGGCAGGATCAGCATGTTGCTGCCGATGTCCATGTCCCCCGTCTCGGCCGTCAGGGCCGCCAGCGTCGGGAGCGGCTGGAGGGTGGGCATGTTTCCGAGGTAGTGCTGGAGCATCCACACCGAGGAGAACCCGGCCTCCCGCGCCGCCGCGACCTGCTCGCGCAGGGCGCCGATCCGCTCCGCGGGGACCACGCCCGGGGGGAAGTCGTTCATGATCGCGAGACCGAACCTCATCGGGGACTCCGCTCACCGGCCAGGGCATACGGGACACAGAAACTATGCTCAGGTTTTCGCGGTGGCGCAAGACGCGAGGCGTCTCGCGTGCCGCCGGGGCGGGCACGGGCAGGTGTGCCGTCCTCGTGGGTGCTGACGGGCAATGCCTTGACACCCCCAATGGTCTAGGCCAACATCCAGGTGATCTGTGTCGCGCCGTCGCGTTCGCGGCGGCGCGCGTCATCACGCCTCGGAGGCCCCGCCATGGGAGCGAGCAGCGATCCGGAACTGGAGCGGCTGGCGCACGCCGTGCTTCAGCCGGGCTTCGAGGGCACCACCACTCCGGACTGGGTACGCCGCGCGATCGCCGACGGCCTGCACTCCGTGGTGCTGTTCGGGCGGAACATCGTGGACGGCGAGCAGGTCGCCGCGCTCACCGCGGAACTCCGCGCCGAGAACCCGGACCTGGTCATCGCCGTCGACGAGGAGGCGGGCGACGTCACCCGCATCGAGGCGCGGACCGGCGCCACCCGCCCGGGCAACCTGGCCCTGGGCGCCGTGGACGACACCGACCTGACGGAGCGCGTGGCCCGGGACATCGGCCGCGAACTCCACGCCGCCGGGATCTCGATGAACTACGCGCCGAGCGCCGACGTCAACTCCAACGCGCTCAACCCGGTCATCGGTGTGCGCTCCTTCGGCGCCCGCACCGATGTCGTCTCCCGGCACACCGCCGCATGGATCCGCGGGTTGCAGTCCGCGGGGGTCGCCGCCTGCGCGAAACACTTCCCCGGCCACGGCGACACTGCCGTCGACTCCCACCACGGCCTGCCCACGGTGACCGCCGGAGCGCGGGAGATCGCCCGCACCGCGCTGCCCCCGTTCACCGCCGCGATGGAGGCGGGCGTCCGCGCCGTGATGACGGCGCATCTGCTGGTGACGGCGTACGACCCAGAGGCGCCCGCCACGCTCAGCCGCCACGTGCTGGTGGATCTGCTGCGCAAGAAGCTCGGCTTCACCGGCCTGGTGGTCACCGACGCCATCGAAATGGGCGCGGTCGCCGACCGCTACGGCCTCGGCGGAGCCACCGTCAAGGCACTGGCCGGTGGCGCGGACGCGGTGTGCGTGGGCGGCGAGAACGCCGGGCAGGCCGTCACCCATGGGCTGGTCGACGCCGTCGTACGCGCCGTACGGGAAGGCGCGCTGGAGGAGGAGCGGCTGGCCGAAGCGGCCGCGGGGGTACGGCGGTTCGCCGCGTGGTCCGGTGAGCGGGCGCGCTCCGTCCCGTCCGACGGCACGCGCTCCGACATCGGCCTGACCGCCGCGCGCCGGGCGCTGCGGATACGCCGCCGCCCGGGCGCCCCCGAGGTGCTGCCGGTCTCCGGCGACGTCCATGTCGTGGAGTTCTCCCCGGCGATGAGCCTCGCCGTGGACGGCCGGACCCCGTGGGGCCTCGCCGCCCCGCTGCGCCAGCTGCGGCCCACGACCACATCGGCGCGGCTGACCGAAGCCGATGTCGACCGGGCGGGCCGGGCGCTGGAGCGCGAGGCGCTGGCGCCCGCCGCCGGTCGTGCCCTCGTCGTCGTGGTGCGCGACGCGGCCCGCCACCGCTGGATGTCCGAGGCGGTGGCGGACCTGCTGCGCGACCGGCCGGACGCCGTGGTGGTGGAGATGGGCTTCCCCCCGGGCGGCGCGGCCGACCCCGCCGACGTGGTCACCTACGGCGCCACCCGGGTCTCCGGCATCGCCGCCGCCGAGGCGCTGACCGGCTCGCCCGCCGCCCCGCCCCTGGTGGGTACGTCCGCGGTCACACCGGTTCCGGGAGCGGGCCGCCCAGACGCTCGGTGACCCGCTCGCGCAAGCGCAGGTACTCCGCCCAGCGCCGCCGCAGGGGACCCGGCGGGCGCGGCATCACCCGGGCGGCCGTGATGGTCTGGCCTTCCTGGAACTGCTCGCGGGTCAGGTCGAGTTCGACGCCACTGGGCAGCCGGTTCCACCAGTGGGAGCCGCGCCGGGAACCGTCCTGGAGATACACCTCCCCGACCACCAGGTCGCCGCCGAAGACATCGGTGACGACCAGGGACGTGATGTCGCAGTGGCCCTTGGCCGGATTGCCCGGCCGCCAGTCGGCCAGATCGTCGGGTGAACAGGTGTCGGCGGCCCAGCTGGCGCGCAGGGCCTTGTCGAGGTCGAGCAGGGTTAACGGCGTCATGGCGGCAGCATCGCACCCGGCACTGACAACGCCCCTTCGCGACCGAGCCCCCGCGCGCACGCGCCTACTCGGCCGACCGCACCGGGATCCTCAGCCCGGGGGTGGCCTGCCGGACCGGGCCGGGGAACTCGTTCGCGGCGGTCTTGGCGAGATGCGCGAGCCATTCCGGCTCGCCGGAGGCGAAGTGGGTGAGCACCAGTTCGCCGACGCCCGCGCCCTGCGCCGTACGGCCCGCGTCCGTCCCCGAGAGGTGGCCGTGGTCGCTGTGGTCGGGCTCGGCGAGGGTCGCCTCGGCGAGCAGGAGGTCCACTCCGGCGGCCAGTTCGGTCAGTGCCGGGGTGACTCCGGTGTCCCCGGTGTACGCCAGGGAGCCGGACGGGGCCTCCACCCGCAGCCCGCAGTTCGGCAGGACATGCCGCAACTCCCGTGGCGTGACGGTGCAGTCGCCGACCTGGAAGCTGGTCCCGGGGGTGTATTCGCGCACGTCGAACGCCACCTCGAAGGCCCGGTCCAGCAGCGGCAGCGTGGTCACCGGAAACAGCGCGCCCCAGGTGGCGAACAATTCCCGTGCGCCGGTGGGGACGTACAGCGGTACGGGGCGGAAAGCGCCCCCGTGGCGCGGCGGGCCGCCCTGCACCTCGATCAGGCCGTTCAGCAGCGTTTTCCCGATCGGCAGCAGGTCGTAGCAGTGGTCGGAATGGAAATGGGTGATCACCACGGCGTCCAGGGAGGCCGGTGGTGCGACCGCGCTCAACGCGACGGCCGTGCCCGGTCCGCAGTCGAGCAGCAGGCGCGCCCCGGCGGTTTCCACCAGATATCCGGAACTCGGCTGTCCGTCCGCGGGCATTCCGGCCCGGCATCCAAGAACGGTGAGCTGCATATGATGTCCGATCTCCTCGATTCCCCGATTTCACCGCACGGGATCGCATGGAGCGAAATCCCGCTGAGGTGTTCGGTCGAGTGTGCACGATGACGGCCCGTCACCCGCCCGTGATTGGACTGGACAACCGGTCCATGGCCGTTCGCTATCGCGTCACAGGTCCAGCACCAGGTGCGGGGACGCGGCCCGTGACACGCACAGCATCATGGTGTCGCCGTTGACCCGCTCGTCCTCGGTCAGCACCGAGTCGCGGTGCTCCACCTCGCCGTCCAGGACGGTGGTCTCGCAACTGGCGCAGGTCCCCTCGCGGCAGGACGACGGGACCTCGATCCCCGCCGCTCCGAGGGCGTCCATGATGGACTGCTCGGGGCCCACCCGGACGGTCCTGCCCGTGCTGGCGACCCGGACCTCGAAGCCCTTGTCGGGGGCGGTGGAGGGGGCCTGGGGGCGGGGCTGGAAGCGCTCGATGTGCAGGGTGCCCGTGCGCCGCTCGCCCCACCGCCCTTCCACGGCGGCGAGCAGCGGCTCGGGACCGCAGCAGTAGACGGCGGTGTCCGGCCGCGCGGTGTCCAGGATCCCGGCCAGCGGCAGCAGCCCGTGTTCGTCCTCGGGCAGGGCCCGCACCCGCTCGCCGTGGCCGTCGAGCTCCGCGAGGAACGCCATCCGCTCGCGCCGCCGGCCCCCGTAGTGCAGCTCCCAGTCCGCGCCCCGGGCGGCCGCCGCGCGCAGCATCGGCAGCAGCGGCGTGATGCCGATGCCGCCCGCGACGAACAGATAGCGGGGAGCGGGGACGAGCGGGAAGTTGTTGCGCGGGGCGCCGGTCAGCAGCCGTGCCCCGGCCTCGATACGGTCGTGCAGAAAGCGCGAGACGCCGCGGCCGTTCTCCTCGCGCAATACCGCGATACGGTAGCGGCGGCGGTCATCGGGATTTCCGCACAGTGAATACTGGCGTACCGTTTCGGGGCCGGCGTCCGGGGCGAGCACATCGATATGCGCGCCCGGTTCCCATTCCGGCAGAAGTCCGCCGTCCGGATCGACCAGTTCGAATGAGCGTACTTCCGCCGCCTCGTCGCGGACGGTCGCGACCTCCAGGGCCGTCCACTCAGCCAACGTCGCCACGGTATGCGTCCTCCTCGTATCGGCGGGCACGGGGAAGTCTCTCCGAAGGAGAGCGGCGAGGAAATCCGCGGCACCGGTCTCCATTCGGCCGATTGGTTCTGGCAATGACACCGGATCCCCGCGTGGCGGTCTGGCGGAATGGTCGCGACATGCCGATGCCCGCGCCAGCCGAGGAGGAGTCCGCGGTGCCCAGCCCACAGGAACTCGCCGCCCGTACCCGCGCCTTCGTGTCCGATCACGTCCTCCCCGTCGAGCGGGAGGTGGTGGTGGACGGCCGCCCGATGGACGACGCCCTGCGCCTGGAACTCCAGAAGGCGGCCAAGGAGGCGGGCGTCTTCGGGCCGATGTCCGCCGTGGAACACGGCGGTCTCGGCCTGGACATGCGCGGCGCGGCGCTGGTGATGGAGGCCGCGGGCACCAGCCTCATCGGCCCGCTCGCCGTCAACTGCTCGGCGCCCGACGACGGCAACATCCATCTGCTGGCCCACGCGTGCGATGAGGAGCAGATCCGCCGCTACCTCGCCCCGCTCGCCGCGGGCGAGGTGCGCTCGGCCATCGCCCTGACCGAGCCCGCCCCCGGCGCCGGATCCGATCCGCGCATGCTGATGACCGTCGCCGAGGAGACCGACGACGGCTGGGTGATCAACGGCAGGAAGCACTTCACCACCGGGGCCGAGGGCGCGGCGTTCACCATCTGCGTGGCCAACACCGACGACGGTGTCACGCTGTTCCTGGTCGACCAGGACAACCCGGGCATGAAGGTCGGCCGCCGGATGCCGACCCTCGACCACAGCAACCCCGGCGGCCACAGCGAGGTGACGTTCGAGGACTGCGTGGTCCCCGACAGCGCGGTGCTCGGCGAGGTCGGCCGGGGCCTGGACCACGCCCAGGCGCGGCTGGCCCCCTCCCGGCTGACCCTGTGCATGAACTGGCTGGGCCTGGCCACCCGCGCCCATGAGCTGTCCGCCCGCCACATCAGCGGCCGGTCCGCGTTCGGCGTGCCGATCGCCGAGCACGGCATGGCGCAGGGGCTGGTCGCGGACAACGAGATCGACATCACCGCCTCCCGGGCCCTGATCCACTCCACCGCCACGGTCCTCGACGAGCAGGGCCCGCTCAGCTCGGCCGCCCGGCACGCCGCGTCCGTCGCCAAGACCTTCGTGGCCGAGGCGGTCTGGCGGGTCTTCGACCGTGCGGTGCAGCTGCACGGCGGGCTCGGGGTGTGCGAGGACCACCTGGTGGCCCGCTTCCTGGTGGAGGCCCGGGCGGTGCGCATCTACGAAGGCGCCTCCGAGGTGCTGCGCTGGTCCATCGGCCGCCGGGTGCTGCGCACCGTCCAGTGACATCGGGTGCCGCGCACCCTCCAGTGACCTGCGTGAACGGATCACTCAACCCATCGATCAGGGGATGACGAGCGTGACCACCGACGTGAAGACCCAGCCCGGCGGCGCCTACTCGGCGTCGTTCGGACACATCGACCCGGCCGACCCGGACTACGACGAGATCCGCCGCGTCTGCACCACCCTCGTGCCGTTCGGCAACCACGCCGGGGTGCGGGTCACCGAGATCGGCCCGGAGCGCGCCGTCGTGGAGGTGCCGGGCGAGGAGCATCTGACGAACCACATGGGCACCGTGCACGCGGGCGCCCTGTTCCTCGCCGCGGACATCGCCGGTGCCGCCGCCTTCCTCGGCGCCGCCGCCACCCGGCTGCACACCATCCGCCGCTTCGTGCTGCGGGACAGCAGGACCGCCTTCCGCAAGCCCGCCATCGGCCGCATCCGCGCCATCGGGCTCATCGACGAGCGGGCGATCCGCGAGGTGCTGGCCGCAGAAGGCGAGCTGCGGATGGACGTGGACGGCAAGGCGCTGATGTACGACGACGCCGACGTCCTCGTCGCCAAGGCCACCTTCGACTACGTGGTGGACGTGGCCACCGGCGCGGACCGGGAGCGCCGATGACCACCTCCCACAAGAGCGGCGAACGGCCCTCGGAGTTCGGCGCGCTCGAAGAGCTGCGGCTGACCACCCGGGACGGTGCGGGCTTCGTCGTCCGGCTGCTGCCGCACCAGGATCCGGCCGCCCCGGTGGTGCTGATGCTGCCCGCGATGGCGATGAAGGCCAAGTTCTACCTCCCGATGGCCAAGGCCCTGGCCGCGGCGGGCTGCTCGGTCGCCACCGTCGACCTGCGCGCCCAGGGCGAGTCCACCCCGAAGCTGCGCGAAGCGCCGGACTTCGGCTACCGCGAGCTGACCGAGGTCGACCTGCCCGCGATCGTCGACGCCGTGGCGGCGCGCTTTCCGCGGGCGCCGCTGCATCTGTTCGGGCACAGCCTCGGCGGCCAGGTGGCGCTGCTGTTCTCCGCCACCGCGCCGCACCGGATCTCCAGTGTCACCGTCATCGGCACCGGCAGCGTGTACTGGCGGGCGTTCGAACCCCGGCGCTGGTTCGAGGCGCTGTGGAAGATCCAGTGGATCGGCATCGTCGCCCGGGTCACCGGGCGGTGGCCCGGCGGGGTGCTCATCCCCGGGGCCATGCGGGGCCGGGTGATGGCCGACTGGTCACGCCACTCGCTGACCGGCCACTACCGGCCCCGGGGCCGGTCGCACGACTACGACCGCAAGCTGGCCGCGCTGAAGCTGCCGGTGCTGGCCATCTCGCTGGACGAGGACCCCCTCGGCCCGAAGTCCAACGTGGACTTCCTGTGCGGCCGGATCGCGTCCGCCGACATCACGCGCTGGCACATCGACGCGTCGTCGGCCGTCGTCCACCGCGACCACTTCCAGTGGATCAAGGACAGTACGGTCATCGGTCCCGGGATCGCCGAGTGGATCCGGGACGGACAGCCCCCGCGATGAAGCTCTACACGGCCGCCCGGGTGCTGACCGGCGACGGCGGGACCCTGTACGACGGCGGGGTGGTGGTGGGCGGCGGGGTGATCCGGGCCGTCGGCCGGGCCAGCCGGCTGCCCACCGGCATGGACCATGTGGACTTCCCCCATGGCACCCTGCTGCCGGGGCTGATCGACGCCCATGTGCACCTCGCGATGGACGGCGGCCCCGACCCGGTACCGGCCCTGCGCCGGTCCAGCAGTCACGAGTTGCTGGAGACGATGCGGCGCAACGCCCGCGCGTTGCTCGCCGCCGGTGTCACCACCGCCCGCGACCTGGGCGGCTACGGCTTCCTGGACATCGTGCTGCGCGACGAGATCAACGACGGCGTCGGCCACGGCCCCCGGCTGCTCACCGCCACCCGGCCGCTCACCTCGCCCGGCGGCCACTGCTGGTATCTCGGCGGAGGGTGCGAGGGCGTCGACGAGATCCGCCGGATGGTGGGGGAGCAGGCCCTGTGGGGCGCCGATCTGCTGAAGATCATGGTGACCGGAGGGCACACCACACCGCGCTCGAAGCCCTGGCTGCCCCAGTTCTCCGACGCCGAACTGGCCGCCGCCGTGGCCGAGGCACACCTCCTCGGCATGCCGGTGGCCGCGCACGCCCACGGGGTCGAGGGCATCCGCGCCGCCGTAACCCACGGCGTGGACACCATCGAACACTGCACCTGGCAGACCGAGCGCGGCTTCGACGGCTATGAACCCGCACTCGCCGACGCGATCGCCGCGGCGGGCATCCCGGTGTGCGGCACGTTCAACCCGCTGCTCGCCCGCGACGAGGCGTACGCCACCCAGCGCCGCGGCGTGGTGGCCGACATGCGCCGCCGCGGGGTGCGGTTCATCGCCGGAACCGACGCCGGTATCCGCGACACCCCGCACGCCGCGTACGCCACGGCCCTGGCCACCATGGCCGGTTACGGCTTCACCCCCGCCGAGGTGATACGCGCCGCCACCGCCGACGCGGCGGCCGCGCTGGGCGTGGCCGCGTCGACCGGCAGCCTCACCCCGGGCCGCGACGCCGATCTGATCGCGGTGCACGGCGATCCGCTGAGGGATCTGTCGGCGCTGGCCGAACCGGCACTGGTGGTCACCCGCGGCCGGGACTACCGGCCGGAACGGGTGGCCACCGGATGACCGCCACGCACTCCGTCAGTGGGCTGAAGTGGTCCCGCCACCCACCGGATGTGCTCGCCGCGTGGGTGGCCGAGATGGACCACGGGACGGCGCCGCCCGTCCGCGACGCCGTCGAGGCGGCGGTACGGCGCGGTGCGTTCGGCTACCCGGACGACCGCTCCCGCCGGGAGCTGGTCACCGCCTGCGCCGACTGGCTGGCCCGCACCCACCGTTGGCCGGTGGACCCCGGCCAGGTGTTCGTGCTGCCCGATGTGGTGCACGGGGTGCGGGTCGCCCTCGAGGCGTACTCCGCGCCCGGCACCCCGGTGGTCCTCCCGGTGCCCGCGTATCCGCCGCTTGCCGATGTGGTGCGCGGCTCCCGGCGGCCGCTGATCGAGGTGCCCATGAGCGCCACGGACGGGCGGCCCACGCTCGATCCGGCCGCCGTGGACCGCGCGTTCGCCGCGGGCGCCCGCATCCTGCTGCTCTGCAATCCGCACAACCCGCTGGGCACGGTCGCCACCGCGCGCGAGCTGCGCGCCATCGCCGCCGTGGTCGACCGGCACGGCGGCCGTGTGGTGGCCGACGAGATCCACTCCCCGCTGGTGTTCCCCGGCCACCGCCATGTGCCGTACGCCTCGCTGTCGGACACCGCGGCCCGGCACACCGTCACCCTGGTGTCCGCCTCCAAGGGGTGGAACATCCCCGGGCTCATGTGCGCCCAGGCGATCGTCACATCGGAGCGCGACCGCGCCGTCTGGTCCGCGCTGCCCGCCGCCACGACCGGGAACGCGAGCCCGCTCGGCATCGCAGCCGGGGCCGCCGCCTACCGCCACGGCGGCGACTGGCTGGCCGGGGTGCTGAGCGCCCTGGACACCAACCGGCGGCTGCTCGCGGACCTCCTGGACGAGCTGCTGCCCGCCGTACGGTACCGCCTCCCCGAGGGGACGTATCTGGCCTGGCTGGACTTCCGCGCCCTCCAACTACCCGCAGAACCGGCGGAGTTCTGGCTGCGCGAGGCCAGGGTCGCGCTCAGCGCGGGCCGCCTCTTCGGCGCGCCCGGCGTCGGCCACGCCCGCCTCAACCTCGCCACCTCACCGCACATCATCGAACGGATCGTGCGGGCCATGGCCGACACGGAGGGACAGCGAGCGTGGAACTGAGCCTGGTCCGCTACGCCTGGCACACCGCCGAACCAGTGCACGCCGTCCTCTACTACGCGCCGGAGACCCAGCAGGCCACCGGGCCGCTGGGGCTGCCAGGCCGGTGGATGTGGTACTTCGGCTGCCGCGCCGCACCGCTGGGCGCCATCGGGGCCGCCGCCGCGACCTCGGTGTTCTACCACCTGGCGCCCGCGATGGTGGCCCGTTCCGTGCCCGCGCTGTGGGACCACGCCACCCCGCACGACTTCCTCCGGGCCCGGCTCACCGCCATGGACGCGGCGCTGCACCGGCTGGCCGGGCCGGTGCTGGACGCCCCGGGCCTGGTCCGGGCGGCCGAACTCGCCACGGCCGCCGCCACCATCGTGGCGGGCGCGGGCGGACGGCCCCTGGGCGCGGCCAACGCCGCGCTGCCGGTGCCGGACGCGCCGCATCTGGCGCTGTGGCAGGCGCTCACCACGCTGCGCGAGTACCGGGGCGACGGCCATGTCGCGGTACTGGCCGGGCAGGAGATCGAACCGTGCGCGGCGCACGTACTCGCCGCCGCGTCCGGCCGCTCACCGCGGTCCGACGCGGAGAAGTACCACAAGTGGACGGAAGACCAGTGGTCCGGCGCGCTCGGCGAACTCACCCGCCGCGGCTGGCTGGGCGGGGACGGAACGCTCACGGCGGCCGGTGCCCTCGTCCGCGAGCGGATCGAGACGGACACCGACCGCCTGGCGGCGCGCCCCTACCGGGCGCTGGGGCAGGCGCGCACCGAGGAACTAGTCGCGTGTGTGCGCCCGTTCGCCGATCTCGTCATGACCGCGGGCGCCGTGCCGATTCCCAACCCCGTCGGCTTCGACTGGCCGCCGCGCCGCTGATCCGGCCGGCAGCACCACTGCCGTGAGCACGGCGGCCAGGGCCGCGGCCACCGCGGTGGCCAGGAAGGTCAGATGCATGGCGTGGACCGCGCCACCGCGCTCCGGCGACAGGATTCCCGCCAGCGCGACCCCGAGGACGGCGCCGAACTGCCGGAAGGTGTTCACGGTGCCCGAAGCGGTCCCGGCCAGCCGCGGCGGGACGTCGCCCATCATGGCCTGGATCGCCACCACCCCGCTCGACAGCGGTACGCCCGCCCCGAGCAGCACCAGCGCCCAGGCGTAACCGGGGTAGCCGACGCCGGCCTCCACCAGCGTCAGCCCCGCCAGCCCGGCCGCCACGCACACCAGGCCGGTCACCATGGTGCGGCGGGTGCCCCAGCGCGCCACCACCGACGAGGCGGCGACCGCCGCCACCGCCAGACACCCGAACAGGGTCACGAAGCGCAGCCCGGTCTGGAGGGCGGACAGCCCGAGCGTGCCCTGAAGGTGGGTGGTGAGCAGGAACAGCACCGCGTACAGCCCGAGCAGACCCAGGAAGTTGACGGTGCAGGCGATGGCCACCGTCGGGATGCGCAGCAGCGCGGGCGGCAGCATCGGCTCCCGGGTACGCGACTCCCACCAGCCGAACACCCCCAGCGCGGCCACCGCCACCACGCACAGTCCGACCACGCTCGCGGACAGCCAGCCGAGGGCCCGTCCCTCGATGGCCACGAAGGTGAGCGCCGCCCCGCCACCGGTGAACAGCAGCTGGCCGACGCCGTCCACCCGCCGCGCGGCACCGGACGGCGGGGCGGGCGGCATGGTGGCGAGCAGCCCGGTCAGGGCCACCACGCCGATCGGGATGTTGATCCAGAACATGCTGCGCCAGCCCGCCGCCTCCACCAGCAGCCCGCCCAGCAGCGGTCCGAGCGCCAGCGCCACCCCGCTGGTGCCGCCCCAGATCCCGATGGCCCGGGCCCGCTGCCTCGCGTCGTCGTACAGACCCGAGGCCACCGCGAGGGACAGCGGCACGATCGCCGCGGCGAACACGCCCTGCGCGGCCCGCGCGGCGATCAGCGCGCCGGTGTCCGGGGCGAGCGCGCAGCCCGCCGACGCCGCGGTGAACCCCGCGATACCCAGGGCCAGGACGTTCCGGCGGCCCAGCCGGTCACCGAGCGAGCCCGCCGTCAGCAGCAGACACGCGAACGCCAGCGTGTAGGCGTCGAGCAGCCATTGCCCGGCGGTCGTGCCACCGCCCACGTCGGCGCGGATATCGGGGAGGGCCACCGGGGTGATGCTGGTGTCGAGATAGACCAGAAAAGTGGCGGTACAAATGAATGCGAGGAGCGGACGAGAGCGCATGGGTTCCATGCTGTCCGGCGCCCCCCGTCCCCTTTCTTGTCAATTCCCTTCTCCACTCGGCTGATCGAAGAAATCAATCACCGCCCGACGAGCGCATATCGTCAGGACTGGTTTACCTCGAATCCATCTGCGGCTGTTTTGGTTCTCCCGCACCATAACCCGGCGGGAAAGGAATTGACTCGTGAGCCGATTGGGCATCGAAGGCGTGACCAAAAGCTTCGGCCGGGCCGTCGCCGTCGACGGGGTCAGCCTGGATGTCGGGCACGGCGAGTTCCTGGTCCTGCTCGGGCCGAGCGGCTGCGGCAAGTCGACCCTGCTGCGGATGATCGCTGGGCTCACCCCGCTGACCGCGGGCCGCATCCGCCTTGACGACACCGACATCACCCACAGCCCGCCGCGCGACCGCGACCTCGCCATGGTCTTCCAGAGCTACGCCCTCTACCCGCATCTGAGCGTCGAGCGGAACATCGGCTTCCCGCTGCGCGCCCGCCGCCGGTCCCGGCCCGAGATCCGCGGCCGGGTCGCGGAGGTCGCCGAAGTGCTCGACCTCGCCGCGCTGCTGGACCGCCGCCCCCGCGAGCTGTCCGGCGGCCAGCGCCAGCGCGTCGCTCTCGGCCGGGCGCTGGTGCGCGACCCCGGCGCGTTCCTGATGGACGAGCCCCTGTCCAACCTCGACGCCAAGCTGCGGTCCTCCACCCGCGCCGAACTCACGAGCCTGCACCGCAGGCTCGGCTCCACCTTTGTGTACGTCACCCACGACCAGGTCGAGGCCATGACCATGGCGACCCGGATCGCCCTGCTGAACGCGGGCCGCCTGGAGCAGGTGGGCACCCCGGCCGAGGTCTACGACGAGCCCGCCTCGGTGTTCGTCGCGGGCTTCCTCGGCGCGCCGCCGATGAACCTGATGGACGCCCAGGTCGTCAGCCGCGACGGCGAACTGCGGGCGGTGGCCCAGCACATCGACGTCCCCCTGGGCATCGCCGCCGACCTGCCCCCGCGCGATGTGGTGCTGGGGGTACGCCCCGAACACCTCACCCCGTCCGGAACGCCGATGCTGCGCGCCCGGGTGCGGGCGGTGGAGAACCTGGGCAGCGACGAGGTCGCCCACTGCACCGTCGGCTCCGCCGAAGTGAGCTTGCGCGGTCCGCGCCCGCTGGGCGTCTCCACCGGCGACGCGCTGGGGCTCGGCGTGGCGCCGCACCATGTCCACCTCTTCGACCGGGCCGGCGGCCGCAGGCTGACCTGGAACCCCGATCCGGTCTCCGCCCCGGAATCCGACTCCTTCGCCGCGTCCCCCGCGCCGAATTCCCCGTCCCCCGCTCCCTCCCCGTACCAGCACGCCCAGACGCTTCACTAGGAGCATTTCCCGTGAGCACCTCTCGTTCCCGTTTCGGCGCCGCCCTCGGCACCGCCGTGATCCTGTTCGGCGCCTCCGCTTGTGGCGGGCTCGGCGCCGCCGAGGACAAGAAATCCGGTTCCTCTCCGGTGCCCGAACTCGCAGCCGACCAGAAGGTCTCGATCACTTTCGAGAGCTATAACTTCGGCCAGGCGGGCCCGTGGACGGACACGTTCACCGCACTTATCAAGAAATTCGAACAGGCCCACCCGAATATCAAGGTGACCGCACAGAAGCCGCAGGGGAACAGCCCCAACCCGGCCGCCGACGCCGTCTCCAGCGTCCAGAACGAGACCGCCTCCGGAAACCCGCCGGACGTCGCCCAGCTCGGCTTCGGCGACCTGGACTACGCCGTCAACGGCCTCGGGGCGCAGCCGCTGGACGACCTGGTGGGCAAGGCCGAGGTGCGGAAGAACTTCGGTGGCGCCCACCCGTACGCCACCCGCGCCCAGGCGCTCGGCGACTGGTCCGGCAAGACCTATGGCGTCCCGTTCGTGTTCTCCACCCCGGTCCTCTACTACAACGCCTCGCTGTTCAAGAAGGCCGGTCTCGACCCCGCCAAGCCGCCCAGGACCTGGGACGAGGTGGCCAAGGACGCACTCGCCATCAAGAAGAAGACCGGCAAGGACGGCCACTACAGCGACTGCCTGACCAAGATCGCCACCGACTGGTGCTTCCAGTCCATGGTCCGCTCCAACGGCGGGCGGGTCATCTCGCAGGACCGCTCCGCGCTGACCTTCGACCAGCCCCCGGCCGTCGAGGCCGTCAAGAACGCCCAGGCCATGGTGAAGTCCGGGGCCACCCCCAAGCTCAACCAGGAGCAGGCGTACACCGAGTTCGCCCGCGGCGACATGGGAATGATCCTGGAGACCAGCGCGGTCCAGGGGCTCTTCATGAAGGGCTCCAAGGACAAGTGGGACCTGCGGGCCACCACCTCGCCCGGCTTCACCGGCAAGCCCGTCGTCCCCACCAATTCCGGCTCCGCGCTGTTCGTCTACGCCAAGGACAAGGCCAAGCAGCGCGCCGCCTGGGACCTGATCAAGTTCCTCACCAGCGACCAGGCGTACACCATGATCTCCAGCAAGATCGGCTACCTGCCGCTGCGCACCGGACTGGTCGACGACCCCAAGGGCCTCAAGACCTGGGCCCAGCAGAACCCGCTGATCAAGCCCAACCTGGACCAGCTGGCCCGCATGGAGCCGTGGCAGTCCTTCCCCGGCAAGAACTACATCCAGGCGCGCAACGAGATGCTGGACGCGGTCGAGAAGGCCGTCTACCAGGGCGCCGACCCCAAGTCCACGCTCGCGGGCGCCCGCAAGCAGGCGTCCAAGCTGCTCCCGGCCAAGTAGATGACTACACCCGAGCTGACCCTCGTGCAGTTCAGCGACACCCACATCCTTCCCGAGGGTGAGCTGATGCACGGGCTGGTCGACACGCTCGCCAACCTGGAGGCCGCCATCGAGCTGGTGGCGGCCTCCGGGGCCCGGGTGTCCGCGCTGCTGCTGACCGGCGACCTGACGGACAGCGGCGCCGCCGAGGCGTACCGTCGGCTGCGCGGGGTGATCGCCCCGTTCGCGGAGCGCATCGGCGCCGAGGTGGTGTACGTACCGGGCAACCACGACGAACGCACCGCGTTCCGCACCGAGTTGCTCGACGGAGAGCAGTCCGCCGACCGGGTGCACTGGGTCGGGGGCCTGCGGATCGTGGTGCTGGACAGCAGCGTGCCCGGACGCCACGACGGCCATCTGTACGACGCCCAGCTGGGCTGGCTGGCGGAGGAACTGGCCCGCCCCGCGCCCCAGGGCACCGTGCTGGTGCTGCACCACCCGCCGCTGCCGTCCCCGGTGCCCACCGTGCACCTGCTGCGGCTGCGCGGCGCCGAGCGGCTGGGCGCCGTGGTCGCCGGAAGCGATGTGCGGCTGATCGTCACCGGGCACGCCCATCACACCAGCTCCGGTGTGCTGGGCGCCGTCCCGGTGTGGGTGTCGCCCGCGCTGGCGTACCGGGTGGACGCGATGTCCCCCAGCGGCAGGCTGCGCGGCACGGAGGGTGCCGGATTCAGCCGGATCGACCTCATCGACGGAAACCTGGTGACCACCGCCGTGCCCGTCGAGCCGGGGCCCGCCGTGTACGACAGCCAGCGCGACGCGATGGTGCGCTTCGTCCAGGAGCTGACCCCCGAAACCGACCCGCCCGAGACGACGGAGTGACAGAGATGTTCATGGAGGTTTCCGCGCCGCCCCGGCCGTTGGACACGGCCCCCAGGGCGGCGCGGCCCTCGTTGCCGCGCGCGATCCGGCGCGCGGCGCCGCCGTATCTGTATCTCGCCCCGGCCCTGATCCTGCTGGGCATCTGGGTGTACCGGCCGCTGGCGCAGACCGCCCAGCTGTCGTTCTACTCCTGGAACCTGCTGCCCACCACGCCCATGGAGCCGGTCGGGCTCGACAACTACCGTCGGATGATGGACTCCCCGGAGCTCGGCGACGCGCTGTGGCGCACCCTTGAGGTGATCCTCGGCCTGCTGCCGTTCTCCATCGTCATCCCGGTGGTCGTCGGGCTGCTCACCCGGCGGCTCGGCGGCCGCTCCCGGGCGGTCTACCAGGCGCTGGTGTTCTCGCCCATGCTGGTCGCCCCGGTGGCCGGTGCCGCGGTGTGGGGATGGCTGCTCGATCCGCGCGGCGGCGTGGTCGACCGGGCCACTGGCACCTCGGTGAACTGGCTCCAGGAGAGCGGCTACGCCCAGATCGCGATCATCCTGATCACCGGCTGGCATGTGCTCGGCTTCGCCGTGCTCGTGGTGGCCGCCGCGCTGTCCGGCATCAACGGCGACTACGCGGACGCGGCCGCCCTCGACGGCGCGTCCCGTGGGCAGATCACCCGCTGGATCACCCTGCCGCTGCTCTCCCCGACGCTGGTCTTCCTGATGCTGATGACCGTGCTGCTGTCCGCGCAGTGGACGTTTCCGCTGATCGACTCGCTCACCCAGGGCGGCCCTGCCGACTCCACCACCAACGTCTACTACCTGCTGTGGGACTACGGCTTCCGCAGCTACGACGCGGGCATGGGCGCGGCGGCCGGGATGCTGCTCTTCGTCGGTTTCGGGCTGGTGGCCGCCGCGCTGGTGTGGCTGTCCGAACGCCTGGCCTTCCACGACAACTGATTTACGTCACTGAGGAGTTCACTCACCGTGTCCGAACAGGCCGTCGGTGACCGCGGCCGCCTGCGCACCGTGCGCGCCCATGGGGTGCTCGCGGTGCTCAGCGCGCTCTGCGTGTTCCCGATCTACTGGCTGTACGCCACGTCCCTGCGCCGCCCCGGCGACGCCTACTCGCTGTCCCCGCTGCCCTGGCCGCTGTCGGTGCAGAGCTATACGGATGCGGCCCGCAAGGTCGACGTGGCGCATCTGCTGTTCAACACCCTGGCGATGGCCGGGCTCATCGCCGTCGGCCAGCTGCTCACCGGGCTGCTCGCCGCGTACGCCTTCGCCGCGTGGAACTTCCCGCTGAAGCGGCTGCTGTACATCGCGTTCGTCGGCACCTGGCTGGTGCCCTTCCAGGTCACCATGCTGCCCAACTATGTGCTGCTGATGCAGCTCGGGCTGCTCAACACCCTGATGGGCGTCGTCGTCCCGACCCTCTGCTCGGCGCTCGGTGTGCTGCTGCTCCGCCAGCATCTGGAGAGCTTTCCCCGGGAGCTGCTGGAGGCATCCGCGATGGACGGGCGGTCCTCCTGGACGACGCTGTGGACCGTCGTGGTGCCCAATATGCGCTCGGCGCTGTCGGCGCTCGCCGTCGTGCTGTTCGTCAACGCGTGGAACGAGTACTTCTGGCCCGCCATGGTGATGCAGCGCAGCAACGCCGTCCTCCAGCTGGGGCTGCGCAGCTTCATGGGCACCGAGGGCACCGACTGGGGGCCGCTGATGGCAGTCTCGGGGCTCGCCTGCCTGCCGGTGTTCGCGCTGTATCTGGTGCTCCAGCGCAACATCGTCAACGCGTTCGTCCGCTCCGGGATCAAGTAGTACGACGACGCGGAACGGGCCGGGACTTCGAGGTACGAAGTCCCGGCCCGTTCCGCGTGGTGTGCTCAGCCCGTCAGCGGCACCGGCAGGTACGTGGCGCACTGCGCGGGCAGCCGCACCCCGGCCAGCCGCAGCTGGCCCGCCCGGGAGGCGAAGGCCGCGCCGCGCATCAGGTGCGTGGCCACCTCCGCGACGCGGCGGTGCGCGGGCGCCGCGAGATGGGTGCCCGCGACCCACTGGTTGAACGCGCCCATCGCCGGGCCGCACCAGATCTGGTAGTCCGCCGCCCGCTCGGGCACCCCGCGGATGCTCCACCCCGAGGACAGCCCCAGGTACCAGCGGAACACCAGCGCCATCCGGCGCTTGGGGTTGTCCCGCGCGCGCTCGATCTGTTCCGGGTCCCGCTCGGCGAAGAACCGGGTGCAGTCCTCCCACACGTCCTGAAGCGGGCGCTGGAAGACACGCTTCTCCAGTTCGGCCCGCTCGCCGTCCCCGAGGGATTCGAGCGAGTCGTGCGTCCGGTACACCTCGTACAGCCGCCGTGCCCGGCCGGGGAACATCGTGCCGCGCTGGAGCACCTGCACATCGACGCCCACCTCGAACATGTCGGCCGACGGAGCCATCACACAGTCCGCCACCCCGGCGGACGCCAGCAGCTCCTTCGCCCCGGGCGACTGGTCGCTCTCCACACACGCCTGGTTGACCGAGCCGGTGACGACATACGCGGCGCCCAGCGCGAACGCGGCCGCCGCGGCCGCCGGGGTGCCGATGCCGCCCGCCGCGCCGACCCGCACCGGGCGCGCGTACCCCAGCTCGCGCTGGATCCGGTCGCGCACCGCGATCAGCTCGGGCAGCAGCACCACCAGCGGGCGCCGGTCGGTGTGGCCACCGGAGTCCGCCTCGGCGGTGATGTCGTCCGCCATCGGCACCCGCCGCGCCAGCTCGGCCTGTTCGGCGCTGATGGCGCCGGACTCCACCAGGGAGCGCAGCATCGCCTCGGGCGCCGGGCGCAGGAAACGCTCCGCCACCTCCGCCCGGGACACCTTGGCGATGATCCGGTTGGCCACCGTGACCCGGCCCTCGGCGTCCCGGGACAGCCCGGCGGCCCGGTAGTGCACCACCTGCGGGGTGAGGTCCAGGAACGCCGACGCCTCGACGCAGCGCACCTGGTGGCGCAGGCACAGCTCCACCACGGCCCGCTCCATGGCGAGTTCGTTCGGGCTGTGGATCAGATTGACGGCGAACGGCGCGCCCGGTGCCTCGGCGGTGATGCGGCGGATCGCGGTGTCCACCTTGTCCGTCAGCACCCCGGCCGCGCCGAACGAGCCCAGGAAACCGGCCCGGGCCAGGGCGATCACCATGTCGGCCGACGCGATGCCATTGGCCATCGCCCCGCCGTGGTAGGCGTGGCCGACGCCATGGGCGGCGCGGAAGGCCGTGTCGCCGAGCGAGCCGGTCGGCAGGGACGGCACGGCGGCCAGCACCTGGGCCCGGCGGGCGAGCCGGGCGTCGGTGGTGACCCCGACGCCCAGCTCGTCGCGGACGACGAAACACGGACGGTCCAGCAGATTCAGCTCGCGGTAGATCGCCTCGGGCTCCCGGGCCACGCCCGCCGCCCGGTCGGTCGGTGTCACCACGGTGCGGCTCCCTGCTCGCGCAGTTCGATGGCGATGTCGGTGAGTTCGTAGATGCGCAGGCCCGGCTTCCACATGCTGGCGTCGCCGATGACCCGCAGCCGCCCGGACTTGTGCTGGATCTCCTTGATGTGCACCTCCAGCGTCGTGGAGCCGTCGGTGGGCAGGAACTGGCCCCGGTACTTCCAGGTGAACGGCACACCGACCGGCAGTACGAAGCCGGGGTCGCGCATGCCGTCGGCGAGGCCGGAGTCCAGCAGCCACTCCTGCATCGCCTGGAGGACGGTCTCGACGCCGAGCGAACCGGGGATCACCGGGTCGAGGTGGAAGTGGCGGACGAAGAACCAGTCGTCCGGGTCGATGGCCCGGGTCGAGTGCAGATAGCCCTTGCCGTACCGGCCACCGCCGTCCACCACGGTCAGCTCGTCGAGCAGCGCGAGCTTGTCGCGGGAGCACAGCGGAGCGGCCGGGTCGGCGCGCCGGGCGGCGACGTCGATGACACGGCCCTCGGCGGTGGGGTTCTCGTCCTGCCACGTGGGCACGTCGCGGCCCGCGTCGAGGCCGGTCTGGTTGCGCAGCGCCTCCTCGCTGAAGTAGCCGAACAGGGTCTCCCCGGAGTAGAAGGGCACCCCGTTCGCGGCGAGGGTGTACGTGAAGCTCTGGAGCGTGGAGCCGGGCATCGGCGTGGTGGACGTGAGCGCGGAATCCTGCCGGATGGTGGTGTCCCGCAGATCGACCTCGTGCAGCACGGTGGCCGTACCGCCGAGGTTGCGCAGGCACTGCGTCTCGTGGGGCCTGCTCAGGGTGGCGCCGAGGTGGTAGCCGATGAGCAGCGCCGACTGGAGGGAGGTCTCCATGTAGACGCAGTTGGGCATGGACGCGTTGGCGGTGTCCGAGTAGTACCAGGAGTCGGCGGGGGAGTCGTACTCGGTCTGGTACGTGGCGCTGTCGAGCCGTCCGCGCTCGCCCTGGATGTCGACGACCCGGTCGACGAGCAGCAGCCCGCCGGTGGGAATCCGGGTCGCCTTGATGCCGGTGTAGTGGGCGAACTCCGGGCCCAGCGCGAGGCCCTGGTCGCCCCGGGCCAGATGGGCGAGCTGGAACTCGCCGAGCAGGACCCGTTCGCCCCGCGCGCTCTTGCGGCCGAGCCACCGGGCGGGGAAGCCGCCGCGCTCGGGGCCGACCGGCACCCCGGGCTTCTCGTGGACGGCCACCTCGACCCCGGCCACCACGGCGCCGCCACTGCGGGCGCGCACCCGCAGCCCGGGCCGCGGCACCAGGTCGATCCACTCCACCTCGACATCGAGCCCGGTGGTGTCGGTGTCGGCATCGGTGTCGGTGGCCGGGTCCGGCTCGACGCGGGTGTGCTCCGGGGCGACGCGGACGAACCGTGCGTCGGCGAGGCACAGATGCACCCCGGTGAACAGCGCGAACACCTGGGCGGCCTGTACGGTCGCCTCGACCGGGTCGGCCCCCGGCACCGTACGCGCCACCACCCGGCCCTGTCCCTCGGCGCCGCCGCGCAGCTCCAGCGCGGTCACCTCGGACAGCACCACGTCGGCACCGTCCGCGAGGCGGACATCGGGGTTGCGGTCCTCCTGGTCGTAACCGGCGCCGAACACCCCGGCGATGTCGCCCACGGCCAGCCGCCGCAGCTCGGTGGCGCCCAGCCGGGTCACCACCGAGCGGGCCAGCGGCTTGAACGCGCCCTCTGCGGCCGCCGGGGCCGGACCGGCCGCCACGGCGGTCCGGCCCGGCAGGCCCAGCAGACGGCGCTGGAGCGCCGCCTGCGCACGGAGCGCGCCCGAGTGGGCGCTGACCAGGGCGGTGCGCAGCTCGACGAGGGTGGAGACGGGCTGCGGCGCCGCACCGGCGGCCGGAGCGGCCGGAGCGGGGGGTTCGGGCTGTGCGGCCGGTTCGGGTTGTGGGGCCGGGGGAGCGGTCCAGGCGACCGCGTCGAACGGCTCGCCCTCGAACTCCAGGACTTCGGTCATGACGCGGTCGTCTCCTCCTGGCCGGACGGCTGGTGCCACCGCCGTACCGACTCACGGAACTTGTCCGTCATGTCCGGAGTGGACACGACGGTGACATCGGCGAAGCGGCACAGCACCCGCCCGTCGGCCGTGGCCGCGGTGGCGGTCACCGTGACCCCGCCCGCCGACGGGCGCGCCTCATCCAGCACCAGGAGATACGGCTCGTCGTCGGGCAGCGGTGCGTACCACTCGGCCCGGCCGATGCCCAGCGGCAGACAGGCCCCGCCGAGCAGCTCCTTGCCCAGCACCGGCGGGCCCTGGAGCAGGACGTCCGCGAGGACCGGGCTGTGCAGCCGTCCGGCGTACGCGCCACCGGCCACGTCCGCGTCGGCGAGACGGCACAGCAGCACCATGCGTTCCGCCGAGCGGTCGAGCACCCGGCGCATGCCCTGGAGGCGCGGCGCGTGGAACTGGGTGGCCTCGCGGTAGATGTCGAGACCGTCCTCGGGCCTCTCGGTGACCGGCGGTACGTCGATCACGGGCGCCTCCGGCGGCTCGGGCGCGAGGAGGAGCGTACCGGCGTAGTGCGAGACCAGCGCCCCGGCGGCCGAGCGGCTGCGCACCGCGGCGCGGACGATCACCTCGTCCCCGTCGCCCGCCTCGGCTTCGGCCTGGACGCGGAAGTCCTCGTAGACCGTGCCGTCGAAGACGATGCCCTTGTGCACCTGGTAGTCCAGGGCGCGCACCACCCGCAGGCCCGGGTGGGCCCGTTCCGCGACGCCGACGAGCCAGCCGAGGCCGAACGTGGCGGGCAGCACGGCGTGTTCGCCGATCCGGTGGGCCTGGATCACCTCGTCGGCGTCGATGCCGGTGAGGTCCCGGTGGGCGGAGAAGGCCGGGGCCACGGCCGGCCGGCCGCCGCCGAGCGCGGTGTTCTCGCCGACCAGGACGCACACCTCGGTGGCGGGCGGCCCGGCGAACTCACCGACGAACGCCCGCGCGCCGACCCGGGGGTCGAGCAGCGGGATGCCACGGGCGGTGAACAGCTCCCGCAGCTCGGGGGTGACCATCCCGGCGTCCCAGGCGCCCCAGTCGATCGCGGTGACCCGCGCCTCGGGGTGGACGTGCCGCCATCCGGCCGCGAACCGGCACAGGGCCTCGTTCGCCGCCGCGTAGTCGGCCTGGCCCGGGTTGCCGAGCAGGCCCGCCACCGAGGTGAACAGCACCAGATGGCGCAGCGCGGTGCCGTCCAGCGCGTCCAGCACATGGCGCAGCCCGTCGAGCTTGGGGGCGAGCACCTTGGCGATCTGCTCGGGCGTCTTGTCCGGCAGCAGCGCGTCGGCGAGCACCCCGGCGCCGTGCACCACGCCCGTGATCCGGTCGCGGTGGGTTTCCAGCGCCGCGTGGACGGCGTCCCGGTCGGTGGTGTCGACGGCCACGTACTCCCCGCGGTCGCCCAGCGCGGCCAGCGTGGCGCGGATCTCCCGCTGGGCCAGCAGGGCGCCGTGTACCCGGCGCACCTCGCGCGGGGTGGGGCGGGTCCCGTCCGCCGCGAGACCGGCGATCACGGCGGGCTGGAGGCCGTCGTCGGCGACCCCGGCCGCCCACTGCGGCTCCGGCTCCAGTGCGGTGCGGCCGAGCAGCAGGAAGCGGGCGGGCGCGTGCTCGGCGAGCGCTCGGACGCACTCGGCGGTCACACCCCGGGCACCACCGGTGACCAGCAGCAGATCCGCGTCGGTCAGGGCGGTGGCGGGCAGGTCGCCGTCGAGGTCCACGGTGGTGACCCGCTGGGCCTCGCCGTGGCTGCCGGGCACTACGCCCCAGCGGGCGCCGTGCTCGTCGACGGCCACTTCGAGGGTGTCACGGGCCGCGTCCCGGATCTCGGTGAGCACCGCGGCGGTGAACTCCGCCGCGGACAGCGCCGGTTCGATGTCGAGCGCGCGGCAGAACAGCGCGGGCCGCTCGGCCGCCAGGGTCTTGACGACCCCGCCGACGCCGCCCACCAGGGACGCGACCGCGCCACGGCGGCCGTGCAGACCGAGGCCGCCGTCGAGTCGGGTGACGGTGACGAACCCGGCCCGGCCGCCGGCCGCATCGAGGGTGTCGGCGGCCCGTCCGGCGGTCAGGATCGTCTCGGTCAGCCGCCGCTCGGCGTCCGGCCAGTCGTCGGCGGCGTCCACCAGCGCCACGTACAGGTCGACGCGGCCGGTGTGCGCCGCCTCGTCCCGCGGTGTCGTCCGGCGGACCGTCCAGCCCTGGCCCTCCAGCGCGGTGGCGAGCGCGCCGCCGTCGGCGCCGCCCTCGTCCAGCAGGACCGCGACCGGCTCCGCCGGGTACGGCCGCTCGATCACGTCGACCGCGGGCAGCCCCACGAGGTCGACGGCCTGCCGGGGCGCGTTCGCCCCGGCGTCACGCCCTTTTGGGTCGACATCACCCTCTCCGGTGGCCAGGTAGTTGGCGATCTGATCGACGGTTCGCAACTCTCCGAGCTGTTCCAGCCGGATCTCCGGGAGGTCGGGCATCCGCTCCTGGATGGAGCCCAGCACCTGCACGCGCTTGATGGAGTCGACGCCGAGGTCGGCTTCGAGGTCCATGGTCGGGTCGATCATGTTCGCGGGGTAACCGGTCTTCTCCGCGATCACGTTGACGAGCACGGTGCGGACGTCGTCGTCGCCGGTGGCGGCGCCACCGTTCGCCGACGGCTCGGCGACGGGCGCGGGTGCGGGAGCCGGTGCGGGAGCGGCCACCGGGGCCGGTGCGGGCACGGGGGCGGGGGCGGGGGCCGCCACCGGAGCGGGGGCGGGTGCGGCGGCCGGGGCGGGCGCCGGGGCCGGGACGGCGAGTTCGGGCCGTACGGGCGCGCTGAGCAGCTCGGGGACGTCCCCGTCGGCCGTACCCGGGGTGAAGGACCGCGGGGTGGCGGCGAAGGCGCCGTTGGGGAAGCCCGCGTCCAGCTCCGCCAGGGTGGCCAGGATCTCGCTCGCCCGGGCGTGGGCGCGGCCGATGGCGACGCTCTGCTGCGCCACGGCGTTGATGGCCTCGGAGGTGTGCGGCTGCGCGGGCTGCCGCAGGGCGTCGGCGACCTGGTCGGCCACCTGCAACTGGCTCTCCAGATACTGGCTGTGCAGGGCGAGGTGTTGTTCCACTGGGCTGCGCACGGGGTCCTCCACGGGGGCGCTGATCTGCTGGGCGGAAGCGGGGGCGGGAACGGAAGCGGGTACGGGCGCGGGGGCGACGGGAACCGGAGCGGCCCCGGCCACCGGCTCCGGAGCGGGCAGCCGCACCTGGTAGCCGCTGTCCAGCGCCTCCTGGTACGCGGCGGCGCGCTCCTCGGGCACGTACTCGGGCGCCGACAGCGCGATGGTCATACCGCCGGACTCGGCGCGTTCGGGGGCCGGTTCGGCGTACCGGTTGACGCCGGAGAGCGGGACGCCGAGCACCGCGAGCCGCACGGCGGCCTGCTTCAGCGCGGTGTCGCTGTCGCCGAGCGGGCCGCTGTCGGTGGGGATGGCGTACACGTCGTCGCCGAGGGTGCGGCGCACCAGCTGGGTGAGCACCTGCTTGGGCCCGAACTCGACGAACACGGTGACCCCGGATTCGTGCATCGACCGCAGCGCGGCCACGAAGTCCACCGGCTCCAGCAGCTGACGCACCAGGGTCCGCGCGTTGGCGCCGGTGTCGGCCCCGTACGCGGCGCCGGGGGTGTTGGCGTGCACCGGCACGGCGGGCTCCCCGACCCGGGCGGTCTCGACCGCCGGGCGGAACGCGTCCACCGCGTGGCCGACATAGCGGGTGTGGAACGCCGCGGACACCGGCAGCAGCCGCGCGTTGATCTCCTGCTCGGCGCACACCTCGGTGAGCCGTTCGACGTCCTCGGTCGGGCCGCCGACGACCACCTGGTCGGGGGCGTTCAGGTTGCAGATCACCACGCCGGGGAAGTCCGCGAGGAGTTCGGTGACCCGCTCCTCACCGGCCTGCACGGCCGCCATGGTGCCGGTGTCCCCGTCGTCGGTGGGCGCCATGGCCGCGCCGCGCGCCCGGGCGAGGGTGAAGTAGTCCTCGTCGGACAGCGCACCGGCCGCCCACAGCGCGGTCAGCTCGCCGAAGCTGTGCCCGGCCAGCGCCGTGCAGGACAACCCGAGTTCGGTGAGGTAGCGGAACTGGCCGACCGACAGCGCGCCGATCGCGGGCTGCGCGTGCTCGGTGCGGCGCAGCGCGGCCTCCTGCTCCTGGCGCTGCTCCGGGTCGAACACCGGCGGCGGGAAGACGACCTTGCCGAGCCGGGTCTCCGCGCCGGAGAAGTGTCCGTTGGCCTCGTCGAAGGCGGCGGAGACGACGGGGACGTTCAGCGCCGCGTCCAGGCCCATGTCGAGGTACTGGCTGCCCTGGCCCGCGAACAGCGCGCCGACCTTGAGGTTCTCGGCGGCGCCGCGGCGGAAGTACACGCCGCGCGGATGCGTCCATTCCTCGGCATCCTGGTCGGCCGCCAGCTGCTGTACGGCGAGTTCGCGCAGGTCGGCGGCGGCCTCCTCGTCCGAGGCGGCGAAGCCGATCCGGGCGTGACCGGCCGGGATGTCGTCCGCGTCCGAGGCGGGCGCGCCGGACCGCAAGCGCTCCAGGAGGGCCGCCGGGTCCGGGGCATGCCACAGGTGTGCCTGCGCGGTGCGGTGGGTGACGCGCCGCTCGGCCGCCTCCGCCGCCCGCTCCTCCAGCACGATGTGGAAGTTGGTGCCGCCGAAGCCCATCGCGGACACTCCGGCCCGGCGCACGGGCCGCTGCGGGTCGAGGATCCACGGGCGGGTCTTGACGTTGACGTAGAAGGGCGCGTCGGCGAAGTCGACGGCGCTGTTCGGCTCGTCCACGTTGATGGTGCTCGGCAGCACCTTGTTGTGCAGCGCGAACGCGAGCTTCATCAGGCTGGCCGTACCGGCCGCGCCCTTGGTGTGGCCGATCTGCGACTTCACGCTGCCCAGCGCGGCGAAGTGCGGCTCGTCGGAGGCGTCGCGCAGCAGGTCGCCCAGGGCGCTCAGCTCGGTGCGGTCGCCGACGGACGTACCGGTGGCGTGCGCCTCGAACAGCTCGACGGAGGCGGGGGAGACCTCGGCGTCGGCGTACGCGCGGTCCAGGGCGATCCGCTGGCCCTCGGCGCGCGGCGCGTAGATGCTCTTGGAACGGCCGTCGCTGGAGGAGCCGATGCCGCGGATCACCGCGTAGATCCGGTTGCCGTCGCGCAGCGCGTCGTCCAGGCGGCGCAGGGCCACCATGCCGATGCCCTCGCCGAGCAGGGTGCCGTCCGCCGCGTCGGAGAACGGGCTGATGGTGTCCGTCTTCGACAGCGCCCCGACCTTGGAGAAGCACATGTAGATGAAGATGGTGTTCTCGGTGTCCACACCGCCGGTGAGCATCATGTCGGCGCGGCCGTCGACCAGCTCCGCCACCGCCAGCCGGATCGCGGACAGCGAGGCGGCGCAGGCGGCGTCGACCGTGGTGTTCATGCCGCCGAGGCCCAGCCGGTTGGCCACCCGGCCCGCGACCACGTTCGCCAGCAGACCGGGGAAGGAGTTCTCCTGCCAGGGCGCGAACGCCTTGACGTACTTCTCGGCGATCTCGGAGGCGTCCCTAGCGGTCAGCCCGCAGCTGCGCACCACCTCCTTGAGCACCGGGGTGGAGAGCCGGGCGGCCAGCGGGTGCATCAGCGGCACCGGGCCCGTGGTGCCCAGCACCACACCGGTGCGCGAGGCGTCGTACCAGCCGGACTCGGGGGCACCCGCGTCGAGCAGCAGATCGCGCGCCACGCCGAGGCTGAGGGTCTGCATGGTGCTGGTGACTTCGAGCTGGTTGGGCGGCAGCCCGAACTCCAGCGGGTTGAAGTCCACGTCGGGCAGGAACGCGCCGCGCCGCGAGTAGGTCTTGTCCGGTGCGTCCGGGTCGGCGTCGTAGTAGTCGTCCAGACGCCAGCGGGACTCGGGCACCTCCTGGGTGCAGTCGGTCCCGTCCACGACGTTCTGCCAGTACTCGCGGTGGTTGCGCGCCATCGGGAACAGCCCCGATGTGCCGACGATGGCGATCGGGGTGCGGGCCAGCCGGCGGTCGGCCAACTCCTCGCTCATGTCTTTCCTTCCGGGAAACTCACTGCCGGGAACTCATCAAGGGGGCCGCGGTCAGGCGGCTTGCAGACCGGTCATGCCGGTGGTGCGGGAGAACAGTTCGGCCATGGAGTCGGCGAACCGCTGGTGGCCGAGCGGGCTGGGGTGCAGACCGTCCCCGGACCAGAGCGCGGGGTCGCGCCACTCCGGCAGCCTGCCGATGTCCAGGCAGAGCGTGCCGGTGGCGCGGGTGATGTCGTACAGCGCCGCGTTCGCCTCGGCGAAGCGCTCGCGCATCTGGGCGCGGAAGCGCTCGGGCAGCGGCAGGTTGGCGGGGATGTCGGGGTAGCTCGCGGTCAGGACGGTGGTGTCGGCGCCCGCCAGCGAGCTGAAGATGGTGTGCAGGTTGCGCCGGAAGCGGGTCCGCTCGTAGTCGCCGATCAGGTCGTTGACCCCGACGACGACCCCGGTCAGCGGGGCCTTGTTGACGAGCGCGCGGCGCAGCTGGCCGTCCACCACCGCCTGGGTGGTGGCGCCGTGCACACCGAGGTTCAGCACGGTCTTGCGCGGCAGGTTCAGCCCGCCCGCGAACCGGGAGACCCAGCCGCGGAAGCCGTCACCGGGCGCCGGGTCGCCCCTGCCCTCCACGAAGCTGTCGCCGAGCACGGTGAGCCGGATCGTCGGCACGGGGATGTCCTCTCGGTCATCCGGCCGGCGGTCCGGCCGGGGGTGGGGTGTGGGTCAGGGCTGGGTGAGCAGGCGCTTGTCCCGCGGGAAGCCGACCTCTTCGTAGAGGGCTTCGAGGTTCCGGGGCGCGAAGAACTCGTCGCCGTGGATGCCGCCCGCGATGAGGCCGAAGAACTTCGCGGTGTACGAGGGGCTCTGGCTGGCCGCGCGGAACACCGAGTCGTGGTACGGGGTCAGGGACAGCTCGGCCAGGCTGCACGTCAGCTCGAAGGTGCCGTTGCTCTGCTCGTCGCGCAGCTTGACGTACTCCGCGAGCGCGGCGTCCATGGGGCGCTGCCCGGACAGCCCGAGGTGCAGCTGCTCGGCGAGGAGTTCGCCGTACTTGAAGGCGTCGGTGATGCCCCAGCCGGTGAAGGGGTCCTTGTGGTAACCGGCGTCGCCGACCAGCGCCCAGCCCGGGCCGTGCGAGGCGCGGTAGTAGTTGTCCGGGTAGCGCATCGGCCGGAAGTTCTCGGTGCGCACCCCGCTGTCCCGCAGCTCCTCGCCGAGGTCGGGTGCGACCTGGTCGTACACCTCCTGGAAGCTGCCCTCCACATCGCGCCGGAACGCGCCGAAGCGGTCGTTCCTGCGCATGACGGCCAGCAGGTTCTGCCCGTCGTTGGTGGGCCAGGTGCCGATCTGCTGCTGGCCGAAGGCGGTGCGGTGGTGCATGCCCCAGTCCAGGCCGTCGTAGTACGAGTAGTAGACGAAGCAGGCGGCCGGGACGCGGCGGTAGATCTCGGCGCCCACCTTGTCGGCCACCACCGAGTTGCGGCCGTCGGCGCCGACCGTGACGGTGGCGCGGAACTCCCGCTCCGGGCCCTCGCCCTCACGGCCCTTGACCCCGGTCACCCGGTCGCCGTCGAACAGCACATCGGTGACCGTGAACCCCTCGATCACCTCGGCACCGGCCTCCCGGGCGGCGTCGACGAGGATGGCGTCCAGCACCGTGCGGCGCGGGCAGTACACGGCGTCGATGCCGTCGATCGGGTCGGCGAACCCGGCGATGTCGATGCCGGTGTACGAGAAGTTCAGCCGCCGGATCGGCGGAACCCCGCTGGCGACGACCCGGTCGAGCAGTCCCCACGACTTAAGCCGGGACAGCCCCGCCTGGTGGATGTAGTGGGTGGAGACGGTGTCGCTGGGGAACGTGGACCGCTCCAGCACCAGGACCCGGTGACCCTGCCGGGCGAGCAGCATGGCCAGTGGTGAACCGGCACAGCGCGCGCCCACAACAATGACGTCATACATAAGAGATCGCTCCAGTGGTGATGTCGGCACAAGCGATTCTGTCGACCGCCGGAAAATGCGGTCAACGTCAACAGCGGGAACCCATCATTCGATTAGCTGGAGCAATGAAGACGGGCGGGGAATCGGGGCGGAGAGAAGAATTGGAAACGCCGGGGAAATGAATGCGCCGCATAACGGGGTGCGTTGTTGCGGCGCGGTTCACCGGACGGACATTCAGCTCTGCCGGGCCGCTTCGTAGAGCGCTTCGACATCGTCGGCGAAGGCTTTCTCGATGGCCGCCCGGCGCAGTTTCATCGACGGCGTCAGCAGCCCGGCCTCCACGGTGAAGTCGCCCTCGACCACCCGGAAGCGCCGGATCGACTCGGCCCGGGACACCAGGGAGTTGGCGTCGGCGACGGCCGTCTCGACCTCGGCGAGCAGCGCGGGGTGCCCGGTCCACCCGGCGCCGTCGTGCGCGGGCTCCCGGTCGGCGGTCCACTTCGCCAGCGCCGCCCCGTCCACGGTGATCAGGGCGGTGACATAACTGCGGCCCTCACCGACGACCATGCAGTTGCTCACCAGCGGATGCAGCCGGACGCGGTCCTCCAGCGGGGTGGGGGAGACGTTCTTGCCGCCGCTGGTCACCAGGATCTCCTTGGCCCGCCCGGTGATGATCAGGTAGCCGTCGTCGTCCAGCCGCCCGAGGTCGCCGGTGTGCAGCCACGGCCGCTCGCCGCCGCCGGCCCGGGTGCCCGCGGCGCCCGTCCGCTTGCGGCCCTTCGGCCAGTAGCCGGGCGACACATTGGCGCCGCGCACCAGCACCTCGCCGTCCTCGGCGATGGCCACGGTGGTGCCCGGGATCGGCCGCCCGACCGTGCCCATCCGGTTGGTGTCGGGCGCGTTGACGGTGACCGCGGTCGCCGCCTCGGTCAGCCCGTAGCAGTTGAGGATGGTGACGCCGATCCCGGCGTAGAAGGCCGCGGTGGTCTCGTCCAGTGACGCGCCGCCCGAGATCACATACCGGAAGCGGCCGCCGAAGCTCTCCCGCAGCCGCTCGTACACGTCCCCGTCCAGGGCCTGGTACTCCATGGCCAGCGCGGGGTCGACGGCCTCCCCGCGGGCCTCGGCCAGGCCCATCGCGATGGCGGTCTCCTCCGCCGCGGGGTCCACCAGGGCGCGGCTGCCCTTGCGGATCTTCTCCAGCGCGTACGGCACCAGGGCGAGGAACGTCGGCCGGAGCACTGGGAGTTCGGCCAGCAGCTCCGGGACGCCGGGTACCAGCGCGGTCCGGGTGCCGCCGCACAGGCAGGACAGCATCAGGGTCCGGCCGAAGACATGGGACAGCGGCAGCGCGAGCACCGTGGCCGCCTGCCCGGCCGACGGGTCCTGGGCCGCACGCCGGAACAGCCAGCCGGTCTGTTCCACGGTGTTGGCCGACGAGGCGTACATGTTGCGGTGGGTGAGCACGCAGCCCTTGGGCAGGCCGGTGGTGCCGCTGGTGTAGACGATCGTGGCCGGGGCGTCGGCGGTGACCCGGGCGCGGCGCTCCCGCAGCTCCTCCTCGCGGCCGGTGACCTTCCACTGGTCCACCTCGGCCAGCAGCCATACGCCCTTGGCCCCGGCCGCCTCCAGCCGCTCCCGGTCCTCGGGGGTCTCGGCGAAGTACCAGGCCGCGCCCGAGTCGGTGAGGACGTGGCGGATCTGATGCCCGGAGGCGGTGGGGTAGACCGGTACGGTGACCGCGCCGATGCTGAGGACGGCGTAGTCGGCCAGGACCCATTCAAAGGAATTTCGGCCGAGTATCGCTACGCGGTCACCGGAGCGGACGCCTTGCGCGAGCAGGGCCCGGGCCGCCGAATTCACCTGTTCGGTGAATTCCAGGATACTGATGTCCTGCCATCCGGTTTCGGTCTTCCGGAGCAGCGCGATACGGTCCGGGTCGGTGGCGGCAGCGCTGTCCAGAACGTGGAACAGGCCGTGTTCGTCGGGGAGGTCGAGACCATTCCTGGAATGCGAAATTGTCGTCACGTGAAAAAATTCTCGATGACCCGCCGAGGGTCGGCAACGCGTATTTTGTGAACGGGCAGTTGGGGTTTCCTATCGCAGCAGCTTGGACTCGCCGCGGACCAGCCCCGGGGCGTCGAACGGCCGGACCGCCTCGACGGAGTCCAGGAACGCCTCGACCAGCGGGTTGTCGTCCGAGGCGCGCCACACCGCGCACAGGTCGATCATCGGCACCGGGTCGTACAGCTGCACCACCGCAGGACGGATGCCACCGCTGCCCGAACCGACCGACAGCCCGCGCGACATGGAGGCGAAACCCACCAGTGGTTTGATGGACACCACGATCGCCGTCGCCCCCGGATCGTTCAGGGTGTGCGCCACGTTGAGGGTGATCCCGCAGCGCTGCGCCGCCGCCAGGATCGCGTCGTACATCGCCGGACACTGCTCGCGGGCGAACAGGATGCACGCGTGGTGCGCCACTTCGGCGAACGGCACCCCCGGCCGCCCGGCCCACCGGTGCCCCTGGCCGACCACCGCGACCAGCGGCACCTGGAGCAGCCGCCGGTAGCGGAACTCGGAGGTGACCGGGTGTCCGTACACCAGCGCCACGTCCAGATCGCCCGTGGCCAGGGCGCGCAGCTGCGGCCCGGTCCGCTTCTCGCACAGCCCGACCGTGACATCGGGGAACTCGGCGCTCATCTTGGCCAGCGTCGAGGGCAGCACATGCTGACCGGCCGGGAAGTTGTAGCCGATGTTGATCGACCCGGTCCGCCCGGCAGCCGCCTCCCGGGCGGTGTGTGTCGCCTTGTCGACCTGGGCGACGATCGTCCGGGCCTGCACCTCGAACGCCCGCCCCGCCTCGGTCAGCCGCACCTCGTGCGAGGTCCGGGCGACCAGTTCGACGCCCAGGGACTTCTCCAGTCGTTGCAGTTGCTGGCTGAGCGAGGGCTGGGTGAGGTGCAACTTCGCCGCCGCACGCCCGAAATGCAGCTCTTCAGTAATCGCCAGGAAGGACATCAGGTGTCTGAATTCCATCGCGGCCTCCGCACGCAAGGTATGGCCGACATGCTGATGGTCCCGGACGAACCTGCGGTGAATCGTACTTGGCAGTATCCGGGCGACCTGGCATGGGCTTGGCCGCCCTCACCCTCCGAGCAGCGCGTCCAGCGCCGCCAGCGTGCTGCCGTTGTCCCGGTGCCGGACGGCCCGCCAGCCGCGCGCCTCGGCGGCGGCGCAGTTGGCCTCCGTGTCGTCGATCAGCAGACACTCTTCCGGGGTGGAGCCGAACGCCTCCTCGGCGAGCCGGTAGATCTCCGGCTGCGGTTTGCGCAGCCCCGTCTCATGCGACTTGATGACCCGCTCGAACACGCTCTGATCAGGGAGGATCGCGGTCCGGTGGACCTCCCACTCGCGCACGCTGTTGGTGAGCATGCCCAGCCGGAACCCTCGCCCCCGCAGGGCCACCAGCGCGTCGTGGAGCTCCCGGTTGAGCGGCCGGTCCGCGTACCAGAAGTCGCCGAAGTCGCCCAGATCGACGCGCGGCACATACGCCGGTGCCAGCTCCTCGGTGAGCCTTCTGCCCCACTCCCGCTGCGAGATCAGCCCGCGCTCCAGCGGCTCCAGCAGGTCCGTACCGTCCCGGGCGGCCAACCGCCGAATTCCGGCCAGCAGCTCGGACACCGGGACCCCGGCCGCGTCGGCCACCTGCCGCAGCGCGAGGCCGACCGGCGGGGTCAGCACCCCGCCGAAGTCGGCCCATACCACCGTCACCTCGGACACTCCGCCGCCTCAGCCGAAGGACTGCACCAGGCAGGTGCAGTTGCCGTGTGCCACCAGCTTGTCCTGCGCGTTGTACACCCGCGCCTCGGCGGTGGCGGTACGCCGCCCCACATGCACCGTCCGCGCCTCGCAGCGCAGCTCGCCGTCGTCCAGCGCGACCGGGCGGACGAAGTTCACCTTGAGTTCAAGGGTGGTGTAGAGGGTGGCGTCCGGCAGCGCGGTGAACACCGAGCTGCCCATCGCGGTGTCCATCAGCGTCGACAGCACCCCGCCGTGCACCGTCAGCATGGCGTTCGCCTGCGCGGGGCCCGGCTTGAGGGTGTACACCGCCCGCCCCTCGGCCAGCTCGGCGCACATCACACCGAGCGAGTCACCGACCCCGATGCCCTCGGCCATGCCCTTCTCCAGCAGCGCGGTCAGCTCACTGATACGGCGCTCCACCGGGGTGGCGGGCTCCTGCGTCCGGGATGTCACTGCATACCTCCTGGGTGTTCGTGCGTCAGCCGGCCAGCCGGACCGGCAGCCGGGCCGGGCCCCGCATCGAGACGCTGGGCCGGTAGTCGGGCTCTTCGGTCAGCACGGCGAACTCCGGGGCGCGTTCGCACAGCCGCCGCAGGGTGATCTCGCTCTCCAGCCGGGCCATCGGCGCCCCCAGACAGAAGTGCGGACCGTGGCTGAACGCCAGCTGCCGCCGCGGGGCGCCGCCGCTCCCGGCGAACCGCAGCACATCGAGGGTGTCCGGCTCCGCGAACACCTCCGGGTCGCGGTTGGCCGACCCCAGCAGCAGCACCACCCCGGTGCCGCGCGGCATCTCCCGCCCGGCCAGCGTGGTGTCGCGCATCGCCACCCGGGTCGGGAACGGCACCGGGGTGTCGTAGCGCAGGAACTCCTCGACGGCGTCCGCCACCAGCCCCGGATCCTTCCGCAAGCGCTCGCGCTGCGCCGGGGTGCGGTGCAGGGACAGGGCCGCGCTCGCGATCAGGTTCATCGTCGTCTCGTGTCCGGCGATCAGCAGCAGCACGCCGATGTCCGCGATCTCCTGCGCGGTCAGCCGGTTTCCGCTCTCCTCGACGGCCACCAGCTCGCTGAGCAGATCCTCGCCGGGCGCCGTGCGCCGCGCCTCGATGAGGTCGTGGAAATAGCCGTCGAACGCGCGCACCGCCACCTGCCGCGCCGTCTTCTCCTCCGCGCTGAGCACCGCGTCCGGGTCGAGCCCCCGGCTGATGTCGCCCGTCCAGGCGCCGAAGAGCTCCCGGTCGGCGGCGGGCACCCCCAGCAGCTCACAGATGGTGATCAGCGGGACGGGATACGCCAGCGCCTGGACGAGGTCGACCTCACCGGCCTCCAGCGCCGCGTCCAGCAGCGTGTCCACGGTACGGGCGATACGCGGCCGCAGCGCCGCCACCGCCCGGCTGGTGAACGCCTTGGCCACCAGCGAGCGCAGCCGCCCGTGCTCCGGCGGGTCGAGCAGCAGAAACGAACCGGGCAGCTGGGACACGTCCACCCCGGGCCGGAACGGATTGATGCCCGCGGTGTAGCCGTGCCCCCAGTCCGGGTCGGCCAGCACCGCCGCACAGTCCTCGTAACCCGGCACCAGATGGATGCCGAACCCGGTGTCGTGCACCCGGCCGGTCTCCCGCAGCCGCCGGTACGCGTCGAAGGGGTTCGCCCGCAGCTCCGGCCGGAAGACATCCAGCTCGGCGGGGAGCGTCCCGGTCACGACGACGCCCCGAACCGCACCGGCAGCGCCGAGAGCCCGCGGACGACCAGATTCGGCTTGTACGGCGGCTCGTCCGTCAGCGACTCCATGGTGCCGACCCGGCGGATCAGCTCGTTCAGCAGGATCTCCATCTCCAGCATCGCCAGCGGCGCGCCCAGGCAGTAGTGGATGCCGAGGCTGAAGCCCAGATGGCGGGGCGGCGGCGCGGCGCGGTCGTGGAAGCGCGCCACGTCCAGCCGCTCCGGGTCGCGGTAGACCTCCGGGTCGCGGTTGGCCGCGGCGATGTGGACGACCACGCCCTCGCCCTCCTCGACGCGCTGCCCGCCCAGGGTCATCGGGTGCTTGGCGGACCGCGTGGTCAGCTGCACCGGGGGCTCGTACCGCAGCAGCTCGTCCACCGCGCTCGGCACGTACTCCGGGTGCTCCCGCAGCAGCGCCATCTGGTCCGGGTTGCGCATCAGCGCCAGCAGCCCGCTGCCGACCAGGTTGACGGTCGTCTCATGACCGGCCACCAGGGTGGTGACACACGTGGTCAGCAGCTCCGTCTCGGTCAGCACATCGCCGCGGTCCTCCACCGCCGCCAGCGCGCTCAGCAGATCGTCGGCGGGCTCGGCCCGGCGCCGGTCGATCAGCTCACGGAAGTACCGCATGAACTCGCGCGACGCGGTGCTCCGCGCGGCGTGCGCCTCCGGCGTCATCAGCACATCCGGGTCGAAGCCGCGCGCCAGATCCTGCGACCACAGCTGCGCCGCCTTGTGGTCCGCCGCCGGTACGCCCACCAGCTCGCACACCACCGTGAGCGGCAGCGGATACGCGATCAGGTCGATCAGGTCGAACTCCCCGGCTTCCAGCGCCGCGTCCACCAGCCCGGTCGCCAACTGCTCGATCCGCGGCCGCAGCGCCGCCACCGTGCGCGGCGTGAACGCCTTGGACACCAGCGTCCGCAACCGGGTGTGGTCCGGCGGGTCCATCCACAGGAACGAGGTCGGCAGCTCCTCCGCCGCGTCCTCGGCCGACACGCTCGGATGCAGCTGGCCCGCCTCGTCGGCGTGGCTCCAGTCGTTGCTCTGCAACACCGAGGCGCACTCCGCATAGCGCGTCAGCAGATGCAGCCCCAGCGGAGTGCGGTGCACCGGACCGGCTTCCCGCAATATCCGGGCCGGGGTATAGGGGTCGGCACGCTGGGTGGGCAGAAAGAGATCGGCCATCGCGACATCGGTCGCGGACGGCTCGGCCGGTGTCTCGCCGCTGTCGGTCGCAGTGTCCACTGAGGAGTCATCTCCCGCCGGTTGCCGCAAAAGCCCGGCCGGTTCCGTAGAACGTCGCGCTTCCGCGGAACGCGCTCCGGAACGCCGGGCCGATCGATGCGCGCCACACTCCTGGCGCCAGGTGAATTCGCCCTGAATCCATGCCGACGAATGAGCGGTGCGGGCACCTGCCAATGACGCGATAGGCAATTCCCCGAGCGCATTGCTTCCCCGTCGCACATCCGGCGAGATTTGTTTCCGCCCCCACCGGAGAACGCCAGGACGAGAAAGGGCCGGAGCATGTCGGAACGCCGTGCGGTGGTGATCGGCGCGAGCATCGCCGGGCTGCTGGCCGCCCGGGTGCTCGCGGACTCCTTCGACCGCGTCGTGCTCATCGAGCGCGACGACAGCCCCGGCACCGGCTGGCGCCGGGGCGCCCCGCAGAGCAGGCATCTGCACGGGCTGATGGAGCGCGGCCGCCAGATCATGGAGGAGCTGTACCCGGGCCTGACCGAACAGCTCGCGGCGGCCGGCGCGCCCACCACCGAGGTGCTGCGCGAATCGCGCTGGTACCTCTCCGGGCTGCGGGTGCACCCGGCCTCCACCGGCCTGACCACGCTGCTGGCCAGCAGGCCGATGCTGGAGGGCGCCATCCGTGAGCGGACCGTGCGGCTGCCCGGCGTCCATCTGCTGACCGGCCGCACCGTGACCGGTCTTGTGACGGCGGAACAGGAGGCTCCGGCGGGGGCGGCCGGGGGAGGGCGGCCCGGCCGGATCACCGGCGTCCGCCTCGCGGCGCCGGGCAACTCAAACGGCATGGACGGTGGGGACGTGCTCCACGCCAGCCTGGTCGTGGACGCCACCGGACGCGCCTCCCGCGCCCCCGACTGGCTCGTCGCGCTCGGCCATGAACGCCCCGCCGAGGAGCGCGTCGACGTCGACCTCGGGTACGCCTCCCGTACGTACCGGCGCCGGCCCCGCCACCTCGACGGCGACCTCGCCGTCGTCGTCTCCACCATGCCCGGATGGCGCGGCGGCGGGGCCATCACCCTGGAGGGCGACCGCTGGCACGTCACCCTCGCCGGGATGCTCGGCGACCATCCGCCCACCGACCACGCCGGGTTCGAGGCGTTCGCCGCCACCCTTCCGGTCAGCGACGTCCATGACATCGTCCGGGACGCCGAGCCGCTGGACGACCCGGTGCCGCACCGCTTCCGCGGCTCGCTGCGCCGCCGTTACGACCGTATCGCCGCGCCCCCCGCCGGGTTCCTCGTCCTCGGCGACGCCTTCACCAGCTTCAACCCGCTCTACGCCCAGGGCATGACCGTCGCCGCGCAGCAGGCCCTCGTCCTCCGCGACCGGTTGCGCGCCGACGGCCCCGGCGGGCCCGACCCGGTCCGCTTCCACCGCGAGGTCGCCGCCGTGGTCGACATCGCCTGGCAGATGTCCACCGGTTCCGATCTGCGCTACCCCGGCGTCGTCGGGCCGCGCACCCCGCGGTCCCGCCTCGTCAGCGCCTACGCCGCCCGCGCCCAAGTGGCCGCGCATCGGGACCCGGAGGTCGCCCGCACCTTCATGCGCGTCGCCAACCTCACCCTCCCCCCGACCGCGCTGCTCACCCCGCCCACCCTGCTGCGGGTGCTGCGGTCCGGTACGCACCCCGCCCCGACCCGAGGTGATCGCAGTGACGTTTGACGGGTTCCCCGGCCTGACCGCCGCGTTCGACGAGGCCGCCGCCCGCAACCCCGGCCAGACCCTCTCCTTCCCCAGCGACCCCGGCGAGAACGACCGCCTCACCTACGCCGGACTGGCCGACTCCTCCCGGCGGATGGCCGCGGCCCTGCTGGCCGAGGGCGCCACCGAGGGCGACACCATCGGCATCCTCTGCCCGAACGGGGCCGCGTTCCTCCAGGGCCTGCTCGCCTCCGCCCGGATCGGCGCCGCGGCCTGCCCGCTTCCGCTGCCGATCGTCCTGCGCGACATCGAGGGCTATCTGCGGCGCACCCAGCGCATCGTCGACACCGCAGGGCTCAGCCATCTGGTCACGGTCCCCGCGATGCGCGTCGTGACCGACCGCCTCACCGGCCCCCGCGTCCTCGACGCGGCCGGGCTCGTCGCCGCGGGCGGCCCCGGCCAGCTGCCGCGGCCGAGCACCGCACACCCGGCCGTCATCCAGTTCACCTCGGGCAGCACGTTCGCCCCCAAGGGCGTCGTCATCAGCCACGCCAATGTGCTGTCCTGCGCCGACTCGATCACCTCCGCGATCGCCCTCGGGCCCGGCGACGGCTGGGGCAGCTGGCTGCCGCTCTTCCACGACATGGGCCTGTTCGGCACGCTCACCGGCCTGTTCCACGGGCTCCCGGTCACCGTCTGGTCGCCGACCGCCTTCGTCCGCAGCCCCCGGCGCTGGCTGAAGGAGTTCCTCCGTACGCCCTCCACGATCAACGCCATGCCGAACTTCGGCTTCGACCAGCTCGTGGAGGCGGTACCCGCAGAGGAGGTGCCGTCGCTGGACATGTCGCGCTGGCGCGTGGCGTTCAACGGTGCCGAATCCATCTCCGTCGCGTCCGTCCGCGACTTCCTCGGCCACTTCGCCCCGGCCGGATTCCGGCCCGCCGCGATGACCCCGGCGTTCGGGATGGCCGAGGCCACGCTGCTGGTCACCCTGCCGCCGCTGGGCCGGGAGCCGGTGGTCGAGTGGGTCGACCGCACGGCCCTCTCCGACGACCGTACGGCGGTGCCGCGGTCCGAGAACGATCCCGGTGTGCGCGGCATCGTCGCGCTCGGCCGGGCCGCGCCCGGCATGAGTGTCCGCGTGGCCTCACCGGAAGTCGACCGGGCGCTGCCGGACGGCACGGTCGGCGAGATCCAGGTCCGCGGCCCCTCCGTGACCAGCGGTTATCTCGGCGGTGTGGACGATCCGTTCACCGCTGACGGCTGGCTGCGCACCGGGGACCTCGGCTACCGGCGCGACGGCGAGCTGTTCTTCACCGGCCGCTCCAAGGAAATGATCACCGTCCGCGGGGCCAACATCTATCCGCTCGACATCGAATCCGTCGCCCGCACGGTCCCCGGCCTCTACCAGGGGCGCTGTGTCGCGTTCGCGCTCACCGAGGACAGCGAACACGAACAGATCGTGCTGTGCGCCGAAACCCGGCTGACCGAGCCCGCGGAAAAGGACCGGCTCGCCCGGGAAATCCTCGCCCGCTGCACCTCGGTGCTCGGACTGCCCCAGCTGAATGTCCAACTCGTCGCCGCACGGTCGATTCCCCGCACCACCAGCGGAAAGCTCCAGCGGCTCGGCATGCGGGACCACCTGATCGCGAAGGCGAATTCATGACCATTCACGCACCGGACAATGCGCCGGACATGGACCGGATGCACAGTCTCGGAGTCTTCCGGCACTACGACAGAAGCCATTGGCGGCTGGCGGAACTGCCCCTCGGCGAGGTGGACCGCTCCCTGGTCAAGCCCGAGTACATCACCCTGGTGAAGAGCGCCGTGATGGGCGAGTCCAATGTCATCGCCGCGGTGCACGGATTTCTCAACGAGTTCGCGGACGACTACGACTTCTCGGCGTTCGCGGTGATCTGGGGCTATCAGGAGGTCCAGCACCACTTCGCGTTCACCTCCTGGCTCCAGGCCGTCGGTGAACACGTCGACAACCGGGCGGTGGCGGCCATGCGCGCCCCGTACGACCCGGGCTCCACCCCGTCCGCGACGCTCGCCACGAACATCATCTCCGAGCTGACCGTCAACCACGTCTACCGGGCCGTCTCCGCGTGGGTCGAGGAGCCCGCGCTGAAGGACCTGCTGCTGCGCGCCAGCCGCGACGAGGCCGGACACGCCAAGGAGTTCCGCCACTTCGCGGCCCAGCGCCTCGCGCGGCATCCGCAGGAGACCGCCTCGGTGCTGGAGACGCTGTACTTCTACACCTCCGACGACCGCATCAAGCATCCGGTCGGGGTGTTCAAGTCCGGGCTCGCCGAACTCGGCGACACCGAGACCATCGACACCGGCTTCGCGCTCTTCCTCGACGCGGTGGCCGACCAGGGCGAACTGGACGCGCTCCAGGGGAAGATCCGCCGTACGTTCTCCTCGCTCACCGGCTACGACCTCTCCTCCAACCGCGCCGTGCGGCGCGCCATCGCGACGGCGCTGGGATGAGCCGATGAGCGCGCCCGCGCGGGACGCCGAGGCGGATGACGACGCCGTACCGCTGCCGTGGTCCGGCCGCGCCGACCACCACTGCTTCGGCTGCGCACCCGCCAACCCCCGTGGCCTGTCCCTCACCTTCGAGCGGACCGGCGACCGGCTCGGCACCACGTTCGCGCTGGACCACCACTACGAGTCCTACCCGGGCGTCGTACACGGCGGCATCCTCGGCCTCATCTGCGACGAGACGATGGGCAACCTCGTCGTCCTGCGGCTGGGCGTCCCGGCGCTGACCACCTCGATGCGGATGCGCTACCTCGGCGTCGTCGCCGTCGGCCACCGCTACCGGTGCGTCGCCGAGGCCGCCGAGGCCACCAACGGACTGATCACCGCCCGCGCCGACGTGCTCGACGAGCACGGCACCCCGGTGGCCACCGCCACCGCGCACTACCGACCCCACCAGCACGCCGTGGAGGCATGACATGACCAGCAGCACCGACACCACCACCCGCGCCGACGTCACCCGTACGGTCACCGAGGTCGTCGCCGAGATCCTCGGCCGCCCCGTGGACGGGCTGAGCCCCGACGCCGACCTGCGCGGCGTCGAGGGCGCCGACTCCATCAAGGTCGTGCGCATCATCGCCAAGATCGAGCAGACCTTCGACATCGAGCTGGAGGACGACGAGATCTTCGGCGTCAACACCATCCGCGAGGTCGTGGCGCTGGTCGAGCGGGCGACCGCGCGGGAGCGGCGGGCATGACCGTCGCCGCCACCAACCAGCACTACGACCTCGACCCGGAGATCTTCGCGCGGTTCCTCGACCCGCTGCGCAAGTACTCCTCCGCGCTGTTCGCCTCCCCCGACGACACCCTGGAGCAGGCCCAGCGCCGCAAGCTGGCATGGGTCGCCGAGCAGCTCGGGGTGACCGGGGGCGAGCGGATCCTGGACGCGGGCTGCGGCTGGGGTGCCCTGCCGCTGTTCATGGCCGAGGAGTACGGCTGCCGCACGGTCGGCATCAGCCCGGCGCCCCGCCAGCACGCCTACATCCGCGAGCGTGTCGCCGCACGCGGCCTCGGGGCCCTGGTGCACACCGAAACCACGGCCTTCGAGGTGTACGAGCCCGAGCCCGGCGGATTCGACGCCGTCACCCTGCTCGGCTCCGTCGTGCACATGGACGGCCTGGACGAGGTGTTCGCGAAGATCCGCCGGGCGCTGCGGCGCGGCGGGACGCTGTATCTGTCCGAGAGCTGCTTCCGCAGCGAGGCCGTCCGCCGCACGTTCGACGAACGCCCCGGCACCGATTTCATCCGCCACGGCATCTTCGGCTCCGGCGAGCTGCGCCCGCTGTCCGAACTCGTCGCCGCCGCGGAGGGAGCGGGCCTGTCCATCCGCGCGGTGCACGACCTCACCGCCGACTACCACCGCACCATCGAGTGCTGGACGGCGAACGTGACGGCCGCCACCCAGGATCTGGAAGAGCACCGCGAGGGCCTGACCGAGCAGCTGCTGCGGTATCTGGAGACCGCCAACGCGGGCTGGGGATACACCACCAAGCACTACGCCCTGGTCTGCCGCAAGTCGCGCTGACAGCGCCTTGCGCGAGGAGGAACGCCATGACCGCCACCAGGACCGCCTGCGCCGACGCGGGCGTACTGCCCGCCGACGCCATCGCCCGCGCCGTCGGCCACTACTTCACCGGCGCCGCCCAGGCCCGGCCGTGGAGCGTCGAATCCGGCCTCGACTGGGACCTCGCCGACGCCAACCGGCTCTCCGAGGGAGAGCGCTCCGCGGTCGAGTTCATCACCCTCATCGAGGACCACCTCCCGGGCTACTTCTCGCTCTACACCGAGCACTTCCCCGTCGACGGCTCCGTACCGCCCGAGGTCTACGCCCACAACCGCGAGCTGTACCACTTCACCATCCGCTGGGCGTACGAGGAGGACACCCACGCCCGCGCCCTCACCCGCTACCAGGAGACCTCCGGCATGGGCGACGCGGCCTCCGTGCGCGACAGCCTCATCGTCCCCGGCCAGTCCCGCTTCGAGCTGCCCTACGGCCACCCCGTGCAGTTCTTCGCGTACGCCCTCGTCCAGGAGAAGGCCACCCAGATCTACTACCAGCAGCTGCGCGCCGTGGTCGACGACCCGGTCCTCGCCCAGGTCCTGACCCGTCTGAGCCGCGACGAGGCCCGCCACTTCACCTTCATGGCCGACGTCGTCACGTCCTACCTGCGCGCCTACGGCGACGCCGTGGTCGAGCCGATCCGAGAGGTCGTCGCGGGCTTCCGCATGCCCCTCTCCGACACCATCCGCGGCTACTGGCGCTGGGCCCTGAAGATCGCCGACACCGCCTCCTACGACCACACCGACGCCTACGAACACCTGATCAAGGTCATCAACCGGGCCGTCGACACCCCTCGCAGCCAACGCGTCGACACCCTCCTCGACTTCATCACCTCCTGCCGCACCCTGCGCCCGGCGGTGAGCTGAGCGTCAGCGGTCGAACCGGCGCAGGAGTTCGCCGAGGTAGTCCTCCAGCCTGCTGGTGAGCAGTTCCGGCGTCAGATCCTCGCGTCCCAGCTCCTGCCACGGGCCGGCGACCTTCTCGGCGTCCGGAGCGAACCCGAGCGCGTCCAGCACACGCCAGTACAGGTGCGCCGCGGGGTCCTCGTCCAACACGCCGCCGGAAGCCCGATAGCGCTCGGCGAACCGCATGCCCTCCTGGGCGCCGTAGAGGAGGGCGTGGGCCGTGGAGCAGTGCGCCACGTCCAGATCGGCCGGTCCCCAGGACGTCTCCACCCAGTCGACAACACCGGTGATCTCCAGCCCGGAGCCGTGTCCGGAGAAGAGCACATTGCCGGGGTGGAAATCCCGGTGCAGGAAACAGGGCTGGTAGGCAGGGGGATCGCGGCGGATGATGTCCACAGCGCGCCGCCACACGTCCGGCCGCCCGGTGGACTCGGGCAGGCGCACGAGTTCCGGTGACGTCCACGCCTCGTAGACGCGCGGCCGGGTCGCGGCGGGGACCCGTACGCGGTGGATGGCGAGCAACTGGCGCGCCAGCAGCTCGGCCCGCGGTCCCGCTTCCTCCTCGTCCAGCCGCACGGTGCCGGGCAGCAGCGACATCAGCAAGGACGGGTGGTCGCAGTGTGCCGCCGTCGCGTCGACCCCCTTGAAGGCGGCCACCGGCACATCCGTCTCCGCGAGCAGACGCAGGATGTCCGCCTCGCGAGTGAGCAACCCCTCCGCGGCCTGGGCGAAGAAGGGCTTGATGAACGATCTCAGCACGAGCCACCGCGGTGTTCCGGGACCGCTGATGCGCAGACGCCGCATCTCCGAGGTCCACCCGCCCCGCAGCCGTTCGACCCCCTCGACCCGGCACCCTCCGCCCACCCGCCGTTCCACCCAGGCACGTGTCCCGACGGCCACACCCTCATGCGCATCCATGCCGCACAACCTAGCGGGGCGTGAGCGGCGTCAGCCGCCGCCGGTGATGAAGTCGGATATCGCGGCAGCGACGGCTTCGGGCTGCTCGTCGGGGATGAAGTGCCCGGCGCCAGGCACGATGGCTCCGGTGGTGCGGTCGGCCCATGGGCTGATGGAGGCCGCCATGTCCGGGATGGAGCCGTGGCTGCTGGATATTCCGAGGACGGGCACGGCCAGGTGCTTCCGGCTGAGCGCTTGGTGGTTCTTGCGCGCCGACTCGGCGGCGTCCCGGTAGTAGGCGAGGGAGGCGCGGAGGCCGCCGTCGGCGGCGAGGGCCGCTGCGTAGTGGTCGAGGTCGGTGTCGTCGAATGTGCCGGGAGCGAGGGCCTTCACCTTCAGGAACCAGCCGACGTACTCCCGTTCGCGGCCGGCGAGCAGGGCCTCGGGCAGGTCGGGCACGAGGTGGAACGCGAAGTGCCAGGTCTTCCACGCCCGGGCCGGGTCGGTGGGAATCGTTTCCGGGAGGGTGATGCCGGGGATTCCGGCGTCGAGCAGGGCGACCCCGCGCAGTTGGCTTTCGTAGTTGAGGGCGAGGGAGAAGGCCACCCAAGCGCCGATGTCGTGGGCGGCCAGCCAGTAGTTCGGCACGCCGAGTGCCCTTACGGCGGCGTGGACGTGGGCGGCGACCGAGTGGGTGTCGTAGCTGCGCTCCGGGCGCTCGGAGTGGCCCTGGCCCGGCAGGTCGATCGCGATGACGCGGAACCGGTCGGCGAGGCTGGGCATGACCTTTCGCCAGGCCCGCCAGGTTTGCGGGAACCCGGCGAGCAGGACGACAGCCGGTCCGGTCGGCTGGCCGCCCTCGACCGCATGAAGGCGGATGCCGTCTGCGTCGACCCAGCGGTGGGTGAATCCGGCCAGGTCGTGCAGGGGCAGGTCGCGGACGGGGCTGCCTTGGGAGGCGGTCATCGGATCCTCCATCGGTGTGGGGGGTGTGCTGGTCTCCGGCGGTTCGCCCGAGGGCCGGGGCAGTGGCGGCGAGCACGCCGCTGGCGAGAAACGAGCCCGGTCACGAGCATGCCCGAAAGCTAACATATCTTGAACCGATCAGTTCAAGATGGAATGATGGGCAGCATCCGGACGACCGACACGCACCGGCAAGGAAGTGCCACGTGGCAGGCAAGAAGCAGTTCGACATGGACGCGGCGCTCGACGCCGCGATGATCCAGTTCTGGCGCGCCGGCTACGCCGACACCTCAGTCGACGACTTGTCCCGGGCAACCGGCCTGAACCGCAGCTCGATCTACTCCTCGCTCGGCGACAAGGACAGGCTGTTCCTGCGCTGCCTGGATCGCTACGCCGCGCGCTACGGCGACAAGTACGACGCCGCCCTGTCGTGTGCGGCCACCGAGCCCCTTGCGGCTGTGCGCGCGTTCTTCGACGTCACCCTCGAGCGCATCGCCGATCCCGAACTGCCCGATGGATGCCTGATCGCCCAGTCGGCCATGGCGATTCCCGTGCTGAGCCCGGCCGTCGCGGCGCACGCCAGGCAGGCGCTCGGCTTCCAGCGCCTGCGCCTGCGCGCCGCGCTGAAGGCCGGCCGAGTGACCGACCAGGACGCCGAGGCCTTCGCTGTACACGCGGCGGCAGTGAACCAGTCTCTCGCCGTCATGAGCAGAGCCGGGGCGAGCCCGGTGCAGCTCCTGGCCGTAGTGGACGTGACCGTTGACGCGCTCTCGCAGACGTTGCGCGCGCGCAACTAGGCCGCAGGCACCGCGCGGGCGCGCCAGCACGCCGCTGGCGCAGGGCGGCGGCAGGCCCAGGAGCAGGCGGGACACGGGCCTAGGTCCCCGGCCCTCGGCCCGTGCGGATTCAAGATCATCCGTCCGCCCGATGCCACCTTTTCGCTGCGGAAGCCACCATGAGGGTGGAGATCCGCCGAGAGGAGCGCATCATGTCGTACCCGGAAGACCTGGAGTACCCGCAGCCCCGGTACCACGGCACCAGGGGCGAGGTGAACGCGGTCTTTCGCCGGGCCGACACCCCGCCGGACCTCACCTCGCCCGGTGGCGGCGCCACCCATTACCTCGCCACCAACGAATCCACCGGTGGCGAATTCGGCCTGTACAAAGTGGAGTTGGGTGCGCGGGCCGCCGGTGCCAAGACACACTTCCACAAGGCGGTGTCGGAGTCCTTCTACATCCTCTCCGGCGAACTGGAGCTGTACAACGGCGACAAGTGGGTCACGGGCCGCGAGGGCGACTTCCTGTACGTACCGGTCGGCGGACTGCACGCCTTCAAGAACGTGACCGACGAGCCCACGTCCATGCTCCTGCTCTTCTCACCGGGCGCCCCGCGCGAGGAGTACTTCGAGCGGGTCGCGGAGATGTCGCGGCGCGGCGGCGAGGAACTCAAGCGGTTCCGCATCCGGCACGACAGCTACTTCGTGGAGGACTTCGAGCCCGGGGAGGAGTAGCCCCGATCAGGGCTGTGGTGTCCTCGACGGCGTGGTGGCGTGGCGCATGACGAGTTCGTACGAGCGCAGGCGGGCCGCCAGCGCGTAGACGGGGGTGGCGAGCATCAGCTCGTCCGCGCCGGTCGCGTCCGCCACGTCCGTGAGGCGGCGTACGACGGTCTCGGGCGTGCCGTACGCCTGTTGGGCGCCGAAGGCCGCGAGCGCCTGTCGCTCCTCCGCCGTGAAGGGGTGCGCGGCCGCCTCGGTGGGTGAGGGGAACGGGGCCTCGCTGTGGCCCTTGAGCAGTCCGGCCTTGACGACGTTCATCGGTCCGGCCAGCCGCAGCGCCTCCTCCTCGGTCTCGGCGCAGACCGTTTCCACGCACACCAGCACCCGGGGCCGTGCACACCATGCGGAGGGGGTGAAGTGGGCCCGGTAGTGGCCGAGCGCGGCGAGGGTGTTGTCGGGGCGGATGTGGTGGGCGAAGGCGAGGGGCAGGCCGAGTTCCGCGGCCAGCGCGGCACCGGCGGTGCTGGAGGCCAGCAGCCACGGTTCGGGGAGCGTACCGAGCGCCACCTCGTCGACCAGGAACCGCAGCGTCGCGGCCACGTCGTCCCGGTACTCGTCGTCCGTCGTCGGTCCGGCGCCGCGCCGCAGTGCCCGGGCGGTGGACGCGTCGAAGGTGCCGGGGCCGCGGCCGATGCCCAGATCGATCCGGTCGGGGTGGAGCGCGGCGAGGGTGCCGAACTGTTCGGCCAGCATGATGGGGGCGTGGTTGGGGGCGAGCACGCCCCCGGAGCCCAGCCGGACCGCCGACGTCGACGCGGCGGCGTGCGCGGTGAGGACGACGGGCGGGAACGCGCCGATGGCGGGGGAGTGGTGGTGTTCGGCGTACCAGAGCCGCCGATAGCCGAGGGCGTCGAGGCGCTGAGCGAAGGCGGTGGTGTCACGTAACGTGTCCACGGCCCGCGTACCGGTCTGGACCATGGCGACTTCGAGCGCGGAGAGCGGTAACTCCATCATGCGGTCAGCATAAGCAGTCGCGTAAGGGCCCGAATACGCGTCAGGCAAGGAGTGCGTCCACTCCTTGCCACTCTCAAGGTATAGCGCACAGGGGGCCTTGCCGCAAGGCCCCCACCATGCCGCACAATCTGTCGGCCGAAGCCAGGACCTGTGGAAACGGAGTCGCGACGTGCGTGTGTTGTTGTCGGAACCTGGGGCGAGCGGACCCACCAGCGCGTTCGATCTCCCCGACCGCCTCTTGCCCAAGGCCGACCCGGCGCTGATCGCCGGGGACGAGCGGCACTTCGCGGCCATCGCGGAGTGCCTGGAGCAGTCGATCGCCGAACTGTCCGCCGCCCTCGACGCCGCGCGCAAGGCGCCCGGCGGCATCGGCAGACAGGCGATGGACCGGGACACGGAGATCCACCGGCTGACCGCCCGCCTGCGCGCGCTGCGCCGCTTCGGCCTGGATCTGTGCCTGGGACGCATGGTCGGCGAGGGCGACGCCGAGCCCGTGTACGTCGGACGGCTCGGCCTCAAGGACAGCGCGGGCCGTCAGCTGCTGCTCGACTGGCGTTCCCCCGCGGCCGAGCCGTTCTTCGGGGCCACCCACGCCAACCCCATGGGGCTGGTCAGCCGCCGCAGATATCGCTGGACCCTCGGCCGGATCAGCGACTACTGGGACGAGGTGTTCACCTCGGACGGATTCGCGGGGCATGCCGCGCTGGACGACCAGTCCGCCTTCATCGCCAGCCTCGGCGGCAACCGGTCGCCCCGGATGCGCGACGTCCTCGGCACCATCCAGGCCGATCAGGACGCCATCATCCGGGCGGGATCCCGGGGCGCGCTCGTCGTGGACGGCGGCCCGGGCACGGGGAAGACCGTGGTGGCCCTGCACCGCTCCGCGTACCTCGTGTACTCCGACCCGCGTCTCGCCCACCACCGCCGGGGCGGTGTGCTGTTCGTCGGTCCGCATCAGCCGTATCTGGCGTACGTCTCCGACGTCCTGCCGAGCCTCGGCGAGGAGGGCGTGCAGATCTGCACCCTGCGGGATCTCGTCGCCGAGGGAGCCGGGGCGGCGGTCGAGGCCGACCCGGAGGTGGCCCGGCTGAAGGCGTCAGCGGACCTGGTGAAGGCGATCGAGAAGGCCGTCAGGTTCTACGAGGAGCCGCCCACCGAGGGCATGACGGTCACGACCGACTGGGCCGGCATCCCGCTGAGCGCGGCCGATTGGGCGGAGGCGTTCGACGCACCGGAGCCGGGCACTCCGCACAACGAGGCGCGCGAGCAGATCTGGGCGGAACTGGCCGCCATCCTGCGGGACAAACTCGACACGCCCGACGACGAGATCTCGCCCGAGGTCTTCCTGAGGTCGCTGCGGCACGACGAAGAGCTGGTCACCACCCTTAACCGGGCATGGCCGCTGATCGAGGCGGCCGACCTCGTCGGCGACCTGTGGTCCGTACCCGCCTATCTGCGGATGTGCGCCCCCTGGCTCGGCCCCGACGAGGTGCGCGCGCTGCGGCGCAAGGAGGCTCCCCAGGCGTGGACGGTGTCCGACCTGCCGCTGCTGGACGCGGCGCGGCAGCGGCTCGGCGACCCGGAGGCGGACCGGCGCCAGCGCCGCCGCCAGGCCGCCGTGGCCGCCGAACGCGAGCGCATGGACGCGGTCGTGGACAACCTGATGGAGGCCGCGGACGACGAGTACGGGGTCGGCCTGGTGACGATGCTGCGCGGCGAGGACTTCCAGGACAGCCTGGTCGACGACACCGCGCTGCCCAGTACGGACCCGGACCTGCTCGCCGGTCCGTTCGCGCACATCGTCGTGGACGAGGCCCAGGAACTGACCGACGCCGAGTGGCAGATGCTGCTGCTGCGCTGCCCGTCCCGCAGCTTCACCATCGTCGGGGACCGCGCCCAGGCCCGGCACGGTTTCACGGAGTCGTGGCGGGAACGGCTGGAGCGGGTCGGGCTCGACCGGATCAACCTGGCCTCCCTGAGCATCAACTACCGGACGCCGGAAGAGGTCATGGCGGAGGCCGAGCCGGTCATCCGGACCGCGCTCCCGGACGCCAACGTGCCGACGTCCATCCGCGGCAGCGGCGTCCCCGTCACCCACGGCTCCGTCGCGGATCTGCACACGATCCTCGACACCTGGCTCACCGCCCACGCCGAGGGCATCGCCTGCGTCATCGGCGATCCGTCCTTCCGGGCGACACCCCGTGTCCGGTCGCTGACCCCAGAGCTGTCGAAGGGGCTCGAATTCGATCTGGTCGTGCTCGTGGACCCGGAGAAGTTCGGCGAGGGCATCGAGGGAGCGGTCGACCGCTACGTGGCGATGACCCGGGCGACGCGCCAGCTCGTCATCCTCACCAGCTAGCCGTGCGCGGGCTGATGTGTCCCCGGCGTGTGCCCGAACGTACGGCGGAACACATCGATGAACGCGCTGGCGGACGACCAGCCGCAGCGGTGCGCCACGGTGGTCACCGGAAGGCCGTCGGCGAGCAGCACCAGCGCGTGATACAGGCGCAGTTGGGTGCGCCACTGCGGAAACGTCATGCCGAGGTCGGCCTTGAAGTGGCGGGAGAGCGTGCGATCGCTGGCGCCGACCTCCCTGCCCAGCGCGGCCAGCGTGCGTCCGTCGGCGGGATTTTCGCGCAGGGCCGCGCACACCGCCTTCAGCAGCGGGGTGGTCGGGGTGGGCAGGTGCAGGGGCTGCTGCGGCGATGCCCGCAACTGGTCGAGCAGCACGGCCCGCAGCCGCCCGCGCTCGGGACTCCCGTCGCGCGGTGTGCGCGTGTAGGTGAGGATCAGCTCACGGAGGAGGGGGCCGACCGCCAGCACGGTCGGCTCGTCAAGACCGAGCGGATTGTCGCTCGCGTCCAGGCCGACCAGGTGCAGTGCGAGTTCGCCGTGCGCCTGGTGGGCGTGCACGGTGCCGGCCGGTACCCAGATGGCGCGTGTGCCCGGGGCGATCCAGGTGCCGGTGCTGGTGGTCACGGCCAGCACGCCCCGCCCCGCGTAGACGATCTGGTGGTCGTCGTGGCGGTGGGCGTCGATGGCGGCTCCGGGCGCCAGCCACTGGGTGCGGGTCGGCGCCACCGGCTCATGGCGGACTTTCGTCATGCCATGGCAGTTTATCGGAAGCACGACAGACTGTCCGGTGGCGACGATGGCGAGGTGCCCAAGAACAAACCCATCCTCCTGCTGTCGATCGGCCACGCCTGCGTGGACGTCTACCAAGGTGCCGTCGCGTCGCTCGTCCCGTTCTTCGTCGCCGAGCGCGCGTACGGCTACGCCGCGGTCTCTGGGCTCGTGCTCGCCGCGTCCCTGCTGTCCTCGGTGGCACAGCCGGTGTTCGGCGTGCTCACCGACCGCTGGGCGATGCCCTGGCTGCTGCCGGTGAGCACGGTCCTCGGCGGGCTGGGGATCGCCCTGAGCGGGGTGAGGGGTGCGTACGACTGGACGCTGGCGTTCGTGGCCGTGTCCGGTGTCGGGGTGGCCGCCTACCACCCCGAGTCCGCCCGCGTCGCGCGCCGCGTCAGCGAGGGCAGCCACAGCGCGATGGCGTGGTTCTCGCTCGGCGGCAACCTGGGCTTCGCCACCGCGCCGCTGCTGGTCGGCGCCGTCGTCGCCACCGGCGGACTGCGGCTGTCGCCGCTGCTCTTCGTACCGGCCCTCGTCGGCAGTGTGCTGTGCCTGCCGGTCCTGCGCGCACTGGACACACCGGTACGCGGCGGCTCCGGCACCGCCGGCGCGACGGGCGGCGACGACATCGCCTCGTTCGTGAAGCTGTCGCTGGCCGTGGTGTGCCGGTCCATCGTCTTCATCGGCCTGACACGTATCTCTCGCTGTACGTCCAGGAGCGCCCGGGCGGCAGCCAGGCGGCGGGCACCGCGGCGCTGTTCGTGCTCTACCTCGGCGGCGCGGTGGGCTCGGTGCTGGGCGGCACACTGGCCGACCGCTGGGACCGGGTCACCGTCACCCGATGGTCCTACCTGGTCACGGTCGCTTCCGTAGCGGGGATCGTGACCATGTCCGGACCGGCGCTCTACGCGTTCGTGGCGCTGACCTCCATCGGCCTGTACGTCCCGTTCTCGCTCCAGGTCACCCTCGGCCAGGACTATCTGCCCACCCGCACCGGCACCGCCGGCGGGATCACCCTCGGGCTGACCGTCAGCGTCGGCGGCCTGGTCACCCCGCTCATCGGCGGCGTCGCCCACGCGACATCCCTGCGGACGGCCCTGGCCCCGCTGATCCTGATGCCCGCCCTGTGCTGGCTGCTGTTCCGTACCCTGCCCGAACCCGCCGCGCCGGGTTCCGCCAGTCGTCCCGCTGCCCCGTACGGATGCCGTCGACGCGCCGGGGATCGGGGAGGGCACCCCGCTGAAGCGGGCAACCGGCATCGGGTCGCGGGCGCTCAACAAGGCGGTGATGAGGTCCACGGCGAGGCATGAGCAGGTGAAGTACGGTCTGGCGGGTGACGAACCAGCGAAAGCCACGGGGCCCGTACCGCAAGAGCGCGGAGCGCCGGGAGCAGATCCTCCAGGCCGCCTACGAGGCCATCGACGAGCACGGCGAACGTGCCTCCCTCCAGGACATCGCCGCCCGGGTCGGGGTGACGCAGCCCGCGCTGACCTACTACTTCCCCACCCGTGACGACCTGCTCCTCGCGGTCCTGGAGCGGCGGGACGTGCGGGGCAAGGCGTTCGCCCGCGCCGCCGGGGGCGGCGAGACCGTGATCGACAGCATGGTGGCGGGCACCCGCATGATCACCGACCATCCCGGGGTGGCCAAGCTGTGGGCCGCGCTCTCGGCGGCGGCCACCGATCCGGAGAGTCCGGTGCACGGCCACTTCGCCGAGCGCTACCGGCGCCTCGCGGCCGAGGCCACGCAGGACTTCGAGGAAGGCCAGCGAGCCGGCGGGCTCCGGGCCGACGTACCTGCCGACCACCTGGCCAGGGCGGTGCTGGCGGTGATGGACGGCCTCCAGCTCCAGTGGATGCACGACCCCACGGTGGACATCGCCGCGATCGCCGAGACGTTCGCGCGGATGCTCACGCCTCCGGCCGCCGACCAATAAATTTTTTAGGTGATAGATTTTTGGCGTCCGCTACCGGAAGGGGGACGCCGATGTCCGCCACCCCGCCCCGTCCGCCGCATGACCTCGATTTCGATCCCGAGACCCTGCGCGCCCGCTACCGCGCCGAACGCGAGCGCCGCATCCGCCCCGACGGCAGCGCCCAATACCGGGGCGTCGGCGGCGAGTTCGGCTACTACGCCGAAGACCCCTACGTCGACCCCGGGTTCACCCGGGAGCCGTTAGCGGACCGCGTGGAGGCGGTGATCATCGGCGGCGGCTTCGGCGGTCTGCTCGCCGCCGCCCGGCTGCGGCAGGCGGGCGTGGCGTCCATCCGGGTGATCGACAAGGGCGGGGACTTCGGCGGCACCTGGTACTGGAACCGCTACCCGGGCATCCACTGCGACATCGAGTCGTACATCTACATGCCGCTGCTGGAGGAGGTCGGCTACGTCCCGAAGTGGCGCTATGCGCCCGGGGAGGAGATCCGGCAGCACGCGCGGGCCGTCGCGCGCCACTTCGGCCTCTACGAGGACGCCTGCTTCCAGACGCAGGTGACCGAACTCCGCTGGGACGACGGCCAGTTGGAGTGGATGGTCGCCACCGACCGCGGCGATCGCATACGGGCCCGATACGTGGTCACTTCCACCGGCACCCTGAGCCAGGCCAAGCTGCCCGGCATCCCCGGCATCGAGACCTACCGGGGCCACACCTTCCACACCAGCCGCTGGGACTACGAGTACACCGGCGGCGACGCGGACGGCGGGCTGCACAAGCTGGCCGACAAGCGCGTCGCCCTGATCGGCACCGGCGCCACCGCCGTCCAGGTCGTGCCCCACCTCGGCCGGGACGCGCAGCACCTGTACGTCTTCCAGCGCACCCCCTCCTCCGTCGATCTGCGCGACAACCGCCCCACCGACCCCGAATGGGCCGGGTCGCTGGAGCCGGGCTGGCAGCGGCGCCGCATGGAGAACTTCCTGAAGGTCGTCACCGGGGTGCGCACCGACGAGGACATGGTGAACGACTCCTGGACCAGCAGCGCCCGGCTCCAGGAGAAGCTGATCCCGACCAACGCCTACGCGGGGGCCCCCGCCGAGGACCGGGAACGGCTGTACGAGATCGCCGACTTCCAGAAGATGAACGAGATACGCGACCGGGTCGACGCCGTCGTCGAGGACCCGGCCACGGCGGAGAAGCTCAAGCCCTGGTACCGCTACATGTGCAAGCGGCCCACCTTCAGCGACCACTACCTCCAGACCTTCAACCGCCCCGACGTGACCCTGGTCGACACCGCCGACACCCACGGCGTGGAGCGGATGACGGAAACCGCCGTCGTGGTCGGCGGCACCGCGTACGACGTGGACTGCGTCATCTTCGCCACCGGCTTCGAGGTGGGGATCTCCGGCATCCTCTCCGGACGGCTTCCGGTGTACGGCAGGGGCGGCGTCCCGCTCTCAGAGGCCTGGGCGGACGGCCCGAAGACGCTCCACGGCTTCTGCACCCACGGCTTCCCCAACCTCTTCCAGCTCGGTCCGCTGCAGAACGCGTCCTCCGTCAACTTCGTCCATGTCCTGGACGAACAGGCCCAGCACGTCGCCGAGATGGTCACCGAGGCCCGTAAGCGCGGCGCCCGGTACGTCGAACCCACCTCCGCGGCGCAGGACGCGTGGCTGGACACCCTCCGGGAGAACGCACCCGATCTGCACACGTTCCAGGCGGAGTGCACCCCCGGCTACTACAACAACGAGGGCAGCCCCCGGAAGCGCAACGCGTACGCCGACGGCCCGGTGGCCTTCCACGACCTGCTCCGGCACTGGCGCCGACACGGCGGCATGGACGACGTCCTGGCCGGGACGGAGGGGGCGTGAGCGCACGGGGCCACAACCGGTTCGGCGACGGCGACGTGGCCGTGAACGGCTCACGGCTGCGCGCGCGGCGCCTCAACCCGCCGAGCCCGCTGTGGGGTTCGAACGGCGTGGCGTTCGGCCCGGACGGGCGGCTGTATGTCGCCCAGTACCTCGCCGGGCAGATCAGTGCCGTCGACCCGGCCACCGGGGACGTCGAGGTGATCGTGCCGATGGACGGCCCGGTGCAGTCGCCGGACGATCTCGCCTTCGGCGCGGACGGGTCGATGTACATCGCCGACCTCATCCCGGGCCGCGTGTGGCGGCGCGGCCCGCAGGGCGAATACACCCTGGTCTCGGACGAGGTGAAGGTGGTCAACGGCATCACCTGCGTCGGGGACCGGCTGTTCGTCAACGAGATGCGGCCGGGCGGCCGCCTGCTGGAGCTGTTCCCGGACGGCGGCGAGCCCGTGGTGCTCACCGAAGGGCTCGCCCTCGGCAACGCCATGCAGCTCGGCCCGGACGGCCATCTGTACTACCCGCACATGATGACCGACCAGGTCTGGCGGATCCCGCCGGACGGCGGTGTGCCCGAGGTGGTCGCCGAGGAGGTGCACCAGCCGGTCGCGGTCCGCTTCGACCAGGGCGGCGTGCTGCATGTGCTGTCGCGCGGGGCGGAAGGCATCGTCACCCGGATCGATCTGCACGGCAGCGGCTCCCGCACACTTCTCACCAGCGGCCTGGTGGGTCTGGACAACGCGGCGTTCGACGCGGAGAACCGCATGTTCGTCTCCAGTTACGCCAGCGGCGGCGTCACCGAACTGCACCCCGACGGCCGCACCCGGGAGATCGTCCCGCGCGGCCTCGACGGCCCGTACGGTGTGACGGTCGACCTCGGCGGCACGGTGTACGTGGCGGACCACTACCGGCTGGCGAGCCCGGCGCCCGCCCACGAGGGCGAGCCGGTCGCCGTCGACGTGGCGGGGGAGGAGGGCGGTGTCACCTCGCTCACCCTGATGCCCTTCGTCCACGGCGTGACCACCGCGGGCGGCCTGGTGCACTTCACCTCCCAGTACGGCGACGTCCACACCCACGACCCCGACCGGCGGGAAACGTGGCGACGGGTGACGGGCCTGGACGAGCCGGTCGGCATCACCGTGGGCCCTGACGGCTCCCTCGTCGTCGCGGAGGCGGGCGCCGGGCGGGTGGTGTCCATCGGCGACGACGACACGGTCGTCACCCTCGCCGAAGGGCTCGGCCACCCCGTCGACGTGGCATTCGACACCGAGGGCCGCTGCCATGTGAGCGACGACCGGCTCGGGGCCGTCCTGCGGATCGACGAGGACGGGACGGCGGCCGTGGTCGCGGACGGGCTCGGCGCGCCCCAGGGGCTGGCGGTCCTCGGCGACACGCTGTTCACGGTGGAGACCGGACCGCGCAGGCTGACCGCGATCTCGCTGAGCACGGGGGAACGCCGCACCGAGGCCGAGGACCTGCCGGTCGGACAGCCCCCGGGCACCGCTCCCCGCACCGCGCCCGCGCTCTTCGCGCACGGCATGGTCGGCGCTCCCCGCCCGTTCGCCGGTCTCGCCACCGGCCCGGACGGCTCCCTCCTCCTCTCGGCCAACGGGGAGGGCACGGTGTGGCAACTCAACGTATGACACAGGCAGAAGGTGGTTCACATGAGCGGTAGCACGGGACTTGAGGGTCGCGGTGTCGTCGTCACCGGCGCCGCGTCCGGCATCGGCAGGGCAGCGGCCCTGAAGTTCGCGCGGGAAGGCGCGAAGGTGCTGGTCGCGGACCTCGACGGGGCGGGCACCGAGGAGACGGTGGCGGAGATCGAGGCCGCCGGGGGCGTGGCCGTGGCGGTCGTCGGCGACCTGAGCGACCAGCGGGTGGTGGACGACGTGGTCGAGCGGGCCGTCGAAGCCTTCGGCGGCGTGGACGTCCTGGTGAACAACGCCGGGATCATGGACCGCATGTCCGCGCTCGGCGAGACCGACGACGCCGAGTGGGAACGGGTCATCCGGATCAACCTGACGGCGCCGTTCCTGCTGACCCGCGCGGTCCTGCCGCACATGCTGGCCGCCGAGCGCGGCGCGATCGTCTTCACCGCGTCCGAGGCCAGCCTGCGGGGCAGCACGGCGGGGGCCGCGTACACCGCCTCCAAGCACGGCATCGTCGGCCTGGTGAAGAGCCTGGCCGTGCTGTATCGGGGGCAGGGGATCCGCGCCAATGCCATCGCCCCCGGCCCCACCATGACCGGCATCCGCGTGGACGCCGCGCAGGACGCCCACGGGCCCGCCATCATCGGCGCCCTGAGCGCCGCCACCATGGGCCGGTACGGATCGGCGGACGAACAGGCCGACGCCATCGTCTTCCTGGCCTCCGACGCCGCGTCCTTCGTCAACGGCGCGGTCCTCCCGGTCGACGACGCCTGGGCCGCCGTCTGACGGGTTTTCGACGTCACGATCCAGCCATCCGAGATCGGTTAAACCACCCGCTTGACTTGATTAAATCATCGGGTTTACTTGGGCGGGTCAAGCGAACCAACGAAGGGGCATCGGCGATGAAGGTCACTGTGGACGACGAGAAGTGCTGCGCCGCGGGCACCTGCGTGATGCTCGCGCCCGAGGTGTTCGACCAGCGCGAGGAGGACGGCATCGTGGTCCTCCTCGACGCGGCCCCGGCCGAGGAACTGCACGATGTGGTGCGGGAATGCGTACAGGTGTGTCCCGCGGGCGCGATCCAGGTGAGCGAGGACGCGTGAGCCCGGCGAATCCGCCCGGTGCGGAGGAACCGCCCGTGACCTGGTGACCCCGCGCGGATCGCCCCGTGCTTCCGGCAGGCGGTACGCGGCCGTCGATCGTGGCGCCCGGGGCGATTACCCTCGGCGCCGGGCGGCCCTCGAACGGTGGCCGCGCACCGAGGGAAAGAGAGGCCACTGGTGGACTTCGAGCAGCTCGTCGCGTTCCGCCGCGCACTGCACCGGAACGCGGAGCCCGCATTCGTGGAGATCGGTACGGCCGTCCGCATCGAACAGGCCCTCGGAGGGCTGCCGATACGGCTCCTCACCGGGAAGGCCGCCCAGGATCTGTCCTCCGTCGTCAACTTCCCGTCCCCGGAAACCCTGGACGAGTGGGCGGCCCGCGCCGTCGATTCCGGTCTTCCGGGGGACCGGGTCCGGTACTTCCGGGAGCACGGCACCGCACTGGTCGCCGACCTCGTCGGCACCCGCCCCGGGCCGCGCTGGGGGCTGCGCGTCGACATCGACGCCCTGCCGATGCGCGAATCCTCCGACGCGGCTCACTTCCCGGTGGCGCACGGGTTCGCCGCCACCCACGGCGCCATGCACGCATGCGGCCACGACGCCCACGCCACCATCGGCGTCGGCCTCCTGCACCGGCTGGCGGACCGCGACTTCGCGGGCTCGCTGCGGATCCTGTTCCAGCCCGCCGAGGAGGGGGTCCGCGGGGCACAGACGATGATCGACGCCGGGGTGGCCGACGAGATCGACCACATGCTCGCCGTGCACATGGCCGGGGACACGGCCGTCGGCGGGGTCGTGGGGAGCTTCAGCGGCGGCCTGGCCACCCGCAAACTGAAGGTCGACTTCGAGGGCAAGGCGTCCCACGCCGCCGGTGCGCCGGAGTCCGGGCGCAACGCGCTGCTCGCGGCGGCCACGGCCGCGCTGGGCATCATGGGCATCCCGCGCTTCAGCGCCGCGGACACCCGGCTCAACGTCGGCACGCTCGTCGCCGGTGACGGTGTGAACATCGTGCCCTCCTCCGCCGTGATGACGTGCGAGGTCCGGGCGACCGACGACGAGGTGGTCGACGAGCTGGTCGACCGGGTCCGGGCGGTCGTGGAGGGCGCGGGCCTGGCGCAGGGGGTACGGACGAACGTCGCGGTGATGGGCCAGTCCGCCACCATCGCCCCGGACGACGAGATGATCGACCGCATCGTGGCGGTGGCCACCGCCCATGACGAGGTCACCGAGGTCGTCCGGACCCGGTCGCTCTCGGGCAGCGACGACGCCAACCTCCTCATCCGGCACGTCCAGCAGCGCGGTGGCAAGGGCGCGTACCTGATGATCGGCGCGGGCAGCCCGGGCCCGCACCACAGCGAGACCTTCGACATCGCGGAGGAGACGATCCCGACCGCGATCGACATCCTGGCCTCGCTGATCCGCGGGGACGGCGGTGGCCGGTCAAGCGGAGCGGTCCACTGAGCGGACCGGACGCGTGGCGGCCCGTGCGCGGGGCATAGCTTCCCCGCATCGACCGACGGCGGAGGCACCATGTCCGCTGCGTCACCTCAGCCCGATGTGCGTACTGGGCCCCAACGGCAGCCCGAACCCGTAGAACACGCCCAGGATCGCCAGCCACACCACCAGGAACGGCACGGCGAAGACCGAGAGCCGCGCGATGAGGGTGCCGAGCCGGGCCCCGGGCTCGTACTGGCGGAGCATGGCGAGGATGACGAAGAGGTACGGGTTCGTCGGCGTGAGGATGCCGGTGGCGGAGTCGCCGATGCGGAACGCCGCCTGGCTGAGCGCGGGGCTCATCCCGAGCAGCATGAACGCCGGGACGAAGACGGGCCCGGCCAGCGACCACAGGGCGGAACCGGACACGATGAAGAGGTTGAGACACGCGGTCAGCAGGACGAAGGCCACGATGACGAGGAAGCCGGTGAGCCCGATGGCGTGGAGGAGCGCGGCGGACTTCACGGCCAGCAGGATGCCGACGTTGGACCAGTTGAACAGCGCGATGACCTGCGCCGCCACGAACATCATCACGAGATAGCCGGACATGGTCTTCAGCGAGTCGGAGACGGACGCGATCAGCTCCTCGGCGCCGGTCACGGTCCCGGCCGTCCTCGCGTAGGTGAGGGCGGCCAGCAGGAAGGCGCCGGACACGATCGGGACCATCCCGGTGAGCACGGCGACGGCAGCAGGGTCCCGCCCTCGCCGCGCAGCGGCGCGCCCGGGGGCAGCCACAGGGCGAGCAGGGCCGCCACGTATACGGCGCCGACGAGCGCGGTGTACCGCAGGCCACGGCGCTGGGCGGGGGTGAGGGTCAGATCCTCCGGCTCGGGCTCGCCCTCGGCCACCCGGTAGGGCCCGAGGCGCGGTTCGACGACGCGGCTGATGAGGAAGCCGCCGAGCAGGCCGAGCACGATGCTGCTGGCGGCGGTGAAGAAGTAGTTGATGAGCAGGTGGATGTGCTGTCCGTCCCCGGTGGGGAGCGTCGACGCCGCCTGCTGGGTGATGCCGACGTACGTGGCGTCGAGCGAGCCGACGGTGAATCCGGCCGCGTACCCCGCGCCGACGCAGGCGAAGGCGCCGATGAGGCCCGCCACGGGGTGGCGGCCCGCGCTCTTGAACACCATGGCGCGGCGGGAACACCAGCGCCGCCACATCGGTCATCACATGTGCCTGGCACGTGACGATCGCCACCGCGTACGGCAGTACGGCCTTGGGCGCGTGGGCCAGGGTGGCCCGCATCAGGGTGTCCAGCAGGCCCGCCTTCTCCGCCAGCCCGACCACCATGAACAGGGTCAGCACCGTGCCGATCGGCGGGAAGGTGGCGAAGTTGAGGACCATGTTCTCCAGCAGCCGGGCAGGGCGTTGCCCGCCCGTTCGACCAGGGCGAGCAGCCGGTCGAGCCCGCCGGGGCGGGGAGTGCCCGGAGGCCGGGGCTTGGTGTCCGGGGCGGGGAGGCCGGGCAGTGAGGTCATCGTGGTTGCCTTACCGCTGGGGCGGTGGGAAGCATCAGGTCCTTGCGGATCACACCGTCCTGGACGACGCAGACGACGTTGGCGGGGTCGCCGAGGACGCCGATGTCGGTCAGCGGATCGCCGTCGCACAGGATCAGGTCGGCGGTGCGGCCCGCCGTCAGCGTGCCCAACTGGTCTTCCAGGACGAGGAGTTCGGCGGAGGTCCGGGTGCCGGCGACGATGGCCGCCATCGGGTCCATGCCCAGCTCCACCAGGTGGCCGAGTTCCCCCAGGTTCACGCCGTGCGGGGCGATGGCCGCGTCGGTGCCGAGCGCGATGCGGGCGCCCCGCTCGATGGCGCGGGAGATGTTCTCCCTGGTGATGCCGGACCAGCGGGTCTTCTTCTGGTACTGGTAGTCCGGCATCGTGGCCTTGTCGATGGCCGTGAACGCGGCCGACAGCGTCGGCACAACGAAGACGCCGCGCTCACCCGCCAGGTCCAGCGCGCGTTCGTCCAGCCCGTAGCCGTGCTCGATGCTGGTGACGCCGCCGCGGATGGCGTTGAGGATGTCCGCCGTGCCCTGCGCGTGGGCGGCGACCGGCTTGCCGCCGTGCCGCCGCGCCTCGTCCACGACGGCGCGGATCTCCTCCTCCAGCAGCCCCTCGTCCTCGGGCTGGTCGTACGGGCTGGCCATGCCGCCGGTGAGGTCGGTGCCGTCGGGCAGCCGGAAGTCCGAGTGGCCGCCGGTGTGGCCGATGATCGCCACGGCGGCCGGGGTGGGCCCGGTGTGCGTACGCGAGGTGCACATGGCAGTCGAAGAAGCCGGGCAGCACGGCGCGGCCGCCCGCGTCGATCTCCCGTACCGGGGAGGTGTTTCCGGGCGCGGGGGGCTCCGTCGCGGCGGGTCCGGCACAGGTGATCGTTCCGTTGGCGTCGGCGGTGACGACGGCGTCGTCCACGGGAGACGCCCCCCGTCCCGTCGATGAGCCGGGCGTGGTGAACGCGCAGTGCGGTCCTGGCGGTCTTGTGCGTCATGGCATCCGTCATGGCGGGCGGGATCACTCCTCCGATCACGGCAACTGGTAAGGGCAGTGTGCGAATGCAGAAGACGGGCCCGCGTGACGATGCAGCTTTGCGCCGCGATGTCGCACGTGGCGCAGGCCCTGGCGGTGGACCACACCATGGTCAACGTCAAGCTCACCTCGGGCGGCCGCGATGTGATCGCCGAGGTGCAGGTACGGGACCTCAACGAACTGCTCGCCCTCACCACACGGCTGTTCCCGGGAAGGGCCGGGGTGCGGGCGACGCGCGCGCACATCACCACCGGCATGCCGACCGAGGGCAGCCGGTGGCGGCTGCGCAGCCTGGACGGCGACCAGTGCGCGCGGATGGACGCGGCCCTGTCACCGGAGGTCCGGCCGGGGAACGAGACCGCCGGGGGCTGGGACGCGCTGGACGCCCGGCTCCTCGAACTGCTCGGCGCCGACGGCCGCATGTGGATGCGCAAGCTGGCGGCGGCCACCGACGTGGGCCTCACCACGGTGCGCCGCCGGCTCCAGGCGCTGCTTCCGTCGCGGGTGAGCCTGCGCTGCGACGTCGCCCGCTGCGCGCCCTGGGTGACGTCCACGCCTTCGAGGCGCATCTGGCCCGGCGGCTGCCCCGCCTGACCATTGACGACCGTTCGCTGGTCCTGCGCACGGTCGCACATGGGGCGGCTGCTCGACGAGGACGGCCGTTCCGTGGGCATCGTGCCGCTGCAGTGCGGCGTGCCACCGGCTGTGGGAGCGCTTCCATGACGGTCGTGTTCATGCCACGATGCTGCGCGGGCAGGCCGCGCGCGGGGGCGTATCTCAGCGGCGTGTCCTGATCACGATCGATCCGCGAACCGCGATCAGGAAGGGATGAGGACGTGTCCCCATCGATCCGCACCACCCCGCGCAGACCACGGCGTTCGGCGCTCGCCGCCCTCGCCGGAGCGCTGATGTCGTTACTCGCGGCCATGCTGCTGGGCGCGCCCGCGGCCTCGGCCGGTACGGCGGCGTCCGGCACCGCCAAGGCCCCGACCGCCGCGCTGACCGAGATCAAGAACTTCGGCACCAACCCCAGCAATCTCCAGATGTATCTGTACGTCCCGGACAACGTCGCCCCCCACCCGGCCGTGGTGGTGGTCGTGCACTACTGCACGGGATCCGGGCCCGCGATGTACTCCGGCACCGAGTTCGCCTCCCTGGCCGACCGCTACGGCTTCATCGCCGTGTACCCGTCCGTCACCCGCAGCAGCAAGTGCTTCGACGTCTCCTCACCGCAGGCGCTGCGCCGCGGCGGCGGGAGCGACCCGGTGGGCATCAAGTCCATGGTCGACTGGACGGTCCGTACGTACGGCGCGGACACCAGCAGGATCTTCGCCACCGGCACCTCGTCCGGCGCGATGATGACCAATGTGCTGCTGGGGGACTACCCCGATGTGTTCGCGGCCGGTTCCGCGTTCGCCGGTGTGCCGTTCGCCTGCTTCGCCACCACCAACGGGTCGGAGTGGAACAGCGACTGCGCGAACGGGACCATCATCCGCACCCCGCAGCAGTGGGGCGACCTGGTCCGCGGCTCCTACCCCGGCTACGGCGGACCCCGGCCGCGCATGCAGCTCTGGCACGGCACCCAGGACGACACCCTGCGCTATCCGAACTTCGGGGAGGAGATCAAGCAGTGGACGAATGTGCACGGAGTGAGCCAGACCCCGGCCCGCACCGACTCCCCCCAGTCCGGCTGGACCCGCACCCGGTACGGGGCCACAGGTGACCGGGCCCCCGTCGAGGCCATCAGCCTCCAGGGCGTCGGCCACAACCTGATGACCAGCGGCATGGCCGCTCGCGTGATCACCTTCTTCGGCCTGGACGCGGGCGGCCCCGGACCCCAGCCGCAGCCGGGCGCCTGCCGGGTGTCGGCCACCACAAGCCCCTGGAGCACCGGCCTGACCGCCTCGGTGTCCGTCACCAACACGGGCACGACCACGCTGAACGGCTGGCAGCTGGGCTTCACCCTGCCCTCCGGCCAGACCATCACCGGCGGCTGGGGCGCCACGTACAGCCCCGCGAGCGGAGCCGTGACCGCCACCAACGCCGCCTACAACGGCACTCTCGCCCCGGACGCGAGCGTGACCATCGGCTATCAGGCCAATCACACCGGCGCCACCGGCGCTCCGGGAGCGTTTACGCTCAACGGTCAGACCTGCACGGTCATCTGACGGGCTGCTCCTGCGGCCCGTCCACCAAGCGGCGGGCCGCACGGCAGCAAGGAGCGAGGAATGACCCTGACCGGCGCACAGCGCGAGGAAGCCGGAAGGCTGCTGCGGGAGGCCGAGCGGCACGTGGCGCCGATCGCCCCGCTGTCGGAGCTGATGCCAGGACTGGACGTGGCCGACGCCTACGCCGTCCAGCGGGACACCATCGCGCGGCGGCTGGCCGACGGCGCCACCGTCGTCGGCCACAAGGTCGGGCTGACGGCGGCCGCGATGCAGCGGCTCCTCGGCGTGGACGAGCCGGACTTCGGCCATCTGCTGGACGACATGGTCCACCGCGACGGCGCTTCCGTACCCGCGGCACGGTACTGCGCCCCGCGCATCGAGCCGGAGATCTGCTTCCGGCTCGCCAGGCCACTGCGCGGCCCGGGCGTCACCGTCGACGACGTCCTCGCGGCCACCGAGGCGGTCGCCCCGGCCCTGGAGATCGTCGACAGCCGGATCCGCGACTGGAAGATCACCCTGGCCGATACGGTGGCCGACAACGCCAGCTCCGCCGGTCTGGTCCACGGCGCCTGGACACCCCTGGCCGAGGCGCCCGACCTCGCCGCCGTCCTGGTCGACCTGGTGGTCGACGGCGAGCGGGTCGCCTCGGGCAGCGGCAGCGAGGTGCTGGGCCACCCCGCGGCCGCCGTCGCCTGGCTGGCCAACACCCTCGCCGACTTCGGCACCGCCCTGGAGCCCGGGCACCTGGTACTGCCCGGCACCATGACCGGCGCCCCCTTCGTCAGCGCCGGCCAGCGGATCGAGGCACGGTTCAGCGGCCTCGGGCCGGTGTCGGTGACCTTCAGCTGAGGCCGCCGAGGCCACCCCGCCCACCTCGCAGGCTTCAGATGCCGAACTCCGTGGGCGGGATCCCGAGGGCGGCGCACGCCTCGTGGATGATCTGCTGCTCGGACGGCTCGATGTAGCCGTCGGCACCGGCGATGACGATGCCGGTCTGAATGACCGCGCGGGCCTCCGTCGGCTTCTTGGCCGCCTTGGCGATCACCTGAAGCGCCTCCGTCTTGCCCAGCTGGAAGTTGGCCGTGAGCCGGTCCACGTTCTTGTTGAACGCCTGGCGGAGCTGGTCCGCGGGGAAGTTCTGCAGGACCTCGTTGGTGGTGATCAGCTCCTCGACGCGCTGCCGCTCCGCGGGCTCGATGTGCCCGTCCGCCGCGGCCACCAGCGCGCACATCGCCATGGTGGCATCGCGGTAGGCGCCGCTCTTCAGCTCGGTCTTGACCGACGCGAGCTGGGACTTGAGCAGCCCGACCAGCTGCGCCTTGGAGCCTCCGGAGGAGGACGAACCGGACCCGTGGCCGCCGTGCTGCCCCTGCCCGAAGGAACCCTGGCCCTGCCCGGCCCCGCCCCTTCCGCGGGAGCTCTGGGCCTGCTGGAGATTCTTGGCCTGGTCCTTGAGCCGGTCCCACATTGCCATCGGTGCCACCTCGGCTTCTGTTGCTGCTTGTCCGGTTCTGCTCGTCGGTCGTACTGCTTCGCGGTCTGTTCAGCCGTCTGTTCAAGGTGAACGCTCCCGACGGCGACCGGGTTCCCGAAGAGCAAAGCCCATGCAAAAAGACGCCCATGTGGCCCGCCCGGCGGCCATCCGCCGGGCGGGCCTCACGGCTCGCGGGTCAGTCCACCGGCTCCAGCGCGCACGGGGACGCCTTGCCCCGGAAGAACGAGAAGACGGACGCCTCGGTGCCGGTGTTGTCGATCGCCACCGTGTCGCCCCGGTGCAGGGCCTGGCGCCACGGCAGCGGCTTCTGCGGCTCCCCCGAGGTGGGGGGATCGGCATTGACCGTGATGATGTGGCCGTTCAGTTCCTCGCCCCGGTTCGCTTTGCACCGCATGCCCTTGGGGATCTGGTTCAGCTGGGTGTGAACGCCCGACTCCCGGAGGTCCCGGACCAGGTTCCGCTGCTCGGGACCACTGATGTTGATGTCGTCCAGGGTCAGGGTGACGGTGCCGTCGGGGTTCTTCTCCACGGCGTACGCGGGCGTGGCCGAGGAGCCCGGCAGGGCGACGGCGACTGCCGCCGCCGCGCCACAGGCCGCCAGGGCGAAGCCCACACGTCGCGGGGTCACCAGGCGGCGGGCCACGGAAGGCGCGGGGCCCGCCTCGGCCGCCCGCAGCGCCACTTCACGCTTCAGCTCGTCCAACAGCCGTTCTTCGAATGTCGCGTTCATACGTTTCCCCTCACACAGGACAGTGGTGTGGTGCCGGAATCGGGCGATCCGCCGGGTGTGCCGCCCGGCTGACCGGCGCGCAGCGCCTTGCGGGCGCGGTGCAGCCGCACCCGGGCCGTGACCGGGCGTATGGCGAGCGCCGTGGCGGCCTCGGAGACGGTCAGCTGGTCCACGACGACGAGTTCCAGAACGGCCCGCTCGCCCTCCGGGAGCCCGGCCAGCGCCTCCCGGTGGCGGCGCGCGGCGGCCTCGGCGTCGATGCGCTCCTCCAGCCGGGCCACGTCGTCCGGCTCCAGCAGCCGCCGCCCTGCGATGCGCCTGGCGGTGAGCGACTCGCGTGCCGCCCTGCGCCACTCCGTCGATACGACGTTGTGCGCGATGCCGTACAGCCAGGCCGCCTCGCTGCCGCGGCCCGGACGGTAGGAGTCCGCCGAGTCGAGCATCGCGACGAACACCTCGGCCGTGATGTCGGCGACCAGATGCGGATCGGCGATCCGCCGCGCCACGAATCGGGTCACGCCGTCGATATGACGCCGGTAGAACTCCTCGAACGCGGCAGGATCTCTCGCTGCGTGCACGCGGACGCCTCTCTTCCTTCTACGGGGCACAGCGGCCGGGCAGCCCTTGCGCCCGGCCTTCACTTCCTTACTTGTCAGTGGGCGGAGAGGCGTTACGGAGGTTAGGGGCGATCAGGGGTTGGGGGGTCTGTTCACCCTGCGTAGCGTTCCCGGCAAGCGCGCGTCGCAGTGTCGGGCGCCTTTTCGACCCGGGGTGGCTGTGGTGGGCAACCAGGAGAAGCTTCTTGACTACCTCAAGCGCGCGACCACGGATCTGCGCGCTGCCCGCAAACGCATCGCGGAGATCGAGGACCGCGACCGGGAGCCCATCGCCATCGTGGCGATGGCGTGCCGCTATCCGGGTGGGGTGGACTCGCCCGAGGGCCTGTGGCGGCTGGTGGACGAGGGGGTCGACGCCATCTCGGAGTTCCCGGGCGACCGTGGCTGGGGCGTGGAGGACATCTACGACCCCGAGCCGGGCAAACCCGGGAAGACCGCCGCTCGCGAGGGCGGATTCCTCCACGACGCGGGGGAGTTCGACGCCCAGCTCTTCGGCATCAGCCCGCGCGAGGCGGCCGAGACCGACCCCCAGCAGCGATTACTCCTCGAAGTCTCGTGGGAGGCGCTGGAGCGGGCCGGGATCGATCCGCTGTCGCTGAAGGGCAGCCCGACGGGCGTGTTCGCCGGGGTCATGTACCACGACTACGCGCGCGGCAGCAACGGAGGCAGCATCGTCTCCGGCCGGGTGTCCTACACCCTCGGCCTCGAAGGCCCCGCGGTGACCCTGGACACGGCGTGCTCGTCGTCGCTGGTCGCCCTGCACATGGCGATGCAGTCGCTGCGCTCGGGGGAGTGCGCGCTCGCGCTCGCGGGCGGGGTGACGGTGATGTCCACCCCCGAGATGTTCATCTACTTCAGCGAGCAGCGCGGCCTGGCGACGGACGGCCGCTGCAAATCGTTCGGCGCGGGAGCACACGGCGTCGGCTGCTCCGAGGGCGCAGGAATTCTCCTGCTGGAACGCCTGTCGGACGCGCGCCGCAACGGCCACCCGGTGCTGGCGGTCGTACGGGGGAGCGCCCTCAACCAGGACGGCGCCAGCAACGGCATGTCGGCCCCGAACGGCCCGTCCCAGCGGCGCGTCATCCGGCAGGCGCTGGCGAACGCGGGGTTGTCGGCGGCCGATGTGGACGCGGTCGAGGCGCATGGCACGGGGACGACGCTGGGCGATCCCATCGAGGCGCAGGCGCTGCTGGCCACGTACGGGAAGGACCGTGCGGAACCGCTGTGGCTGGGGTCGATCAAGTCCAACATGGGGCATACGCAGGCCGCTTCGGGCGTCGCCGGGATCATCAAAGTGGTGCAGTCGATGCGGCACGGTGTGCTGCCGAGGACGCTGCACGCGGAGGAGCCCACGCCGCAGGTGGACTGGTCGGCGGGCAATGTCCGGCTGCTGACCGAGCCGAGGAAGTGGCCACGGGGCGAGCGGCCACGCCGCGCGGGTGTCTCCTCGTTCGGGATGAGCGGGACGAACGCCCACGTCATCGTGGAGGAAGCCCCGCCGGTCGAGCATCAGATCGAGGAACGCCGGGAGCTGCCGGTGGCGCCGATCGCCGTCTCGGCCGGAACCGCCGAGGCGCTTGAGGCGCAGATCGAGGGCATCCGCGCGTTCGCCGCGGATCACGATCAGCTTGATGTGGCGTTCTCGGTGGCGACGGGCCGGGCCGCGCTGGAGCATCGTGCGGTGCTGGTGGGGTCGGAGACGGTCACCGATGTGGCCGGTGGCGGTGGCAAGGTGGCGTTTCTGTTCACCGGGCAGGGGAGTCAACGCCTGGGAATGGGTCGGGAGTTGTATGAGACCTTCCCGGTGTTCGCGGAGTCTTTCGACGCGGTGTGTGAGGCGTCGGGGCTGCCGCTGAAGGAGGTGATGTGGGGTGAGGACGCGGCGGTGTTGGACCGTACGGAGTTCACCCAGCCCGCGATCTTCGCGCTGGAGGTGGCGCTGTATCGGCTCCTCGAATCCTGGGGAATCCGGCCGGACTTCCTGGCCGGTCACTCCATCGGTGAGCTGGCGGCGGCCCATGTGGCGGGTGTGCTGAGCCTGGAGGACGCGGCGCGGCTGGTGGTGGCGCGGGGGCGGCTGATGCAGGCGTTGCCATCGGGTGGGGCGATGGTGGCGATCCAGGCCACGGAGGACGAGGTGGCGCCGCTGCTGGACGGTGAGGTGGGGATCGCGGCGGTCAATGGCCCGTCGTCGGTGGTGGTGTCCGGTGCGGTGGACGCGGTGGAGGCGGTGGTCGAGCGGTTCGGCGACCGTAAGAGGAGCCGTCTGTCGGTCTCGCACGCGTTCCACTCGCCGTTGATGGATCCGATGCTGGAGGACTTCCGCAAGGTGGCGGAGTCCGTCACCTACGGGCGTCCGGGGATCCGCCTGGTCAAGGATGTGGCGTCGGCGGAGTACTGGGTGCGGCATGTGCGGGAGGCGGTGCGGTTCGCCGATGACGTACGGCAGTTGCACGTGGAGGGTGTGACCCGGTTCCTGGAGGTGGGGCCGGATGGCGTGCTGACGGCGATGGCGCAGCAGACGGTCGAGGGCGTGATGGCGGCCACGGTGCGCCGGGAGCGTTCCGAGGTGGAGAGCGTGTTCGCCGGGGTCGGGCGGTTGTATGCGGCGGGTGTGGCGGTGGATTGGGCGGCGGTGTTCGCGGGGCGTGGTGCGCGCCGCGTCGAGCTGCCCACGTACCCCTTCCAGCGCAAGCGGTACTGGACGATCGAGCGGCCCACGGCCCTCGCCGGGGCCGACGCGGTCGACCATCCGCTGCTGACCTCGATGGTGGAACTTCCCGAGGACGGCGCGGCGGTGTTCACCGGGCGGCTCTCGCTCGACTCCCACCCCTGGCTCGCCGACCACGATGCCTTCGGCGCGGTGGTGGTGCCCGGGCAGGTGTTCCTGGAACTGGCCCTGTTCATCGCCGAACGCACGGGCCGGGGCCGGGTCGAGGAGCTCGACCTCCATGCGCCGCTGGTCATGACCGACGCCGACGACGTCATGACGCTGCGCGTGCTGGTCGGCGAGACCGGGGCCGTCAGCGTGTACGCGCGGCGCGACGACCGGACGCCCTGGGTGAAGCACGCCACGGGGGTGCTGGCCGCCGAGGCCGACGGACCCTCCTGGTCACGCGACGAGGCGGCGTACGCCGCGGTGCTCGACGCCGCAGCGGAGGCCGCCGGGCTGCACACCGACGGCGAACCGGCGCTCGCCCACGCGTGGCGCGGGGCCTCGGTGCGCGTCGATGAGGAAGGGCGCCCGGTCCTCTCCGTGGAGTCGGCGGAGACACGCGCGATCTCCACGGAGCAGGTGCGCACCCGCACCGGGGGCCGTGAATCGCTCTTCCATGTGGAGTGGATCGCCCCACCGGCGCCACCCGCGGGCTCCGAGACCGGCACTCACCAGGTCTATGAGTGCCCGCCGGTCGAGGACGCCACCCCGGAGGGCTTCCGCGCGCTGACCCGTCAGGTGCTGTCCGTCGTCCAGAAGTGGCTGACCGACGCCGCTGAGCAGGCGGAACAGCCCGGCAGGCTCGTGGTCGTCACACGTGGCGCGACCGATGCCACCGACTTGGCGCATGCGGCGGTGTGGGGGCTGGTGCGCGCGGCGGAGGGGGAGCACCCGGGCCGGTTCGCCCTGGTCGACCTGGCCGCCGACGCCGACGCCGAAACCGACACCGAACTGCCCGAGGAGGCATTGCGCCTCGGCGAGCCCGAGATCGCCGTACGCGACGGTGAGATCCGGGTGCCGAGGCTGGCGCGCGTCCCGGCGCTGGACGGGGCCCCGTCATGGGACCCGGACGGCACCGTCCTGATCACCGGTGGTACGAGTGGCCTCGGCGCCCTGACCGCCCGCCATCTGGCCGGTGAGCACGGCGTCAAGAGTCTGCTGCTGACCAGCCGCCGGGGCATGGACGCCCCGGGTGCCGCCGAACTCATCGCGGAAATGGCCGAGTTGGGTGCCACGGCGGAGGTGGCCGCCTGTGATGTGGCTGACCGGGACGCCGTGGCCGCGTTGCTGTCCGGCCGGTCCTTGTCCGGCGTGGTGCACTCGGCCGGGGTCGTGGACGACGTACTGATCGGGGCGCTGACCCCCGAGCGGCTGGACGCGGTCATGCGGCCGAAGGTGGACGCCGCCTGGCATCTGCACGAGCTGACCCGCGACCACGACCTCTCGGCGTTCGTCATCTTCTCGTCCGTCGCGGGCACCCTCGGCGGCGCGGGACAGGGCAACTACGCCGCCGCGAACGCCTGGCTGGACGCGCTCGCCCGGCATCGCGCCGCCCAGGGGCTGCCCGCGCTGTGCCTGGGCTGGGGGCCGTGGGCACAGGTCGGGGGCATGGCCGACCGGCTGGACGAGGCCGAGTTGCAGCGGCTGCGGCGTACGGGCATGCCACCGCTGTCCCCCGACGAGGGGATCGCGCTGCTGGACGCGGCGACCGTGCCCGGGCGGCCACCCCTGACGCTTCCGGTCCGGTTCGACCTGGCGGTGATGCGTACCCAGGCCGAGACGGGGACACTGCCCGCCCTCTTCACCGGGCTGGTGCGCACCCCCGCCCGCCGCGCGGTGTCCGGCAGGGCGTCGCTGGAGCGGCGGCTGGACGGACTGAGCGGGGCGGAGCGCGAACAGCTCCTGCTGGAGCTGGTACGCGGCCATGTCGCGCGCATCCTGGGATACGACGGACACGAGGGGCCCGAAGGCGTCGAGGCGGTGCCACCGGACCGCGCGGTGAACGAGCTGGGCCTCACCTCGCTGGGCGCCGTGGAGCTGCGTAACGCGCTCAACGCCGAGACCGGGCTCGCGCTGCCGCCGACCCTGGTCTTCGACCACCCGACACCCCTCGCCGTGGCCGCCCTCCTGCACGAGGGGCTGCGGCCGGCCGAGGCCGATCCCGCCGCGCCGCTGCTGGCCGAACTGAGCCGGCTGGAGACCGCCCTGACCGCCCTCGCGGCGGACGACGAGGCGGCACACGCCAAGGTCGCGGCCCGGCTGGAGGCCGTGTCGCGGCGGGCGCGGGACGCCCGGAGCGGAGTGGTGGCGGAGAGCGGGCCGGTCGATGTCCTGGCGCCCGCTTCCGACGACGAGCTGTTCGAGGCGCTGAACAAGGAACTTGGACTGTCCTGACGGACACCGCGTCTGCTTGTGGACTTTCACGGATGGGTTGATGACGATGTCGAAGGACTCCAACGAGGACCGGTTGCGGGAGTATCTGCGGCTTGCCACCAATGAGTTGCAGCAGACCCGGCGCCGTCTGCACGAGGTGGAGGACCGGGAGCGGGAACCGATCGCGATCGTGGGAATGGCGTGCCGTTTCCCCGGTGGCGCGGCCACGCCGGAAGGGCTGTGGCAGCTGCTCGCCGACGGCCGGGACACGGTGGGCGAATTCCCCACCGACCGGGGCTGGAACCTGGACGGGTTGTACGACCCGGACGGGACGGGCGAGAACACCAGCTACGTCCGGCACGGCAGCTTCCTCGACGGCGCGGGTGACTTCGATCCGGAGTTCTTCGGGATCAGCCCGCTGGAGGCGCTGGCGATGGACCCCCAGCAGCGGCTGCTGCTGGAGACCTCATGGGAGGCGGTGGAGCGGGCCGGGCTCGATCCGCAGGCGCTGAAGGGCAGCGCCACGGGGGTGTTCGCCGGGCTCGTGTACCACGACTATCCGGCCAGCAGTGTGACGGGCGCACTGGTGTCCGGCCGGGTGGCCTACACCCTGGGCCTGGAGGGCCCGGCGGTGACGGTCGACACCGCCTGCTCGTCGTCGCTGGTGGCGCTCGACATGGCGGTCAAGTCGCTGCGTGGCGGGGAGTGTTCGCTGGCGCTGGCGGGCGGCGTGACGGTCATGTCGACGCCGGTCACCTTCGTGGAGTTCAGCCGCCAGCGCGGCCTGTCGGCGGACGGCCGGTGCAAGGCGTTCGCCGCCGCGGCCGACGGCACCGGATGGGGCGAGGGCGTCGGCGTCCTGGTGCTGGAGCGGCTGTCGGAGGCGCGCCGCAACGGCCACCGGGTGCTCGCGGTCGTACGCGGCAGCGCCGTCAACCAGGACGGCGCCAGCAACGGCCTGACCGCGCCGAACGGACCGTCCCAGCGCCGCGTCATCCAGCAGGCACTGACGAACGCGGGCCTGTCGGCGGCCGATGTGGACGCGGTCGAAGCACACGGCACCGGTACGACGCTGGGCGATCCGATCGAGGCGCAGGCGCTGCTGGCCACGTACGGGCAGGAGCGCCCCGACGACCGGCCGCTGTGGCTCGGTTCGGTCAAGTCGAACGTCGGCCACACGCAGGCCGCCGCGGGCGTGGCCGGTGTGATCAAGATGGTGCAGGCGATGCGGCACGGAACGCTGCCGAAGACGCTGCACGTGGACGAGCCGACAGCGCAGGTGGACTGGTCGGCGGGGAACGTACGGCTGCTGACCGAGGCCCGCCCCTGGCCGGAGGGCGAAGGACCGCGCCGCGCCGCCGTGTCGTCGTTCGGCGCCAGCGGCACCAACGCACACGTGGTCCTGGAGGAGGCACCGCCGACCGAGGACGCGCGGGAGCCGCGGGAACACCCGGTGGTGCCATGGGTGCTCTCGGGCAAGTCCGAGGCCGCGGTGCGGGAGTACGCGGCCCGGCTTCGGGACGTGGCGGGGGAGCCGGGACTTGCGGACGTGGGGTGGTCGCTGGCGACACTGCGCGCGCCCTTCGCGTACCGGGCCGCGGTGGTCGGCGCCCGGGGCGAGGAGATCGCGCAGGGCCTCGCCGCCGTGGCGCAGGGGCAGGCCCCGGTGGTGTCGGCCCGATCCGGGACCGGCCCGGTGATGGTGTTCCCGGGCCAGGGCTCGCAGTGGGTGGGGATGGCGACCGAGCTGATCGCGTCGTCCGAGCTGTTCGCGGAGCGGATGGCCGCGTGCGAAGAGGCGCTGGCGCCCTTCGTGGACTGGTCGCTCCGCGGGGCGCTGGGCGACGAGGCCATGCTGGAACGGGTCGATGTGGTCCAGCCAGTGCTGTGGGCGGTGATGGTGTCGCTGGCGGGGCTGTGGCGGCACCACGGCGTGGAGCCCGTCGCCGTGGTCGGCCACTCCCAGGGGGAGATCGCCGCGGCGACCGTGGCCGGGGCGCTGTCGCTGCCGGACGGGGCCCGGGTGGTGGCGCTGCGCAGCAGGGCGCTGCCCGCGCTGTCCGGCCAGGGCGGAATGGTCTCCGTCGCGCTGCCCCGGGAGGAGATGGAGCGGCGGCTCTCCCGGTGGGGGGACCGGATGTCCGTCGCCGCGGTGAACGGCGGCGCCTCCACGGTGGTCTCGGGCGAGGTGGGCGCCCTGGACGAGCTGCTGGCCGCGTGTGAGGCGGACGAGGTGCGGGCCCGGCGGATCCCGGTGGACTACGCCTCGCATTCGGCGCAGGTGGAGCGCATCGAGCAGGAGCTGCTGGAGGTGCTGGCCCCGATCCGGCCCCGCGCCGCGCACATCCCCTTCTACTCCACCGTGACCGGCGGCCTCATGGACACCACGGGTCTCGACGCCGGTTACTGGTACCGGAATCTGCGGCAGACCGTGGAGTTCGACCGGGTGATCGGCCTGCTCACCGAGCAGGGCGCGGAGGTGTTCATCGAGGCCAGCGCGCATCCGGTGCTGGCGCCCAGCATGGAACACACCGCGATCGGCACCCTGCGCCGCGACGACGGTGGCCTCGACCGTTTCCTGACCGTCCTCGCCCAGGCCCACACCCACGGCGTGGACGTCGACTGGGAGAAGGTGTTCGCCGGAACCGGCGCCCGGCAGGTGGAGTTGCCGACGTACCCCTTCCAGCACCGCCGCTACTGGCTCACCGATCAGGCGGCCGGCGCCGACGCGGCCTCGATGGGGCTGGGGGCGCTGGGCCACCCGCTGCTGGGCGCGCGGGTCATGCTCGCGGACTCGGACGAGGTGGTGCTCACCGGACGGCTGTCGGCCACGGCCCAGCCCTGGCTGGCCGACCACGTCATCGACGGCTCGGTCCTCTTCCCCGGCACCGGGTTCGTGGAACTGGCGGTGCGCGCGGGCGACGAGGTCGGCTGCGGCCGCATCGAGGAACTGACCCTCCATGAACCGCTGGTCCTCGCCGAGCGCGGCGGAGTGGCCGTACAGGTCGTCGTCGGTACGGAGGACGAGGCGGGCCGCCGCGCGGTCACCGTGTACTCCCGGGAGCAGGACGCCCTCGACCTGCCCTGGAACCGCCATGCCACCGGCCTGCTGACCGCCGCCACCTCGTCCGGCGGCGACGGCCTGACCGCCTGGCCGCCACCAGGCGCCGAACCGCTGAACCTCGATGTCGGCACGATGTACGGGGAGTTGACCGGTCTGGGCCTGGGCTACGGGCCCACCTTCCAGGGGCTGCGGACGGCCTGGCGGCTCGGCGACGAGGTGTTCGCCGAGATCGCCCTGCCGGACGACGCCGAGCCGGACACCTTCGGGCTGCACCCGGCCCTGCTCGACGCGGGCCTCCACGCCATCGGCCTCACCCCGGCGGGCGCGGGCGACACGGCCCTGCTGCCGTTCTCGTGGTCGGGCGTGGAACTCCACGCCTCCGGCGCGGGCGCGCTGCGGGTGCGCATCACCCCACGTCAGGACGGTGTCGCCACCCTGGCCATCGGCGACGCCACCGGCCGACCCGTCGCCACGATCGAGTCCTTGGTGCTGCGTCCCCTCACCGGCGTACGGACCGAGCCCCGCACCGAATCGCTCTTCCACGTGGCCCTGGCCCCGCTCCCCGCCGGCGCGCACACCGCCACCGACGCGGAGGTGCTGCGCGTCCCCGGTGGTTCCGATGTGCGTACGGCGGTGAACCAGACGCTGGAGGCGCTTCAGACCGCCGACTCGCGCCTGGTGGTGGTCACGCGGGGCGCGGTCCCGGTGACCGGCGAGGACACCCCCGATCTGGCCGCTGCGGCGGTCTGGGGCCTGGTCCGCAGCGCCCAGACCGAGGACCCGGGCCGGTTCGTCCTGGTCGACCTGGAGGCATCCGACACGGCGGACGACGGGGTGGACGACGCCGCCATCGCGTCCGCGCGTGCGACCGGGGAACCCCGGATCGTGGTGCGCGAGAACACCCTCTACGCCCCTCGGCTCGCCCGGCTGGCCGCCTCGTCACCGGAGGCGGACGACGCTCCGTCGGAGCCGGTGTTCGGCGACACGGTGCTGATCACGGGCGGGGTGGGGGTGCTGGGCGGTCTGATGGCCCGGCATCTGGTCACCGAGTACGGCGTACGGCGGCTGCTGCTGACCGGCCGCCGGGGCGCGGACACGCCGGGCGCGGCCGAGCTGGTGGCGGAGCTGACCGGGCTGGGCGCCGAGGTGGAGGTGGCGGCGTGTGATGTCGCGGACCGGGATGCCGTGGCGGGGCTGTTGGCCGGGCGTTCGCTCAGCGGTGTCGTCCATGCGGCGGGTGTGCTGGACGACGGGGTGATCGCGTCGCTGACGCCGGAGCGCGTCGATCGGGTGATGCGTCCGAAGGTGGACGCGGCGCTGCATCTGCACGAGCTGACCCGCGAGATGGACCTGAGCGCGTTCGTGCTGTTCTCCTCGGCCGCCGGGGTCATCGGCTCCCCGGGCCAGGGCAACTACGCGGCGGCCAACGCCTTCCTCGACGCGCTGGCCGCACACCGCCGTGCCCAGAGCCTGCCCGCCGTGTCCCTGGCGTGGGGCGTGTGGCAGACCAGCTCCGGCATGGCCGGGAGCCTGGGCGACGCCGACCGGTCCCGGATGACCCGCGGCGGCATCCTCCCGCTGTCCCACCGCGAGGGCCTGGCACTCTTCGACGCGGCCCTGCGCGCGGACAAGACCCTGCGCACAGCCGCACCCGCGGCCGTCGTCCCCGTGAAGCTGGACCTCGCGGCGGTCCGTGCGAGTGGTTCCGTCCCTGAGCTGCTGCGCGGGCTGGTCCCCGTCGTCACCCGTGGCACGGCCCGCAACCGGGCCGACGCGGACGGGCTCCGCCAGCGGCTGGCGGGCCTGACCGAGGAGCAGCGGCTGGAGGAGCTGCTGACCCTGGTCCGCACCCAGGCGGCCCTGACGCTCGGCTACGCCGGGCCGGAGGCCGTCGACCCGGAGCGCGCTTTCCGCGACCTGGGCGTCGACTCGCTGGCCGCGATGGAGCTGCGCAACGCGCTGGGCCAGACCACGGGCCTGCGGCTGCCCGTCACCCTGGTGTTCGACTACCCGACCTCCGCCGTCCTCGCGCGCCATCTGCTGGACGAGGTGTCGGGGACCGTGCACGAGGCCCACGTCAAGCCGGTCATGACCGCGGCCGACGACGGCGATCCGATCGCCATCATCGGCATGGCCTGCCGTTATCCCGGCGGGGTGTCCTCGCCGGAAGACCTGTGGCGGCTGGTGGACGAGGGGACGGACGCCATCTCGGCCTTCCCCGACAACCGGGGCTGGAACCTGGAGCGGATCTACGACCCCACGGCCACCCGGCCGCGGACCACCTACGTGGACCAGGGCGGATTCCTGTACGACGCGGCCGAGTTCGACCCCGGCTTCTTCGGGATCGCGCCGAACGAGGCGATGGTCATGGACCCGCAGCAGCGGCTGCTGCTGGAGACGTCCTGGGAGGTGCTGGAGCGCGCCGGAATCGATCCGACGACGCTGAAGGGCAGCCCTACGGGGGTGTTCGCCGGGCTGATGTACCACGACTACACCCAGAACAGCAGCACGGGCGCCATCGTCTCCGGCCGCGTGGCCTACACCCTCGGCCTGGAGGGCCCTGCGGTGACGGTCGACACGGCCTGCTCGTCCTCCCTGGTCGCCCTGCATCTGGCCGCCCAGGCGCTGCGGTCGGGCGAATGCACACTCGCCCTCGCGGGCGGCGTCACCGTGATGGCCACGCCGGACAACTTCATCGAGTTCAGCGAGCAGCGGGGCCTGTCGCGCGACGGCCGCTGCCGGTCCTTCGCCGCCGCGGCCGACGGCTCCGGCTGGGGCGAGGGAGTGGGCATGCTGCTGGTGGAGCGGCTGTCGGACGCCCGCCAAAACGGCCATCCGGTGCTGGCGGTCGTACGGGGCACCGCGACCAACCAGGACGGCGCCAGCAACGGACTGACCGCCCCCAACGGACCCTCGCAGCAGCGGGTGATCCGTCAGGCGCTGGCCAACGCGGGCGTGTCGCCCACCGAGGTGGACGCGGTGGAGGCACATGGCACGGCCACCACGCTGGGCGATCCCATCGAGGCACAGGCGCTGCTCGCCACGTACGGCCAGGACCGGGGCGAGCCGCTGTGGCTGGGGTCGATCAAGTCGAACATCGGCCACACCCAGGCGGCGGCCGGGGTGGCGGGCGTCATCAAGATGGTCGAGGCGATGCGGCACGGTGTGATGCCGAGGACGCTGCACGTGGACGAGCCGACACCGCAGGTGGACTGGGAGGCGGGCGAGGTCCGGCTGCTCACCGAGGCGCGGGAGTGGCCGCGCGGCGACCGCCCGCGCCGCGCGGGCGTGTCCTCCTTCGGCATCAGCGGCACCAACGCCCACGCCGTCATCGAAGAAGCACCCCAGGCCGAGGAAACCCCGGCGGAACGCGCCGAGTTGCCCGTCGTTCCACTGGTGGTGTCCGCCAGGACACGGGCGGCGCTGGAGGCCCAGCTCGACCGGATGGCCTCCGTCGGCAAGGACGCGCTGGACGTGGCGTACTCGGCCGCGACGGGCCGGGCCGCGCTGGAGCACCGCGCGGTGCGGGTCGGGGCCACCGAGACCGTCATGGGCGCGGTCACCGAGGGCAGGCTGGCGTTCCTGTTCACCGGGCAGGGCAGCCAGCGGGCGGGGATGGGACGGGAGCTGTACGACACGTTCCCGGCGTTCGCGGCGGCGTTCGACCAGGTGTGCGACGCGCTCGACATGCCGTTGCGCGAGGTGATGTGGGGCGACGAAGAGGCCCTGCACCGCACGGAGTTCACCCAGCCCGCCGTCTTCGCGCTCGAAGTGGCGCTGTTCCGGCTGATGGAGTCTTGGGGTGTCAAGCCGGATGTGCTGGTCGGCCACTCCATCGGCGAGGTGGCGGCGGCGCATGTGGCCGGGGTGTTCGGCCTGGCCGACGCGGCCCGGCTGATCACGGCGCGCGGACAGCTGATGCAGGCGCTGCCGCCCGGTGGCGCGATGGTGGCGATCCAGGCCACCGAAGAGGAGATCGTCCCGCACCTCGGTGCGGGAGTGGGGCTCGCGGCGGTCAACGGCCCGGCGTCGGTGGTGGTCTCCGGCGCCGAGGACGCCGTGACCGCGCTCGCCGAGCGGTTCGCCGACCGCAGGACGGCCCGGCTGAAGGTCTCGCACGCGTTCCATTCACCGCTGATGGATCCGATGCTGGAGGACTTCCGGGAGGTCGCCGAGAGCGTCACGTACCAGGAACCGGCCCTGCGGCTGACGAAGGACATGGCGTCGGCGGAGTACTGGGTGCGGCACGTGCGGGACACCGTGCGGTTCGCCGACGACGTACGTGTCCTGCGGGACGAAGGGGTCACCCGGTTCCTGGAGATCGGGCCGGACGCCGTGCTGACGGCGATGGCCCAGCAGAGCGCCGAGGGCACGATGGCGGCCGCCCTGCGCCGCGACCACCCCGAGACGGAAACCCTGTTCACCGCGGTCGGGCGGCTGTTCACCGCCGGGGTCCGCGTCGACTGGGAGACCGTGCTCGGCGGTCGCGGGGCGCGCCGTGTCGACCTGCCGACCTACCCCTTCCAGCGGCAGTCGTACTGGCTGGAGTCGGGGCGCGGTCCTGAGGCGTCCGACCATCCGCTGCTGGACGCGGCGGTCGCGGTGGCGGGCACGGACCAGACCGTGCTGACCGGACGGCTGTCGGCCGGGACACAGCCCTGGCTCACCGACCACGTCGTCGGCGGCGGGGTCGTCTTCCCCGGTACGGGCTTCGTCGAGCTGGCCGTCCGCGCGGGCGACGAGGTGGGATGCGGCCGGATCGAGGAACTGACGATCGAGGCGCCCCTGGTCCTCGCGGAGCGCGGCACCGCGTCCCTTCAGGTGCTGGTCGGGCCGGACGACGGAGCGGGCCGCCGCTCGGTCGAGGTGTACGCGCGCGGCGAGGACGACATCCATCAGCCCTGGGCCCGCCACGCCGCCGGAACGCTGGCCCCGGCCACCGGCGACGGTGCGCGGGAGCGGGCGCAGTGGCCGCCGCCCGGGGCGGAGCCCGTGGAGGTGGCGGGCCTGTACGAGGCGCTGGCGGACGCCGGAGTGGCGTACGGGCCGGTGTTCCAGGGGCTGAAGGCCGCCTGGCGGCGCGGCGACGAGGTGTTCGCCGAGGTCGTACTGCCCGGTGCGGCGGACCGCTTCGGGCTGCACCCGGCGCTGCTGGACGCGGCCCTGCACGCGATCCCGCTGCTCTCGGCCGACGATCGCGTCGTCCTTCCCTTCTCCTGGACGGGCGTGGAACTGCACGCCTCCGGCGCCGATGTGCTCCGCGTACGGATGGCATCGGCGGGCCAGGACCAGGTCACCGTGGACGCCGTGGACGGCACGGGCCAGCCCGTCATCTCCGTGGCCGCCCTGACCCTGCGTCCGATGGCCACACCGTCGCTCGCCCGTGTCGACTCGCTGTTCCAGGTGGAGTGGACCCCGGCGGCCCCGGAAGGCGAACCGGCCGACGACACCACGGTGTGGCGGGCCGACAGCGATGATGTCCGCGCCACGCTGCGTTCCGTCCTGACCGCGCTCCAGTCGGAGACCGGCACCCTGGCGGTCGTCACCCGGGGCGCGGTGTCCGTGGCCGGTGAGGACATCACCGATCTGGCCGGGGCGGCGGTGTGGGGGCTGGTGCGCAGCGCCCAGTCGGAGGATCCGGGGCGCTTCGTCCTGGTCGATGTGGCGGCCGGTGCGGAGGACGCGGCCGACATCCGCCTGGCGCTGGCGGCGGGGGAGCCGCAGGTGGCGGTCCGGGACGGGAAGGTCTTCACACCACGGCTGCGGGCCGCCTCGGTGACCGAGTCCGAGCCGTCGTCCGTCTTCGGCGACGCGGTGCTGGTCACGGGCGCCTCGGGGGCGCTGGGCGGACTGGTGGCGCGTCATCTGGTGACCGGACACGGCGTGCGGCGGTTGCTGCTGACCAGCCGCCGCGGGATGGCCGCACCGGGCGCCACCGAACTGGTGGCGGAGCTGACGGGGCTGGGCGCCGAGGTGGAGGTGGCGGCGTGTGATGTCGCGGACCGGGACGCGCTGGCCGGGCTGTTGGCGGACCGGGAGCTGTCGGGCGTCGTCCATGCGGCGGGTGTGCTGGACGACGGGGTGATCGCCTCGCTGACACCGGAGCGGATGGACCGGGTGCTGCGCCCGAAGGTGGACGCGGCGCTGCATCTGCACGAGCTGACCCGCGAGATGGACCTCACCGCGTTCGTGCTGTTCTCCTCGGCCGCGGGTGCGATCGGCGCGCCCGGCCAGGGCAACTACGCGGCGGCCAACGCCTTCCTCGACGCCCTGGCCGCACACCGCCGCGCCCGTGGACTGCCCGCGCAGTCCCTGGCCTGGGGGCTGTGGGCTACTGACGCCGGTATGGCGGGGGAACTGGCGGACCACGACCGGCAGCGGATCGTCCGTACGGGCCTGACGGGGCTGTCGCCCGCCGAAGGGCTGAAGCTCTTCGACACGGCTGCCGCACTCGACGCCCCCGTACTGATCCCCGTGAACCTCGACACCAGGGCGCTGAGCGCGGCCGAGGCGCCCCCGATGCTGCGCGGCCTGGTACGCGGCTCCACGCGCCGTACGGTGGCGGCGCGGCACGACGAGGGACGGGCGGCCGCGCTGCGGCAACGGCTGGCCGCGGCACCCGCCGACGAGCGGTACGACGAACTGCTCACCCTCGTCCGCACCCATGCGGCGGCGGTGCTGGGCCACTCGGGCCCGGAGGCCATCGAACCCGGGCGGGCCTTCGGCGACCTCGGATTCGACTCGCTCGGCGCGGTCGAATTCCGCAACGCCGTCAACGCCGCCACCGGGCTCCGGCTGCCGCCCACCCTGATCTTCGACTACCCCAACGCCCGGGTGTTGGCCGAACACCTCGCCACGGAACTGGCGCCCGAGCCCACCGACGGCGGCACCAGCGCCGACGAGGACACGGTCCGCCGCCTGCTCGCCTCGATCCCGCTCACCCGGCTGCACGACGCGGGCCTGATGGACACGTTGCTCGAACTCGCCGGTGCCGCCCCCGCCCACGCCACCGCCACGGCCGCGCCCGTGGCGGAGCAGCAGGACGCGATCGACGCGATGGACACCGACACCCTCATCAGCATGGCGCTCCAGGACACCGCCCTGGCCGCCCTGGACGACGACGCGACGCGAGAAGCCTGAGGACACGATGGCCGACACCGACCACAAGCTCGTGGCGGCGCTGCGTGCGTCGCTCAAGGAGACCGAGAGTCTGCGCGCCCGCAACCGCGCCCTCCAGGCAGCGTCCCGCGAACCCATCGCGATCGTGGCGATGAGCTGCCGCTATCCCGGCGCGGCCTCGCCCGAGGAGCTGTGGCGGCTGGTCGCGGGCGAGGAGGACGCCGTCTCCCGGTTCCCCACCGACCGTGGCTGGGACGAGGCGGCCGTCTACGACCCCGAGCCCGGCCGCCCCGGCAAGACATACAGCCGGGAAGGGGCGTTCCTGTACGACGCCGCCGAGTTCGACCCCGAGTTCTTCGGGGTCGCGCCGAACGAGGCGATGGTCATGGATCCGCAGCAGCGGCTGCTGCTGGAGGCGTCGTGGGAGGTGCTGGAGCGGGCAGGCATCGACCCGACGACGCTGAAGGGCAGCCCGACCGGTGTGTTCGCCGGGATGATGTACCACGACTACACCTACAACAGCAGCACGGGCGCCATCGCCTCCGGCCGCGTGGCCTACGCCCTCGGACTCGAGGGCCCGGCCGTCACCGTCGACACCGCCTGCTCGTCCTCGCTGGTCGCCCTGCACTGGGCGGTCCAGGCGCTGCGCTCGGGCGAGTGCTCGCTCGCGCTCGCGGGCGGCGTCACGGTGATGGCCACGCCCGAGACGTTCATCGAGTTCAGCCACCAGCGCGGGCTGGCGCCCGACGGCCGCTGCAAGTCGTACGCGGCGGCCGCCGATGGCACGGGCTGGGGCGAGGGCGTGGGCATGCTGCTGGTCGAGCGGCTGTCGGACGCGCGCGCGAACGGCCACCCGGTGCTGGCGGTCGTACGCGGCATGGCCATCAACCAGGACGGCGCCAGCAACGGCCTGACCGCCCCCAACGGCCCGTCGCAGCAACGCGTCATCAAGCAGGCGCTGGCCAACGCGCGGATATCCGCCGACCAGGTCGATCTGATCGAGGGGCATGGCACGGGCACCACGCTGGGCGATCCGATCGAGGCGCAGGCGCTGCTCGCCACGTACGGCCAGGACCGGGCAGAGCCGCTGTGGCTGGGGTCCATCAAGTCGAACATCGGCCACACCCAGGCCGCGGCGGGTGTCGCGGGCATCATCAAGGTCGTCCAGGCGATGCGGCACGGTGTGATGCCGAGGACGCTCCACGTGGATGAGCCGACACCGCAGGTGGACTGGGCGGGCGGCGAGGTCCGGCTGCTCAGCGAGGCGCGGAAGTGGCCGGACGGCGAGGGACGTCCGCGCCGCGCGGGCGTGTCCTCCTTCGGCATCAGCGGGACGAACGCCCACGTCATCATCGAAGAGGCGCCACCCGTCGAGGCCGAGGCCGAGGACGACTCGGCGCCGGCGGTGGCGGGGCCCGTCCTGTGGACACTGTCCGGCAGAAGCCCCGAGGCGCTGCGCGCACAGTCCGAACGCCTCCACTCCCACCTGGGCGAACGACCGGACCTGACCCCCGCGGACGTGGCCTTCTCCCTGGCCACCGGCCGCGCGGCCCTCGAACACCGGGCCGCGGTCGTCGCCGCCGACCGTACGGACCTCCTCGCGGGCCTCGCCGCACTGGCCCAGGGAACCCCGTCGCCGTCCGTCGTCACCGGCCGGGCCCGCGAGGGCAAGGTGGCGTTCCTGTTCACCGGGCAGGGCAGCCAACGCCTGGAAATGGGCCGTGAGTTGTACGACAACTTCCCGGACTTCGCGGAGTCATTCGACGCGGTGTGTGAGGCGTCGGGACTGCCGCTGAAGGAGGTGATGTGGGGTGAGGACGCGGCGGCGTTGGAGCGTACGGAGTTCACCCAGCCCGCGATCTTCGCGCTGGAGGTGGCGCTGTTCCGGCTGGTGGAGTCCTGGGGAATCCGCCCGGATTATCTGGCCGGGCACTCCATCGGCGAGCTGGCCGCCGCTCATGTGGCGGGAGTGCTGAGCCTGGAGGACGCCACGCGGCTGATCGTGGCGCGGGGACGGCTGATGGGGGCACTGCCGCCCGGTGGGGCCATGGTGGCGATCCAGGCCACGGAGGAGGAAGTGGCGCCGCTGCTGGACGGCGAGGCGGGGATCGCGGCCGTCAACGGCCCCTCGTCGGTGGTGATTTCGGGTACCGGGGACGCGGTGGCGGCGCTCGCCGCCCGGTTCAGCGACCGTAAGACGAGCCGTCTGTCCGTCTCGCACGCGTTCCACTCGCCGTTGATGGAGCCGATGCTGGAGGACTTCCGCAAGGTCGCGGAGTCCGTGGAATACCGCAAGCCGGTCATCCGTCTCGTCAAGGACGTGGCGTCGGCGGAGTACTGGGTGCGGCACGTACGGGAGGCGGTGCGGTTCGCCGACGACGTACGGCAGCTGCACGCGGAGGGCGTGACCCGGTTCCTGGAGATCGGGCCGGACGGCATCCTCACCGCCATGGCCCGGCAGACGGCGCCGGACGCCACCACGGCGGCCGCGCTGCGCCGCGACCGGTCCGAGGCCACGACGCTGCTCACCGCGGTCGCGCAGCTGCACACCACGGGCGCCTCTCCCGACTGGGCGGCCCTCTTCGAGGGCCGGGGAGCACACCGCGTCGATCTGCCCACCTACGCCTTCCAGCGGAGCCGCTACTGGCTGTCGGCGCCGGTGGCCGGGGAGGGCGGGAACGCGGTGTCCATGGGTCTCGGCGCCCTCGATCACCCCCTGTTGAGCGCCGAAGTGGCGGTGCCCGGCGCGGAGACGGTGGTGTTCACGGGACGGCTGTCGACGGACACCCAGCCCTGGCTGGCCGACCACGCGGTGCTCGGCGCGACGCTGCTGCCCGGGACCGCGTACGTCGAACTGGCCGTGCGCGTGGGCGACCAGGTCGGCTGCCGCCTCATCGAAGAGCTGACGCTGCACGCGCCGCTGCTCCTGCCCGAGGGCGGCGGGGTGCGGCTGCGGCTGACGGTCGGCGAACCCGCCGACGCCACGGGCCGACGCCCCCTCACCGTCCACGCCCAGGCCGAGGACTCCGACGAGGCCGCGTCCTGGACCCTGCACGCGGAGGGTGTGCTGGCGCCCGAGGACACCACCGCGCCACCGCCGTCCGAGCTGACGCAGTGGCCACCGCCCGAGGCTTCACGCATCCCCACCGACACCGCCTACGAACGCTTCCGCGACATCGGCTTCGTCTACGGCCCGGCGTTCCAGGGGCTCAAGGCGGCCTGGCGGGTCGCCGACGACACGTTCGCCGAGGTGGCGCTCGGCGACGCGACCGGCACTGCCGGGCGTTTCGGGCTGCACCCGGCCCTGCTCGACTCCGCCCTGCACGCGGTGCTGCTCGGCACGGGCGACGACGACGCCACGGCGCTGCCGTACGCCTGGAAGGGCGTCAGGCTGTACGCGTCCGGCGCCGCGGCCGCGCGCGTCCGGCTCACGCCCAAGGGCGAGGGCGCGACGGAGATACACCTCGCCGACGCCGAGGGGCGGCCCGTGGCGTCCGTGGATTCGCTGATCGCGCGGGAGGTCTCGGCCGAACAGCTCGCACCGGCGTCCGCGCGGCCCGGCGACTCCCTCTTCCACATCGCCTGGACGCCCGCCCCTCCCACCACCGCCGGGACCGACTGGACGATGGTGGCCGACCTGGCCGAACTCTCCGACCCGGTGCCCGCCACCGTGGCGCTGACCCTCCCCGGCGGCACGGGCGACCTCGCCGCAGACGTCAGAACGGTCACCGGCGCGACCCTCCGGGCCCTTCAGACATGGCTCACGGACGAACGCTTCGCCGACCGCAGGCTCATCGTGGTCACCCACGGCGACGACCTCGCCCACGCGGCCGCCCAGGGCCTGGTCCGCGCCGCCCGCGCGGAGGACCCGGAGCGCTTCGCGCTGCTCGACACGGACGGCCACGGCGATCTGGAGACGATCGACCGGGCCATCGCGTCCGGCGAGCCGGAACTGCGCATCCAGGGCGACGGGCTCCTCGTCCCCCGCCTGGCGCGCACCCCAGCAGAACCGGACCACGCCACCGCCTGGGACCGGCTCGGGACCGTGCTGATCACCGGCGGTACGGGCGGCCTCGGCGCGCTCGTCGCCCGCCATCTGGTCACCGGGCACGGCGTCCGCGACCTGCTGCTGACCAGCCGTCGCGGCATGGACGCCGAGGGCGCGGCCGACCTCCACCGCGAGCTGACCGGCCTCGGCGCCACGGTCGAGATCGCGGCCTGCGACGTGGCCGACCGGGAGGCGCTGCGGGCGCTGCTCGCCGACCGCCCGCTCGGTGCCGTCGTGCACACGGCCGGGGTGCTGGCCGACGGAGTGATCGCCAACCTGACGCGGCACAGCCTCGACCAGGTGCTCCGTCCCAAGGTGGACGGCGCCCTCCATCTGCACGACCTCACCCGCGACCACGACCTCGGTGCCTTCGTGCTGTTCTCGTCGTCGGCGGGTGTGCTCGGCGCGCCCGGTCAGGGCAACTACGCCGCCGCCAACACCTTCCTCGACGCGCTCGCCCAGCACCGCCGCGCCGAGGGGCTGCCCGCGCAGTCCCTCGCCTGGGGGCTGTGGGCGGACACCGGCGGGATGGCGGGCGGCCTGAGCGAAGCCGACCTCCGGCGGCTGCGCCGCCAGGGCATGCCCGCGCTGTCGGCGGACGACGGCCTCGCGCTGTTCGACGCCGCGTCCGCCCGTACCGAACCGTTGCTGGTGCCGATGGGCCTGGACCTGCGGGCGCTGCGCAGCGGGGCCGGCGGCGGACTCCCCGTACTGCTGCGCGGGCTGGTCCCGGCCGCGCGTCGTCCCACGGCGGCCGCCGACCCGGCGGCGCTGCGGCGCGAGCTGGCGGCCATGCCCGCCGAACGCCGCGAGGGGGCGCTGCGCGATCTGGTGCTCGGCCTCGCCGCCACCCTGCTCGGGCACAGCGGCCCCGAGGCGGTCGACCCCGAGCGTGACTTCCTGGAGTCCGGGTTCGACTCGCTCACCGCGATGGAGCTGCGCACGGCGCTGAACGCCGCCACCGGGCTGAAGCTGCCCGCGATGGCGGTGTTCGACAGCAAGAACCCCGCCGCGCTGGCCCGCCTCCTCGCCGATGAGCTGGCAGGGCTCCCCGCCGCCGAACCGCAACCGCGGACGGAGACGGAGCCGAAGGGAGAGACCGAGGTTGACGAGAGCGTGACCGGCCTGTTCCGGCGGGCCGTCCACGCCGGTGACACCTCCGGCGCGCTGGCGCTGATGTCGTCGGTCGCGGCGCTGCGGCCCCGGTTCACCGCGCCCGGCGACCTCGCCCGCGCGCCGAGGGCGGTGCGGCTGGCCGACGGTCCGCGCCGTACGCGGCTGATCTGCCTGGCCACGCCCATGGCGGTCGGCGGTGTGCACCAGCACGCCCGGCTGGGCGCGGAGTTCCGGGACATCCGCCACGTGTCGGCGCTGCCACTGCCCGGGTTCGCCCGGGACGAGCCGCTGCCCGGTTCGTCCGAGGCGCTGTCACACGTACTGGCCGACGCCGTGCTGGAAGCGGCCGATGGCGAGCCGTTCGCCCTGCTCGGCTACTCCTCCGGCGGCATCATCGGCCACGTCCTCGCCCGCCATCTGGAGGAGGTGGCGGGAGTCCCGCCCACCGGGCTGATCCTGATCGACACCTTCCGCGTCGACGACACGGCGATGAAGGTCGGATTCGACCAGCTCATGCGGGAGGTGCTGGCGATGGAGTCGGCCTTCGGACCGTACGACGCGGCACGGCTGTCGGCGATGCCGCACTACTTCGGGGTGCTGGGGGACTTCGACCCCGTACGGCTGGCCGCGCCGACCCTGTTCGTCCAGGCGGAAGAGCCGTTCGTGGCGCCGCCCGAGGGCGTCGACCCGGCCGAGATGCGGGCCCGGCCCTGGGACCCGGAGCACACGCTGCGCACCGTGCCCGGCGACCACTTCTCGCTCGGCCAGGACCACGCCCCGACGACCGCCAGGACCATCGACGAGTGGCTGACGACGCTCGACTGAGACCTCGACCGACGTACGTATACAAGGTGGTTTGAGACATGGCGCCCACGCCTACGGCCAAAGGAACCGTCCCCTTCCGGGAGTACCGCACCTGGTACCGCGTCACCGGACAGCCGGGATCGGGCCGCCCGGCCCTCGTCGTCGTCCACGGCGGCCCCGGGTCCACGCACGACTATCTGATCCGCCTGGCCGACTTCGCCGAACGCGGCTGGCCCGTGGTGCACTACGACCAGATCGGGAACGGGGGCTCCACCCACCTCCCGGACGCCGACCCCGGTTTCTGGACGCCGCAGCTCTTCCGCGACGAGCTGGACAACCTCCTGCACCGGCTCGGCATCGCTGACGACTACATCCTGTTCGGGCAGTCGTGGGGCGGGATGCTGGCCGCCTGGCACGCCTCGGCCCGGCCCGCCGGGCTGCGCGGCCTGATCGTGGCCAACGCCCCCGCCTCGTACCAGCTGTGGCTGTCGGAGATGGACGTGCTGCGAGCCCAGCTGCCGCCCGGTGTGGACGAGACGCTGCGGCGCCACGAGGCCGCGGGCACCACCGACAGCGACGAGTACCTGGAGGCGATGCTGGTCTTCTACGCCCGCCACGTCTGCCGCCTCGACCCGTGGCCCGGCGAACTCATGGCCTCGTACCTGGAGGCCGTCACCGACCCGACGGTCTACCGCACCATGAACGGGCCCAACGAGTTCCATGTCATCGGCAGCCTGCGCGACTGGTCGGTGATCGACCACCTGCACCGCGTCGACGTGCCCACCCTCGTCCTCTCCGGCCGCCACGACGAGGCCACCCCGGTCACCGTGCGCCCGTATCAGGAACTCATTCCCGACGCCCGCTGGGAGATCTTCGAAGACTCCAGCCACGCCCCCCACCTCGAAGAACCCGAACGCTTCACCGAGGTGCTGGGCGCATTCCTTGACACGGTCGGCGCCACCGGCGCGCGGACCACGACGGTGAGCGGAGGCTGAGACGACGGTGGAAGCCAACGTCGAGGAGATCGTCGAGGCGCTGCGCGGCTCGCTCGTCGAGAACGAGCGGCTGCGGCAGGACAACGAGAGCCTGCGCGCCGCCGCGGACGCCGCCACCGAACCCGTCGCGATCATCGGCATGGCCTGCCGTTTCCCCGGCGGTGTCGGCTCCCCGGAGGAGCTGTGGGAGCTGGTCGCCGAGGGCCGCGACGCCATCGGCCCGTTCCCCGGCGACCGAGGCTGGGACCTGAGCGCCCTGTACGACCCGGAGCCCGGAAAGCCGGGCAAGAGCTACGTCCGCCACGGTGGTTTCCTGTACGACGCCGCCGACTTCGACCCCGGGTTCTTCGGCATCAGCCCGCGCGAGGCCCTGACCATGGACCCCCAGCAACGGCTGCTGCTGGAGATCACCTGGGAGGCGGTGGAACGCGCGGGCCTCGACCCGGCGTCGCTGCGCGGCAGCCGCACCGGTGTCTTCGCCGGTGCCATGTACCACGACTACGGCATCACCAGCAGCGACGGCAGCCTGGTGTCCGGACGCGTCGCCTACACCCTCGGTTTCGAGGGCCCGGCGGTCACCGTCGACACCGCGTGCTCGTCGTCGCTGGTGGCGATGCAGTGGGCGGCGCAGGCGCTGCGCACGGGGGAGTGCACGCTGGCGCTGGCCGGCGGCGTCAGCGTGATGGCCACGCCCGAGACGTTCATCGAGTTCAGCGAGCAGCGCGGGCTCTCGCCCGACGGCCGCTGCCGCTCGTTCGCCGCCTCCGCCGACGGCACCGGCTGGGGCGAGGGCGCGGGTGTGCTGCTGCTGGAGAAGCTGTCCGACGCCCGCCGCCACGGCCATCCCGTGCTGGCGGTGGTACGTGGCTCGGCGGTCAACCAGGACGGCGCGTCCAACGGTTTCAGCGCCCCCAACGGGCCGTCCCAGCGCCGGGTGATCCGGCAGGCGCTGGCCGCGGCCGGGCTGACGCCCGCCGATGTGGACGCCATGGAGGGACACGGCACCGGGACCTCGCTCGGCGACCCCATCGAGGCGCAGGCGCTGCTCGCCACATACGGCCGGGACCGCGCCGCCGACCGGCCGCTGTGGCTCGGCTCGATCAAGTCGAACATCGGCCACTCCCAGGCCGCCGCGGGCGTCGCGGGCGTCATCAAGATGGTCGAGGCCATCCGGCACGGCACACTGCCCAGGACCCTGCACATCGACGCGGCCACACCGCAGGTGGACTGGGATGCCGGACACGTACGGCTCCTCACCGAGGCCCGCGGGTGGCCCGACACCGGCCGTCCGCGCCGCGCCGCGATCTCCTCCTTCGGGGTGAGCGGCACCAACGCCCACGTCATCATCGAGCAGGCGGACACCGGTACCGTCTCCGAACCCCTGCCCGCCGAGCGGCCCTCCGCCCCGGGCGCGCCCGTACCGCTGCCGCTGTCCGCGCGCACCGCGGCCGCGCTGCGCGCCCAGGCCCGGCAGGTGGCCGACCAGCTGCGGGCCACGCCCGGTCTTGACCCCGTGGACCTGGGGTTCTCCCTCGCCACCAGCCGCGCCGCCCTCGCCCGCCGCACCGTCGTCATCGGCCGCGACCGCGAGGAGATCCTGAACGAGCTGACCGCGCTGGCGGACCACGCGGACGATGCCACCCTCGGCGGCGCCGCCCGGCCCACCGGGCTGACCGCCTTCCTCTTCACGGGGCAGGGCAGCCAGCGGCTGGGCATGGGCCGGGGGTTGTACGAGGCGTTCCCGGTGTTCGTGCGCGCCTTCGACGAGGTGTGCGGCGTGCTCGACCCCGCCGTGCGCGAGGTGATGTGGGGCGATGAGGAGGCGCTGCACCGCACCGAGTTCACCCAGCCCGCGATCTTCGCGGTCCAGGTGGCGCTGTTCCGGCTGCTGGAGTCCTGGGGCGTACGCCCCGACTTCGTCACCGGGCACTCGATCGGCGAGCTGGCCGCCGCCCATGTCGCCGGGGTGTTCTCGCTGGAGGACGCCGCCGCGCTGGTCACCGCGCGCGGGCGGCTCATGGGGGCGCTGCCGCCCGGGGGCGCGATGGTGGCGGTCGAGGCCACCGAGGACGAGGTGGCCCCGTATCTGACCGAGCAGGTGGATCTCGCCGCCGTCAACGGCCCCACCTCGGTGGTGCTCTCCGGCACCGAGGACGGCGTCGCGGCGGCCCTCGCGGCGGTCGCCGAACGGCTCGGCGCCCGCAGGACGAACCGCCTGACGGTTTCGCACGCCTTCCACTCACCGCAGATGGACCCGATGCTGGACGAGTTCCGCCGCGTCGCCGAGACCATCACCTACGCCGAACCACGCGTCCCCGTCATGGCGGACGGCGAGGTCACCACCGCCGACCACTGGGTGCGGCACGTCCGTGACACGGTCCGGTTCGCCGACGCGGTGTCCCGGCTGGAGGCCGAAGGCGTAAGCCGCTACGTGGAGTTGGGGCCCGACGGGGTGCTGACCGCCATGGCCCGCCAGTGCCTCACCACCTCCGCCGACACCGCCGTGCTCGTCCCGGCGCTGCGCCGCCGCGACCCCGAGCCCGTCGTCGTCCTCACCGCCATCGGACAGCTGCACAGCGCGGGCCTGCGCGTCGACTGGGCGGGCGTGTTCGATGGACGCGGCGCCCGGCGCGTCGACCTGCCCACCTACCCCTTCCAGCGCGCCCGCTACTGGCTCGACAGGAGCGGCCAGGGCGGCGACGTGGCCTCCGCGGGGCTCGACCGGCCCGACCATCCGCTGCTCGGCGCGATGGTGCGGCTGCCCGGCTCGGACGGGGTGGTGTTCACGGGACGGCTGGCCACCGGAGCCCACCCCTGGCTGTCCGACCACACGGTGCTCGGCTCCGTACTGCTGCCCGGCACCGCGTACGTGGAGCTGGCCGTACGGGCGGGGGACGCGGTGGGATGCCACCGCGTCGAGGAACTCACCCTGGGCGCTCCGCTGATCCTGCCCGAACACGGTGGTGTCCACCTCCAGGTCGCCGTCGACGCGCCCGACGCGTCAGGGCGCCGCCCGGTGGCCGTGTACTCCCGCGCCGACGACGCCCCGATCGACCGCGAGTGGATCCAGCACGCCGAGGGGACGCTCGCGCCCGACGCCTGTGAACCGGCCACCGGCCTCACGGCGTGGCCACCGCGCGACGCCGAACCCCTCGCCGCCGAAGGGCTCTACGAACGGCTCGACTACGGGCCCGCGTTCCACGGACTGCGCACGGCCTGGCGGCACGGCGACGACGTGTTCGCCGAGATCGCCCTCCCGGCGGGTGTGGACGCCGGACGCTTCGGCCTCCATCCGGCCCTGCTGGACTCGGCGTTGCACGCGCTCGACCTGACGGCGGACGACGGTGCGACGGTCCTGCCGTTCTCCTGGTCGGACGTCACCCTGCACACTGAGGGCGCCACCGCCGCCCGGGTCCGGCTGCGCGTCCGCGGCGACGACACGGTGGCGCTGGAGCTGGCCGACGCCCTGGGGCGGCCCGTCGCCTCGGTCGGCTCGCTGACGCTGCGTCCCGTCACCGCGGACGGTCTCGCCCTGGCCTCGGCCCGGGTCGCGGACGCCCTCTTCCGCGTCGGCTGGGTACCGGCCACCGACGAGCGGTCGCGGGCCGACGACGCCGAAGTGGCCGTCCACCACTGCCCGCCGACGACCGGGGACACGCCGTCCGCGGTGCGCGCGGTGCTGGACGGTGTGCTGGAGGCGGTGCGGACCGCGGTGGACGGCGACACCACCCTCGTCGTCGTCACCCATGGCGCGATCGACGGCTCCGACCTCGGCCACGCCGCCGTCCGGGGACTCGTACGCGCCGCCGCGAGCGAGAACCCCGGCCGCGTGGTCCTCGTCGACACGGACACCGACGCTGCGGTCGATCCACCTTCCCTCCTGGCGACCGGCGAGCCCGAGCTGTCCGTCCGGGGTGGCGAGGTGCGCGTACCGCGCCTGGCCAGGGTGCCGCTCGGCCCGGACACCCCCACCTGGGATACCGAACGCACCGTCCTGATCACCGGCGGCACCGGCGCCCTCGGTGCCGCCGTCGCCCGCCACCTCGTCACCCGGTACGGGGTGCGGCGGCTGCTGCTGACCAGCCGCCGCGGGCCCGAGGCGCCGGGGGCGGCCGAACTGGCCGGGGAACTGACCGCGCTGGGCGCCGAGGCCGAGGTGGTGGCGTGCGACGTGGCCGACCGTGACGCCCTGGCCGCGCTGCTCGACGGCCGGGCCATCGGTGGGGTCGTGCACACGGCGGGCGTGCTGGACGACGGTGTGATCCCCTCGCTGACGCCCGCCCGCGTCGACCACGTCCTGCGCCCGAAGGCGGACGCGGCGTGGCATCTCCACGACCTCACCCGTGACATGGGGCTGACCGCGTTCGTGCTCTTCTCGTCCGTCGCCGGTGTCCTCGGCGCACCCGGACAGGGAAACTACGCGGCCGCCAACACCTTCCTCGACGCCCTCGCCCACCACCGGCACGCCCACGGACTCCCCGCGCTGTCGCTGGCCTGGGGCCCGTGGGCCGGAGACGGCATGGCCGACGGGCTCGACCAGTCGGGCCTGCGCACCCTGGCGCCGGAAGAGGGCCTTGCGCTGCTCGACGCCGCCGCCGGTGGCGCGGAACCCACACTGGTGCCCGCCCGGTTCGACCTGGCGGCCTTCGACACGCCGCCGCCGCTCCTGCGCGGCCTCGTCCGCGGCCGGTCGCGCCGGGCGGTCGACGCCACCGGCTCCGCGACCGGTGCGCTACGGCAGCGCCTGGCCGCCCTCACCGAAGACGAGCGCACCGCCGAGCTCCTCGGCCTCGTCCGCTCCCAGGCCGCCACCGTCCTCCGCCTTGCCGGAGCCGAGGCCGTCGAGGCCGAACGGGCCTTCCGCGACCTCGGATTCGACTCCCTCACCGCGATCGAGCTGCGCAACCTCCTGGGCGCCGCCACCGGACTCCGGCTGCCCGCCACCCTCGTCTTCGACTATCCGACCCCCGGCGAGCTGGCCCGGCACCTCCTGGACGAGCTGTCCGGCGCCGTGGAGACCACCCCGGTCGCGCGCGCCGTGACCCGGGCGGACGACGAGCCGATCGCCATCGTGGCGATGGCGTGCCGCTATCCGGGCGGGGTGGACTCGCCCGAGGGGCTGTGGCGGCTGGTTGACGAGGGCGTCGACGCCATCTCGGAGTTTCCGGGCGACCGTGGCTGGGGTGTGGAGGACATCTACGACCCCGAGCCAGGTAAACCGGGCAAGACCTACGTGCGCGACGGCGGATTCCTGCACGACGCGGCGGAGTTCGACGCGGACTTCTTCGGCATCAGCCCCCGCGAGGCCCGCGACATGGACCCGCAGCAGCGCCTGCTCCTCGAAGTGTCGTGGGAGGCGCTGGAGCGCGCCGGGATCGACCCGGGCACACTGAAGGGCACGTCGACGGGTGTGTTCGCCGGGGTCATGTACCACGACTACTCCGGCGGCACCGGCGGCGGAAGCCTCGTCTCCGGCCGCGTCGCCTACACCCTCGGCCTCGAAGGCCCCGCGGTGACCGTGGACACGGCGTGCTCGTCGTCGCTGGTGGCGCTGCACTGGGCGGGACAGGCGCTGCGTTCCGGCGAATGCTCCCTCGCCCTCGTCGGCGGCGTGACCGTCATGGGAACGCCGCAGTCGTTCATCGACTTCAGCGAGCAGCGCGGTCTGGCGACGGACGGCCGCTGCAAGTCCTTCTCGTCCTCCACGGACGGCACCGGCTGGGGCGAGGGCGTGGGCATGCTGCTGGTCGAGCGGCTGTCGGACGCCCGCGCGAACGGCCACCCGGTGCTGGCGGTCGTACGGGGGAGCGCCCTCAACCAGGACGGCGCCAGCAACGGCCTGACGGCACCGAACGGGCCGTCCCAACAGCGGGTCATCCGCCAAGCGCTGGCGAACGCGGGTCTGGCGGCCGCCGATGTGGACGCGGTCGAGGCGCATGGCACGGGGACGACGCTGGGCGATCCGATCGAGGCGCAGGCGCTGCTGGCCACGTACGGGCAGGACCGTGCGGAACCGCTGTGGCTGGGGTCGATCAAGTCCAACATGGGCCACACCCAGGCCGCGGCCGGAGTGGCCGGGATCATCAAGATGGTGCAGGCCATGCGGCACGGTGTGCTGCCGAGGACGCTGCACGTGGAAGAGCCGACACCGCAGGTGGACTGGTCCGCGGGCGAGGTCCGGCTGCTGACCGAGCCGAGGCAGTGGCCGCGCGGCGAGCATCCACGCCGCGCGGGAGTGTCCTCCTTCGGCATCAGCGGGACGAACGCCCACGTCATCGTGGAGGAAGCCCCGCCGGTCGAGCATCAGGTCGAGGAACGCCGGGAGCTGCCGGTGGCGCCGATCGTCGTCTCGGCGAAGACGCGCGACGCGCTCGAAGCCCAGATGCGGCGGATCGGCACCTTCGCCGCCGACCAGGACGAGCTCGATGTGGCGTTCTCGGCGGCGACGGGCCGGGCCGCGCTGGAGCATCGCGCGGTGCTGGTGGGGTCGGAGACGGTCACCGATGTGGCCGGTGGCGGTGGCAAGGTGGCGTTTCTGTTCACCGGGCAGGGGAGTCAACGCCTGGGAATGGGACGGGAGTTGTATGAGACCTTCCCGGTGTTCGCGGAGTCTTTCGACGCGGTGTGTGAGGCGTCGGGGCTGCCGCTGAAGGACGTGGTGTGGGGCGACGAGGCGGCCTTGCACCGTACGGAGTTCACCCAGCCCGCGATCTTCGCGCTGGAGGTGGCGCTGTTCCGGCTCCTCGAATCCTGGGGAATCCGCCCGGATTACCTGGTCGGGCACTCCATCGGTGAGCTGGCGGCGGCTCATGTGGCGGGAGTGCTGAGCCTCGACGACGCCGCGCGGCTGATCGTGGCGCGCGGGCGGCTGATGGGGGCGTTGCCGCCTGGTGGGGCGATGGTGGCGATCCAGGCCACGGAGGGGGAAGTGGCGCCGCTGCTGGACGGTGAGGTGGGGATCGCGGCGGTCAATGGCCCGTCGTCGGTGGTGGTGTCCGGCGCGGTGGACGCGGTGGAGGCGGTGGCCGAGCGGTTCAAGGACCGTAAGACGAGCCGTCTGTCGGTCTCGCACGCGTTCCACTCGCCGTTGATGGATCCGATGCTGGAGGACTTCCGCAAGGTCACGGAGAGCGTGGAGTACCACGAGCCGGTCATCCGCCTGGTGAAGGATGTGGCGTCGGCGGAGTACTGGGTGCGGCATGTGCGGGATGCGGTGCGGTTCGCCGATGACGTACGGCAGCTGCACGTGGAGGGTGTGACGCGGTTCCTGGAGGTGGGGCCGGACGGTGTGCTGACGGCGATGGCGCAGCAGACGGTCGAGGGCGTGATGGCGGCCACGCTGCGCCGGGAGCGTTCCGAGGTGGAGAGCGTGTTCGCCGGGGTCGGGCGGCTGTTCGCGGCGGGTGTGGCGGTGGACTGGTCCGCGGTGTTCGCGGGGCGTGGTGCGCGCCGCGTCGAGCTGCCCACGTACCCCTTCCAGCGCAAGCGCTACTGGCTGGCCGAGCGGCCCACGGCCCTCGCCGGAGCGAACACGGTCGACCATCCGCTGCTGGGCGCGCGGGTCGTGCTGCCGGACACCGGCGGGGCCGTGTTCACCGGGCGGCTCTCGCTCGACGCCCAGCCCTGGCTCGCCGACCACGATGTGCTGGGCACCCTGCTGCTGCCCGGCACCGGGCTGGTCGAGCTGGCGCTGCAAGCCGCCCAGCAGGTGGGGTGTGAGGCGATCGACGAGCTGACGCTCGAAGCGCCGCTCCTCGTGCCCGAGCAGGGCGGGGTGGCGCTCCGTGTCGTGGTGAGCGGCCCGGACGCCGGCGGCGCGCGCACCGTCGAGATCTACTCGTCCCTCGACGACGAGACATGGACCCGGCACGCGACCGGTGGCATCGTCCCGTCCGCCACTCCACCGTCGTCCGATCTGACCGTATGGCCACCGGTCGACGCGACGCCGCTTCCGGTGGACGGCGCCTATGAGGCGCTGCTCGCCCGTGGCTATGACTACGGTCCGGCCTTCCAGGGGCTCAGGGCGGCCTGGCGACGTGGCGAAGAGGAAGTGTTCGCCGAGGTGGCGCTACCGGAAGGGGCGGAGGCGGCCCGATTCGGGGTGCATCCGGCGCTGCTGGACGCGGCGATGCACGTCGGCCTGGTCGAAGGCGACGCAGACGGGGCGCCGGAGCTGCCGTTCTCCTGGGGCGGTGTCTCGCTCCACCGGGCCGGTGTCTCGGCGCTGCGCGTCCGGCTGGCGCACCGGGACGGGGACGGCGGTACGGAGGTGCTGGTCGCCGACGAGACCGGCGAGCCGGTCCTGTCCGTGGCGCAGCTGGCGTCACGCCCCGTTTCGGCCGAGCAGTTGCGCGCGGGCGGCGACCACCGCGAGTCGCTGTTCGCCCTCACCTGGACCAAGCCCGCCATCCACCCCGCGCCGGAGGCGTCGCCCGTCGAGGTGTACGAGGTCCCGCGCGCGGCCGGGGACACGCCCGAGGCCGTACGCGCCGTCCTGGGCGCGGTGCTGACGCGGCTCCAGGAGTGGCTGGCCGACCACGGCAAGGACGAGGAGAAGCTCGCGATCGTCACCCGCCGTGCGGTGCCGGTCGACGGCGAGGACGTCGACCCGGTCCAGGCGCCGGTATGGGGTCTGGTCAGGGCGGCCGCCGCGGAGAACCCCGGCCGGTTCCTGCTGCTCGACCTCGAAGTCGAGGCCGCCGTGCCACCCCTGGTCGATCTGCCCGAGATGGCCTTCCGGGGCGGTGAGTTGCTGATCCCCGAGTTCGCTCCCGTGCCCGCGGCCGCGGTGGACGAGACGTACGGCCCATGGGACCCGGAGTCCACGGTGCTCATCACGGGCGGGACCAGCGGCCTGGGCGCCCTGGTGGCCCGCCACCTGGTGACGGGCCACGGCGTCCGGCGGCTCGTCCTCACCAGCCGCCGGGGCGAGAGCGCGCCGGGCGCGGCGGAACTGCGCGCCGAACTGGCGGCCCACGGTGCACACGTGGCCGTCGAGGCGTGCGATGTGGCCGACCGCGCCGCGCTCGCCGACGTACTGGACCGGCATCCCGTCGACGCGGTCGTGCACGCGGCCGGTGTCGTGGACAACGGGCTGGTGCGAGGGCTGACGCCGGAGCGCATGGACGCGGTCCTGCGGCCCAAGGTGGACGGGGCGTGGAATCTGCACCAGCTGACGGCCGACCGCGATCTGTCGGCGTTCGTCCTGTTCTCCTCCCTCGCCGGGCTCGTGCTGGCCGCCGGGCAGGGCAACTACGCCGCGGCGAACGTGTTCCTGGACGCGCTCGCCCGCCGCCGCCACCAGGCCGGGCTGCCCGTGACCTCGCTGGCGTTCGGGCTGTGGGAGGCCGACACCGGGCTCGGCGAGCTGGGCGAGGCCGACCGGAAACGCATGCTGCGCATGGGCCTGCCCGCGCTGTCGCAAGCGGAGGGACTGGCGCTGCTGGACGACGCGCTGCGCACCCGGGAGCCCGCGCTGGCGCCGTTCCGCCTGGACACCGCCGCCCTGCGGGCACGCCCCGCCGACCGGCTCCCGGGGATGCTGCGCGGCCTGGTGCCCACCTCGCGCCGCCGCGTCGCGGGCCCGGGCGTGGCGGGTGGCGGAGACGGTGGCGCGGGGCTGCGGCGGAGGCTGGCGGCCCTCACCGACGACACCGAACGCGACGCCCTGCTGCTGGACCTGGTGCGGACGCAGGTGGCGGCGGTACTCGGCCATGACGGCGCCGACGCCATCCGCGCCGACCGGGCGTTCAAGGACCTGGGCTTCGACTCGCTGACCGCCGTGGAGCTGCGCAACGCCCTGCGCGCGGCGACCGGGCTGAAGCTGCCCGCCACCCTGGTGTTCGACCATCCGACGCCCGCCGCGGTCGCCGACGAGCTGCGCGAGCAACTGAGCGCGGACCAAGGGCCCGCCACCACCCCGCTGGAAGCCGAACTGGCGCGGCTGGAGGCGGCGTTGGCGTCGGCGACACCGGACGAGGCCGCGTACGGCCGGGTCGCCGACCGGCTGCGCGCCCTGACGGCCGGGTGGCTGGAAACCCACCGACCGGAGAAGGGCGAGGAGAGCGACCTCGCCTCGCTCTCCGCCGACGAACTGTTCGACGTCCTCGACGACGAGCTGGACACGAGGTCCGCGCCGTAGCCAACGCGCCGGACCGTCACCACATGAGGCACCACATGAGGCACCACCGAGGCACCACACTGAGGAGAGCGCTCCACATGACCACCGAAACGACCCCGACGGCCCAGCAGGCCGACGAAGCGCTGATCGCGCTGATCTCGCCGCCCTTCCCTGCCGACCCCTTCCCCCTCTACGAGACGCTCCAGTCGGTGAATCGGGTCCACAACGCCGCCTCGCTCGGCGTGTGGGTGATGTCCGGGTACGAGGAGGTCACCGAGTTCCTGCGGCTGCCCGATGTGCAGAGCGGCGCCCGCGCCGCCACCCAGATGCGCGAGGACTGGGCCGACCACCTCTCCCTGCGCATGTACCTGAACTCGATGGTCACCCTCAACCAGCCCGACCACGGCCGCATCCGCGGCCTGGCCGCCCGCGTCTTCACGCCCAACAAGATCAAGAAGATGCAGCCCGCGGTGGAGCGGCTGACCGACGGACTCATCGACGGCCTCATCGAGCGGTCGGACGGCGGCAGGCCGGTCGACCTCGTGGACCTGCTGGCCGTGCCGTTCCCGGTCGCGGTCATCAGCGACATGCTCGGCCTTCCGTTCGAGGACGGCAGGCACCTCTGGAAGCTGGCCGACGACTGGTCGCACGTCTTCTCCGGCCTCTACACCGAAGAGGACCTGGTGCGCGCCGACGCCGCTGCCGAGGAGCTGTCCGGGTACTTCCGCGAGGTGATCAAGAACCGCCGCGCCGAGCCGCGCGACGACCTGATGTCCTCGCTCGTCCAGGAGGCCACCAACGGCAAGCTCGACGAGGACGAGCTGATGGCGCTCATCCTCTTCCTGTTCACCGCGGGCTTCGCGGCCACCACCAACCTCGTGGCGACCGGGGTGCTCGCGCTCCTCGACCACCCCGACGAGCTGAACCGCTGGCGCGCGGACAAGAGCATCACGCCGTCGGCCGTGGAGGAGTTGCTGCGCCACACCACCCACACCACCGCGGCGAGCCGGGTCACCACCCGGCCGGTCACCATCGGTGGCGCCGAGATACCCGAGGGGGTTCTCGTCCTGACCCTGCTGGCCGCCGCCAACCGTGACCCGGCCCGGTTCCCCGACCCGCACCGCCTGGACCTGACCCGCGACAACGGCCCCCACCTCAGCTTCAGCGCCGGGGCCCACTACTGCTTCGGCGGCAGCCTCGCGCGCATCGAGGGCGCCGAACTCTTCCCGAAGCTGATCGACACCTTCCCGAAGATCGAGCAGGCGGGTACGCCCGAGCGCCGCGCCGTCATGGGCCTGACCGGGTACACCACCCTCCCGGTGATCCTCGGCCGCTGAACGGCCCCCGCACGGACGAAGGGTCTCCGCGCGACCATCGTGCGGGGACCCTGTGCGTACCGCCTCATTCCCGGCTGGGCGCGGGTGCGGGCTCGGACTCCGGCGGCCCGGACTCCGATGGGGCGCCCGTCGCCGGAGCGGCGGCGGGAGTCGCGACGTGGCGCATGAGCAGTACGGCGCCCACCGCGCCCGCCAGCATGACGCCCCCGGCGACCACGGCGCTGATGTTCATGCCCCGGGTGAACGCCTCCCCGGCGACCTGGAGGAGCTGGTCGCCCGCCCGGCCGGGCAGGTGCTTGGCCACCTCCGCAGCGCCGCCGAGCGAGCCCTCGGCGGCGTCCGCGGCCTCGTGCGGCAGACCTGACGTCGTGTCGGAGACATCGCGGGTGTACACGGCGGAACCGATGCTGCCCAGGATCGCCACCCCGAGCGCCCCGCCGAGCTGGTTGCTGGTCTCCGGCAGCGCGGAGGCCGCGCCCACGCGCTCCGGTGGCGCCGCGGACACGATCAGGTCGGCGGTCAGGGGGATCGCCATGCCGACCCCGGCCGAGATGACGCTCGCGCCGACCACCGCGAGGGCCAGGCTCGAATCGGCGCGCAGCTGCGTCATGAGGGCGAATCCGGCCGTGGCGATGACCATGCCGACGCCGATGATGTAGCCGGGGCGGACCGACTTGGCCAGCGCGGCGGCCACCGACGTCGTCACCACCACCGCCACCGGCGCGGGCAGGGTCCACAGCCCCGCCTCCAGCGGGCTCAGCCCGTAGACCAGCTGGATCCACTGGGTGGAGAACAGCAGGAAGCCGACCATCGCGAACAGGGCCACCAGGTTGACGCCGATGGACGCGCTGAACCCCCGGTCGCGGAACAGGCTCAGGTCGATCAGCGGATTGGCGGCCCGGCGCTGGCGCAGGTAGAACAGCACGCCGACGACCACCCCGGCCGCCGTGCTGGCCACGTACTTCCAGGCGAAGCCGTCGTTGGCGAGCTCCTTGACGCCGTAGATGACGGGGAGCACGGTGCCCAGCGACAGCGCGGCGCCGAGGAGGTCGAAACGGCCGGGGCGCGGGGCGCGGTACTCCGGCAGGAGCAGCGGGCCCAGCAGCAGGACCATGGCCATCACCGGGATGTTGATCAGGAAGACCGAGCCCCACCAGAACTTCTCCAGCAGCAGACCGGACACGATCGGGCCCAGGGCGGCACCGCCGGACAGCCCCGCCGTCCAGATCGCGATGGCGGTACGGCGCTCGGTCGGATCGTGGAACATGTTGCGGATCAGTGCGAGCGTGGACGGCGCGAGCACCGCCCCGGAGATGCCCAGGACGGCGCGTGCCACGATCAGCAGCTCGGCGCTGCCCGCGTAGGCGGCGGCTAAGGACGAGGCGCCGAACACCACGGCGCCCAGCATGAGCAGCAGCCGGCGGCCGATGTGGTCGCCGAGGGTGCCCATGGTGATGAGCAGCCCGGCGAGCATGAACGCGTAGATGTCCACGATCCACAGCTGCTGCGTGGCACTCGGTTCCAGGGAAGCGCTGAGGAACGGCAGCGCGAAGTACAGGACGGTCATGTCCATCGACATCACAAGGACCGGGATGACGAGGACGGCGAGGCCGATCCAGTCCTTCCGGCTCGCTCGTTGGGGGCTCAAGGACTCACTCAAGGGCTTACTCATGGGCGGGACTATAGATTTGTGTAAGTAATCTGTCTATGACGATCGTCTAAGACATATCTCTGGTGCGGCGGTTAGACTCGGCCGCATGGGACACCGAGAGGACCTGCTGGTCGGGGCGAAGCGCTGCCTGTACGAGAAGGGCTACGCCCGCACCACCGCACGGGACATCGTGGCGGCGTCCGGCACCAACCTGGCCTCGATCGGCTACCACTACGGCACCAAGGAGGCCCTGCTCAACGCCGCGATCATGGAGGCGTTGGAGGAGTGGGCCGACGAGCTGAAGCGGGCCCTGGCCGATGTGGGGGACCTGCCAGACGATCCGATCGGGCGGTTCGAGCGGGCCTGGACGCGGGTGATCGAGCTGTTCGAGCGGCATCGCCCGGTGTGGGCCGCCCAGTTCGACGCCATCTCCCAGATCGAGCATGTGCCCGAGGTCCGCAGCTTCATCGTCGAGGCGCAGCAGCAGGCCCAGCGCGGTCTGGTCGAACTCCTGCTGGGCAGCGTGGAGTTGCCCCCGCACACCCGGGCCGCGGTCGGGCAGTTCTACCACGCGCTGCTGAGCGGGGTGATGATGCAGTGGGTCATCGACCCCGAGCACGCCTCGACGGGTGCGTCGCTCGCCGAGGCGCTGCGTACGCTCGTGGAGGACGCCCGCCGCTTCGGGTCGGGGATGTCCGTCTGAGCTACGGACCGGGTCAGCCGTCCGACAGCGCGGCCGCCTCGCGGGCCAGCCGCCCCCGGTCCACCTTGTGGTTGGCGTTCAGCGGGAACTCCGCCACGTGCCGGAACACCTTGGGCACCATGGGTTCGGGCAGATGCGCCGCCAGCTCGCGGCGCAGCGCCACCGGGTGCACGCGGTCGCCGGTGTAGTAGAGGACGAGTTCCAGTCCGCCGCCCGGTGCCGGGCGGGTCACGGTGGCGGCGTTCGTCACACCCGCACACCGCCGGACGACATGGTCCACCTCGGCCAGCTCGACCCGGAAGCCCTGGATCTGCACCTGGGTGTCGAGGCGGCCCAGGTACACCAGCTCGCCGTCGTCCAGCTGCCGCACCCGGTCGCCCGTGCGGTACCAGCGGCGGCCGTCGCGTTCCAGGAACCGGCCCTCGTTGTCCTCGGGGTCCAGATAGCCGGGGGTCATCTGCGGCCCGGTGATGCACAGTTCGCCCTCGACGGCCGACACCGCGTTCCCGTCGAGCAGCAGATGGTCATGGCCGGGATGCACCGTGCCGATCGGGACGACGCCGTTGACCGCCCGGCCCGGTGAGGTCTCCGGAGACCAGCGGTGGCCGGTGATGGTGACGGTCAGCTCCGTCGGCCCGTAGAGGTTCTCGATACGCGAGTTCGGCGCGGCGGCCTGCCACGCGGCGGCGTCCTCGCACAGCAGCGCCTCGCCCGCGAAGAAGCTCCACCGCAGCGTGGGCATCGCGCCCGGGGCCAGACCGCCCATGCGCCGGATGAACGACGTACCGCTCGGGGTGGAGAACCACACGGTCATCCGCCGCTCGGCGAGGAACTTCGGCAGATCCCGGTGGGCCGCGGGCGGAATGGCGTGCACCGGGGCGCCGCGGCCCCAGGCGCAGAACAGCTCGAACATCGCGCAGTCGAAGTTGAGGCCCACGTTCTGGCAGAACACATCGGCGGGACCGAAGTCGTAGCGCTGGTCCAGCAGGCTGAAGTAGTGGTCGTTGGCGCCATGAGTCATCGGCACGCCCTTGGGGCGGCCCGTCGACCCCGAGGTGAACAGGACGTACGCGATGTCGGACGGCGCCACGGCCACCGGCGCGTCCAGTGGGGGAGCGGTGGTCGCCTCGTCCAGGACGGGCAGGTCCAGTTCGGTCTCGGCGAGCGCGGCCCGGCCGATCGGATCGGCGACGACCGTCGAGACGCCCGCCGCGGTGAGCATGCGACGGGTGCGCTCGGCGGGGAACCGCGGGTTGAGGGGCACGATGGTGGCGCCCGAGTACAGCGCCGCCAGGATGCCCACGTACGCGGTCGGGCTCTTGTCGGCCAGCACGGCGACGGTGTGCGGCCCCTGCGGGGCCCGGGCCAGCAGCGCACCCGCCCGGCGCAGCGCCAGTTCGTGCATCGCCTCGTACGTCAGGGTCTCGTCGTCCACGCGGAGCGCGTCCCGGCGGGGCGACAACTCCAGGCCGCGCAGAAACCGTTCGTGCAGACCGCTTCCGGGGACGGGTGTCTCGATCATGGTCCTTCCTCCGGGGAGGGAAAAGGGGTGGATAGGGGTGCCGACTCACGGGAGACAGGGCTTAGGTTGGCCGCGACGCCGACTATTCGGCAGCCGGATATCTGTAAAGGCCAGCAGAAAACAGGGGAGCGCGCATGTGGGACGAGTCTTTCGGGCAACTGCTCCGCAAACACCTTCCTTTGCTGGAAACGGAGGACGAACTCACCGCAGACCTGAGCCTGCGTGACTTCGGCCTCGATTCCATGGGAATGGTCGCGCTGCTGTCCTCGCTGGAGGACATGTACGGCGTCCGTTTCGTCGACGACGCGCTCAACGACGACAACTTCGCCACCCCCGCCACGCTGTGGAAGACCCTGGCGGCCATGCGCTGATCCGCCCCCCGCCGTCCGTTCCGCCGATGCGATGTCCGTCCACTCATACGAACGCCGTTCATGCGATCGCGCTGCGCCGGCGCGGTCGCATGGCCGTCTCCGGCCGCACCGCCACCACCTCGAACGCCTCGGTCATGACGTCCACCCGGCCCCACAGCCCGTCCTGCCCGGTGACGTGCACCCGCTCGACGCCGAGCCCCTTTAGCGTGTCGACCACCGACGGCCAGCGCACCGTGCGGGTCACCGCGTCCAGCAGCAGCGTCCGCACCCCCGCGCCCGTCCGCACCAGCGACCCGTCGTGGTCGGACACCACGGGGATCGCCGGGTCGCGGAACGGGACGGTCGCGGCGACCTCGGCCTCGATCTCCTCCCGCAGCGCGCCGAACACGGCCGAGTGCATGGGCGGCCGCATCACGTACAGCGGCAGCCCGCCCACCGCCTTCAGCCGGCGCTGGAGCCAGTCCACCGCCTCCTCGTGCACCGACAGCATGTGGAAGTCGTGGTCGACATGGCAGGCCACCTCGTTCCACTCGCCGCGCGCGTCCAGCTCGGCGCGGATCTCGGCCAGCTGGCCGGCCGGGACGCGGGCGAACGACTGGGCGACCAGGTCGCCGTGTTCGCGCGCGAAGTACGCGTCCACCAGGCGGCCCCACGCCGCGGTCATCGCCACGGCCTCGGCGAACGGCACCGCCCCGGAGAACACCGCGGCCGCCGTGCCGCCGAAGCTGGCCCCGGCGCAGGCCACCGGCGTCAGCTCGTGCTCGGCGACCGCCCATTCGGCCAGAGCCAGACAGGAGACCAGGAACGAGATCCGGGCCGGTTCGGGGAACGCCCCCTGGTCACCGCGGGCCTCGGCCTCCCGGTACCGGTCGATCAGCGAGTAGCCCAGCGCCTCGTCCGCCTCGGCGACGAGCCGGCGCGCCACCGGATGGACCGCCAGGAACCGGCCCAAGTCGGCGAACCGCGTCGGGCCGATTCCAGGAAAGACAATCGCCGACATATTCTCGCTCTCCTCGTTGCCCTATTGTCACGCTTGTCGCGTGTGCATTCTGAAATCCCGGCAGTTCGATCTCGCGCACTTCGATCTTATTGTTTCCGGCCAGTCTTGTGGGCCCCTGGTACCGGCATAACCCCTAACGCCCCCTAGTTCACGGGTGGGCGGGCGAGAGTTCTTGTGGGGTGTAAAAGCACCCTGTTAGAAACAGCCTGGCAATTGCTGAGAAGGCCCGAATCGGAAGGGTGGCGCATGAGCCCGAATGGAGCGCGTCCCGCCCGGGCGCACGCATCGGTGGACAACCTGCGGACCTATCTGCTGGCCGCCGCCCGGAGGGACCCCGACCGTCCCGCGGTGATCCAGGCCGCGGCGGACGGCGGTCTGGAGACCGTCACCTACGGCGAACTCCAGCGCCGCACCGACGCGTGCGCCGACGCGCTCGACGCGCTCGGCCTCGACGTCGGCGACCGCGTCATCCTGGAGTCCGACACCGACGCGGACGCCATCGCCACCCTGCTCGCCTGCGCCACGCTGGGGCTGCCGTTCACCCCGGTCAGCCCCGAGACCCCGGAGACACGGCTGCTGACGATCATCGACAGCGCGGAGCCCGCGCTGTACCTCCAGCCCGTGCGCGGACAGCGCACCGGCATTCCCGAGACGGTCGGCACCGCCCGGTTCGGCGCGGACGGCCTCACCGTGGAGCGGGCGCCCGCGCCACGTGTGCGGCGCCGCCGCGCGGTGACGCCCCTCGACACCGCGTACATCACCTTCACCTCGGGCACCACGGGCCGCCCCAAGGGTGTGGTCATGAGCCACCGCGGCGTCATCGCGTTCCTGCGCGGCGCCGAGGCCGCGGAGATGATCACCTCCGAGGACCGGGTGGCGGGCACCGCGCCGCTCCAGTTCGACTTCGCGCTGTTCGACATCGGGTTCGCCCTCAGTCACGGCGCCGCGCTGGTGCCCGTACCGCGCGACCGGCTCAACTGGCCGCGCCGCTTCCTGACGTTCCTGCGCGACACCGGGACGACCCAGGTCGACGCCGTCCCCTCGGCGTGGCGCCCGGTGCTGCGCCACGAGCCCGGCATGCTGGCCGAGCTGGGCGAGCAGGGTGTGCTGCGGCGCATCGCGTTCTCCGGCGAGGACTTCCCCCTGGAGGAACTGCGCGCCCTCCAGGAGCTGTTGCCGAAGGTGCGCTTCACCAACGGCTACGGCGCCACCGAGACCATGGCCGCGTCCATCACCGAGGTGCCCAACCCGCTGCCGCCCGGCACCGAACGCCTGTCGATCGGCTACGCGGTCGCGGGCGCGGAGATGATGCTCATCGGGCCCGACGGCGCCCCCGTGGACGAGCCCGGTGTGCTCGGCGAGATCTATCTGCGCAGCCCGTCGCTGTTCTCCGGGTACTGGAACGACCCGGAGGCCACCCGCGCCGTCGTCGTGCCCGATCCGCTCGACCCCCGGTCGGGGCAGCGGGTGTTCAAGACCGGCGACCTGGCCACCATGGGCGAGGACGGCGAGCTGTACTTCCACGGCCGCGTCGACTCCCAGGTGCAGATCCGCGGCAACCGCGTCGAACTGGGCGAGGTGGAGCGCCGCGTCAGCCAGTTCACCGGCATCACCGGCGCGGTCGCGATGGTCCTGCCCCGCGCGGACGGCGACCCGGTGCTGCACGCGTTCGTCACCTGCGCGCCCGGCGGTCCCGCGCCGGACGCCAAGGAGGTGGTCGCGTTCTGCCGCGCCGCGCTCCCCGGCTACATGGTCCCGCAGGGCGTGCACGCGGTGGACGAGTTCCCGCTGACCGTCAACGGCAAGGTCGACCGCGCCGCCCTGGCCGCCCTCGTGGTGTCCTGAGCACCTTTTAGCACCCTGACCACCCCTGATCGCCTCCATGCCTCTTCTTCGTTGCGGAGTATGCACATGACCGAGCAGTCACAGGCCGCGATGCTGGAACTGGTGCTGGCGCAGGCCGCTGCCGTGCTGCGGGCCGCCGACCCCGACGCCTACGGGGACGGCCCCACCGACGTGGCGGCCGACCGCCCGTTCCTGGCGGAGGGCCTGGACTCGCTCGGCCTGGTCCAGCTGCACCGGCGGCTCACCGCCGAACTGGGGGTGGAACTGCCCGTCACCATCGGCTTCGACCACCCGACACCGGCCGCCCTGGCCCGCCACCTGGCGGACGTGGTGCACGGCACCGCCGCGTCCGAAGAGTGCCACGAGCCCGTGGCGTCCGCCGCACCAGCGGTGTCCGACGAGCCGATCGCCATCGTCGGGATCGGCTGCCGCTACCCCGGCGGCGTGACCTCGCCCGAGGACCTGTGGCGGCTGCTGGCCGACGGCACCCATGTGCTCGCCGACTTCCCCGCCGACCGCGGCTGGGACCTCGACCGGCTCTACGACCCGGACCCGTCCGCCACCGGCACCAGCTATGTGCGGCGCGGCGGATTCCTGCCGGACGCGGCCGACTTCGACGCCGACTTCTTCCAGATCAACCCCAAAGAGGCGCTGGCCATGGACCCCCAGCAGCGGCTGCTGCTGGAGACCACCTGGGAGGCGCTGGAGCGCGCGGGCATCGACCCGGGCCGGCTGCGCGGCACCCCGTCGGGCGTGTTCATCGGTGTGGAGCCGCACGAGTACGGGCCCCGTACCCACGAGGCCCCGGACGGCCTCGACGGCTATGTGCTGGGCGGCAACCTGCCCAGCGTGGTGTCAGGCCGCGTGGCCTACACGCTCGGCCTCGAAGGGCCCACGCTCACCGTGGACACCGCCTGCTCGGGCTCGCTCACCGCCCTCCACCTGGCCGTACGGTCCCTCCAGCGCGGGGAGTGCGGGCTGGCGCTCGCGGGCGGCGTCACCGTCATCTCCAGCCCCGGTACGTTCACCACCTTCAGCCGCCAGCGCGGCCTCGCCCCCGACGGGCGGATCAAGGCGTTCGCCGCGGCGGCGGACGGCACCTCCTTCGCCGAGGGCGCGGGCGTGTTCGTCCTGGCCCGCCTCGGCGACGCGCTGCGCGACGGACACCCGGTGCTGGCCGTGATCCGCGGCACCGCCATCAACCAGGACGGCGCGAGCAACGGCCTCGCCGCGCCCAACGGCCTGGCCCAGCAGCGCGTCATCCGCCAGGCGCTCGCCGACGCGGGGCTCACCCCCGACGAGGTCGACGCGGTCGAGGCGCACGGCACCGGCACCACGCTCGGCGACCCCATCGAGGGGCAGGCCCTGGTCGCCGCCTACGGAGGCGGCCGCACCCCCGAAAACCCCCTGTGGCTGGGGTCGGTGAAGTCCAACATCGGGCACACCGGCGCGGCGGCGGGGGCCGCCGGGGTGATCAAGATGGTCCAGGCGATGCGGAACCGTACACTGCCCCGCACCCTGCACGTGGACGCGCCGACCCCGCACGTCGACTGGTCCGGCGGCACCGTCCGGCTCCTCACCGAACCCGTCCCGTGGGAGGCCGGGGACATCCCGCGCCGGGCCGGGATCTCCTCGTTCGGCGCGAGCGGCACCAACGCCCACGTCATCATCGAAGAGCCCCCCGCCCCCGTACCCGAGACCCCCGCACCGCCCGCGGCCGACCGCCCCGTCCCCGTCGTCCTTTCCGCCCAGGGGGAGGACGCCCTGCGCGCCCAGGCCGCACGGCTCCTGACGGTCGTGGACGAGGCGCCGCCGCTGGACATCGCGTACGCGGCCGCCACCACGCGCGCCGCGCTGCGCCACCGCGCCACCGTCGTCGCCGCCGACCGCGACCAACTGCGGCGCGCCCTGACCGCACTCGCCGAGGGCGCGGCCGCGCCCGGGCTGCTCACCGGGACGACACGGGCGACCGGCCGGACCGCGTTCCTGTTCACCGGGCAGGGCAGCCAGCGCATCGGCATGGGACGCGAACTGGTGCGGGCCTTCCCGGCGTTCGCCCGGGCCCTCCAGGAGGCCGCCGACCACCTCGATCTGCACCTCGAAGAACCCCTGGGCGAGGTGCTGTTCGCCGAGCCCGGCTCGCCGCGGGCCGAACTGCTCCACCGGACCCGTTACGCCCAGGCCGCGCTCTTCGCCGTCGAGACCGCCCTGTTCCGGCTGCTGGAGTCGTGGGGCGTCACCCCGGGCCTGGTCGCCGGACACTCCATCGGCGAGATCGCCGCCGCCCACGCCGCCGGCGTCATGACCCTCGCGGACGCGGCCCTGCTGGTCGGGGCGCGCGGCACGCTGATGGACGAACTTCCGCACGGCGGCGCGATGGTGGCCGTCCAGGCTGATGAGGCGGAGGTGGTCCCGTATCTGACCGGGCGGGTGGGCCTCGCCGCCGTCAACGGCCCGTCCGCCGTGGTGCTGTCCGGCGAGGCCGACGCCGTCCTCGCCGTGGCCGCCCGCTTCGCCGAGCAGGGGCGCAAGACGCGGCGGCTGCGGGTGTCGCACGCGTTCCACTCGCCGCTGATGGACCCCATGCTCGACGCCTTCCGCCGGGTCGCCGAGACCCTGACGTACGCGCCGCCGCGCATCCCGCTGGTGTCCGCCCTGACCGGGGAGGTCGGCACCGCGTTCGACGCCGACTACTGGGTGCGCCACGTCCGCGAGCCGGTGCGGTTCGCGAGGGGCATGCACCGGCTGGAGGCCCACGGCGTCACCACCTATCTGGAGCTGGGCCCCGACGCCGTGCTGTCGGCCATGGGGCGCGACTGCCTCGCCGACGGCGGTCCCGACACCGCGTTCGCCGCGCTGCTGCGCGACGGGCACGACGAGGAGCGGCAGGCCGTCACCGCGCTCGGCGTGGCGCACGCCCATGGCGTGGCCGTCGACTGGGACCGCTTCTTCGCGGGCCGCGGCGCCCGCCGGACCGCGCTGCCCACCTACGCCTTCCAGCGCAAGCGGTACTGGCTGGACGCCGGGAGCGGGCCCAGCACCATCGGGCATCCGCTGCTGGACACCGCCGTCAGCCTCGCCGGTGTCGACGGGCTGGTGCTCACCGGCGTGCTGTCGACCCGGTCGCAGCCGTGGCTGGGCGACCACGTCATCGCCGGTGTCGTCCTCGTCCCCGGCACCGCCCTGGTCGAGCTGGCCGTGCGGGCCGGGGACGAGGCGGGCTGCGGCGTGGTGGAGGAACTCACCCTGGAGACGCCGCTGTCGCTGACCGGGGACGCGGCGGTGGAGGTGCAGGTCGTCGTCGGCGCGCCCGACACGGCGGGCCGCCGCACCGTCGAGATCTACTCGCGCCCCGCGCGCAGCGAAGAGCACTGGACCCGGCACGCCAGCGGTGTGCTCGCCGAACAGGGCGAGGGCGCGGCCGCCGACGGCGCCGTGTTCGCCCAGTGGCCACCGGAGGGTGCCGAGCCCATCGACGTCGACGGCCTCTACGAGCGCCAGGCCGCGCAAGGCTACGGCTACGGGCCCGCGTTCCAGGGCGTGCGCGCCGCGTGGCGCCGCGGGGACGAGGTGTTCGCCGAAGTCGCCCTCGACGAGGCGGGCGCCGACCGGTTCGGGCTGCACCCGGCGCTGCTGGACGCCAGCCTGCACGCCGCCGAAGGCCCGGAGGACGACGGCCAGGTGCGGCTCCCGTTCGCCTGGCTAGGGCTCGAACTGCACGCCGCGGGCGCCACCGCCGTACGCGTCCACCTGCTGCGTACGGCGGCGGACGAGGTCGCCGTCGAGCTGGCCGACTTGGCCGGGGCGCCGGTGGCCACCGTACGGTCGCTCGTCCAGCGGCCCGTGCCGGTGAACGGGGTGCTGTCCGGAGCGCGGGACGGGGCGCTGCTGCGCGTCGAATGGACCGAGGTCCAGGCCCCGCCGGAGCCGGACGCCGCCGGGGAGTTCCAGCTCGCGTACGTGCCCGCCACCTTCCCCGGCGCCCCGTCCGAGGCGGCGCGGGAGGCCACGCTGTACGCCCTGAAGCTCATCGAGGACGCGCTGCGCGACGACACCCGGCTGGCCATCGTCACCCGCGAGGCGGCGGGCGACCTGACGCTCGCGCCGCTGTGGGCGCTGGTGCGCTCCGCCCAGGCCGAGAACCCCGGGCGGTTCGTCCTCGTCGGCACCGACCGCGAGGCGCCCGAACGCGAGATACGCGCCGCCCTGGCCACCGGAGAACCCCAACTGGCCCTGCGCGACGGCGCGGTGCTCGTTCCGCGCCTGGCGCGCACCCCGCTGCCGGACGCCCCGCGGCCCGTCGTCTGGGACCCCGAGGGCACCGTGCTGATCACCGGCGGCACCGGAGGACTGGGCGGCCTCGTCGCCCGCCACCTCGTCCGCCGGTACGGGGTGAAGCATCTGCTGCTCACCGGGCGGCGCGGCCCCGACGGACCCGGCGCCGCCGAACTCGCCTCCGAACTGCGCGCGTTGGGCGCCGAGGCCACCGTGGCCGCCTGCGACGTGGCCGACCGTGCAGCGCTGGCCGCGCTGCTGGAGGCGATCCCCGACGAGCATCCGCTGACGGCCGTCGTCCACGGCGCCGGAGTCATCGACGACGGGCTCGCCGGATCGCTCACCCCCGAGCAGGTCCGCACCGTCTTCCACGGCAAGGCGGACGGTGCGTGGCATCTGCACGAGCTGACCCGCGACCGTCCGCTGAGCGCGTTCGTACTGTTCTCCTCCGCCGCCGGGACCCTGGAATCCGCCGGGCAGGGCAACTACGCCGCCGCCAACGCGTTCCTCGACGCGCTCGCCGAACACCGGGCCGCCCACGGCCTCACCGCCACGTCCCTGGCGTGGAACCTGTGGGCGGGCGACGCGGGCATGGGCGCCCGCCTGGACGAGGTGACCCTGCGCCGCGCCGCACGCTCCGGGCTCCCCGCCCTCGGCTCCGAGGAGAACCTCGCCCTCTTCGACCAGGCCCTCACCTCAGGCGCCCCGGCCCTGGTGCCGCTGCGCCTCGACGTCCCCGCGCTCCGGGCCCGCCCCGAGGGCATCCCGCCGATGCTGCGCGGCCTGGTCCGCACCCCCGCCCGCCGCGCCGCCGCCACGTCGGCCGCGGCCGCCCCCGGCGGCGCGCTCGCCGACCGGCTGGCCGGGAAACCCGACGCCGAACGCGCCCGGATCGTCCTCGACCTGGTCCGCGCGCAGATCGCCGTCGTCCTCGGCCACGACAGCGGCGCCGCCATCGACCCCCGCCGCGCCTTCACCGAGCTGGGCTTCGACTCCCTTGCCGCCGTCGAGCTGCGCAACGCGCTCGGCGAGGCCACCGGGCTCCGGCTCACCTCCACCCTGATCTTCGACCACCCGACCCCGGGCGACCTCGCCGACCACGTGCTCGACAAGGTGCGGGGCGCCACCCCCGCCACCGCCGCCCCGGCGCGGACCGCCGTGCGGGCCCCGGCCGAGGAGCCCATCGCGATCGTGGCGATGGCCTGCCGCTACCCCGGTGGCGTCACCTCGCCGGAGGAGCTGTGGCGGCTGGTCGCCGACGGTACCGACGCGATCGCCGGCTTCCCCGAGGACCGGGGCTGGAACCTCGAGGAGATCTACCACCCCGAGCCCGGCCGGCACGGCACCACCTCCACCCGCGAGGGCGGCTTCCTCTACGACGCCGCCGACTTCGACCCCGCCTTCTTCGGCATCAGCCCGAAGGAGGCCCAGGCGATGGACCCGCAGCACCGGCTGCTGCTGGAGACCGCGTGGGAGACACTGGAACGCGGCGGCATCGACCCGCGGTCCCTGAAGGGCAGCGCCACCGGGGTGTTCGCGGGGGTCATGTACCACGACTGGGCGCCGCCGTCGGGCTCCGTCCCCGAAGACCTCGCGGGCTTCACCGCAGGCGGCGGCCTCGGCAGTGTGGCGTCCGGCCGCATCGCGTACACCCTCGGCCTCCAGGGCCCGGCGGTCACCATCGACACCGCCTGCTCCTCCTCGCTGGTGGCGATGCACTGGGCCATGCAGGCGCTGCGGCAGGGCGAGTGCACGCTCGCGCTGGCCGGTGGCGTCACCGTGATGGCCACGCCCGAGACGTTCATCGGGATGAGCCTCCAGCGGGGGCTCGCCGCCGACGGCCGCTGCAAGGCGTACGGCGCGTCAGCCGACGGCACCGGCTGGGGCGAGGGTGCGGGACTGCTGCTGCTGGAACGCCTGTCGGACGCCCGCCGCGCCGGACACCCGGTGCTCGCGGTGGTCCGCGGCTCGGCCGTCAACCAGGACGGCGCGTCCAACGGCCTGTCCGCGCCCAACGGCCCCGCGCAGGCGCGGGTCATCCGGCAGGCCGTGGCCTCCGCGGGCCTGACCCCCGCCGACATCGACGCCGTCGAGGGACACGGCACCGGCACCACCCTCGGCGACCCGATCGAGGCGCAGGCGCTGATGGCCACGTACGGGCAGGTGCGCTCTGGCGGCGAACCGCTGTGGCTGGGGTCGGTCAAGTCCAACCTGGGGCACACCCAGGCCGCCGCCGGAGTCGCCGGTGTCATCAAGATGGTGATGGCGATGCGGCACGGGCTGCTGCCCCGCACCCTCCACGCCGACACCCCCTCCCCGCACATCGACTGGACCGAGGGCGCCGTCGAACTCCTCACCGAGGCCAGAGAGTGGACGACGAGCGGCCGCCCTCGGCGCGCCGCGGTGTCCTCGTTCGGCGTCAGCGGCACCAACGCCCATGTGGTGCTGGAGGAGGCGCCGCCGTCCGGCCCGGGCGAACCGCGCGGCGAGCGGCCCCCGGCCGTGCCGCTGACGGTGTCCGCGGCCACGGCCGAGGCGCTGCGCGCCCAGGCCGCGCGGATCGCCGCCCAGCTGCGCGGCCACGACGGACACGACGGCCACGACGGCTTCGACATGCTCGATGTCGCCGCCTCGCTCGCCCGTGGCCGCGCCGCCCTGGAACACCGGGCAGTGATCGTGGACGGCGACCGCGATGGACTGCTCGCCGGGCTGGACGCGGTCGCGGACGGGAAGACACCCGCCTCCGTGGTCCAGGGCGTCCAGCGCGGCGACGCGCGCGCCGTGTTCGTCTTCCCCGGGCAGGGCTCGCAGTGGCCCGGCATGGGCGTGGCCCTGCTGGAACACTCACCGGCCTTCGCGACCCGCCTCGGCGAATGCGCCAAGGCCCTCGAACCGTACGTCGAATGGAATCTGCTCGACGTGCTGCGCGGCGCGCCCGGCGCACCGCCCCTGGAGGACGTCGACGTCGTCCAGCCCGCGCTGTGGGCCGTGATGGTGTCGCTGGCCGAGGCGTGGCGCGCCGCGGGCGTCGAACCGGCCGCCGTCGTCGGCCACTCGCAGGGCGAGATCGCCGCCGCCTGCGTCGCCGGGGCGCTGTCGCTGGAGGACGGCGCGCGCGTCGTCGCCCTGCGCAGCCGCGTCATCCGCCAGGACCTGGCGGGCCGGGGCGGCATGATGTCGGTGGCCCTGTCCGCCGACCGCACGGCCGGATACCTCGCCGACTGGGACGGCCGTCTCCAGCTGGCCGTCATCAACGGCCCCGCCTCCGTCGTCGTCTGCGGCGATCCGGGGGCCCTGGACGAGCTGCGGGACCGGCTGGACGCCGAGGGCGTCCAGACCCGCCGCATCCGCGTGGACTACGCCTCGCACTCGGTGTTCGTGGAGGAGATCCGCGACCGGCTGCTCACCGAGCTGACCGGGCTCACCCCGCGCACCTCGGCCGTCCCGTTCTACTCCACCGTCACCGCCGGGCAGTTGGACACCTCGGGTCTTGACGCCGCGTACTGGTACACCAACCTGCGGCAGGCCGTCCGTTTCGAGGAGACGACGCGGGCGCTGCTGGCCGACGGCTTCGAGACCTTCGTCGAGTCCAGCCCGCACCCGGGCCTGCTGGCCGGGCTCGGCGAGACCGCCGAATCGGCCGGAGTGGCCGCCACCCTCGTCGGCACCCTGCGCCGCGACGCCGGTGGCCTGCGCGAATTCCTCACCTCGCTGGCCGAGGCGTACGTACGGGGCGCCACCGTCGACTGGGAGACCCAGTTCGCCGGGACCGGCGCCCGGCGAGTCGACCTGCCCACCTACCCCTTCCAGCGCAAGCGGTACTGGCTGCCCGTACGGACCGAACACACCGGCGACGCGCGCGGCGTCGGCCAGCTGCCCGCCGACCACCCGCTGCTCGGCGCGGCGGTGCCCGTCGCCGGGGCCGGGGGAGTGCTGCTCACCGGACGGCTGTCGCGCTCCGCACAGCCGTGGCTGGCCGACCACGCCGTCGGCGCCACCGTCCTGTTCCCCGGCTCCGGCTTCGTGGAACTGGCCGTCCGGGCCGGGGACGAGGTGGGCCGGGGACGCGTGGAGGAACTGACGCTGGAGACGCCCCTCGCACTCCCGGCGCGCGGCGGCGTCGCGATCCAGGTCGTCGTCGGCGCCGACCTGCGCACCGTGTCGATCCACTCCCGGCCCGACGACGCCCCCGCCGACGCCCCCTGGACCCGCCACGCGCAGGGCACGCTCGCCGACGCCGCACCGGAACCCGCGCCCGACCCCGCGCCCTGGCCGCCGCCGGGCGCCGAACCGGTCGACCTCACCGGCTTCTACCAGCCACCCACCGCCGAAGGACCGGTGTACGGGCCCGTCTTCCAGGGGATGCGCGCCGCCTGGCGGTCCGGCGACGCGGTGTACGCGGACATCGCGCTGCCCGAGCAGGCCGCCGCCGAGGCCCCGCGGTTCGGGCTGCACCCGGCCGCGCTCGACGCGGCGCTGCACGCCACCGCCCTGCTCGCCACCGACACCGAACGGGTCACCCTCCCGTTCGCCTGGACCCGCGTCGACCTGCACGCCTCGGGAGCCGCCGCGCTCCGGCTGCGGATGACCCGGCTCGGCGAGGACGAGGTGGCGCTGCGCCTCACCGACACCGCGGGCCGCCCCGTGGCGTCCGTCGACTCGCTCGTGCTGCGCCCGATGGCCACCGGCCCCACAGCGGCCGGCGCGTCCCACGAGGCGCTGTACGAACTCGCCTGGGCGCCCGCCGCGCCGGGCGGTGACGCCCCCTCCCGTACGGTCGTGCACCGCTGCGCGGCCGGTACGACCGCCGAGGCCGTCCACGCCGCGACCGCCGCGGCGCTGGGCGCCGTACGGTCCTGGCTGGAGGAGGACGCGGACGACGGCGCCACGCTGGCCGTCGTCACCCGGGGCGCGGTGTCCGTGGACGGCGAGGACGTCACCGACCTCGCCGGGGCCGCCGTCTGGGGGCTGGTCCGCAGCGCCCAGACCGAGAACCCGGGGCGCGTCGTCCTCATCGACCTCGACCCGGCCGACACCTCGGGCACCTCGGGCACCGAGCCCGACTTCGGCGCGGCCGTGGCCACCGGCGAAGCACAGCTCGCGCTGCGCTCCGGCACCCTCCACCGCCCGCGCCTGACCCGCGTGGCCGCCGACCACCCCGGCGCTCCCGCCACCGTCTTCGGCGACCGGCCCGGCACCGTGCTCATCACCGGCGGCACCGGCACCCTGGGCGGTCTGGTCGCCCGCCACCTGGTCACCGCCCACGGCGTCACCGACCTGCTGCTCACCAGCCGCCGCGGCCCCGGCGCCCCCGGCGCCCACACCCTGGCCGCCGACCTCACCGCGCTCGGCGCCCGCGTGGAGGTGACCGCCTGCGACGCCGCCGACCGCGACGCGCTCGCGGCCCTGCTGGCGGACCGTACCCTCGCCGGAGTCGTGCACACCGCGGGCGTCCTCGACGACGGGATCATCTCCTCGCTGACCCCGGAGAAGATGGCCACGGTGCTGCGCCCCAAGGTCGACGCGGCGCTCAACCTGCACGACCTCACCACCGGCCACGACCTCTCGGCGTTCGTGCTGTTCTCGTCCGCCGCCGGGGTGACCGGAGGCGCCGGACAGGGCAACTACGCCGCCGCAAACACCTTCCTCGACGGCCTCGCCGCCCACCGCCGCGCCCACGGACTGCCCGCCCAGTCCCTGGCCTGGGGGCTGTGGGAGGAGGGCAGCGGCATGACCGGCGCGCTGGACGCCGCCGACATCGCGGGCATGCGGCGCGACGGCGTCCTGCCCATCGCCTCCGACGACGGCATGGCGCTGCTGGACGCCGCCGGGGCGCTCGACCGGGCGTTCCTGGCGCCCGTACGGCTCGACCTGACCGGGCAGCGCCGCTCCGACGTGCCGTATCTGATGCGCGACCTGGTACGCGGCCCGGCCCGGCGGGCCGTCGACCCCGCCGCGCCCGCGACCGAACCCGCCGAGAGCCTGCGCGACCGGCTGGCCCGGCTGACGCCCGCCCGCCGGGAACAGGCGCTGCTCGACGTCGTCCGTACCCAGGCCGCCGCCACCCTCGGCTTCGCCGACGCCGACGAGGTCGACGCCGAACGGTCGTTCCGCGACATGGGCTTCGACTCCCTCGCCGCCGTGCGGTTCCGCAACGCGCTCGGCGAGGCCGTCGGGGAGCGCCTGTCCGCGACGCTCGTCTTCGACCACCCGACCGCGCTCGTCCTCACCCGCCACCTGCTGGACGAACTGGGCCTGACCGAGCCGGAATCCGCACAGGAAGCCACCCAGGAAACGGAGCCGGAGCCGGGCCAGGGCCTGGCGGACCGCACCGCGGCCATCCAGAACATGAGCCTGGCCGACCTCCTCCGCACCGCGCAACGATCAGGAGACCCGACATGACCCGGCTGCTCGACGGCCCGCTCGACGACACCGACCAGCGCGTCTACTCCACCGACGAGGAACTGCTGCACCGCGTGCTGACCCCCTACCGGGCCAAGCGCTGCGAATACCTCACCTCGGCCACGGTCACGGTGGCGGGCGACCCCCTCGACGGCGGACGGCTCGGCGCCGCCTGCACCTTCCTGATCCCCGAGTCCTGCTACATCGACGACACCGGACACTTCAACTCGGTCGAGTTCAACATCTGCTTCAACCAGATGGCCTACTACCTGATGGCCAAGTCGGTGAAGGAATCGCTGGTCGAACCCTTCTCCCGGTGGACGATGGAGCAGTTCTGGACCCGGCAGCTCGCGGACGTGTTCATCACCGACTTCAAGAGCACCTTCCGCACCGCCATGAGCGGCCGCCACTTCCGCGGCGAGATCGAGATCGCCGACATCGCCGAATGGGACGCCAACGACCTGCGCGACGCCCTGGTGATGCTGCGCAGCCGCTGCCGCTACTGGGACGAGCAGGGCGGCGAGAGCCATGGCGAGATCAACGCCGCCATCACCAACCCGCCCGAAAACTGACCCGCCAGGCCCCGCGGAGGCAGCGACCATGAGCAACCCGGAAGCGACCATGAGCACCCCGGAACGGCCAGAGCTTCCCGACGAAGCCCGGCAGGTCGACATCGCCCACATCTACCGCCGCCTCGCCGACCGCGGCCTCCCGTACGGGCCCGCCTTCCGGGGCCTGCGCGCGGTGTGGTCGGACGGCGAGCAGGTCTACGCCGAGGCCCGGCTCGAGGGCGCCGCGTCCGGCGGCGAGGGCGACTACCACCTGCACCCGGCGCTGTTCGACGCCGCCCTCCAGGCCGCGCTCGTCCCCGACCTCGACGGCGACGACAGCACCTTCCTGCCGTTCGCGCTGCGCGGGGTGCGCCTCCACCAAGGCGGCGCGCGGCAGCTGGGCGTGCGTACCCGGCCCGGCGACGGCGGCGTGTCCCTCGCCCTCACCGGCGACGACGGCGCACCGGTCGTCACCGTCCAGAGCCTCGTCAGACGCCGCGTCACCGCCGACCAGCTCGCCGCCGCCGCCCAGCGCACCCAGCTGCTGCGCGTGGCGTGGAAGGCCGTCGAGCAGCCGTCGGCCGCCGCCGACCAGTGCCGCTGGGCCTTCCTCGGCACCGACCACATCGGTGTCACCGGCGCCCTGAAGTCCATCCGCCGCTCGTTCGACTCCTACCCCTCGCTGGCCGCCCTCGACTCCGCGCTCCGCGACGGAGCCGACGCACCCGACGTGGTCGTGGTCTCCTGCACCGACCAGGACTCCCCGGTGCGCTCGGCCGCCCAGCGCGCCCTGATGCTCGTCCAGGAGTGGTCGGCCGACGAACGCCTCGCCGACGCCCGCCTCGTCCTGGTCAGCAGCGGCGCCCTCGCCACCCGCCCCCAGGAGGACCCGTCCGACCTGCCGGGCGCGGCCGTGTGGGGGCTGCTGCGCAGCGCCCAGTCGGAACACCCCGGCCGCTTCGTCCTCGTCGACATGGACGACCCCGAGGACTCGGGCCGCGCCCTCCTCGCGGCCGTGGCCTCCGGCGAACCGCAACTCGCCGTCCGCCGCGGCGCCCTGTTCCGGCCGCGCCTCGTCCGCTGCCCGCCACCCGCGGGCCGCGACAGCCTCACCGGCACCGTCGTCATCACCGGCGGCACCGGTGCGCTGGGCCGTCTCGTCGCCCGCCACCTGGTCACCCGCCACTCCGTCCGCCACCTGGTGCTGCTCGGCCGCCGCGGCCCGGACGCGCCCGGCGCCGACGCCCTGGCCGCCGAACTCACCGCGCTCGGTGCCCGCGTGGATCTGATCGCCTGCGACGCCGCCGACCGTACGTCACTCCAGCGCGCCCTCGCCGACATCCCCGCGCCCTCCGCCGTCATCCACACCGCGGGCGTGCTGTCCGACGCCACGGTCGACACCCTCACACCGCGCAGGCTGGACGCCGTCCTGCGGCCCAAGGCCGACGCGGCCCTCCATCTGCACGAGCTGATCCGCGACCCGGACTGCGCGTTCGTGATGTTCTCCTCCGTCGCCGGACTCACCGGCAACGCCGGACAGGGCAACTACGCCGCCGCCAACGCCGTCCTCGACGCGCTCGCCCACCACCGCCGCACCCTTGGACTCCACGGCGTCTCCCTGGCCTGGGGGCTCTGGGAGAGCGAGGACGGCATGGGCTCCGAGCTGTCCACCGCCGACCTCACCCGCATCAAGCGCTCCGGCTTCGCGCCGCTCGGCCACGAGCAGGGCCTGGCCCTCTTCGACGCCGCGCTCGCCGGGGACGAGGCCGTACTCGCGCCCGTACGGCTCAACGAGTCGGCCCTCACCGGGGACATCCCGCCCGTCCTCGCCGACCTGGCACCCGCCGCGGCACCCCGGCACACCGCGACCGACACGCTGGCCGAACGCCTGGCGAACCTGCCCGAGGCCGAACACGACGGCGCCGTACTGGAGTCCGTCCGCGCGGCGGCCGCCACCGTCCTCGGCTACGACGGCCCCGACGACATCGACCCCGACCGGGAGTTCCACACCGTCGGCCTCGACTCCATCGGCAACCTCGAACTCAGCCGCCACTTGTCCGCCGCCACCGGGCTGCGGCTGCCGGCGACCCTCACCTTCGACCATCCGACGCCCGCGGATCTCGCCTCCCATCTGCGGCGACTTCTTCAGGAGAGCACATCATGAACACCGTTGTCGTCGGCGGAGGCATCATCGGCCTCGCCACCGCCTGGCGGGCCCTGCGCCTCGGCGTCACCGTCACCGTGATCGACCCGGCCCCGGCCACCAAGGCATCCCACGCCTCCGCGGGCATGCTCCCGCCCAGCAGCGAGCAAATCGACGGCGAGAACGACCTGCTGCGGCTGTGCCTGGCCTCCCGTGACCTCTGGCCGTCCTACGCCGCCGAGCTGGAGGAGTTCGCCCCCGCGGGCTTCCGGCGCGACGGCGTCCTCGACGCCGCCTTCGACGAGGAAGCCCTCCGCGTCCTTCAGTTCCAGGAGTCCTTCCGGGAATCCCTGGGCATCCGCTCCGAACGCCTCACCCCGGAGGAGTGCGCCAAGCTCCAGCCCGCGTTCGCCCCCACCCTCGGCGGCCTGCTGGGCCCCGACGACGGCGCCGTCGACCCGCGCACCTTCAACGCGGCGCTGCTCAAGGCCATCGAAGCCCTCGGCGGCACCGTCATCCGCCGCCGCGCCATCCGGGTCGCCCAGCACACCGTCACCCTCGACAACGGCGACGCGGTGCCCTTCGACCGCGTCGTCCTGGCCGCCGGGTGCTGGACACACCACATCGGCGGCCTGCCCGAGGACGCCATCCCGCAGATCCGCCCCGTCAAGGGCCAGATCCTCCGGCTGCACTCCGAACCCCCGCTGCTGGGCGTGACGTCCCGCGCCCTCCTCAAGGGCGGCTCCCTCTACCTGGTGCCCCGGCTGGACGGCGAACTCGTCGTCGGCGCCACCTACGAGGAGCGCGGCTACGACGAGACCGTCACCGCCGACGGCACCCACGGACTGCTGGCCCGCGCCGCCGAGGTCATCCCCGGCGTCGGCGCCCTGCGCTTCTCCGAGATCAGCGCGGGCCTGCGCCCCGCCTCGCCCGACGGACTCCCGCTCATCGGCCCGACCGCCGTCCCCGATGTCCACCTGGCCACCGGCCACTTCCGCATGGGCGTCCAGCTCGCCCCCATCACCGCCGAGGCCATGGCCGCCTACCTCACCGACACCGCTCCGCACCCCTCGGCGCTGCCGTTCACCCCGCTGCGTCTGACCTGATCCCGAACGTACCGAAAGGGCCGGACACCTCGGAAGGTGTCCGGCCCTCTCGGCGCGTACGCGGGAGGATCAGCCGACCGGCACCGGGGCGGCGCTCAGCTGGCCGGTGGCATTCTCGGTCCAGGAGTGGTCCTCCTCCGAACGGGACCTGATGGTCAGGGCGCGGCCCGTGGCCGGGTCCTCGGGCCCCACGACGACTTGGAGCAGCGCGGCTCCCTGGGCGCCGAAGGTGACGGGCGCGTTCAGGACGAGTTCCGCGATCTCGTCCGTCCCCACCGCATGCGCGGCGTGGAACGCCAGCTCCACGAAGGCGGTGCCGGGCAGGATGACGGTCCCCATGACGATGTGGTCGCCCAGCCACGCATGGTCGGCCAGCGTCACCCGGCCCGTGAACAGGCGGCTGCCGTCGGGGAGTTCGGTGGCGGTGGCCAGCAGCGGATGCGTGGCGGGCTCAAGACCCAGAGCGGCGGGCGAAGCGGCGGGGTCAGGGGTGTCGAGCCAGTAGCGGCGGCGCTGGAAGGCGTACGTGGGCAGGGGCACGCTCCGGCCCCCGTACCCCGCGAGCAGCCCCTTCCAGTTCACGGCGACACCGGAGGCATGCGCCTGGGCCAGGCCGCCGACCAGGCTGGTCGGCTCGTGGTGGCGGGGGCGCAGCAGCGGTACGGCGGCCGCCTCGGGCAGCGCCTCGCGGGCGAGCGCGGTGAGCACGGCGTCGGGGCCGATCTCCACAAAGGTGGTCACGCCGAGGCCGTGGAGCACGATGAGGCCGTCGTGGAAGCGGGTGGTGCCGCGGATGTGCTCGGTCCAGTACGCGGCGCCGGTGCTGTCGGGCTCGGCGGGGCGGCCGGTGACGGTGGAGATCAGGGGGATGCGGGGCGCGTCGTAGCGCAGGGTCTCGCCGATCCGGCGGAAGTCGTCGAGGACGGGGTCCATATGGGGCGAGTGGAAGGCGTGGCTGACGGTGAGACGCCGGGTGCGCCGCCCCCGGCCGGAGAACTCCTCGGCGATGGCGGTGACGTCGCTCTCGTCGCCGGAGACGACGACCGAGCGGGGTCCGTTGACGGCCGCGATGCCGACGCGTTCGGTGAGATGCGGGACGACCTCGTCCTCGGTCGCCTCGACGGCGATCATGGCGCCACCGGGCGGCAGGGCCTGCATCAGGGTGCCGCGGGCCGCGACCAGACGGCAGGCGTCGTCCAGCGACAGCACCCCCGCGGTGTGCGCGGCGGCGATCTCACCGATGGAGTGGCCGATGAGGTGGCTGGGCGCGATGCCGAAGTCCTCGGTGAGCAGCCGGGTGAGGGCGGTCTGGAGCGCGAACAGGCCGGGCTGGGTGTAGCGGGTCTGGTTCAGGAGGGTGGGGTCGTCCGCGAAGACGACGTCCTTCAGGGGGCGTTCGCCCTTCAGGTGGCGGTCGAGGGTGGCGCAGACGGTGTCGAACGCCTCGCGGTAGGTGGGGTAGGCGTCGTACAGCTGACGGCCCATGCCCGGGTGCTGGGCACCCTGGCCGGTGAAGAGGAAGGCGACCTTCTTGGTGCGCGGCCGGGCGGGCACGGTGGCCGGTGCCGGGTCCTGGGCGAGGGCGTGCAGCTGGGCGAGGAGTTCGTCCCGCGTGGCCCCGACGACGGCGGCCTGGTGGTCGAACGTGGCGCGGCCCGTGGCCAGGGTGTGGGCGATGTCGGTGGGGTGGAGCGCGGGGTGCGCGGTGGCGTGGTCGAAGAGCCGCTGGGCCTGGTCGCGCAGGGCCCCGGGGGTCCTGGCGGAGAGGAGCCAGGGGACGGTGGCGGTGCCGGGGGGCGTGGCGTCGGGGGCGTCGGGGGCCTGTTCGAGGATGAGGTGGGCGTTGGTGCCGCTGATGCCGAAGGAGGAGACCGCCGCGCGGCGGGGACGGTCGGTGGTGGGCCAGGCCCGGGCCTCGGTGAGGAGCTTGACGTTGCCGGTGGTCCAGTCGATGTGCGGGCTGGGCTCGTCGACGTGGAGGGTCTTGGGCAGCGCGGCGTGGCGTATGGCCTGGATCATCTTGATGACGCCACCGATGCCCGCGGCGGCCTGGGCGTGGCCGATGTTGGACTTGAAGGACCCGAGCCACAGGGGCTCTTCGCGGTTCTGCCCGTAGGTGGCGAGCAGGGCCTGCGCCTCGATGGGGTCGCCCAGGGAGGTGCCGGTGCCATGGCCTTCGACGGCGTCCACCTGGTCGGCGGTGAGCCCGGCGCTCGTGAGGGCGGCCTGGATGACGCGCGCTTGAGCGGGGCCGTTGGGCGCGCTCAGCTGGCTGCTCTTGCCGTCCTGGTTGACCGCCGAGCCACGGATGACGGCCAGCACGGTGTGCCCGTTGGCCAGGGCGTCCGAGAGCCGTTCCAGCAGGATCGTGCCCGCCCCCTCGGCCCATGTGGTGCCGTCGGCGGCGGCCGCGAACGACTTGCACCGGCCGTCGGACGCCAGCCCGCGCTGGCGGCTGAACTCCACGAACATCCCCGGCGTCGGCATCACCGCCGCGCCACCGGCCAGCGCCATGGTGGACTCGTCGTTCCGCAGCGACTGGCAGGCCATGTGGAGGGCCACCAGCGAGGACGAACACGCGGTGTCCACGGTGACCGCCGGGCCCTCCAGACCGAACGTGTACGCGATCCGCCCGGACGCCACACTGAGCGTCGTCCCCGTCAGCAGATGCCCCTCGACATCCTCCGGGCCCCGGTGGATCAGCGACGCGTACTCGTGCCCGGACACCCCGCTGAACACCCCGGTACGGGTGCCGCGCAGCTCGCCAGGGGACAGCCCGGCGCTCTCCACGCACTCCCAAGCGGTCTCCAGGAGCAGCCGCTGCTGGGGGTCGAGCGCGAGGGCCTCGCGGGGGCTGATGCCGAAGAACTCCGGGTCGAAGCGGTCGGCGTCGTAGAGGAAGCCGCCCTCGCGGGCGTAGGTCTTCCCGGTGGCCTGGGGATCAGGGTCGTACAGGCCGTCCAGGTCCCAGCCCCGGTTGTCCGGGAACGGACCCACCGCGTCACGCCCCTCGGCCACCAGCTCCCACAGCCCCTCGGGCGTACCGGCGCCACCGGGAAACCGGCAGGCCATGCCCACGACCGCGATCGGCTCACGGCTCCGTGACTCCGTCTCGGCCAGTCGCTGACGGGTGCGCTGGAGGTCGGCGGTGACCCGCTTCAGATAGTCGCGCAGCTTGTCCTCGTTCATGATGCGACGCCGCTCCTCCTGGGTTGCCGAGCCCGTCGGCGGGCCCCTGGCCGGGTCATGAGAGACCCAGTTCGTTGTCGATGAAGTCGAAGATCTCGTCGTCCGTCGCGGATTCGATCGTCACGCCCTCCGGGCCCGGCTGCTCCGCCGCGGCGTCCTCCGGGCCGCCCAGTGTCAGCAGGAGGGCCCGCATGCGCGCGGCCACAGCGGTGCGGACACCGGGGACGGCCGTCCGCAGACCGCTCTCCAGCCGGTCCAGCTCGGCCACCAGCGACTGCGGAACCTCGTCCGGGGCCCGCTCGGGCGCCAGTTCGGCCCGCAGCATGGTGGCCAGCTGCACCGGGGTGGGGTAGTCGAACAGGGTGGTGGGCGGCAGCCGCAGGCCGGTGGCGTGGTTGAGGTTGTTGCGGAACTCGACCGTCGTGAGCGAGTCGAGCCCCATCTCCAGGAATCCGCTGTCGGCGTCGATGGCGTCCGGCGAGCCGTGCCCGAGGACCGCGGCCACCTGCCCGCGGAGGTAGGTGAGCAGGATGTCCAGCTGCGTGGCCTCGTCGTGCGGGGCGATCCGCTGCCGCAGGGTGTTCGGGTCCGCCGCACCGCCCGTGGCGGCGGCCCGCCGGGCCCGGGAGCGGACCAGCCCCTGCAACACCGGGGGAACCGGGGCGTCGCCGTCGCCCAGCCGGGCCAGGTCCAGCTTCGCGGGCACCAGCAGCGCCCGGGGCGAGCCCAGCGCGAGGTCGAGCAGGCCCAGCGCCTGCGCGGTGCGCATCGAGCCGATGCCACCGCGGCCCAGCCGCGCCCGGCCGACCGGGTCGAGACCCGCGGTCAGTTCGCTGGTCTGCGCCCACAGGCCCCACGCCAGCGAGAGACCCGGGAGTCCGAGCCCCCGGCGGTGGGCGGCGAGCCCGTCCAGGAAGGTGTTCGCCGCCGCGTAGTTGGCCTGCCCGGCGTTGCCGATCGCCCCGGCCGCCGAGGAGAACAGCACGAACGCGGCCAGGTCCAGGTCCTGCGTCAGCCGGTGCAGATGCGCGGCGGCGTCGATCTTGGGCCGCAGCACCGCCGACAGCCGCTCCGGCGTCAGCGAGGCGATGGCGGCGTCGTCCAGCACTCCGGCCGTGTGGAACACCCCGCTCAGCGGGTGTGCGTCGGGAACCGACCGCAGCAGTCCGGCCACCGCCTCGGCGTCCGCGGTGTCACAGGCCGCCACGGAAACCTCGGCGCCCAGCGCCTTCAACTCCGCGGCCAGCTCCGTCGCGCCGTCCGCCGCCGGTCCGCGCCGGCTGGCCAGCAGCAGATGCCGTACGCCGTGCCGCTCCACGAGATGGCGGGCCAGCAGGCCGCCGAGGGTGCCGGTGCCACCGGTGATGAGCACGGTCCCCTCGGGGTCGAGCCCGGCGCCGTTCCCTCCCTCGTCGGTCTCCGGCGTGGGCAGCGCCGCGCGCACCAGCCGTGGCACGCGCAGCTCACCGCCGCGGATGGCGAGCTGTGGTTCTCCCGTGGCGAGCGCCGCCGGGAGCGCGCGGTACGAGGCGTCCGACTCGTCCAGGTCGACGAGCACGAACCGGCCGGGATACTCCGCGTCAGCGGTGCGCATCAGGCCCCACACCGTGGCCGCCGCGGGGTCGGCCACCGGCTCACCGTCCTCCGCGGCCACCGCACCCCGGGTCAGCACCACCAGCCGCGCGTCGGCGAGGGCGTCGTCGGAGACGAAGTCCTGCACCCGGGCGAGGAGTTCGGCGGCAGCGGTGTGCGCGTCCGCCGCCAGGTCGGTGCCATCGGAGCGGGCGGGCCCGGCCACCACGATCTGCGGTGGCTTGGCGCCCTCCGCGCCGAGCGCGGCGAGGGTCGCGTAGTCCACCGCGTCGATTCCGGCGGTACGGAGCGCCGCGGCCACCTCCGTCACACCGACCACCGCCCACGCGCCGCCGCTCTGGGACGCGGGCGCGGGCACCGGGAGCCAGCTCGGCTCGTAGAGGGCGTCGCTCTGCCGGGCGCGGGCGGCGGCGAGCTGATCCGGCGCCACCTCGCGCATGGCCAGCCCGGCGATGCTCAGCACGGGAGCGCCGGTGGCGTCGGCCACGGAGAGGGACATCACGTCCCGCTCCGCACGCGACAGCCGCACCCGCAACCGGGACGCGCCGACCGCGTGGAGGGCCGCACCGCTCCAGGAGAAGGGCAGCCGCACGCGCTCCGACTCGTACCAGAACAGCATCAGCGGGTGCAGCGCCGAGTCCAGCAGGGCCGGGTGGACGCCGTACGCCTCCGGGTCCGTGCCGTCCGGGAGCGCGATCTCCGCGTAGAGGGTGTCGCCGACCCGCCAGCCCGCCCGGAAGCCCCGGAACAGCGGCCCGTACTCGTATCCGCGTCCGATGAACCCGCGGTAGAACTCCTCGACGTCGACGGACTCACCCTCGGCGGGCGGCCACGACGTGAGGTCGAACGCGGGCTCCGGCGCGGAGTCGGCGAGGAAACCACTGGCGTGGCGGGTCCACTCGGCCGTCTCCTCGGCCGCGTCGCCCTCCGACGAGAACAGCGCGAACGTCCGCCGCCCCGCCTCGTCCGCTGCTCCCACGGTGAGCCGCAGCTGCCGGGCCCCCCGCTCCGGCACCGCCAGGAAGGCGTGGTGCGTCAGCTCTTCGAGCTGATCGCAGCCGACGTAGGTGGCCGCGTGCAGCAGCAGATCCACGAAGGCCACACCCGGCAGGACGACCGTGCCATGGACGACGTGATCGCTCAGCCACGGCTGGGCCTTGAGCGACACCTCGCCCGTGAACACGGCGCCTTCCCCGTCGGGGAGGGTGATGGCCGCGGTGAGGAGCGGGTGGGTGGAGGTGTTCGCGGCGCTGGTGGTGGGCTTCGAGGTCTCCAGCCAGTAGCGCTGTCGCTGGAAGGGGTAGGTGGGGAGATGGGTGTGGGTGGTGGTGGCGCCGATCAGGGGTGTCCAGTCGACGCGGATGCCGTGGGTGTGTGCGGTGGCCAGGGCGGTGAGGAGAGTGTGGTCCTCGTCCCGGTCGCGGTGCAGGACGGGGATGAACGTGACGTCGTCGGTCAGGGTGTCCTGGGCCATGGTGGTGAGGGTGGCGTCGGGGCCGAGCTCGAGGTAGTGGCGGACGCCGTGGGTGTGGAGAGCTGTGATGCCGTCGGCGAAGCGGACGGCTTCGCGGACGTGGCGGACCCAGTACCCGGGTGTGGTGACCTCGTCCGGGTCGGCCAGTCCGCCGGTGAGGTTGGAGACGAGAGGAATGACCGGTGCGTGGTACGTGAGCTGTCCCGCGATGCGTGTGAACTCCTCCAGCATGGGGTCCATATGGGGGGAGTGGAACGCGTGGGAGACGGTCAGCCTGCGGGTCTTCACGCCGCGTTCGGCCAGCGTGGACGCGATCTCGGTGGTGGCTTGTTCGTCGCCGGAGATGACCAGGGAGGTGGGGCCGTTGACGGCGGCGATGGCCACCTCGTGCTCACGGCCCTCCAACAGCGGCCGGACGTCGTCCTCGGTGGCGCGCAGGGACACCATGGCGCCGGTGGCCGGCAGGGCCTGCATGAGGGCGCCGCGGGCGGCGACCAGGCGGCAGGCGTCGTCGAGGGTGAGGATTCCGGCGATGTGGGCTGCGGTGACTTCGCCGATGGAGTGGCCGGTGACGTAGTCGGGTGTGATCCCGAAGGACTCCATGAGGCGGTAGAGGGCGGTTTCGAGGGCGAAGAGGGCGGGCTGGGTGTAGTGGGTCTGGTTCAGCGGGCCCTGGTCTTCGGCGAAGACGACGTCCTTGAGGTGCTGTTCGGCGTCGAGGTACTGGTCGAGTGTGGTGCAGACCTCGTCGAAGGCGTCGCGGAAGACGGGGTGGGTGTCGTAGAGCGTGCGTCCCATGCCCGCGCGCTGGGAGCCCTGGCCGGTGAACAGGAATGCGGTCTTGCCCGGGTGCGGGGTGCCGTGGACCACGGCGGGCGACGGTTCGCCACGGGTGAGGGCTTCCAGCGCGCGGTCGAACGCCTCGGGCTCGTCCGCCACCACCACGGCCCGGTGGTCGAAGGTGGTGCGGGTGGTGGCCAGCGCATGGGCGATGACGGTCGGGTGCGCGGCGGTGTGGTCGAGGAGGCGCCGGGCCTGGTCGCGGAGGGCCTGTTCGGTCCTGCCGGAGAGGAGCCAGGGGACGGTGATGGTGTCCGCCGGGGCTTCCGGGGCGGGAGCGGGCTCGGGCGCTTGTTCGAGGATGAGGTGGGCGTTGGTGCCGCTGATGCCGAAGGACGACACGGCGGCACGGCGGGGACGCTCGGTCTCGGGCCAGGCCCGCGCCTCGGTGAGCAGCTGGACCTTGCCCGAGTCCCAGTCGATGTGCGGGCTGGGCTCATCGACGTGGAGCGTCTTGGGCAGCGTGCCGTGGCGCATGGCCTGGATCATCTTGATGACGCCACCGATACCGGCGGCCGCTTGCGCGTGGCCGATGTTGGACTTGAAGGACCCGAGCCACAGGGGCTCCTCGCGGTCCTGTCCGTAGGTGGCGAGCAGGGCCTGTGCCTCGATGGGGTCGCCCAGGGTGGTGCCGGTGCCATGGCCCTCCACCGCGTCCACCTCGTCCGGGGCGAGCCCGGCGTTGGCCAGGGCCGCGGTGATGACGCGCTGCTGGGACGGGCCGTTGGGGGCGGTGAGGCCGTTGGAGGCGCCGTCCTGGTTGACGGCCGAGCCGCGGATGACGGCGAGGACGCGGTGTCCGTTGGCCTGGGCGTCGGAGAGGCGTTCGAGCAGGATCATGCCCGCGCCCTCGGCCCAGATCGTGCCGTCGGCAGATGCGGAGAACGACTTGCAGCGGCCGTCCGGCGCCAGCCCGCGCTGGCGGCTGAACTCCAGGAACATCCCGGCGTTCGCCATGATCGTGGTTCCACCGGCCAGCGCCATCGAGCACTCGCCGCTCCGCAGCGACTGGCTTGCCAGGTGCAGCGCCACCAGCGACGACGAGCAGGCCGTGTCGACCGTGACGGCCGGGCCCTCGAAGCCGAACGTGTACGCCACGCGCCCGGACGCCACGCTCGCCGTCGTACCCGTCAGCAGATAGCCCTCGACGGGTTCGCCGCCGTGGTGCGTCAGCGAGACGTACTCCTGGGCGGCCACCCCGGCGAAGACGCCGGTGTCGCTGCCGCGCAGGGTGTCGGGCCGCAGCCCCGCGTCCTCGAACGCCTCCCACGCGGTCTCCAGCAGGAAGCGCTGCTGGGGGTCGAGTGCCAGGGCCTCACGCGGGGTGATGCCGAAGAACTCGGGGTCGAAGCGGTCGGCGTCGTAGAGGAAGCCGCCCTTCTGCACGTAGGTCTTGCCGCGCACATCCGGGTCGGGGTCGTAGAGGTTCTCGACGTCCCAGCCGCGGTTGTCCGGGAATTCGCCCACCGCGTCCCGGCCCTCGGCCACCAGCCGCCACAGCTCCTCCGGGCTGCTGGCGCCACCGGGGAAGCGGCAGCCCATGCCGACGATCGCGATCGGCTCGGCCGTGTCGGTCGCCACCGGTGCGGTACGGGCGGTACGGCGGGCCACCTGGGCGCCGGACTCCTCCTGCCCGCTGCCCACCAGCTCGCCGCGCATGTAGTTCGCCAGCACCGTGGGCGTGGGGTAGTCGAACAGCAGGGTGGACGGCAGGCGCATCCCGGACGCCTTGTTGAGCGAGTTGCGCAGCTCCACCGAGCTGAGCGAGTCGAAACCGAGGTCCTTGAACGAGTGTGCGGGATCGATCGCGTCCGGCGAGCCGTGTCCGAGGACGCTGGCCACGTGACCGCGCAGGAAGTCCAGCAGGACCCGGCGCTGTTCGGGCTCGGTACGACCGTTGAGCGACTGCCGCAGCCCACCCGCGTCGCCTCCGGCGGCGGCCGACTGGGCGGCGCTGCGCAGCGGGGTACGGACCAGTCCACGGAAGATCGGCGCCACGGGGGCGGAGGCGGCGCGGGCGCGCAGGCCAGCGAGATCGAGCTTGGCCGGGACCACCACGGCCGTGGCCGCCTCCAGCGCCGCGTCGAAGTGGGCGAGCGCCTGTTCGGCGGGCATCGGCAGCAGCCCGTTGCGGTTCATGCGGGCCCGGTCCTGCTCGTCCAGGGTCCCGGCCATGCCGCCGCCCTGCTCCCACAGCCCCCAGGCGAGCGAGGTCGCGGGCAGTCCGCACGCACGGCGGTGCTGGGCGAGCCCGTCCAGGAAGCTGTTGGCGGCCGCGTAGTTGGCCTGCCCGGGAGAGCCGAGGACACCGACCGCCGACGAGTACAGCACGAAGGCGTCCAGGTCCATGTCCCGGGTCAGCTGATGGAGGTTCCACGCGGCGTCCACCTTCGGGCGGAGCACCCCGTCGAACCGCTCGGGACTGAGCGCCGTCACGATGCCGTCGTCCAGCGTCCCGGCGCAGTGCACCACCGCGCCGAGCGGATGCTCCTCCGGCAGGCTTCCGAGCAGCGCCTCCAGCGACTGCCGGTCGGCCGCGTCGCACGCCGCCACCGTGGCCTCGGCGCCGAGCTCGGCGAGTTCCGCGGCGATGGTGCTTGTCCCCTGCGGGCCGCTCCGGCTGATGAGCAGCAGCCTCCTGACACCGTACGCGGTGACCAGGTGGCGGGCGAGCAGCGTGCCCAGGGCGCCGGTGCCGCCGGTGATGAGGACCGTCTTGTCCGGTGTGAAGGACACCGGTGAGGTCTCAGCGGTGGCGGTGCGGGCGAGACGGGGAGTGAGAAGCGCCCCGTCACGCACGGCGAGTTGCGGTTCCGTCGTGGCCAGGGCGGCCGGGACGGCGCTCAGTGAGGCGTCCGAGCCGTCGAGGTCGATCAGCGTGAACCGGTCCGGGTGCTCCGACTGAGCGGTGCGGATCAGTCCCCAGACCGCCGCCCCTGCCAGGTCGGTGACCTCGTCGCCGGGGCCGGTGGACATCGCGCCCCTGGTGAGGATCGCCAGGCGGGAGTCCGGCCGGTCGTCGGACACGACGGCCTGGACGAGGCCGAGCACCCGGTGGGTGAGGGCGCGGGTGGTCTCCGCGGGGTCGGCATCGTTCCCGGACACACACCAGGTGACGAACACCTCGGGCCCGGTGGCGTCGTCGTCCCGCCGCGCGGCCGGGAGCGCCACCGCGTCCTGCGGGATCTCGACGGTGTCCCGCACCGCGTCCTCGGGCGTCGGGACGGACGTCCAGCCGACCTCGTACAGCTCCCCGGCGTCGGCGGCCCGCGCGGCGGCGAGCTGCTCGGGGCCGACCGACCGCATGATGAGGGCGTCGATGGTCATCACCGGCGCACCCGTTTGATCAGCGATGACCATCGACACCGTGTCCGGTGTGGGCCACATCTGACGGATACGCAGGGCCCTGGCCCCCGTCGCGTGGAGGGACACGCCGCTCCACGAGAACGGCACCCTGATGGTGTCGTCCGCCACCTCGCGCCCCGCGACGAGCGCCGCGGGCTGGAGCGCCGAGTCGAGCAGACCGGCGTGGATGCCGTACGCGCCGGGATCGGCGTCCGCGGGGAGGGACACTTCCGCGTAGGTGGTGTCCCCGTCCCGCCAGGCCGCGCGCATCCCGCGGAACAGCGGTCCGTAGCCGAAGCCAGCGCCGGTGACCCGCCGGTAGAACTCCTCCGTGTCCATGGGCGTCGCGGCGGCCGGGGGCCAGACCTCGTCCGTCAGCACACCGGCCGTGACCGGAGCTTCCCGCTCCTGGGGCGCGAGGACGCCCGTGGCATGGCAGGTCCACTCGTTCTCGGCCGGGGCGTCCTCGGGCCGGGAGTAGACCGCGAGGGAGCGCCGCCCGGATTCGTCCGCCGATTCGACCAGGACCCGTAGCTGGAGCGCGCCGCGCTCCGGGACGGCGAGAAAGACATGATGGGTGAGTTCTTCGATATGTCCGCAGTCCACATGGCGTGCCGCGTGGAGGAGGAGATCGACGAAGGCCACACCGGGCACGATCATCGCGCCGAAGATGGCGTGTTCGGCCACCCAGGCGGGGTCGGATCCGGTGATGCGGCCGGTGAAGAGATGTCCGCCGCCGTTGGGCAGTTCGGCCAGGGTGGTCAGCACCGGGTGGCCGGTCGCCGTCAGCCCCAGCCCGTCCGCGCCCACCGTGGGCCTGGGCCTCTCCAGCCAGAAGCGCTGTCGCTGGAAGGGGTAGGTGGGGAGGGCGGTATGGGTGCCGGTGGCGCCGATCAGGGGTGTCCAGTCGACGCGGACGCCGTGGGTGTGCGCGGTGGCCAGGGCGGTGAGGAAGGTGTGGCTCTCGTCCCGGTCGCGGCGCAGGACGGGGATGAACGCGATGTCCTCGGTGCCGTCGGTGAGGCTGTCCTGCGCCATGGTGGTGAGGGTGGCGTCGGGGCCGAGTTCGAGGTAGTGGCGGACGCCGTGGGCGTGCAGGGCGGTGATGCCGTCGGAGAAGCGGACGGCTTCGCGGACGTGGCGGACCCAGTACGCGGGCGTGGTGATCTCGTCGGGGTTGGCCAGTTCGCCGGTGAGGTTGGAGACGACCGGGATGGTGGGGGAGTGGTAGGTGAGTTCTCCGGCGATGCGTGCGAACTCCTCCAGCATGGGGTCCATGTGGGGGGAGTGGAACGCGTGGGAGACGGTGAGGCGGCGGGTCTTGATGCCCTCTTGGGCGAGGGTAGTGGCGATGTCGGTGGTGGCTTGTTCGTCGCCGGAGATGACCAGGGAGGTGGGGCCGTTGACGGCGGCGATGGCCACCTCGTGCTCACGGCCTTCCAGCAGCGGGCGTATCCGCTCCTCGGTGGCGCGCACCGAGATCATGGCGCCCCCGGCCGGGAGCTTCTGCATCAGTGAGCCGCGTGCGGCCACCAGATAGCAGGCGTCGTCGAGGGTGAGGATTCCGGCGATGTGGGCTGCGGTGAGTTCGCCGATGGAGTGGCCGGTGACGTAGTCGGGTGTGATCCCGAAGGACTCCATGAGGCGGTAGAGGGCGGTTTCGAGGGCGAAGAGGGCGGGCTGGGTGTAGTGGGTCTGGTTCAGCGGGCCCTGGTCTTCGGCGAAGACGACGTCCTTGAGGGGCTGTTCGGCGTCGAGGTACTGGTCGAGTGTGGTGCAGACCTCGTCGAAGGCGTCGCGGAAGACGGGGTGGGTGTCGTAGAGGGTGCGTCCCATGCCTGCGCGTTGGGCGCCCTGGCCGGTGAAGAGGAACGCGGTCTTGCCCGGGTGCGGGGTGCCGTGGACCACGGCCGGGGAGGGCTCGCCACGGGTGAGGGCTTCGAGCGCGCGGCCGAACGCCTCGGGCTCGTCCGCCAGCACCACGGCCCGGTGGTGGAAGAGGGCCCGTGTGGTGGCCAGTGCGTGGGCGATGTCGGTCGGGTGCGCCGTGGTGTGGTCGAGGAGCCGCCGGGCCTGGTCGCGAAGGGCCTGCTCGGACTTGGCGGACAGGAGCCACGGGACGGTGGTCGGCCGCGGTGCGGTGTCCGGGGCCGGTTCGAGGCTCGCGGGAGCGGGCTCGGGGGCTTGTTCGAGGATGAGGTGGGCGTTGGTGCCGCTGATGCCGAAGGCGGAGACAGCGGCACGGCGCGGGCGCTCGGTCTCGGGCCAGGCCCGCGCCTCGGTGAGCAGCCGGACGTTGCCGGTGGTCCAGTCGATGTGCGGGCTGGGCTCGTCGACGTGGAGGGTCTTGGGCAGGGCGGCGTGGCGTATGGCCTGGATCATCTTGATGACGCCACCGATACCGGCGGCCGCTTGCGCGTGGCCGATGTTGGACTTGAAGGACCCGAGCCACAGGGGTTCCTCACGGTTCTGCCCGTAGGTGGCGAGCAGGGCCTTCGCCTCGATGGGGTCGCCCAGCGTGGTGCCGGTGCCATGGCCCTCCACCGCGTCGACCTCGTCGGCGGTGAGCCCGGCGCTGGCCAATGCGGCGTTGATGACGCGCTGCTGGGACGGGCCGTTGGGGGCGGTGAGGCCGTTGCTGGCGCCGTCCTGGTTGACGGCCGAGCCGCGGATGACGGCGAGGACGCGGTGTCCGTTGGCCTGGGCGTCGGAGAGGCGTTCGAGCAGGATCATGCCCGCGCCCTCGGCCCAGATCGTGCCGTCTGCGGCCGCGGAGAACGACTTGCAGCGGCCGTCCGGCGCCAGCCCGCGCTGGCGGCTGAACTCCAGGAACATCCCGGCGTTGGCCATCACGGTGGCGCCACCGGCGAGCGCCATGGAGCATTCGTCGCTCCGCAGCGACTGGCAGGCCATGTGGAGGGCCACCAGCGAGGAGGAGCACGCGGTGTCGACGGTGACGGCCGGACCTTCGAAGCCGAACGTGTACGCCACGCGCCCGGATGCCACGCTCGCCGTCGTACCCGTCAGCAGGAAGCCGTCGACGGGCTCGCTGCCCTCGTGGACGAGGGAGCCGTACTCCTGGGTGACCACTCCGGCGAAGACGCCGGTGGCGCTGCCGTCCAGGGCGTCGGGCCGGAGCCCCGCGTCCTCGAACGTCTCCCAGGCGGTCTCCAGCAGCAGCCGCTGCTGGGGGTCGAGCGCGAGGGCTTCGCGGGGGCTGATGCCGAAGAACTCGGCGTCGAACTCGGCCGCGTCGTACAGGAAGCCGCCCTCGCGGGCGTAGGTCTTGCCGCGCACATCGGGGTCGGGGTCGTACAGGTCGTCGAGGTCCCAGCCGCGGTTGTCCGGGAATTCGCCCACGGCGTCCCGGCCCTCGGCCACCAGCCGCCACAGCTCCTCCGGGCTGCTGGCGCCACCGGGGAAGCGGCACGCCATGCCGACGATCGCGATCGGCTCGGCGTCGTCCGCGACGGGCGTGGCGGCCTTCGCGGGAGCGGTGTCGGCGGCGCGCGGGGTGCTTTCGGCGTCCGCCGCCTCGGCGGGGGCCACCGGCAGCGGGGCGTCACCGACCAGTTCGTCCTTGAGGTGGGTGATCAGGGCGGCGGGGGTGGGGTGGTCGAACAGCATGGTGGACGGCAGATGCAGCCCCACCGCCTCGCCCAGCACCATGAGCAGTTCGATGCCCGCGAGCGAGTCGAAGCCCAGGTCCTTGAAGGAGGTTCCCGGGTCTATGGCGGGCGGCGAGCTGTGGCCCAGGACGGTGGCGATGTGCAGACGCAGGACGTCCAGCAGAAGATCGCGCTGCTCGGCCTCGGGCAGCCCGGCGAGCCGCCCGCGCAGCGAGGTGTCCCGGCCGGTGTCCCCTGTGTCGCCCGTGTCGCCCGCCCGGCCGGCGGCCGGGGCCTGAGCGGGAACCAGGTCGGCGAGCAGCGGGGACAGCGCGCTCGACGCCCGCTGCGCGCGTCCGCCGGTGACATCGAGCCCGGTGGGTACGAGCACCGTACGCCCGGCCGCGAGGGCCGCGTCGAACAGCGCGAGCGCCCGGGGCGTGGGCATCGGCGCCAGGCCCTCACGGCTCATCCGGGCCAGGTCGCGCTCGCTCAGGGCGCCGCCCATGCCGCCGTCCTCCGCCCAGAGGCCCCAGGCGAGGGAGGTGGCGGGCAGTCCGTGTCCGCGGCGGTGGTGGGCGAGCGCGTCGAGGAAGGCGTTCGCGGCGGCGTAGTTGGCCTGTCCCGCCGTGCCCAGGGTGCCCGCCACGGAGGAGAACAGCACGAACGCGGTCAGATCGGCGTCCCGGGTCGCCAGGTGGAGGTTCCACGCGCCGTCGGCCTTGGGGCGCAGCACCGTGCCCAGCCGGTCCTCGTCGAGGTCGGTGACCACGCCGTCGCTCAGGACACCCGCGCAGTGCACCACCGCGCCGAGCGGATGGTCGGCGGGCAGGGTGGCCAGCAGCGCGGCCAGGGCCTCACGGTCGCCGGCATCGCAGGCGGCGACGGTGACCTCGGCGCCGAGGGCGGTCAGCTCCTCGGTGAGGGCGCCCGCCGCGCCGGGGCCGCTCCGGCTGGTCAGCAGCAGCCTCCTGACACCGTGCCGGGTGACCAGGTGGCGCGCGAGGACGGCGCCGAGGGCGCCGGTTCCGCCGGTGATGAGCACCGTACGGTGTGCGTCGAAGGCGGTGGCGGGCGTCGTGGCAGCGGACGGCTCCGCCACCACAGGGGCGAGGCGGGGTACGAGTAACAGCCCGTCCCGCACGGCGAGTTGGGATTCCTCGGCGGAGAGGACCGACTCGATGGCCTCCTCAGAGGCATGCGAGCCGTCGACGTCGAGGAGCGTGAACCGGGCCGGGTGCTCGGACTGGGCCGAGCGGATCAGACCCCACACCGAGGCCGCGGCCGGATCGATCCCGGTGTGGTCCGCGTCGGTGGACACCGCACCCTCGGTGAGGAACACCAGGCGGCAGTCCGGTTCCCCGTCGGCCAGGACAGTCCGGAGCAGATCCAGGGCGTGGCGCGTCGCGGCGTGTGCCGCCTCGGCCTGGTCGGTGTCGCCGTCGACGGCACCCGCGCACCGGGCCAGGACCGTCTTCGGCCGGGCCGCACCGGACCGCAGCGCCGTACGCAGGGCCTCGGCGTCCGGGTACGTCTCGGCCTCGGGGCCGAGCGCCGCCAGCGCCGCGGCGACCAGCCGGTCGCCCGGGTCCCCGACGACGGCCCGGCCCGACCCGTCCTGAGTCACGTCCGAAGGCGCGGACGCCGAACGCCAGATGACCTCGTGGAGCGCGCCGTCGCGGTCGGGCCTGGCCGCGGCCAGCTGCTCGGCGCCGACGGCGCGCAGGACGAGGGAGTCGACGGTCAGCACGGGCGCCCCGGCGGAGTCCATGACCCGCAGCGCGACCGCGTCCGGCGCCGACCGCGCGAGCCGGACCCGCAGGGCGCGCGCACCGGTCGCGTGGAGTGTCACACCGCTCCAGGAGAACGGCACCTGAAGCGTGCCGTCCGCGGAGTCGCCCGCGGCCAGGGCCAGCGGATGGAGGGCGGAGTCCAGCAGCCCGGGGTGGACGCCGTAGGGGCCCGGCGCGGTGCCCGCGGGCAGGGCGACCTCGGCGTAGAGCGTGTCACCTTCGTCGCCGCCGTCACCGCTGCCGCCGTCCCGCCAGGCGGCCTTGAGCCCCTGGAAGAGCGGGCCGTAGCCGAACCCGGCGTCGGCGATCCGCCGGTAGAAGCCCTCGGTGTCGAGGGGTTCGGCGGCGGCAGGGGGCCAGGCCGCGTCGGCGGGGGCGCCGGTGTCCTCGCGGGCCACGCCGAGCGCGCCCGTGGCGTGGCAGGTCCAGTCGGCGCCCGGCGGGGCGTCCTCGGCCCGTGAGTGGACGGCGAAGGTACGCCGCCCCGCGTCGTCCGCCGTCCGGACGAGGACCCGCAGCTGGAGCGCGCCGCGCTCGGGCAGCGCCAGGAAGGTGTGGTGGGTCAGCTCCTCGACGCGGGCGCACCCCGCCAGCGCCGCGGCGTGCAGCAGCATGTCCACGAACGCCACGCCCGGCATCACGGGGGTGCCGAAGACGGCGTGGTCGGCCGCCCAGCCAGGCGTGGTGGCGTTCACCCGGCCGGTCAGGAGCAGGCCGCCCGGGTCGGGGAGTTCGGCCGCGGTGGTCAGGATCGGATGGCCGGTCGCCGTCAGCCCCAGGCCGTCGGCGCCCACGGTGGGCTTCGGCGTCTCCAGCCAGTAGCGCTCGCGCTGGAACGCGTACGTGGGCAGATCGACGGCCGGGTGCGGGGCGTCGCCGAACAGCCGGGCCCAGTCGAGGGCGACGCCCTGGATGTGCAGTCGCCCGAGCGCGCCCATCAGCGCCTGCGGCTCATCCCGGTCGCGGTGGAGGGTGGGGATGAGGGCCGCGCTGTCGGGGTCGGCGAGGCAGTGGCGGACCATGGCCGCCAGGACGCGGTCCGGCCCCAACTCCACATAGCGCGTGGTGCCTTCCGCCTCCAGCCGGGTCACGGCGTCGGCGAACCGAACCGTTCCACGCACATGCCGCACCCAGTACTCGGCGGTGGCCACGTCGCCGTCCGCCACCACCGGGATCCGCGGCTCGGCGTACGTCACACCCTCGGCGACCGCGCGGAAGTGCTCCAGCATCGGGTCCATCAGCGGCGAGTGGAACGCGTGGGAGACGGTCAGGCGGTTCGTACGCCGTTCACCGAGCCGTTCGACGACCGCGGTGACGGCGTCCTCGGTGCCCGAGAGCACCACGGAGGTGGGGCCGTTGACGGCGGCGAGATCCACCTGCTCGGTCAGATACGGGGCCACCTCGTCCTCGGTGGCCTCGACCGCCACCATGGCGCCGCCGGGCGGCAGCGCCCCCATGAGCCGCCCGCGCGCGGTGACCAGCGCGGCGGCGTCCTCCAGCGAGAACACCCCGGCGACATGGGCGGCGGCCAGCTCGCCGATCGAGTGCCCGGTGACGAAGTCGGGGCGTACGCCCCAGGACTCCAGCAGCCGGAACAGCGCCACCTGGACCGCGAAGATCGCGGGCTGGGTGAACTCGGTGCGGTGCAGCGCCTCCTCATCGCCCCACATCACCTCGCGCACGGCGGGGTCGAGCACGCCGCACACCTCGTCGAAGGCGCGCACGAACACCGGGAACGCCTCGTAGAGCCCCCGGCCCATGCCCAGCCGCTGGCTGCCCTGCCCCGTGAACAGGAAGGCCGTTCTGCCGGGGCGTGAGGTGCCGCGCACCAGGGCGGGCGACGGTTCGCCGCTGGCGAGGGCGCCCAGCGCCCGGTCGAACGCCTCGCGGTCGTCCGCCACCAGCGCGGCCCGGTGCGGGAAGTGGGCGCGCGTGGTGGCCAGGGAGCGGCCGATGACGGCAGGGGTGAGGCCGGGGTGGCCGGCCAGGTGGCCGCGCAGCCGCCGGGCCTGCTCCCGCAGGGCCTGCTCGGACTTGCCGGACAGCACCCACGGCAGCACGGCCCCCTGCGGAGCGTCGTGATCCTGCGGCTCCTCCAGGGCCGTGGCCTCGGGCGGGGCTTCGAGGATGAGGTGGGCGTTGGTGCCGCTGATGCCGAACGAGGAGACGGCGGCCCGGCGCGGATGGCCGTTCTCGGGCCAGGGCCGGGCCTCGGCGAGCAGCTGGATGTTGCCGGTGGTCCAGTCGATGTGCGGGCTGGGCTCATCGACGTGGAGGGTCCTCGGCAGCGTGCCGTGGCGCATGGCCTCGATCATCTTGATGACGCCGCCGACACCGGCCGCCGCCTGCGCATGGCCGATGTTGGACTTGAGCGAGCCCAGCCACAGCGGCTCCGCCCGCCCCTGCCCGTAGGTGGCGAGCAGGGCCTGCGCCTCGATGGGGTCGCCCAGCGTGGTGCCCGTGCCATGCCCCTCCACCGCGTCCACCTGGTCGGGGGTGAGCCCGGCGGCGGCCAGCGCGGCGGCGATGACACGCTGCTGCGACGGACCGTTCGGCGCGGTGAGACCGTTCGACGCGCCGTCCTGGTTGACCGCCGAGCCACGTACCACCGCCAGCACGGTACGGCCGTTGCGGCGGGCGTCGGAGAGACGTTCGAGCAGGAGCATGCCCGCGCCCTCGGCCCAGATCGTGCCGTCGGCACCGGCCGCGAACGACTTGCACCGGCCGTCCGCCGCCAGTCCGCGCTGCTGTCCGAACTCCACGAACATGCCCGGGGTCGCCATGACCGTGACGCCGCCCGCCACCGCCAGCGAGCAGTCGCCGACGCGCAGCGCCTGCACCGCCTGGTGCATCGCGACCAGCGACGACGAGCACGCCGTGTCGATCGTCACCGCCGGGCCTTCGAGCCCGAAGGTGTAGGCGAGCCGTCCCGAGGCGACGCTCGCGGTGTTGCCGGTGAGCAGATAGCCCCCGAGCCCGTCGTCGCCCTCGTGCAGCCGCGGGCCGTACTCCTGCGACATGGCGCCCACGAAAACCCCGGTGCCGCTGCCGTGCAGGGTGCCAGGATCGATCCCGGCGCGTTCGAACGCCTCCCAGGTGACCTGCAACAACACCCGCTGCTGCGGGTCCATCGCGGTGGCCTCGCGCGGGCTGATGCCGAAGAACTCCGCGTCGAACTCGGCGGCGTCGTCCAGGAATCCGCCGTGCCGGGTGTAGGTCTTGCCCCGCACCCCGGGCTCGGGGTCGTACAGCGCGTCCAGGTCCCAGCCCCGGTCCGTGGGGAAGCCCGAGATGGCGTCCACACCGCCGTCGACCAGCCGCCACAGCTCCTCGGGCGAACCGGCGCCACCGGGGAAGCGGCAGGCCATGCCGACGACCACGATCGGGTCGTCGGCATCCATCGCCCGCGTCGCGGACAGCACGGGCAACGCGTCGTCGCCCAGGGCAAGTTCGCAGATCTTCCGCGCCAGCCGGGACGGGCTCGGATGGTCGAAGACGACGGTCTCCGGCAGCGCCAGCCCGGTGGCGGCCACCAGGTTCTGCCGCAGCTGCACCGCCATCGTGGAGTCCATGCCCAGCTCACGGAACGCCCGGTCGACATCGACCGTGTCCGTGCTCAGGTGGCCGAGCACGATGGCCGTGCGCAGCCGCACCAGCTCCAGCGCCGCACGGTTCCGCTCGTCCTCCGGCAGCCCGGCGATCCGCTCCGGCCACGTCCGCGTCTCCGCGTCCGCCGCCGGGGCCTCCGCGCGCTCCTGGTGGGCAGCCGGCGCGGTGGGCTCGTACGCGGTGGCCACCTCCGGCCAGTAGCGCTCGCGCTGGAACGCGTACGTGGGCAGCGCCACGCGACGCGGCGTCCGCCCCGCGAAGGCGGCGGACCAGTCCACGGGCAGGCCGCGCACATGAAGCTCGGCCAGGGAGGTCAGCAGCGGCGGCCACGGTGCCTCGTTCCGCCGCAGCGACCCCACGACCAGCGCCTCCGGCAGCGTCTCGCGCAGCCCGAGGGCGAGCACGGGGTGCGGGCTCGACTCGACGAACGTGCCGAAGCCCGCCTCCGCCATGGCCCGGAGCGTCGTCTCGAAGAGGACGGGCTGACGGAGGTTGGTGTACCAGTACGTGGCGTCGAGACCGGCCGTGTCGACGGCGCTCGCCGTGACCGTCGAATAGAACGCGATGTCACACGAGCGCGGCGTCACCCCCGCCAGCTCCTCCAGCAGCCGCTCCCGGATGGCCTCCATGTGCGGCGAGTGCGACGCGAAGTCCACGGCGCTCACGGCCTTCGCCCGGATCCCGTCCGCCTCGCAGCGGGCGAGCAGCGCGGCCACCTCCTCGGGCGCCCCGGCCACCACCGTGGTGCCGGGCCCGTTGACCGCGGCGACGCTCAGGCCCTCGCCGAAGCCGGCGATGTAGTCGGCGACCCGGTCGGCCGGGAGCGGCACCGACGCCATGGCCCCGGTGCCCGCCAGCGTCATGATGGTCCGGCTGCGCAGCGCCACCACCCGGGCGGCGTCCTCCAGGCTGAGCGCTCCCGCGATGTGCGCCGCGGCCACCTCGCCCTGCGAATGCCCGACCACCGCGTCCGGCCGCACGCCCAGCGACTCCCACACCCGGGCCAGCGACACCATCACCGCGAACAGCACCGGCTGCACGACATCCGCGCGCTCCAGGGACGGCCCGCCCGGCTCGGCGGTCAGCGTGTCCAGCAGCGACCAGTCGACGTACGGGGCGAGCGCCGCGTCGCAACGCTCGATCGAGGCGCGGAAGACCGCCGAGGTACGCAGCAGTTCGCGCGCCATGCCCTCCCACTGCGAGCCCTGTCCAGGGAACACCAGCGCCACCTTGCCGTGGTCACCCGTGACACCCGTGATCAGGCCCGGCAGCTCGGCCCCGGACCGCAACGCCTCCAGCTGCGCGCCGTGATCGAGCCCGAGGGCCACGGCGCGGTGCTCGAAGTGGGTGCGGTCGTGGGCCAGCGACCAGCCGATGTCGTACGAGTCGGCGTCGGTGTCCGCCGCCCGCCGCTCCAGCAGCCGTCCGGCCTGGGCGCGCAGGGCCGCCTCCGTACGCCCCGACACCAGCCACGGCGCCAGCGGGACCGCCGACTCCTCGCCCTGCTTCGGGGTCTCCTCCTGAGACGCGGCCTGTTCCGGTCCCTCGCCGAGCACGACGTGGCAGTTCGTCCCGCCCACGCCGAACGAACTCACCCCGGCCAGCAGCGGCGCGTCCGGCCACGGGCCGCACGCCGTCTGGACGCGCAGGTTCAGCGCCTCGGGGTCGATGCGCGGATGCGGCGACGCGTAGTTCAGGCTCGCCGGGATCTCCCGGTGCCGGATGCTCAGCGCCGTCTTGATCAGCCCGACGATGCCCGCCGCGCCCTCCAGATGGCCCACGTTGGTCTTGGCCGAGCCGACGAGCACCGGCGAGCCCGCGGGCCGCGCGCTGCCGTACGCGGCGCCCACGCCCTCGGCCTCCAGCGGATCGCCCGTGGGCGTACCCGTCCCGTGCAGCTCCACGTAGCGCACCCGCGCCGGATCGATCCGCGCGTCCTCGCACGCCTGCCGCGCCACCACCGCCTGCGCCTCGGCGCTGGGCACCGTGAGCCCGTCCGTGGCGCCGTCGTTGTTGACCGCGCTGCCGAGGATGACCCCGTACACCGTGTCCCCGTCGCGCACCGCGTCCGCGAGCGGCTTCAGTACGACGACCCCGCCGCCCTCACCGCGCACGAAGCCGTTGGCCCGCGCGTCGAAGGTGAAGCAGCGCCCGTCCGGCGACAGTCCGCCGAACCGCGCGGCGACCTCTGCGCTCTCGGGCGCGAAGTTCAGCGCCACACCGCCCGCCAGCGCAAGGGTGCACTCGCCTTTGCGCAGGCTCTCCACCGCCAGGTGCACCGCAACCAGCGACGACGACTGCGCGGTGTCGACCGCCAGGCTCGGGCCGCGCAGACCCAGCGCATATGACACCCGGTTGGCGATGACACCGCGGTTCAGACCCGGCAGCGAGTGCTGGGTGATCGCGCCGCCGCGCTGCGCCAGCGCCGCGTAGTCACCGGCGATCGCCCCGACCATCACGCCCGTGGCGGTGGAGCGCAGCGTCTCCGGGACGATGCCCGCGTCCTCCAGCGCCTCCCAGGCCAGCTCGGCGAAGAGCCGCTGCTGCGGGTCGATCGCCACCGCCTCGCGCGGTGAGATGCCGAAGAACGCCGCGTCGAACGCGTCCACCCGGTCCAGGAATCCACCGTGGCGCAGCCCGGCCCGATGCCGTTCCTCCTCGTCCGGCAGCACCGCGTCCGGGTCCCACCGGTCCGGCGGCACCTCGGTGATCGCACTGCGGCCCGCGCGCAGCAACTCCCAGAAGGCACCCGGATCGGGCGCCTGGGGGAGGCGGCACGACACGCCGGTGATTGCGATGGCATCAGTACCGTGAACAAGATCACTCGTCATGGTGGCGAGTGCCTCCCTCATCGCGCGCTGTCGAAAACGCCGGGCTGGCGTTCGTCCTCTGAGGGACGATCGTCGGCTCAGCCACCCGCCCCTAGCTACCCGTAAGGCCCCCTAGGAGGCGGTGTCCCGGGCGGCGACGCCACCGCCGAGCGCGCACGCGTCCGCCCGCCCCGTCGGCTGACGGGGCGGGCGGAGGACGGCCCCTCACGGGGGCGGAGGGGTATGGGGTCAGGCGGACTCGTAGCTGACGGCGTGGGCCCCCTGGAGCAGCTGCTCGCGGTTTCTGATGCCCATCTTGCGGTAGACGCGGGTGAGATGCTGCTCCACGGTGCTGACCGTGATGAACAGCCGGTCGGCGATCTCCCGGTTGGCGTACCCCTGGGCGGCCAGCATGGCGACGCGCCGCTCGGATTCGCTCAGCCCGCCGAAGCTGTCCCGGTCCGCACGGTCACCGTCGCGGGACCCCGCGCTGTCCCGGGTGCCGATGCTCCGCGGCGCGGACGTCGGAAGCAGCTCCTGGCACAGGGGTTCCGCCTGGCAGCTCTTGGCGAGCCGCCACGCCCGCCGCGCGGTCGGCCGGGCCCGCTTGTCCCCCAACTGCTGGTACGCGCGGCTCAGATCGGCCAGCACCGCGGCCGCCTCGTACCGTGCGCCACTGGCCTCCAGCAGCCGGAACGCGTCCCGCAGCACGGGCGGTTGCTGGGCGGTCGGCTGGACCAGGGCCAGCCCGTGGAGAGCCATGCCGCGCGACCGGGTGAGCCCGGTGTCCGGCCGTGCGAGCTGCTTCTCGACGAGCCTGGCCGCCCGCTCGCGGTCGCCCAGCCGCAGCCACGCCTCCGCCTCGCCCAGCCGCCAGGGCGCCACGGCGGGCGTGTCCACGTTCCAGCGGCGCATCAGGCTGCCGCACCCCTGGAAGTCCGACAGCGCCAGATAGGTGTTGCCGGTGGCGAGATGGTGGCGGCCGCGCGCGTACAGATAGTGCAGCCCCGCGCGGGTCAGGAACAGCTCGGGCGGCGGCTCCTGCGCCAGATACCCGGCAGCGGCCTGGTGGTTGCCCATCGCGGTGTGCGCCTCGATCAGTATGGCGAGCGCCAGCGCACTGCTGACGTTCCACCGCGGTCCCGACAGCCGGGCGTACGCCGCCTCCGCCTGGCGCACCGCGTCGGCCAGCCGCCCGCGGCGCAGCGAGATGAGGGCGCCGACGCAGGCGATCTGCGCCCGCCAGGCCGGGGCGTCGAGGCGCCCCTCGTCGGCCGCCAGATGGTCGTGCCACCTGGCCGCGGCGTCGAGCCGGTCCGCGTAAGCCAGGGCGAGCAACGCCTTCGGCAAGCTGCTGAGCTGCGACGTCGCCGCGTTCTGACGGCTCTGGAAGACCTGCTCGGCCAGGGCGACGGCGTACTCGTCGGCGCCCCGCTCCAGCACCAGGGCCAGGGCGTGCCGGGCGCGCAGCTCGGAGTGGGACATGGCAGGGGCGGCGGTGTCCGGCAGCGGACGGCTCAGCCGGTCGAGCACCCCGGGGACCTCCGAGGCCATGAGCATCCGCGTGCCGTGCAGCGCCGTCGCCATCTCCTCACCACCGCCGTGGAGATGGCCGTCGTTGAGATGCTCGACGGTCATCAGCGCCTCCTCGAAGCCGAGGTGGAACAGCATGCCCTCGGCGGCCCACAGCGCATCGTGGCCCGTCAGCTTCCCCTCGACGATGGGGCCCTTGAGCGCGAGGAAGTGCGGGGCCGAGTCGGCGGGCCGCAACTGCCACTGACCGCACGCGTACTGCGACTTCACCGACAGCCGCTGCGCCTCGTCCACGCAGCATTCGCGGGCCAGCTCCAGACACCGGATGCCCCGCTGCACATCACCGTCGTTCAGCGCCTGGCAGGCGGCCTCCCGCAATACGTCCAGCACCCAGTCCTCGTACAGCGGACCGGCGCCGAGCAGATGCGCGGCCACCGCCTGCGGCGGTGCCCCGCTGTCGTACAGCAGACGGGCGGCGCGGCACCGCAGCTCCGTCGCCTCCTCGTGCGGCATCTCGCCGAGCACCGCCTGCCGTACGCCCGCGTGGCGCAGCCGCGCACCGTGCAGCACGCCGATGCCCGCGAGCAACCTCAGGTGGCGTTTGAGCAGTTCGGTGTCGATACCGCTCAACCGGCTCAGCAGCAGCGGCGTGGCCGCCTCGTCCAGCAGCGCCACACACCGCGCGAGCAGGACCGCGCGCGGGCCGATCCGGTGCAGGTACGCCAGGACCGCCTGATGGAAGACGGGCCCGAGCGATACCCCTCCCTCGGGGAGCGGCGTGGCCCCTTCGCCGTCCGCCGCGGCTGGTCCCGCCGCGGATTCGGGCGCGGCGCGCAGCCGGTGCTCCTCGATGAGTGCCTGGGCGAGCAGCGGATTGCCGCCGCTCAGGGTGTGGATCTCGGCGATGAACCGGTCCGGGAGCAGGGACGGCGCCAGCTCCCTGACGCCCGCCCGCGAGAGCGGCCCGAGATGGAAGCGGCGCACGCTCGCGCGGTACAGCAGGTCGTGCAGGATGCGCGGCGGCTGGTCCTCGACGGTGACCCCGCGCGTGAACACCAGCGCCACCGGGAGCCGGCTGAGGCGCTGCGCCACGTAGCGCAGACAGGAGAGGCTGGCCGTGTCGGTGTGCTGGATGTCGTCCACCGTGATCAGCAGCGGACGGCGGGCCGCCACCGCGGCGATGATCTGGTACGTGTGCTGTGCGGCGGCCCGGGCGTCGTCCCCCGCCACCGGGGGCACGGAACGCGCGTCGATCGCGTGGAAGAGCTGGGCCAGCGCGCTGTACGGGATCTCGCGCTCATGGGGCGAACTCACCACGCCGAGCACCGTGCTGCCGGCCGCGGTTGCCCGCTCCGCCAGCGCGTTGAGCACCGTGGTCTTGCCCATCGCCGTCGAACCGCTGACCGCCGCGATGGCCCCCCTGCCCCGCGCTGCCTGCATCAGAAGATCATCGAGCTGTTCCAGTAATTTTCTTCGTTCCACCAACACTGCTGAGCTTCCCCCTGTCGGCATCTTTGATCGCGCGGCCGGTCCCGATTTCGGGCGCGCCCGGAAACGGAACGGACTCGTCAATGCTGGAAGTTCGCGACCTTCATAAGGCCACATCCGGGCGGTAGGATATTCGGCGCGACGCCGCTGGACACCCTTTCGAGGTGTTCCTAGGGAAATCTTAGTCACGGAACCCCGCGGATTCCGGGAAGGGGCCGGTCACGTCTTTCCGGAGCGATGAATTCCTTGTGTCCGCCGTGCCCGGATCATGAATATGCCAAAGCCGTAGAGAAACAGGGTATTTTGTTGTAGACACCTGTCACGCAACGGGACCAGAGGGCGTGGTCCCGGGTGCGCCCCGGACACGGCGAAGGCCGCGGCGGTGACCGCCGCGGCCTCGGGTGACGGCTCGGCCGTCAGTCCTGGTAGACCTTGTTGGTGCCGGGGCCGCCGGAGAGCGTGTCCGCTCCCTTGCCCCCGTACAGCGTGTCGTTGCCGCTGTTGCCGTACATGGTGTCGTTGCCGTCTTCGCCGTACAGCGTGTCGTTGCCCTTGCCGCCGTACACGTAGTCGTTGTCGGCTCCGGCACGCAGGATGTCGTTGCCGTCGTCGCCGTACAGGTTGTCGGCTTCGCCGGTACCGGTGAGGGTGTCGTCGCCGGTGTCGCCCCGGCACTCGTACGAGCAGGCGCCGACGATGGTGTCGTCACCCGCGCCGCCGCGGACGCCCATGCCGTCGCCGCCGTCGATGCGGTCGTCGCCGTCCTCGCCCAGGAACTCGTTCTGGCCGGTGCCCTTGAGGACGTCGTCGCCCGCGCCACCGCGGATCGCCGCGATCGTGCCCGCTCCGCCGTCGACCGACGCGGTGTCGTCGCCGTCGCCGAGGAACAGCTCGAAGGTGGTCGAGTCGTCGGAGCCCAGAGGCTCGGGGATGACGCACTGCACGGCGGTGTGATCGGCCGCGGAGGGGTAGGTGCAGCTGTCCCACTGCGCCGCCGTCGCGTCGATGGACATGCCGGACTGGTCGCGGAAGGTGATGAGGAAGTCGCCGCCGAACTGCGAGGGGTCGACGTCGATGACCTTGGTGGTGACCGTGACCTTGTTGGTCTGGCCCTCGGCGGCCAGGTAACTGAGCACACCGTCGTCGTGGGTCAGGGTGGCCTGGGCCGCCGCGGCCCGCGTGTCCGCCGTGTCCGCGTGGGCGGCGGGCGCCCAGAGCACGGCGGCCCCTAAGGCGGTGGCGAGGGCGGTGGCGGCGAGGATTCGGTGCTGAGCCATGCTGGAGATGCCCCTTCGGGGAACGGGTGGATGATCATCCGCTCAGACAGGGCGCGGAGGGGCGGGGTTGTGCCGGAAATCCCTCGTCAGCGGGCTGGGGCGAACATGTCACCGCGGGGCTTCCCGGCGTTCTTCTGAACGGCGCCGGACGGCAATCCGCGAAGCGGGGAGCCGGACCGGTCAGAGATGGAGAAGCGCGGTCGCCGGGGGCGAGACATACTGCTCGAAGCTGCCACAGATGGAGACACGATGACCGAGACCAACGGGGCGGACACGCGGCCGCCCGCGCCGCACGTTGCCGACAGCCACGACCTGATCCGTGTGCACGGCGCCCGCGAGAACAACCTCAAGGACGTCAGCATCGAGATCCCGAAGCGGCGGCTGACGGTGTTCACCGGTGTCTCCGGCTCGGGCAAGAGCTCGCTGGTGTTCGACACCATCGCCGCCGAGTCCCAGCGGATGATCAACGAGACGTACTCCACCTTCGTCCAGGGCTTCATGCCGACACTCGCCCGGCCCGAGGTGGACGTCCTCGACGGGCTGACGACCGCGATCATCGTCGACCAGCAGCGGATGGGCGCCGACCCCCGCTCCACGGTCGGCACCGCCACCGATGCCAACGCGATGCTGCGCATCCTCTTCAGCCGGCTCGGGCAGCCGCACATCGGCCCGCCCAGCGCGTTCGCCTTCAACGTCCCCTCGGTCCGGGCGAGCGGCGCGATCACGGTCGAGCGCGGCAACAACAAGGCCGTGAAGACGACCTTCACCCGCACCGGCGGCATGTGCCCGCGCTGCGAGGGCCGGGGCTCGGTCTCCGACATCGACCTCACCCAGCTCTACGACGACTCCAAGTCGATCTCCGAGGGCGCGTTCACCATCCCCGGCTGGAAGTCGGACAACGTGTGGACCGTGGGGCTCTACGCCCAGTCCGGCTTCCTCGACCCGGACAAGCCGATCCGCGACTTCACCAAGAAGGAGATGCGGGACTTCCTCTACGGCGAGCCGACCAAGGTGAAGGTCAACGGCGTCAACCTCACCTACGAGGGGCTGATCCCCAAGATCCAGAAGTCGATCCTCGCCAAGGACCGGGAGGCGATGCAGCCGCACATCAGGGCGTTCGTGGACCGCGCGGTCACCTTCACCGCCTGCCCCGACTGCGACGGCACCCGGCTGAGCGAGGGGGCCCGGTCCTCACGCATCGGCGGAATCAACATCGCCGACGCCTGCGCGATGCAGATCAGCGACCTGGCCGCGTGGGTCAGCGGGCTGGCCGAGCCGTCGGTGGCGCCGCTGCTCGCCGCGCTGCTGCACACCCTCGAATCGTTCGCGGAGATCGGCCTCGGCTACCTCTCGCTCGACCGCCCGGCGGGCACCCTGTCCGGCGGCGAGGCGCAGCGCGTCAAGATGATCCGCCACCTCGGCTCCTCGCTCACCGATGTCACCTATGTCTTCGACGAGCCCACCATCGGGCTGCACCCCCATGACATCCAGCGGATGAACAACCTGCTGCTGCGGCTGCGGGACAAGGGCAACACGGTGCTGGTCGTGGAGCACAAGCCGGAGACGATCGCGATCGCCGACCATGTCGTGGACCTCGGCCCCGGCGCCGGTACGGCGGGCGGCAGCGTCTGCTTCGAGGGCACCGTCGAGGGGCTGCGGACCGGCGGCACCATCACCGGCCGCCACTTCGACGACCGGGCCGCCCTGAAGGAGACGGTGCGGAAGTCCACCGGCACCCTGCCGATCCGTGGTGCGACGGCGCACAACCTGCGCGATGTCGATGTCGACATTCCGCTCGGAGTGCTGGTCGCCGTCACCGGCGTGGCGGGCTCCGGCAAGAGTTCGCTCCTGCACGGCTCGCTGCTGGGCAGTCCGGAGGCCGCCGAGGCGGGCGTGGTGGCGATCGACCAGACCGCGATCCGCGGCTCCCGGCGGAGCAACCCGGCCACGTACACCGGGCTGCTGGAACCGATCCGCAAGGCGTTCGCCAAGGCGAACGGGGTGAAGCCGGGGCTGTTCAGCGCCAACTCCGAGGGCGCCTGCCCGCACTGCAACGGCGCCGGTGTCGTCTTCACCGACCTGGGGATGATGGCCGGTGTCTCCACCACCTGCGAGGAGTGCGAGGGCAAGCGGTTCCAGGCGTCGGTGCTGGAACACCGCCTCGGCGGCCGCGACATCAGCGAGGTGCTGGCGATGCCGGTGGCCGAGGCCGAGGAGTTCTTCGGCGCGGGCGAGGCCCGCACCCCGGCCGCCCACCGCGTCCTCGGCCGCCTCGCCGACGTCGGGCTCGGCTACCTCAGCCTGGGCCAGCCGCTCACCACGCTGTCCGGCGGTGAGCGGCAGCGGCTCAAGCTGGCCACGCACATGGGCGAGAAGGGCGGCGTCTACGTCCTCGACGAGCCGACCACCGGACTGCACCTCGCCGATGTCGAGCATCTGCTCGGCCTCCTCGACCGGCTCGTCGACTCCGGTAAGTCGGTCATCGTCATCGAGCACCACCAGGCGGTGATGGCCCACGCCGACTGGATCATCGACCTCGGCCCCGGCGCGGGCCACGACGGTGGCCGGATCGTCTTCGAGGGCACCCCCGTGGACCTCGTTTCCGCCCGCTCCACGCTCACCGCCGAACACCTGGCGGCCTACGTCGGCGCCTGACCGCCGGACCCGCGACCTCAGGAGAACCGGGTGCGCAGCTCAGCCCCGAGGGCTTCGAGCGTGCGCCCCCGGGTCTCGGGGACATAGGCCTTCACGAAGGCGAGGGAGAGGACGCCAGCGGCCACGAAGAGGAAGAAGGTGTTGGAGATCCCCAGCGCGGACACCAGCGACGGGAAGACCAGGCCGATCGCGAAGTTGGTCAGCCACAGCACCACGGCCGCGATGCCCATCCCGAACCCGCGCATCCGCGTCGGGAAGATCTCGGAGAGCATCAGCCAGGTGACCGGCGAGATCGCGCCCTGCTGGAAGGCCAGGAACGTCACCGTCATGGCCAGCACGGCGAAGGCGCGGGCCGTGCCCTCGGGCAGGATGAGCGAGAAGACACCGATGAGCAGCAGGGCGGTGGTCGTGCCGAGCTGGCCGGTCATCAGCATGGGACGGCGGTTCACCCGGCCGAGCAGCCAGATGCCGACGAAGGTGGCGAGGACCGAGATCACACCGTTGGCGATGTTCGCCGTGAGCGCGCTGTCCGAGGTGAAACCGGCGTCGGTGAGGATCTGCGTCCCGTAGTACATGATCGTGTTGACGCCGGTGATCTGCTGCACGATCGCGATGCCGAACCCCACGAACATCAGCTTGCGCATCCACGGGGTGGACTTCATGTCCTGCCAGCCGCCCAGCTTCTCCTGCTCGTCCTTGACGGCGAGCCCGGACACCTCGCTCAGCTCGGCCTCGGCCCGCGACCGCGACCTGACCTGCTTGAGCACCTCGAAGGCCTCGTTGAAACGGCCCATGGAGGCCAGCCAGCGCGGGCTCTCCGGCATCACCAGCATGCCGAACCAGAGCACCACGGCCGGGACGGTCGCGATGACCAGCATCCAGCGCCAGACACCGCCTGACTCAGCCCCCACCCGTGCGATGACCGCGTTGAAGGTGAAGGCGAGCAGCTGACCGCTGACGACCATGAGTTCATTGCGGGTGACCAGCGCGCCACGCCGCTCGGCGGGGGACACCTCCGCGAGATAGACCGGTACGGTCACCGAAGCGCCGCCCACCGCGAGGCCGAGCGCGAAGCGCGCCACGATCATGACCTCGGTGTTCGGCGCGAGCGTACAGCCGAGCGTGGCGAGGAAGAACACCACGGCGAGCAGCAGGATGTTCCGCCGCCGCCCCCGCGCGTCCGACAGCCGCCCGCCGGTGACCGCGCCCAGCGCCGCGCCCAGCAGCAGCGAGCTGGTGACCATGCCCTCGGTGACGGGGGTCAGGCCCAGGTCGTCGGTCATATAGGGCAGGGCGCCGTTGATGACACCGGTGTCATAGCCGAAGAGGAGCCCGCCGAAGGTGGCGATGATCGTGACGACCCTCAGCCGCCGGTTCACCGCCGATGGGGCGTCGTCGGTGGGCGGGGCGGGGGCGGGGCGTGCTGCGTCGTCCCTGACGTCCATGGTCAGTCCTTTGCCGAGTGGCGTGAGGGGTTGCGGAATCTGCCGCGCTCTACTAGCGCGCTCTAGTAGGAGTACGATGTCCCTTGTCCAAATGTCATGTCAATAGACGGTTGCCGGTTGCCGTAAGTTTTCGTGTGCGCCGACCGGGGCGAGCGGGAACGAGCGGGAACAACCGCAGACGATGGGGCAGGCGGGGCGCGGAAAGTGGGTTCACCGGTGGATGGAACAGGCAGGCAGCGCCCCACGATGGCGGATGTCGCCGCGAGGGCGCGGGTGTCCCGGGCCCTGGTGTCGATCGTCTTCCGCAATCAGCCGGGGGCGAGCCAGAAGACCCGCGACCGGGTGCTGCGCGTCGCCGACGAGCTGGGCTACCGCCCCGACAACGCCGCCCGGCTCCTCGCCCGTGGCCGCAGCCGCACCCTCGGGGTGATGCTCACCGTCCACAACGCCTTCCACGCCGACCTCGTCACCGGCGTCTACCCCGAGGCCGAGCGGCGCGGCTACGACGTGCTGCTCGCCGCCACCGCTCCGGGCCGCGGCGAGTCCCCCGCGGTCGAGTCCCTGATCAGCCACCGCTGCGAGGCGGTGATCCTGCTCGGCCCGGACGCGCCGACCGCCGACCTGGACGCGCTGGGGCACCGTACGGTCACCGTCTCGGTCGGCCGCCGCGTACCGGGCGCCCGCGTCGACAGTGTCCGCTCCTCCGACGCCAAGGGCGTCCGCCAGGCCATGGACCACCTGGTGGCACTCGGCCACCGCCACATCGTGCACATCGACGGCGGCCGGGGGCCGGGCTCGGCCGAGCGCCGCCGTGCCTACCGCGCCGCGATGCGCCGCCATGGGCTCGAATCCGGGGCGCGGGTGATCCCCGGAGCCCATACGGAGGAGTCGGGCTTCGCGGCGGGACGCCTGCTCGTGGCCGAGCGCGACCGCGGACACCCCCTGCCGACCGCGGTGCTCGCGGGCAACGACCGTTGTGCCATGGGCCTGTTGATGACCCTGACGCGGGCGGGCACCGATGTCCCCGGCGAGGTGTCGGTGGTGGGCTACGACGACAGCCATCTGTCGCATGTGATGCCGGTGGGGCTGACGACGGTCCGTCAGGACGCGGTGCGCATGGCCGAGCACGCGGTGCGGTTCGCCGTGCGGCGGCTGGACGACGATGCGGCGGAGCCGGAGGAAGCGGTGCTGGAGCCGAAGCTGGTGGTACGGGACACCAGCGCGCCGCCCCGGCCGTAAGACCCCTATCGCGCGGTCAGCGCGGTGACCAGCTCGTCCAGATCGCCGAACCGTCCGTCGAAGACATCGGAACCGGTCGGCGGATCGCCGACCGGCCGCCGGACGTAGGCGGTGCGCATGCCCGTCGCTTGGGCGCCGCGGAGGTCCCAGGCGTGGGCGGCCACCATGAGCACCCGCTCCGGTGGACATCCGGCGGCGTCGAGGGCGAGCCGATAGACCTCCGGCGCCGGCTTGTACGCCTGGGCCGCCTCGGCCGACAGCGCCTGGTGCCAGCGCAGCCCGGCGTATGCGTTGAGCCGCGGCAGGGCGGTGCGGCCGGCGTTGGAGAGCCCGAGGACGGGGAAGTGCCGCGCGAGTTCGTCCAGCCCGGCGACGGAGTCGCCCCAGGGAGGCAGGCGCTGCCCCGCCGTGGCCAGCCGGGCGATGGCCGCCGGGTCCGTGAGCCCGGCGCGGTCGGCCACGTGCCCGGCGGCCTCCGCGTCGATGGTCTCGGTGGTGGCGTACGCGCGGTGCCCTTGCGCGATGCGTCGCTGCTCGCGCTCGACGTGCTGCTGCCACACGGTGAGCAGCGCGTCGACGGACGCGTCGTCCGCCGTGGACAGCGCCTCGCGCAGGGCCGCCCGGAGCCCTCCGGGCTCGTCGACCAGCGTCCCGAGGACGTCGAAGACGACGACCTCGATGCCGTGGACCTCGGCCATGCGTCCTCCCGCGGTGCGTGCGCGTACCGGTGTCACCGGTTCAACAAGTGACGACCCTGTCATCGGATTCGTCACCGGTCAAGGCGGTGACGCTGGCCGGAGTCGTCAGGAGGCCGAAACACAAGAACTGGAGGGGCTGTTGGTTTCGTCGCCGGGTGGGATACCTCTGAAGGGCGGGCGGCCCCGCTCCGGGCCGTGCCTCCCTTGCCCTGCCTCCGGAAGGAGTCCTGCCATGGACGGCTGGTACGTGGACGACCGGTGCACGAACTGCGATGTGGCCCGCCAGCTCGCGCCCGGGCTGATCGGAGAGGTCGAAGGGAAGTCGCGGATCCTGCGGCAGCCTATGGACGCGGCGGAGAGCCGGAGCCTCCACGCCGCCGCGTTCGCCTGCCCCACCCGCTCGATCCGCCCGGCGTCGGGGCGGCTGGACCGGACGTCGGACCCCTTCCCGATGGCCCTGGACGACCGCGTCATGATCTGCGGGCACAACTCCCCGCACACCGCAGGGGCCAACTCCTATCTGCTCCTCCGGCCGTCCGGCACGGCCATGATGGTCGACACACCGCGCTGGAGCCCCGAACTCGCCGCGCGCTACGCGGAGTCGGGCCCGGTCACCGATGTGCTGCTCACCCATCGCGATCACGCCGCCCACGGCCGCCGCTACGCGGACCACTTCGGCGCCCGGCTGTGGATGCACGAGGGCGACCTCGACGCGGCGCCGGACGCGGACCAGGTGATCCGGGGGCTCGAACCCGTGGAGATCGGGGAAGGAGTCACCGCCCATCCGCTGCCCGGCCACACCGAGGGCAGTGTGCTCTACCTCGCGGACGGCCGGTACTGCTTCAGCGGCGACAGCGTCTACTGGTCCCGTACGACGGGTGATCTGGCCGTGGCGGAAAGCGTGACCTGGTACTCCATCGAGGAACTGGCCCGCTCGCTCGCCAGGGTGGCCGGGCGGCTGCGCTACGAGTGGATCCTGCCCGGCCACGGCGACCGCCACCGGCTGCCCGCCGACGAGATGTCCCGGCGGCTGATGGCCCTGGCGGAACGCGCCCGGTTGCTACGCCCCCGGCCGGTCGACTTCACCGCCGTGCGCTGGTGAGCGGGTCAGGAGAGCCCTCGCGGCTCGATCCTGGCGACCCCGCCGTAGGTCCACACCCGATCCGGGTCGTAGCCGAGACCGTCCTCCGGCCGTGGCGCGGGGCCGAGTTCGGGACGCCGCTCCGGGAGCCGTACCACCCCGGGCTCCACCGGGCGGGTTCCGTCGAAAAGCCGGAGGACGTCGGCGTAGGCGCGCAGCACCATGGGCGCGGCGACGTTGCGCTCGGCGCAGACGGCGGCCCCGGCGGACGTGGTGTGGGAGTAGTCGCCGGTGGCGTGTGACATCGCCAGATAGCTGCCGTCCGGGAGGGCGTCGCAGTACGTGCGGATGAGACCGGCCGGGTCGGCCTCGTCGGGGACGAAGTGCATGATGGCGGAAAGGATCAGCGCGATGGGCCGGTCCCAGTCGAAGACGCCCGCCGAGCGTGCCTCGCTCAGGACGGCGGCGGGCTGGTGCAGATCCCCGTGCCGGTAGGCCACGCGGCCCGCCGGACCCGACGTCAGCAGGGCGCCGGCGTGCGCCAGGACGATGGGATCGTTGTCCATGTACAGCACCCGGCAGGCCGGATCCACCCGCTGCGCCACCTCATGCAGATTCGGTGAGGTGGGCACCCCCGTGCCCAGGTCGAGGAACTGCCGCACCCCCGCCGTCTCCGCCAGGTACCGCACCGCCCGGTGCATCCACGCCCGGTTCCCCCGCGTCGAGTCGGCAGGGGGGCGCTCGGACCCCTGGGCCGGGGCTGGTTGATTCCCTAGATCTTCGCGCGACCGGTACCCCCGAAGCAGGTTCATCCTGCACACGGTGAGACGATGCGCCAGCCGAATCGATGTTCTACGAAACGGAGGGCGAATGCATAAACGTCGTGGTACCGTGACCCGCCGCTGGAAGGTGGCGGCGGTCGCGTCCACGGTGGCCGTGGCGATCGCGGTCCCGGTGGCGGTGGCTCAGGCAGCGCCGGAACCACCGGAGGTGAGCGCCAAGGGCGCGTACCTGCTCGACAGCGGTTCCGACGAGGAGCTGATGGCCAAGGCCGCCGACACCCGGCGTCCGATGGCGAGCACGACGAAGATCATGGCCGCGCTCGTGGTACTCGAGACCAAGAACGTGGATCTCGACAAGCAGATCACGGTCAAGCAGGACTACCGGGACTATGTGACCAAGTCGGAAGCCAGCACGGCGGACCTGCAGACCGGTGACAAGCTGACCGTCAACCAGCTGCTCTACGGGATGATGCTCCCGTCGGGCTGTGACGCGGCGATGGCGCTGGCCGACACGTTCGGCAGCGGTGACACCGTGGCCGAGCGCACCGACTCGTTCGTCTCCAAGATGAACGACAAGGCGAAGGACCTGGGGCTCACCAACACCCACTACGCCTCCTTCGACGGTGTTTCGGCGAGCAGCGAAAACTACTCGACGCCCCGTGACATGGCCGAGCTGACGCAGCGGGCGATGGAGAACTCCACGTTCAAGACTGTCGTCAAGTCGGTGTCCACCAAGCAGGAGGCACCGGCGGCCAACGGCCGTACCCGGTACTACTCCTGGGACAACACCAACCGTCTCCTGGGCTCCTACAAGGGCGCCATCGGAGTCAAGACAGGGACCACCACCCCTGCTGGTCCCTGCCTGGTGTTCGCCGCCGAGCGCGACGGCCGCACGGTCGTCGGAGTCATCCTCAACGATGCGGCGGACCGTTACCCGGACGCGCAGAAGATGCTCGACTTCGCATACGACGCCGACACCCAGGTGAAGTGGCGGAAGCTGCCCGAGGACGCTCAGCGGGACTGACCGTTGACCCCCTTGGGGAGGAGCGCGGTGCCCCGGCCGGATGGTTTCTCCGGCCGGGGCACCGGTGTGTCAGCTCTTGTCACCGACCCTGTGGCCGAGCAGGTGAAGTGGCGCCGCCCCTACCCCGGCCGCCTCGACCGCTTCCCAGTACGCGCGTGCGTGGGCGGCGTCGACCAGCCCGTGGACCAGAGGCAGGCCGGGCACGGCGGTGTGCAGCAGGGATTCGAGCCGACAGGACGCGACCGTGCCCGGCAGCCACGACTGTTCCGCATAGCCGGAGGCGGCGGCCGGTGACAGGTCGTCCGCGATGTGCCGCTCGGTGTCGCCGACCGCGAGCAGCCCGCCCCCGACCGTCAGCACATCGCCTCGCCGCCGCATCCGGTCCAGGGCGCGCGCGGTGTCGAAACAGTGCGGGAACGAGTCGTCGACCACGACGGTTCCGGCGCGCAACCGGTCGACGTCGAGAATGTCCGTACCGCCGCTGACGGCCGTGACGATCAGATCGGCCTCGTACACCGCCTCGGGCAGCGCCGGGGCGGACTCGGCCACTTCGACCGCCCCGGCCGGCCCGCTGCCGCGCAGCTCCGCGGCGAGCGCGCGCAGGCGGGGCGCGCTGCCCGCGACGTCGCACAGCACCAGGCGGGCGGGTGGGCGCGGGGCGGCGCCGAGGAGCAGGGCGAGGGACGAGGTGCCGATCGAGCCGAGCCCGACCATGGCGACGGTCGAGTCGCCGAGGTCGCGTCCTGCCGCCGTGAGTGCGGCGTGCACGGTCTTGACCACGGACACCGCGGTGGCCGCGTGGCCCGTGGTAACCGTTGTCGCCCCGCCGGTGGCGCGCGCCACCTCGAATCCGTAGCCGGTGTACGCGGGGATCATCCCGGCCAGGGAGACACAGCGCGCGCCCAGGGAGGCGGCGTGGGCGACGGCGCGCACGGTGTGGCGGGTGAGCCCGTGTCCCGGGGCGAGTTCGTCGGCGAACAGCGGCAACGACACGAACGCCGAGCGGCCCAGCGGTGTGCCGATCTCCTCCAGCAGGCGGGGGCCGCCGTCCGGGAAGAGCAGGTCCCGCAGGTGTTCGCGGGGCAGATCCGCGGCCGGTACCCCGGCGAGCGCCGCCAGGTGTCCGGGCGCCGGGAGATAGCCGACGAGCGCGGCGTCCGTACGGGTGTCCGTACGGGATGAACGCACGGTACGGCGTGGGCGTGGGCGCGGTGCCACGGCCCCGGTGAGCTCGTCCCGCAGGGCGTGGGCGAACGCGTCCGCGGCCCTCGGGTCGAGGGCGGCGGCCGAGGCCCGCACGGTGACGCGCAGGCTCTCCCCGACCGGCCGGACGGCCAGGAACACGTCGGTTCCCACCGGGGGAGTGGCGAGTTCCGTGGCGTGGTGGTCCCAGTCGAGGGTCAGGGACCCGCCGGCGGGCCGGTCGAGGGCGGAGAAGTCGAGGTAGCTGAAGAGGAACTGGGTGGTCCTCGGCATGCCGTGGCCGGAGGACGGCTCGCCACCGGTGCCGTACGTCCGCGCGGCGGCGGCCTCCTCGGCGATCCGGCGCAGATCGTCGTGGAAGCTCGCCTCCGTCGTGGCTTCCGGCGCGGCCGGGCGCAGCGGTACGGCGGCGGCGAGTGGGCCGAACAACCGGCTGATGTCGGGCAGCGCGTGGTCGCGCCCGGTGACGGCGAGGCCGAGGACGAGGTCCCGTCGGCCGGTGAGTTCTGCCAGGGCCCGGTAGTAGGCGGTCAGGACGGGGGCGTACGGCGTGGCGCGGACCGTGGACGCGAGGTGGCGCAGCCCGGCCGTCACCTCGGCGTCGAGGGTGAACCCTGCCTCGGCCGTGTCGCCGGCCCCGGTGGCTGTGCGCCGCAGCTCGGGCCGCTCGTACGGGGCGACGTGGCGTGCCCGCCACGCGGTGGCCGCTGGGCCGGGGTCGGGGGCCGACTGGTGGAGTAGGGCGGCGTAGTCGCGGAACGTGCCGCGCAGCGGCGGCAGTTCGGGCTGTTCGCCACGGGCGAGCCGGTCGTAGACGTCCAGCAGTTCCCGGCCGAACAGGGCCGCGCTGTAGCCGTCGCCGATGAGGTGGTGGGCATGGACGAGAAGCGTGTGTTCGTCGGGGGCGAGGGTCAGCACCCGCAGCCGCAGCAGGGGCCAGGCCCATGGTTCGAACCGGCGACGGCGCTCGTCGGCGATCCGTTCGTCGAGCCGCGCCGGGGACGCCAGCGTCTCGAAGTCCACCGGGAGCCGCAACGAGGGCGGCAGTTCCTGCTGCACCGGCGGGCGGGCGCCCGCGGGGAAGACGGTGCGCAGCATGGGGTGGCGGACGACGAGCGCGTCGACCGCGCGCTGGAACACCTCGGCCCGCAGCGGGCCGCGCAGCCGCAACCGGGCCAGCCACGCCGAGCCGGACCCGGGCGCGATGGCCTCGGCGACCAGGAACCCGCGCTGGGTGGGGGTGAGGGGGTACGGCGTGACGTCCGTCCCGGCGGGGGTGGCGGGGGCCTGGGCCACGGCGGCGGCCGCGTCGACGGCGGTGGCCAGCGCGGTGAGCGTGCTGTGTTCGTAGATGACGGTCGGCCGGGGCAGGGCGGTGTTCGGCTGTGCCCCGTCGGGTGTCTTCTCCAGCCGGGCGAACACCTCCAGGACGAGGATGGAGTCGCCCCCGAGCGCGAAGAAGTCGTCCCCGCGGCTGACCTGTGCCACGCCCAGCACCTCGGACCAGATGCGGGCCAGGGCGTGTTCGGTCGGGGTGGCGGGCGGGGTCCTGCGGGTTGTGTCCGTGCCGGTGTCCGTGTCCGTGTCCGCGTCCGAGTCGAGTTGGCGGCGGTCCACCTTGCCGGTGCCGGTGAGGGGCAGCGTATCGACGTACCGGAAGCGGGCCGGGAGCATGTAGTCCGGCAGGGTGTCGCGCAGATGGGCCCGCAGCTGTGCCGGTTCGGGCCGCGGCGCGCCCGGCGCGGGCTCCACGAAGGCGATCAGACGGCCGTGGTGGTGCAGTACGGCGGCCCGTGCGACGCCGGGGTGGGTGTGCAGCACCGCCTCGATCTCGCCCGGTTCGACCCGATGGCCACGGATCTTCACCTGGTCATCGAGGCGGCCCAGGAACTCCAGTACACCGTCGGGCCGCCTGCTGACCCGGTCGCCGCTGCGGTACCAGCGCCTGCCGTCGCGTTCGATGAACGCCGCCGCCGTCCGCTCGGGATCGCCGAGGTAGCCCGGCGTCAGCCCCACGCCGCCGATGAGCAGTTCACCGGGTTCGCCGGGGGCGCAGGGGCACTCGTCCTCGGCCACCACCGCCACCTCGGTGCCGGAGACGGGGCGGCCGATCGGCAGTCGGCGCACCTCGTCGCCGGGACGGGCGTCGATGAGGTGGCAGGTGGCGTTGATGGTGGCCTCGGTGGGCCCGTACAGGTTCGCGATGCGGTGGCCGGGCCCGAACAGGTCGTACCAGCGGCGGACATGCGCGGCGGGCAGCGCTTCCCCGCCGACGTGGATCCAGCGCAGCGCCGACAGGTCGGGCCGGGGCGCACCGCGCCGCACCCGGGTCTCGGCGGCCGTCAGCAGCCGTTCCCATAGCGTCGGCACGGAACTCCACACCGTGATCCGGTCCCGTACGACCCGGTCCAGCAGCGCGTCGGGGTCGCGGACGAGATTCCGCGGCAGCGTGTGCACGGTGGCCCCGACCAGCAGCGGTGCCAGCAGCTGGCGTACGGACGCGTCGAAGCACACCGAGGCGGTCTGGGCGAGCCGGTCACCCTCCCGGTAGCCGAACGTGTCCACGGCCCAGTCCAGGTAGTTCATCATCGCCCGGTGGGTGATGGGGACGGCCTTGGGGCGGCCGGTGGAGCCGGAGGTGAAGAGGGTGTAGGCGATCGCGTCGGGATCGGTCGGCGCGGGGTCCGCCACGGGGGTGGGGGAGGGGGCCGGATCGTCGGTGGCGATCGCGGTGACGTCGTCGAACGCGTCGGCCATGGCACGGGTGGCGGCGTGGCACACCACGGTCCGGGCCGTCGTCCGGTGGAGCTGGTCGGCCAGCCGCGCGGCGGGGTGGGCAGGGTCCAGCGGCACCCATCCGGCTCCGGCACGCAGGATGCCGACCACCCCGACGACGGTGTCGGCGCCCGGCTCGGTGAGCAGGCCGACCAGGCCGCCCGGGGCGACGCCGCCGGCGCGCAGCCGGGCGGCGAGCGCGGCGGACGCGTGGTCGAGTGCCGCGTAGGTCAGGGTGGTCCGCGCCTCGCCGGTGTCCACCGCGACCCGGTCGGCGGCCGCCCGGAACCGCGCGCACAGCCGCTCGACGATGCCGCCGCGACGGGGTGCGGGCGTGGTGTCCTCGGTGAGCTTCGTGAGTTCGGCGAGGTGGTCACGGGCCAGGCGCTCCACGGTGGCCGGGGTGAACAGCCGGGCCGGGACGTTCCAGGAGAAGTGCAGGGCCCCGTCGCTCTCCCAGCACAGCAGCCCCAGGCGCGTGGCGGCGGACGCGGTGCGCGCCGCGGCGGGGCGTACCGTGACCGGGCAGTCGGGGGCCGTGGTCACGGGGAAGCGGGCGAAGCTGAACCCCGCCGGGGACACCGTGCGTGGCCGCGACCCGGCGGCGGGCAGCAGCCGGGCGATGTCGAGACCGGTGAGCGTTGCGTGCCGTTCGGCGTCGAGCCAGGTCTCGCGCAGCCGCTGCGCCAGGGCCGGTACCGGTTCGTCCGGGTCGACGGTGGCCAGGAGCGGCAGGGTGTCGGCGAGCGGCCCGACCAGCCGGTCCAGCCCGGCGACCCGCAGCTCGCGACGGGCGCGGGCGACGTTGACCGCGATGTCGGACCGCCCGCTCCACCGCGCCAGGCAGCGGGCGTACGTGGCCAGCAGCAGGTGGAACAGCGAGACGCCGTGGGTGGCGGCGCAGGCGTGCAGCGCGGCGGTGAGGCCGGGGTCGGTGGCCACCTGGTGTGCGGTGAGTGGCGCGGCGGGCGGTGTGTCGGGGTCGCCGTCCCACGGCAGGTCGAGGGGGCGTGTTCGGTCGGCGAGCCGGTCACGCCAGTAGCTGCGGTCCTCGGCGGCCTGCGGGGACGACCGCTCTGTCTCGACGGCGGTGGCGTAGTCGGCGAAATCGCCCTGCTGTGGCGGCAGTTCGGGGGAGCGGTCGTGGGCGAGCGCCGTGTACACCGACCACAGCTCCTCGCCGAGGACATTGACGCTGAACCCGTCCGCGGCCGCGTGGTGCAGGACCAGCAGCAGATGCGCCAGGTCCGCGCGCTCCCGCACCAGCACGGCCCGTACCGGTGCCTCGGTGGCCAGGTCGAAGGGGCGGTTGCACAACGCCTCTTCGAGATCGGCCAGCGGGACGTCGTCGGTGTCGGCGTCGCGTACCTCGTACCAGGGTGGTGTGGGACACGGGTCGGACGGCGCCACGCGCTGCGTGGGCGCCGTATCACCGGGGTCGATCCTGATGCGCAGCATGGGGTGGCGTTCGGCGAGGAGCGCGAGCGCCCGGCCGAGCCGTGCGGTGTCCACGGTGCCGCTGATGGTCTGGCGTACGTACGCGTACGCGGCGACGTCGGGGTGCAGCCTGCCGCCCGTGTGGAAGGCCAGCTGTACGGGGGTGAGGGGCAGCGGGTCACCGGCGGCGAAGGCCGTGCCGTTGTCGGCGGAGTGTGGCGGGTGCGCGGGCGCGGGGTCGGTGGGCAGGTGGGCGGCCAGCTCGCGGATCGTCCGGTACTCGAAGAACAGGGTGGGCGGCAGCGCCCGGCCCAACTCCGCCTCCAGCCGCCGGACGAGGTCCACGGCGGAGAGCGAGTCCAGCCCCATGGTGAGGAACGGTTCGTCGTCGGGGACGTCGGCGGGCGCGCGATCCAGGGCCTCGGCGAGGAGACGGCGCAGGGTGTCGGTGATACGGGAGGTGTCGGCCTCCACCGGGGTTGCCGCGATCGGCGGCGAGGCGTTTGCGGGGGCTCCCGACGCGGCAGGGGCCGGGGCAGCCTGGGTAAACGCACCAGTGGCCGACGCGTCGCCCACCGACGTGGTGGCCTCCGCATACGGCAGCCCCGGCCCCGCCGCCAGCTCGGCCACCACCAGTTGGGCGGTGTCCATGCCGCACGCCGTGTGCAGCGCCGCCAGCCCCGTTTCCGTGGCCAGCGGGGCGGGGGACTGGGACATCGCCCCGGCGGCCATCCCGGTCTCGGCGAACGCGGCGAAGTTCAGCGACTGCCACGGTCGCCCGGCGACCCGTTCGGCGGTGGCGAACGCGTCGAGGAACGCGTTGGCCGCGGCGTAGTCACCGAGCGCGCCCGCCAGTCCGGGCAGCACGGAGGCCACCGAAGAGAACGCCACGCACACCGCCGGGCGGTGGCCGTGCCGGCGCAGGGCCCGGGACAGCAGGTGGCTGCCCCGCACCTTGGCGGCCATGACCTCGGCCATCTCCTCCGGCGACTTGGTCCGCAGCGTGCCGGGACGCACCACTCCCGCCGCGTGGAACACCCCGTTCAGCGAGGGCAGTTCGGCCAACAGGGCCTCGACGTCCGCTTCGGCCGACACATCCGCCACGCGATACGTCACGGTCGTGCCGAGCGCGCCGAGTTCGGCCAGCAGACCATCCGCGGGACGGGGCGAACGGCCCACCAGCACCAGGGTCGGTCGGCCACGTCCGGCCAGGTCACGGGCGAGCGCGGCGCCGAGCCCGCCCGCACCGCCGGTGATCAGGTAGGTGCCGTCGGGCGGCAGCGGCGTCGTGGGCGGCGGACCGGCCGCCGCCGGGGCGAGCGTACGGACCAGACGGCGGCCCGCCCGCCACGCCACCACCGCCGGGTCGCCGTCCTCCGGCCCGTACCGCCCGAGCACCTCCTGCTCCAGCGCGTCGAGCCGGGCGTCCAGCGAGTCGTACGAGGACAGGTCGACGCTGTGCGCGGTGAGACCCGGGAACTCCTCCGGGAGCGCCAGCGTCAGCCCGGTCAGCAGCGCCTGGGCGGGGCGGAGGCGTTCGCCGTCCGCGCCGGTGGCGTGCACATCCTCGGTGACCGCCACCAGCCGGGAGCCGTCCCCGCCCAGCGGGGCGAACAGGTCCCGCACCGTGGCCAGCACGGTGTGCGTCGCGGCGTCGAGATCCGCCACCGTCGTACCGTCGGCCGCCGGCCCGGCGAGCAGCACGGTGAGCGGCGCGGGCGGCTCGGCGGGGGAGGTGTCCCCGTCCCCTCCTACCCTCCGTACGGTGATACCGCGCCGCTCCAGCCGCCGGGCCAGGGCGCGGGCCAGCTCCGAGTCGGGCCCGGCCAGCCGGATCGCGTGCGGGGCCTCCGCCGCGCGGCCTTCCGCCGCCGGGGGCGTGTCAGACCAGGTGAGCTGGTGCAGAAGTGACGCCGTTACGGGCTCCGGCTCCGGCCAGTATCGACGGCGCTGGAACGGATACGTCGGCACCGGGACGCGGGGCGGCCCCGCGCCCAGCGCCGCGTGATCGAGGTCCACGCCGCGTGTCCACAGCCGCCCCAGGGCCGTCAGCAGCGCCTCGCCGGTGTCCGCACCCGCGCCCGGGGCCGTCAGCGCGAACACTTCCGGCGATCCGGCCGCGACCGAGCGGACCGGCCCCGGCAGGGTGGTGCCGGGCCCCAGCTCGACGAACGTGTCGTACCCGTCGTCCAGCAGCCGCTCCACGGCGGAGCCGAAACGCACGGGGCGCAGGGCGTGTTCGCGCCAGTGCGCCGGGTCCAGGGGCGGCTGCCACTGGGCAGTCAGCGTGCTCAGCAGTGGCACCGACGGCGGACGGGGGTCCAGGGCGGTGGCCGCGGCGGCGAGCGGATGGGCCACCGGGAGCATCGCGGGGGAGTGGAAGCCGTGGGAGACCGGGAGGGTGCGGGCCGAAATACCTTCCGCGGTGAGCCGCGCCACGGCTCGTTCCACCGCCTCCGGGGTTCCGGAAATCACCGTCTGGTCAGGGGAGTTGACCGCTGCCACGCAGACCGCACCCGCCGATTCGGCCAGCACCTCGGAGAGGGCGTCCTCTCCGCAGCGTACGGCGGCCATGGCGCCCGGGGCGGCCATGTCGCCCATCAGACGGCCCCGTTCGGCGGCGAACCGCACCGCCTCGGCGAGGGTGAGCGCCCCGGACACGCAGGCGGCGGTGATCTCGCCGACGCTGTGCCCGGCCACCGCGTCAGGGCTCACGCCCCACGCCCGCAACTGCAGGGCGAGCGCCACGCCGTACCCGACGAGCAGCGGCTGCGCCACCTCCGTACGGGCCAGCTCGGCGGGCGTGGCATCGAGGTCCAGACACCACTGGGCCAGGGTGCGCCCGTACACCGGGCCGATGAGCGCGGACGCCTCGTCCAGCGCGTGGCGGAACGCGGGCGCCGAGCGGTACAGGGCGCGGCCCGCCCCCGGCCGTACGGTGCCCTGGCCGGGCAGCAGGAACACCAGCCGGGGCCGGGCGCGGACCACGGTGGGGTTGGTCTGGGCGGCGAGGCGTTCGGCCAGGTCGCCGCCCCGGGACACCACCGCCAGGCGGTGGCGGCCGTGATCGCGGGCGGTGTTGACGGTGGCGCACACGTCGCCCTCGTCGAGGTCCGGACGGGCACGCAGATGGGCCGCGAGGTCGCGGGCGGCGGCCTTCAGGGCTTCGGCGCTGCCCGCCGAGAGGGTCAGCAGGTGCGGGCCGTCGTTCTCACTCGGGGTGGTGGCCGGGCGCGGAGGTGCCTCCTCCAGGATCGCGTGGGCGTTGGTGCCACCGAATCCGAAGGCGTTGATGCCCGCCACCAGCTGGCCGGGGGCCGCCCATGCGCGATGCTCGCCGACCACCGCGAAACCCTCCGCGTCGCGGTCCGCCACGGGCGGATCGTGGTGCAGGGAGGCGGGCAGCTCGCGGTGGCCCAGGGCCAGGATCACCTTGACCAGGCTCGGCATTGCGGCGGCGTTCAGCAGATGGCCGACGTTGGTCTTCACCGAGCCCAGCAGGCGCGGCCGTCCGTCGGCGGTCGGCCCGAACGCCTGGCGCAGGGAGCGCAGTTCGACCGGGTCGCCGAGGGCGGTGCCGGTGCCGTGCGCCTCGACGTAGGACACGCTGTCCGGGTCGACCCCCGCGTCCCGGTACGCCTGGACGATGATCTCCCGCTGGGTCAGCGCGTTGGGAGCCAGGAGGCTGAGCGAGCGCCCGTCGTTGTTCACGGCGGTGCCGCGCAGCAAGGCGAGGACGGGGTCGTCCGCGCGGTGCGCGTCGTCCAGCCGCGCCAGCACGATCGCCGCGCCGCCCTCCCCGGGGACGAAACCGTCGGCCGCGGCGCTGAAGGCGCGGCAGCGCCCGGTCGGCGACAACACCCCCGCCTGCTCCAACAGCCGGTGGCCGGTCGGGGCCAGCGCGAGGTTGACCCCGCCGACGACGGCGAGATCGCACTCACCGGACTCGAGGCTGCGGCGCGCCAGATGCAGCGCGACCAGCGCCGAGGAGCAGGCCGTGTCGACGGCGAGGGCCGGACCGGTCAGGTCCAGGCTCTGCGCCACGCGGGCCGCGACGAGGTTGGGCAGGTTGCCCGTCAACGCGGCGGGCGGCAGCCCGCCCTCCGGGCCGAAGGCCCGCGCCAGCACGTCGCGGTAGCCGCTCTCCCCGGGCGCCGCGAACACCCCGACGCGGCGGCCCACCCGCCGGGGTCCCGCGTAACCGGCACGCTCCAGGGCCTCATGGGCCAGTTCCAGAAAGATCCGGGCCTGTGGGTCGGTCGCGGTGGCCTCCTGCTCGTCGAGGCCGAAGTACGCGGCGTCGAAACCGGCCGGATCGCCCAGGAAGGCGCCCCACCCGGCGGTGGCCCCGGGGCGGGTGCTCCACCGGGCGGCCGGTACGGGCCCCACGGCATCGTGGCCCGCCACGAGCTGGTCCCAGAAGGCGTCCGGGGTGTCGGCCCCGGGGAACCGGCAGGCCATCGAGACGACCGCGATGGCCCCCGGGCCGCCGGTGGCGGGGAGGGGGCGTCCGGACTCCGGCGCCATCAGGTGATCGGTGATCGCGGCCACGGGGTCCCGGTCGCGCAGCACGCTCGGCGGTACGGAGACACCGAAGGTGTCCTCCAACTCGGCCAGCACCTCCATGGCCTTCAGCGACGAACCGCCGAGGGCGAGGAACCGGTCATGCGGCCCGATCGTCCCCACGGGCCGCCCCAACACCCGAGCCCAAACCCCCGCGACCACCTCCGCCACGTCCCGCCGACCCCCGACCACTCCCGCGCCCGAGCCACGTCCGTGAGATGTGGCGGCGGCCGGGCCACCCCCGCCCGGGGCGGTGGCGCCAGGGCTGCCTCCCGCCGGGGTCTGTTCTGCCGGTACGGGGGTGTTGGGGTCATGCTCCGCAGGGCGGCCTTGCACCGGAGTGCTCTCGGCCGGGATGGCTGCGGTCGGGGCACTCTCGGAGGAGGCGGCAGCTGATTGGTCGCTCGCAGAGTTCATGGACGGGCCTCCGTCCACCGGGGCGGCGGTCGTCGCACCAGGCTCCGCCGGGCCGCCCTCCGCAGGGCGTCCAACCGCCGGGGCCGTCGGGACCGACGCGTCCAGGCAGCCGTCCGCCGGGCTGCCCCCGATCGTGCCCTCCGCCGCAGGGGGATCAGCCGGGGCCCAGCGGGACTCGATACGGGCGTACGCCCCCGCCTCGTAGCGCTCGCGCATCGTGCGGCGGCGCAGCTTGCCGCTCGTCGTCCGGGGGAACGCGCCCGGCGGCAGGGGCAGTACGCGTACGTCGTCGTGGTCCAGGGCCTGCCGCAGGCGGGCCGTCGCCTCAGCGAGTACGGTCGTCGCTTCCCTCGGGGGCCGGGGCCAGCGTACGAAGGCCACCACCCGCTCCGTGCCGTTCGCCGGGTCCGTGGAGCCGATCACCGCGGCCAGGGGGTGGGGCAGGCCGGGGGTGGCGGTTGCCACTCCTTCCAGGTCCGGGGCGTGGAAGGTGCGGCCGTTGACGAAGACCACGTCCTTGTCGCGGCCGGTCACGCACAACCGGCCCTCGGCCAGGAAGCCCAGGTCGCCGGTGTGCAGCCAGCCGTCGACGAACGTGGCGGCCGTCGCCTCGGGCGCCTCGCGGTAGCCGCGGGCCACCTGGGGGCCGCGTACCAGGATGTGGCCGACGTGCCGGTCGCCCAGGGGGTGGCCCGCGTCGTCGGCGATGCGCACCTCGCATCCCGGCACCGGCAGGCCGACGTCCATCAGCTCCACCGCGTCCGGGCCCGGTACGGCGTCGACCGCGCGGCCCCGGCTGAGGGCCGCGCGGTCCAGCACCCGCGGTGCCGCCACCTCACCCAGCGGCGGGAAGGTGACGGCCAAGGTGGCCTCGGCCAGGCCGTAGACGGGTTGCGGGGCGCGGGTGTCGAGCCCGGAGGTGCGGGCCTTCGCGGCGAACCGCCGCCACACCGTCACGGCGATCGGTTCGGCGCCTACCAGCATCAACCGCACCGCGCTCAGGTCGAGCCGGCCGAACGTCTCGTCGGGAATCCGCCGTGTGGCCAGCGCGAGTGCGAAGTTGGCGGCGGACAGGACCGTGGCGCGGTGGCGGGCCGCCATCTCCAGCCACAGCGCGGGGCGTTTGGCGAACGACAGCGGCTCCAGCCGCACCTGCTTCGCGCGCGCCGCGAGCGGGGCCAGATGGGTGCCGATGAGCCCCATGTCGTGGAAGTACGGCATCCAGCTCGCGACCACATCGTCGGACGTGAGGGCCGCGGCGGTGCGGATCTGCCCCAGGTTGGCCAGTACGCCGCGATGGGTCAGCTCCACGCCCTTGGGCGCCCCGGTGCTGCCCGACGAGAACTGGAGGAAGGCCACGTCCTCGGGGGCGGCCACCGGCAGGTGGCCGGGCGGGCGGCCCTGTCGCAGCGTCTCCAGCCTCAACACACCTATCATAGCGGGGAGTTCGGCCAGCACCGCTGCCGTGGTCCCGTCCATGGCCACCGGCGGGCGGCCGAGCAGCTCCCACACGGGCAGCACCCGCCGCGCGTCGGGAGCCAGCGGCACCGGGACCAGCCCCGCCGCCAGTGCGCCCCAGAACATCGCCTGGAAGTCGTCGCCGCGATCCGCCAGCAGGGGGACGCAACTGCCGGGGGCCACCCCGGCCGCGAGGTAGCCCCCGGCGACGCGCAGCGCCTCGTCCCGCAGTTGCGCGTACGTGACGGTGCGCTCGCCACCGTCTCCCCGCACCTGCGTCAGCACCTGGTCGGGAGCCACCTCGGCGGCGGCCAGCAAGACCTCCAGGAGCGTGGTCTCGCCATTCGGTCCGGACATCAAGGCTCTCCTCGTTCGCATCGCTTCCACCCTGAGGGAGGGACGAACGGGAGCACCAGGTTCCGGTCACCGGCCGGACGACCGGGGAGGACGGGCGAGGGTGCGTTACGACGAGGCCGTGGCGCCCGCCCGCGACGCGTCGGACGCCACCGGCCCGCCGCCATCCTCCCGCTCCTCCGGCAGCTTCAGCAGCAGCGTCAGCACGAAGGCCACCAGGTACAGGGCGAGGAAGACCAGGGTGACCCCGCCCGCGCCGACCAGCGGGAAGAACAGGCTGGCGAGCGCCGGGCCGACGAAGGCCGCGCCGCCCGCGCCCAGGTTGAGCAGGGCCATCGAACCGCCCTTGTTCTCCGGGGCCATCGACGGGATGAGCGCCGAGATGGGGACGAAGCCCGCGAGGGTCGCCCCGTAGAACATTCCAGCGAGCACCGCGACCCAGAAGTAGTCCGGGCCGAGCCACACCGGTACGAAGTACAGCGTCGTGACGCTGATCGCGCAGCCCAGGGCGCCGAAGCCCGCGATGGTGGTGCGCCAGCCGATGCGGTCGGAGAGCACACCGAAGATCAGGTTGAAGAAGATGTTCGTGCCGTAGATGATCGCCAGCAGCTGGAGCCACTTGTCCTCGCCGAAGCCGACATCGTCCGAGAAGATCCGCGGCAGGTACACCAGCATGCCGAACTCGGGAGCGGTGTTGATGACCCGCACCAGGCAGCCCACCAGGACGCGCGGATGGGTCCAGATGATGGAGACGGAGTTGAGCAGGCTCTGCCCGGTGGTGACCTCCGGCGGTGCCATCCGGTCACCGCCGGGCCTGCGGCGCGCGCCGACCAGGGCGATGGCGCCGCCGAGCAGGATGAGGGCGAGCGCGGACCACAGCGTGCCGAGGCGGCCGAACGAGGGGATGGTCAGGCTCGACCACAGTGAGCCGAGGGTGGGGAGGCCGCCCGTGAAGGCGAAGTAGAACCAGCCGACGGCGGTGCCCAGCCGGGCCTTCGGCGCCGTGTTGGTGATCCATACGAGGAAGCCGAAGGCGAAGAGCGGGTAGCCGAAGCCGCGGATGCCGTAGAACACCAGCATCAGCGGGTAGTTCTCGGTGCCCAGCGCGAACAGCAGATACAGGGCGTCGAAGACGGCCCAGATCGCCAGGCCGATCCACATCACCCGGCGCGGCCCCCACACCTGGCACAGCGCACCGGAGAACCACGACGCCAGCATGACGGCGATGCCGTACACCGTGATGACGTACCCGGCCCGTACGTCCGTCCCGGCGCCGTGGTCGGCCATGTACGGGGCGATGAAGCCGGATTCGACACCATCGCCGATCATGAACAGGAGCACGCCCACATAGCCCAGGACCAAGGCTTTCGGCATCGCTACCTCCACTCTGAGGTGTGTCTGCGGTGAGACGGAGTACGACCGCAGATACTCAGGCGCGCCGAGAGAAATATCAAGAGTCTTGGTAAAACTAACGAGCCGAGATGTTAATTATCCCGCCTCGACCACCCGCACATCGGTCAGCTCCCGCATCTCCCGCAGCAGCTCCTCGTCCACCGGACCGGTCAGCAGCACATGGTCGAAGGAGTCCACGCTCTCCAGCCGGTGCAGCGCCCGGCGGCCCACCTTGCTGTGGTCCATCAGCAGCACGCTCGTCGCACCCGCCTGCCGGGCCGCCCGCTTGATGCTGACGATCTCCTGCTCCTGGTGGAACGTCATGCCCGCGGTCATCCCTGAGGTGGACAGCACGGTCAGATCGACGGAGATGCCGCTGATCATGTCGATCGCGGGCAGCCCGATCCAGGAGTCATGGGTGCGCGAGTACTCGCCGCCCACGCAGATCAGCCGGATGCCCTCGGCGCCCCGCAGCTCCTCCGTGATCAGACGGTAGTTCGTCACCACGGTCACCGGCCCCACCTCGGGCAACAGCCGCGCCAGGGCCAGAGCCGAGGTCGAGTCGTCCAGCATCACCGACATCCCCGGCGCCACGAACGACAGCGCGGCGCGGGCCAGCGCCTGCTTCTCGTCGGTGTGCGCGTGCAGCCGGAAGTCCGAGCTGGACTCGAAGACCATCGAGGGCTGCGCGGAGACGCCGCCGTGGTACTTGCGCAGGATGCCGCGGTCCGCCAGCTCGGCGATGTCCCGGTGGACCGTCATCAGGCTGACGCCGGTCAGCTCGGCCAGCTCGGCCACGGTGGCGTCCCCCCGGGCCAGGACGTGGTCGACGATCAGTTGGTGTCGCTGCTGCCGCGCACCGCGCGAAGACGGGAGAGTCATGGCTCCATCCTGCCGTGCCAAATTCTCACATGTAACCAGTGACAACTCACACTGGGACTGTTAATTTCACGGTGACGTAATCATCGCCCAGGGGATCAGGGGTACGCATGGCCGACGCAGTGGTCTTCGACATGGACGGCGTCCTGGTGGAGAGCGAGCATCTGTGGGAGGAGCTGTGGACCGCGTACGCTGCCGCGCACGGCCGGTCCTGGGGCCCGGAACAGACCCGTGACGTGCAGGGGATGAGCGCCCCCGAGTGGGCCGCCTACCTCACCCGGTTCTGCGGTGAGGGCGGCTTCGCCGAGGACGCCGAACGGATCGCCGACACGGAACGGACCGTCGTCGACGGCATGGTCCAGGCGCTGGCCGACGGGCGCATCGAGCTGCTGCCGGGCGCCCGCGAGATGATCACCGCCACCGCCGAACGCGGACCCGTCGCGCTCGCCTCCTCCGCGCCGCGCCGGGTCATCGACGCCGTCCTCGTCCACCACGGCGTCGACCACCACTTCAAGGCGACCGTCTCCAGCGCCGAGGTGCCGCGCGGAAAGCCCAGCCCGGACGTCTATCTCGCCGCCGCGAGCGCCCTCGGCGTGGCCCCGGAGCGCTGTCTCGCGGTCGAGGACTCCAGCAACGGACTGCGCGCCGCCGCGGCCGCCGGGATGACCGTCGTGGCCATCCCCAATCCGCAGTACCCACCGGCCGCGGACGCCCTCGCGGCCGCCGCCTTCCGCTCCCCGGAGCATGGCGCCGTGACAGAGTTCCTGCTCAGCAAGCTCGACGCCCGAGGAGAGTGACCGACATGACCACGGTCCTGGTAGCAGGCGACGATTTCATCGCCCCCGAACTCTTCTCCGCCGCCCTCACCGAGGCCCTGCCCACCGCCGGGCCGGCCTTCCGTACGCTGCGCACCCGCTGGCCGAACGAGCCCTTCGGCCCGGTCGGCGCCGACGAGCGGGGCAACGGCGGCGTCAAGGAGGCCAGCGGCACCGAGGAACAGGTGCTGGAGGCGCTCGGTGACGCGAGCGTCGCCCTCACCCAGATGGCGCCCTTCACCGCCCGGGTGATCCGCGAGGCGCCCCAGCTGAAGTTCATCGGCGTGGCCCGCGGCGGCCCCGTCAACGTGGACGTGGCCGCCGCCACCGCCGCCGGGATTCCCGTCACCTTCACCCCCGGGCGCAACGCCGCCGCGGCCGCCGAATTCGCCGTGGGCCTCATCCTCGCCTCCCTGCGCCGCATCACGTTCGCTGACGCCGCCCTCAAGGAGGGCGTGTGGCGCGGCGACTACTACGCCTACGAGAACGCCGGTCTCGAACTCGACGGCGCCACCGTCGGCCTCGTCGGATACGGCGCCATCGGCGCGATCGTCGCCCGCGTGCTGCGCGCCTTCGGCGCCCACGTCCTCGTGTCCGACCCGTACGCGGACCCGGACCGGGCGAAGGCCGACGGTGTCGAACTCACCGTCCTGGACGACCTGTTGCGGCGCAGCTCGGTGGTGAGCCTGCACGCCCGGGTCACCCCGGAGACGCGGCATCTGCTCAACGCCGGCAACCTCGCCCTGCTGCCCGAGGGCGCCGTCCTCGTCAACTCGGCCCGCGGTGATCTGCTCGACTACGCCCCGCTGCCCGGCCTGCTGGAGTCCGGCCGCCTCGGCGCGCTCGCCCTCGACGTCTACGACGTCGAACCGCCCCCGGCGGACTGGCCGCTGCACCGCGCCCCCAACGTCATCATGACGCCGCATCTGGCGGGCGCCACCCGGCAGACCGCCGACCGGGCCGCCGCGATCACCGCCGCCGAGGCCGCCCGCTTCCTGCGCGGTGAGCAGTTGCGGCACGTCGCCAACCCGGAGGTGCTGACCGGAGGCCGATCGTGATCGTCGGAGTGGACATCGGTACGTCGGTCACCAAGGCCCAGCTGATCTCCCGCGACGGTCGCACCACCCCCGCCCACGAGGCCCGCAGCACCGTCTACACCCTGCCGGGACAGCGCGTCGAACAGGATCTGGACGATGTCGTGGGCACCGTGGAGACCGTCATACGGGCGGCCCTCGCCGACGCCGCGGAGATGGACGGCGAACCCGTCGAGGCGCTGGCCCTCACCGGGCAGGGCGACGGCCTGTGGCTGCGCGACGCCACCGGCGCCCCTGTCGGCCGCGCGCTGTCCTGGATGGACGGCCGGGCCGCGGACCGGCTCGACCGGTGGACCGCCGACGGCACCCTGAGCGCCCTGCACCGGCGCACCGGCGTCGGCCTGTTCCCCGGCTCCGCCGCGCCCCTGCTGGCCCATCTCGCCGAACACGAGCCCGAGCGGCTGGCGGCGGCCCATGTCGCCGGGTACTGCGTGGACGCCGTCGTCCAGCGGCTGACCGGCGCCGTCACCGTCGACGCCTCGGACGCCTCACAGCCGTTCCTCGACGTGGCCACCCGCACGTACGACGAGACCGCGCTCGACCTGTGCGGGTTGTCCGACCACCGCCGCCTGCTGCAGGACCCGGCGCCGCCCGGCACCCTGCACCGGCTGCTGCCCGACGCCGCCCGGAGGCTGGGCCTGCCACCCGATCTGCCGGTGTCCGCCGGGCCGTTCGACATACCCGCCTGCGCCTTCGGCTCGGGAGTGGCCGAACCCGGCGAGGGCAACCTCATCATCGGCACCACCCTCGCCGTCCAGACCCTCGACAGCGAGCCGCGCCCGGCCGCCGCCGACGAACCGGCCGGAATGGTCCTGGCCACCCCGTACGAGGGCCGGTTCCTGCGCGTCATGCCCGCCATGATCGGCACCGCGGGCCTGGACTGGCTGCTGAAGCTGCTCGACGTGAAGATCGAGGCGCTGGACGCGCTGCTCGTCCAGTCCCCGCCCGGCGCCTCCGGCGTCACCGCGCTGCCGTTCCTGTCCGCCAGCGGCGAGCGCGCCCCCTTTGTCGACGCGCGGGCCCGCGGCCGGTTCGACGGCCTCTCCCCGCTGTCCGGCCGCGCCGACCTGGTACGGGCGCTGTGCGAGGCCGTCGCCTACTCGGCCCGGCACTGCATGGACACCCTCGGCGTCTGCGGCGCCGTCACCGCGTGCGGCGGCGGCGCGCGCTCCGGGGAATGGGCGCGCATCTTCGCCGGAGTCCTCGGCCGCGACCTGGAGGTCTGCGACGACGCCGTGGGCATCCGCGGCGCCGCCCAGACCGCCTGGCACTCCCTCGGCACCCCCGTCGACCCCGCCGCCTGGCGCGCGCCCCGGCGCACCGTGCCCGCTGAAGCCGGTCTGATCGACCACTACGCCGAGGGCTACGCCGACTACCGCCTCGCCCTCGACGCCGCACGCGACGGCTGGAACACCCGCGGCGGACGCAGCACACCGAGCACACGGAGCACGCGATGACCAGGCTCTTCAACGACCCCGCCCGGTTCACCGACGACATGATCACCGGGTTCGCCGCCGCCCACCCCGAGCACGTACGGGCAGTGCCCGGCGGCGTGGTGCGCGCCAGCGCCACCGCCGAGGGCAAGGTGGCCGTCCTCACCGGCGGCGGTTCCGGCCACTACCCCGCGTTCTGCGGGGTCGTCGGCCCCGGATTCGCCGACGGCTCGGTCATCGGCGACGTGTTCACCTCCCCGTCGGCCGCCCGCGCCCGCTCGGTCGCCGAGGCGGCGGAGGCGGGCGGCGGTGTCCTCTTCCTCTTCGGCAACTACGCCGGGGACGTCATGAACTTCGGCCTCGCGGCACGGCAGCTCACGGACGACGGCATACCCGCCCGCTGCTTCGCCGTCACCGACGACATCGCCTCCGCAACCGCCGACCAGACGGCGCGGCGGCGCGGCATCGCGGGCGGGTTCGTCGTCTTCAAGACCGCGTCGGCGGCCGCCGAGGAGGGCGCCCCGCTGGCGGACGTCGTCCGCGTCGCCGAGCACACCAACGCCCGTACCCGCACCCTCGGCGTGGCCTTCGACGGCTGCACGCTGCCGGGCGGCGAGGCACCCCTGTTCACCGTCCCCGAGGGCCGCCTCGGTCTCGGCCTCGGCATCCACGGCGAACCGGGCGTCAGCGAGGACGCCCTGGGCACGGCGGAGGAGCTGGCACGGACCCTGGTGTCGGGGCTGCTGGCGGACCGGCCCGCCGACGCGGGCGACGGCGGGCGCGTCGCCGTCGTCCTCAACGGCCTCGGCGCCACCAAGTACGAGGAGCTGTACGTGCTGTGGGGCGCCGTGGCCCGGCTGCTGGACGACGCCGGGCTCACCCCCGTACGCCCCGAGGTCGGCGAACTCGTCACCAGCCTCGACATGGCGGGCTGCTCCCTCACCCTGACCTGGCTGGACGACGAACTGGAGCGGCTGTGGCGGGCCCCCGCCGACACCCCCGCCTTCCGCCGCGGCGCCCCACCCGAATCCGCGGAGGAACCCACGGCTGCCGCCGTACGGGCCGCCACCGCCCCGCGCCGCCGGGAGCGGGCCGCCGCCACCGCGTCGGGCGCGGCGGCCGGGGTCGCGGAGACCGTCGTCCACGCCCTGCGCGCCGCCCGCGACACGCTGCACCGGGACGCGGACGCCCTGGGGCGGCTGGACGCGGTCGCGGGCGACGGCGACCACGGCCGCGGCATGTGCAAGGGCGTCGACGCGGCGCTGACGGCCGCCGAGAAGGCCCACGCCGAACGGCTCGCCCCGGCAGCGGTGCTCAGCGCCGCCGGTGACGCCTGGGCGGCGGAGGCCGGGGGCACCTCGGGCGCGCTGTGGGGCGCGGCGCTGCGCGCCCTCGGCGGCGTACTCCCGGCGGACCGGGCGCCCGCGCGCGAGCAGCTGGCGGCGGCCGCCACGGAGGCACTCACCGCAGTCACCTCGCTCGGCGGGGCCGAGGTGGGCGACAAGACCCTGGTCGACGCCCTCGCCCCGTTCACCACCGCCTTCGCCGAACACCTGCGCGCCGGGGCCCCGGTGACCGAGGCGTACGCGTCCGCCACCGCCGAAGCCCGTACGGCCGCCGAGCGCACCGCCGACCTGCGCCCCCGCCTCGGCCGGGCCCGCCCCCTCGCCGAACGCAGCGTGGGCACCCCCGACCCCGGAGCCACCTCACTCGCCGCGGTCCTCACCGCGGTCGCCAACCTGCCCGCGACTCCTACGACGACAGAAAGCGATGCCGTATGACCACCGCGACTCCGTTCCGGATCGTCGTCGGCTGCGACGACGCCGGTTACGGCTACAAGGAAGCCCTCAAGCAGGACCTGCTGGACGACCCCCGGGTCGCCGAGGTCATCGACGTCGGCGTGGGCAGCGACGAGCACACCGCCTATCCGCACGTCGCGGTCGAGGCGGCCCGCCGCGTCGCCGACGGCACCGCCGACCGCGCCCTCCTGGTGTGCGGCACCGGCCTCGGCGTGGCCATCAGCGCCAACAAGGTGCCCGGCATCCGCGCGGTCACCGCCCACGACAGCTACTCCGTACGCCGCTCAGTGCTCAGCAACAACGCCCAGGTGCTCTGCTTCGGCCAGCGCGTCATCGGCCTCGAACTGGCCCGCGCGCTCACCGACGACTGGCTGGCGCAGCGCTTCGACGAGACCTCCCCCTCGGCGGAGAAGGTCGCCGCCATCCGCAGCTACGAGAACTAGGGCGTGACCGAGGGCAGATAGCGCGGTGCCCGCCAGGCGTGCAGCCGCCGCTCGACCGAGGCCCCCAGGGAGAGGAGCGTGCCGTCCTGGTGGTCACCGGCCATCAGGAGCACGCCCACCGGCAGCTCGCCCACCGACCCGGCGGGCACCGACAGCGACGGGTATCCCGCCACGGCCGCGGGCGTCGAGGACGGGATCACGTCGTTGTCGCCCCGGGCGCAGTCCGTCGTCCAGGCGGGCGGGTTCGTCGGCGAGGCGATGGCGTCCAGCTTGTGGGCGGCCATGGTCTCGTCGATGGAACGCCGGGAGAGGTCCCGCAGCTCGGCGCGCATGGCCCGGTACGCGGGGTCGGAGGTGGACGGCGCGGCAAGGGCCCGCTCGAACAGCTCCTGACCGGCGAAGCAGGTCCGCTCCGCCGGGTGGTTGCGGTTGAACTCGACCAGCCCGGCGAGGTTCCCCGGTCCCTCGCGGGTGGCGAGGTAGGCGTCGATGTCCCGGTGGAACTCGCTGAGCAGCGCCGGGAATTCGAGCTCGGCGAGCCGCTTCTGGTACGGCGGTGTCACCTCCACGACCTCGGCTCCCGCGCGCCGCAGCTCCTTCGCGGTACGGGTCATCACGGCGTCCACCTCCGCGCCGAGCGAGGGCAGCCGCCACAGGCCGATCCGCTTGCCGCGCAGGCCGCTGGGGCGCGCCGGCCGGTCCTGGCGGGGTGCGGTGGCGCCACCGCTGAGCACCGAGAGGGTGAGCGCGGTGTCGGTCACGTTGCGTGCCATGGGCCCCGCGGTGTCCTGTTCGGCGGAGATCGGGACCACGCCGTCCTGGCTGACCAGGCCGAGGCTGGGCTTGTGCCCGACCACCCCGTTCATCCCGGCCGGGCACACGATGGAACCGTCCGTCTCGGTGCCGATCGCCACCTGCGCCAGCGACGCGGCGAGCGCGGCGGCCGAACCGGCGGACGACCCGCATGGATTCCGGTCCAGTACGTAGGGGTTGTTGGTCTGCCCGCCCACCGCCGACCACCCCGACGTCGGCTTCTCCGCACGGAAGTTCGCCCACTCGGACAGGTTGGTCTTGCCGAGGATCACCGCGCCCGCCTCGCGCAGCCGGGTCACCAGGGCGGCGTCGGTGTCCGGCGGGCTGCCCGCCAGGGCCAGCGATCCGGCCGTCGTGGGCGTGCCCTTGGTGTTCACGTTGTCCTTGAGCAGTACCGGGATCCCGTCGAGCGGGCCACGGGTGGCGCCGGCGCGATGCCTGGCGTCGCTGGCGGCGGCCTGGCGCAGGGCCGTCGGGTCGGTGCGCAGCACCGCGTGGATCGTGGGGTCGATGGCCTTGATCCGCCGCAGATAGGCGGCGGTCAGGGCGGACGAGGTCAGCGAACCGTCTGCCATGCGCGCCTGCAATTGCGGGATCGTCACCGTATCGAGGTCGGCGCCGGGGCCGCTCCCGGCCGTGGCGGCCTCAGCGCGCGGATACGGCGCGCCCGCACACAGGGAGCCCACGACCAGGGTGGCGACCACCACGGCGATGCTCCGCTTCCTCTGACCCCTCATGCTTCTCCTGCCCATCGTGCCGTTCATGAGGGCCAGCGGACTATAGGCCCCGGCCCGCCGCAAGGCTCTTTCACGCCGCCGGTCCCCACGCTGTGGCTCACTCCACGGCCCGGCCGGTGACCTGCGGTTCCGGATAGTTGCCGGGGGAACGTATCCTCGGGGGCTGCCGTCCCCCGCTCGCCTTCCCGTACGTCCCAGGAGCCCGCCCGTGACCACCGCCCCGCCTGCCGACGCGGCGAAGACCGCCGGTCTGCTGTCGCCCTCGCCCACCTCCGCGCCCCGGCCGGAGGCGCCCGCCGCGCCGCCGGTGCGCCGGGTGCCGCTCGCCGTGTCCGGGTTGCTCGCCGCGGGGCTGACCGCGTATGTGTGGTCCGCCCAGGGCGCCAAGCCCGGTGTTCTGCTGCTGCTCGGGCTCGCCCTGGGCATCGCCCTCTTCCACTCGCGCTTCGGCTTCACCTCCGCCTGGCGGCAGTTGGTCGCCGTCGGCAATGGCACCGGGCTGCGCGCCCACACGCTGCTGCTCGGTACAACGGCCACGCTGTTCGCCCTGCTCATCGGCACGGGCACCGGGCTGTTCGGTTCCGTGCCCGCGCCCTCGGCCGGCCCGCTGGGACTGGGGCTGCTGATCGGCTCGTTCGTCTTCGCCGTCGGCATGCAGCTCGGTGGCGCCTGCGCGTCCGGCACCCTCTTCGCGGTCGGCTCGGGACAGACGTCGATCGTGCTCACCCTCGGCGGCTTCATCGCCGGTGCGACGCTCGCCGCCTGGCAGTTCGACCTGTGGAAGGACCTGCCCGCGCTGGAGCCGGTCGTCCTGGCCGACCACATCGGCTGGTTCGGCTCCTGGGCGGTGACGATCCTCGTGCTCGCCGCCATCGCCCTGGGCAGCCGCTGGGTGCAGGCCCGCCGCACCCCGCCGCCGACCGGCCCGGTGCCCTCCGCACGCGGTGCCGCCGCCCGGGTGCTGCGCGGCTCGTGGCCGCTGGCCGTGGGCGCCCTGGTGCTGGCCGTGCTGGGAGCCGGAGTGCTGGCGGTGTCCGGCGGTGCGTGGGGTGTCACCAGTGCCTTCAGCCTGTGGGGAGCGGAACTGGTACGGGCCCTCGGCGGCCACCCGGAGAGCTGGAGCTGGTGGCAGCAGCCCGGGAACAAGGAGATGCTGGCGGGCCCGGTACTCGCCGACAAGACCAGTCTCACCGACATCGGCATCATGATCGGCGCGGCGGCCGCCGCGGCGCTCGGCGGCACCTGGACGCTCCACCGCGGCGTGCCGTGGCGTACGGCGGTCGCGGCGGTGCTCGGCGGGGTGCTGATGGGGATCGGGGCCCGGCTGGCGGGCGGCTGCAACATCGGCGCGTATCTCGCGGGCATCGCCTCCGGCAGCCTGCACGGCTGGCTCTGGGGCGCGTTCGCGCTCCTCGGCACCTGGGCCGGGCTGAGGCTGCGGCCACTGTTCGGGCTCGGGAATCCTAAGCCCGGCGACGGCGTCTGCTGAGGACACCCCGGCGGTCGCCGTCAGATCAGGGTGCGCTCGATCCGGCTGAGCGCGGCGTCCCGTCCCGAGGCGGCGCCGTCACCGGTCTCATCGGCGGTGGGCGGCTCACCGGTGCCGCCCACCCGCTGGGAGAGCAGATAGGCGATGATCTCCGCTTCCTGCTCCTGGACGTCGTCATAGGTGGCGCGCAGGAGCATGTCCCGCACGAGATCGGGGTCGAGGTTGGGGAAGAGGAGGCGAGAGCTGGCCTCGTCCAGCCCGCCCGCCCCGTGATGGCGGCAGATGATGTGGCCCAGCTCGTGCAGGACGATGTGCTCCTGATGCGCGCTCGTCGTATTGGCGTCGCAGAAGATCAGGTCCTCGTCGCGGGCGGCGACCCACATGCCACACGGGTGCGACGTGGGGATCGGCATCGGGACCAGCGTGATCGGACGACCCCGGATCTCCCCGAGACAGCGGCAGAGTCCGGCCACATCGGTCACCTCCGGCAGAGCGAGTTCGGCGATCCTCCGCGCACCGGCCTTCCGGAGCCGCTTGAGCTGGCTGCGGCGGTCCTGGCCGGACGACCGCCCCGCCCTGAGGCCCCTCACTCGGGCTCCGCGACATCGGTGACGGGCGGCAGGCCCTGCAACTGCCGGTACTGGTCCATGATGGTCGTGATGGCCTGAAGGTTCTCCTTCTTCATCCCGGCCGCCCGCATCGCCACGGCCCGGACGCCCGCCTGCCGCAGCGCCTCCAGGGCGGCGACCTCGCTGAGCACCGAATCGGCGACCTGGTCGTCGAAGAAGTAGGCCACCGATACGCCGAAGAAGCGCGCCAGGGCGGCCAGCAGGTCCGGTGAGGGATTGGAGCGCTTGCCCGTCCGCAACTGCGACAGATACACACCCCCGACCTTCAGCTCGGGGTTGGCCCGCTTCAGCTCCTCCGCCACCTCGGCGTTGGTCCAGTGCTTGCCCTGCGGACGAACCGTCTTGAAGAGGTTGTCCAGCCGCACCGCCAGTACGGGCCGGTCGTCGGTCTCGGACACGTGATCTCCTCCCTCACCTCCTCGGAATAGCCCTTGGCTCATCCTCAGTTTCCCAGATTAGCTGTCAGTTGACAATCGGGGCCGACTCCGCCACCGTGGGATCTCGCCGATAGCTGTCAGCTAACTCCGCCACGGGGGAGGTCGAGTTGTGCACAGCCCCATCGGTCTGGCCCGCGGGGGACGGGCCAGGTCCGGCCGGACGGGCGCACACCCGTCCGGCCGGACAGGGGAAAACGGGGGAACGGGGGAGAGGCCCGCCTGGACCGACACGGGGTGCGAGTCCGGGCGGGAACTCTCACCGCGCGCCGCTGAGCTTGCGATACGCGGACGCCACCTTGGTGAGCCAGGCGACCTCCGCGGTGAAGTTGTCCGTGTCGCGGTCGTCGAAGTCGCCCGAGTCCTTGCTGTCGTCGGGGAGGGTGCCGTCGCGTTTCGCGTCCAGGGCCTGCCGGATCCGCGCCGCCTCGTCGAATGCCTGCCGGAACTCCTCGCTCACCTCCGGGCCCGCCGCGCCGCCGTCGGCCTCGGCGGCGCGGGCGGCGCGGCCGGTGCGGTCGATGTAGGGGCGTAAGTCCCGCCAGCCGTCCCTGATCTCGACGACCCGCCGGTGGAGGCGGTAGTCGAGGTCGGAGACCGCGGCACCGGGCGGCGGCTCCAGGACGATGTCCGGGGAGGATTCGTACAGATCCCGCCAGAGCGGGTACAGGGCGCGGTACGACCGGTAACGGTGCGCCCACTCCAGCAGCTTGGCGGCCGAGGCACCCCAGGAGGAGATCGTCAGGCTGACCGAGAGGATGACGATGCCCGCCGCGCTGAGGACGGTCGCGACGACCGTCCAGGCGCCGATGTCGATCCCGAGCGCGGCGGTGAGGACGTTGACCGTCCTGGCCGCGCAGTAGAGGAGGAGGACCACCGCGGCCAGCGACATCAGCCGCAGCGCCTGCCGCAGCGGGGCCTTGTCGGTCATCCGCGCGTAGGGGCGGCACTGCCGCCAGATGGTCACGCACGGAACCACCTGGGAGATGATGAAGGCCAGGAGGTAACCGAGGATCAGCGGGCGTCCGCTGCCGGTGTTGAAGTCCGACGCCGGCCGCCGCGGGCCGTCGGCGATGAAGAAGAGCGCGATCAGGAGCGCGGCGAGGGCGCCGCCGGTGATCAGCCAGCCACGGGCCCTGCCCGTCACCGGCCTGTCCCCGCTCGACCAGTGCAACAGGATGATCTGCGCGCTCACGCAGTCGGCGACCGCCGCCACGTGCATCACCAGGATGGCGAGGTTCCTGACGCCCAGGAAGCTCTCGCTCACCATGATGACGACGCCCATGGTGAACGTGACGCACTGGAACAGCAGCGTGGCGAGCAGCGCGCGGTAGGCGTTGTCCCGCCAACTGCGTCCGGCCTGGCACAGCCGGTAGACGAACGCGGCATAGGACGAGAGCGCCGCGATGACGAAGCAAAGGGTCTCAGTGGTGGTCACGGCCCGATTCCCTGCCCAGCGCCGCGCACGCGGCGAACGGTTTCAGTCGCTTTCGCCCCAAGAGACTACGCGCGGCACGGGGTCAGCTGAAGGTGCGGCGGTAGGTGTGCGGGCTGACGCCGGTGGTGCGCTTGAAGCGGTCCCGGAAGGCGGTGGGGGAGCCGAAGCCGACCTGGGAGCCGATGCGTTCGACGGTGTGCGGGGTGGTCTCCAGGAGGTGCTGGGCCTGGCGGACGCGGGCGCGGTGCAGCCACTGGAGCGGGGTGGTGCCGGTCTGCTCGCGGAAGCGGCGTATCAGGGTGCGCGTGCTGGTCCCGGCGTGAGCGGCGATGTCGGCGAGGGTGAGGTCCCGGCCCAGGTTGTCCTGGAGCCAGGTGAGAAGGGGTTCGAGGGCCGAGCCCTGCGGGGTGGGCGCGTAGTCGTGGACGATGAACTGCGCCTGCCCGCCCTCGCGTTCGAGCGGCATGACGGACAGCCGGGCCGCGTGGGCGGCGACGGCCGAGCCGTAGTCACGGCGGATCATGTGCAGGCACAGGTCCAGGCCCGCGGCGGCGCCCGCTGAGGTGAGGAACTGGCCGTTGTCGACGTACAGGACGTCCGGGTCCACCTCGATGTCCGGATAGGTGGTGGCCAGGAGCCCGGCCGCGATCCAGTGGGTGGTGGCCCGCAGGCCGTCGAGCAGTCCGGCGGCGGCCAGGACGAAGGTGCCCGCACAGATGGAGGCGATGCGGGTGCCCTCGTCGGCCGCAGCCCGCAGGGCGTCGCGGACCTCGGGCGCGAGCGGTACCGAGGGGTCGGCGGTACCGGGCACGATGATCGTGTCCGCCCCCTTGAGCCCGTCGAGGCCCTGGTGCGCGCGGACGGTGAAGGCCCCGGCGTCGATCTCCTCGCGCTCGGCGCACACCCGGATCTGATAGCCGGGGCGCCCGTCCGGCAGACGGGTGCGGGTGAAGACCTCGATCGGCGTGGACAGGTCGAACGGGATCACCCGGTCCAGGGCGAGAACGGCGATGGTGTGCATGGCCGGAAGATACCCCTTCGCCGGACGGTCCGGAACGCGGAATTCTCGACTTCGTCGCACGTCAGAAGCGTTCTCGGCGGGGTTGGCACTATTCCGTCGAAAGGTGGCACTCATGCCACTGGGAGGCGGGGCGACAGCCGATTACGTTCGGTGGCGCTTCCCGGCGCGGGCCGGGACTCCCGCCTCGGAAAGAGAGCCCCCATGCATGTCCAGGTAGTCCCGCTCGACGGCTTCGACCCGCTTGTGGACTCCCGCCCATGACGAAACTCCTCCTCATCCTGCACGTCCTGGCCGCGGTGATCGCCGTCGGCCCCGTCACCGTCGCCGCGAGCATGTTCCCGCCCGCCCTGCGCCGCGCCCACCGCGACCCGGCCGACCCCGACGCGCTCACCACCCTGCGGCTGCTGCACCGCATCTGCCGCGTCTACGCCGCCCTCGGCATCGCCGTGCCCCTCTTCGGGTTCGCCACCGCCAGCAGCCTCGGCGTCCTCGGCAGCGCATGGCTGATCGTCTCGATCGTCCTGACCGCCGCGGCCGCCGCCCTCCTGGCCCTGCTGATCCTGCCCGCCCAGGACAGCGCCCTCACCGCGGCCGGGGCCCCCGGCGCGGGCACCGTCACCCGGGCGCCGGGGCGGCTCGCCATGCTCACCGGCCTCTTCAACCTGCTGTGGGCCACGGTCACCATCCTGATGATCATCCGCCCCGGCTCCACCACGGGAGCGTGACCGTGCACATGCGGCCCTTGCGTATCGCGGCACACGCCGAACTCATCTCGCTGGTCATCCTGCTGACCAACCTCGCCACCGCCCATCTGAAGCCCGTCTCCTCGCTGATGGGCCCCACCCACGGCTGCGCCTATCTGTTCGTCATCGGCGCGACCTGGCGCCTGCGGCAGGCCGCGAACACGGCCAAAGCCATCGCCGTCGTCCCCGGCGTCGGCGGCCTCCTCGCGCTGCGCCACCTCAGCCGCGCCCAGGCCGTCGATCCGCACCCCGAGAAGGCAGCCCGGCCATGATGTCCTACGTCGCCCCGATCCTGGTCGGCATCGTCTTCGCCCTGCTGATGTCGCTGATCCGCGAACCGCACCGCCGCCGCTTCAGCGCGGTCCTGGTGGCGGGCGCGGGAGCGGCCTACCTCAGCGGTGGTGGCATGGGCGGCTGGGAATTCCCCGCCACCGCCGCCATCACCTACGTCGCCTATCGCGGGCTGGAGTCCTGGACGTTCATCGGCGTCGCGTGGCTCATGCACACCGCCTGGGACGTGGTGCACCATGTCAAGGGCTACCCGATCATCCCCTTCGCCCATGACTCCTCCCTCGGCTGCGCCATCTGCGACCCGGTCATCGCCCTGTGGTGTTTCCGGGGCGGTCCCTCGCTGATCGACCTCGTCCGCGGCCGGGTGAAGCCCGGCGGCCAGGCCGAGCCCAGCCACCAGGGCGATCCCACCCGACCGGAGCGGGCACAGGATGTCGGGTCCGGGGCGGTGCGGTCTTCGTAGCGTTACGGCCGTAAGGGAAGGAGACCGAGGTGCTGGAGCGGCTGAACGAGGCCCTGGACCACATCGAGGCGCATCTCGATCAGCGGATCGAGGTGACCGAGCTGGCGCGGATCGCGGTGACGTCGGAGTACCACTTCCGCCGGATGTTCTCCGCGCTGGCCGGGGTCTCGCTGTCGGAGTACATCCGGCGCAGACGGCTCACCGTCGCCGGGGCCGAGGTGCTGGCCGGGGAGCGGACGCTGCTGGAGATCGCGGTGCGCTACGGCTACGGCTCGGGGGAGGCGTTCGCCCGGGCGTTCCGCGCCCTGCACGGCGTCGGCCCCGGCGAGGCCCGGCGCGGCGGCGCCACGCTCAACTCCCAGCCACGGATGTCCTTCCGGCTCATCGTCGAAGGGAGTAGCACCATGCGATACCGGGTCGTGGAGCGGGAGCAGTTCCATGTGGTCGGCAAGAAGGCCCGTGTCCCGCTCGTCCATGTGGGGGTGAATCCGGCGATCGCCGCGTTCATCCGCGGTATCGACGAGGAGACGCTACGGCGCATCACCGCGCTGTCCGACCAGGAGCCGGAGGGGATCGTCGCGGTCAGCGACGACCTGGACCCGAGCCGTGCGGAGGGAACCGAACTCGACTACTACCACGGCGTGGTGACCGGGTCCGCCGGGCCCGAGGACCTGGACACGCTCACCGTCCCGGCGGGGACCTGGGCCGTCTTCGGGAACTCCGGGCCGTTCCCGCAGGCACTCCAGTACCTGTGGCGCGATGTGTTCACGCAGTGGTTCCCGTCCAATCCGTACCAGAGCAGGCCGGGGCCTGAGATCCTGCGCACCCGGCTGTCGCCGGACGGGGCGGAGGCGGACGCGGAGCTGTGGATCCCGGTGGAGCGGACAGCGGTCTGAGCGCTACGACCGCCCTACGCGCCCGGGCGGTGCGCGAACACCCACCGGTTGGCGGCCAGGGCGTCGTACCGCTCGGGGAGCGGGCCGCGCCCGTAGCGGCGGGTGAAGTCGTACGGGGTGCGCACCGCCGTGGACCAGCCCCGAGCGGTCAGGTCCGCGGCGGAGCCGGGGCGCGGCTCGCCGTCGAACAGGGCGAGCAGGTCGACGCCGAGCCGGTGCCGGGCCGCGGAGTAGACGGGGCTCTCGCGGACCGCCGCCGATTCCGCGCCCAGCTTCACCTCGTACGCCAGCGCGCTCCCCGGCGCGCTCAGCCCGTCCACCGTGTCGATGAGCCGCTGTTCGGCGGCCCGGGGCAGATAGAGCAGCAGTCCCTCCGCCAGCCAGGCGGTCGGCCGGGCCGGATCGAAGCCCGCGGCGGTGAGCGCCCCGGCCCAGCCGTGCCGCAGATCGGCCGCGATCGTGATGCGCTCCGCCCGTCGCACGGCGCGCAGTTCGCCGAGCACCCCGTGCTTGAACGTGAGGACCGGTCCCTGGTCGACCTCGAAGACCGTGCAGCCGGGCGGCCAGTCGAGCCGGTACGCCCGGGTGTCGAGTCCCGCCCCGAGCAGGACCACTTGGCGGATGCCCGCGCGCGCCCGGGCCAATAGGAAGTCGTCGAGAACCCTGGTCCGCAGACCGAAGTAGCGCCCCAGCCGCCCCCAGAGGGGATCGGCGTCCCCGCCCGGCACCTGCTGGGGCCGCACCGGCCAGTGCGCGGACGCCCGCCCCGCGGCGCGTACGAAGTGCTCCGCGTACGGGTCCCGCGCGAGCGCGTCGGGGCGGTGGGCCTCGATCGCCCGCGCCGCGGCGACCATGAGCGCGGTCCGTCCGACACCGCCTGCCACGCCGGTGTCCTCGCGCACCGCGTCGGTCATCCGTCCTCCTCCCCGGGGCGCCGCGACCGTACGGGCGCCGTCAGACCGCCGTGCCCGCCACCAGGTGATCGCCGGGGATGCCCGCCTTGCCGGGGGCGTAGTAGTCCTTGATGCCGTCGACCCAGGTCGCCACCGGGATGCGGTCCGCCTCCGAGGGACCGAAGGCGTCGAAGAGGGCGTCGATGTTGGCGTGTTCGAAGCCGATGGCCGTCATCAGCGCCACGAACGCGGGGCGTTCGACGGCCCCGTCGCCCTCGGGGTCCCCGAGCGCGGCCAGTGTCTCGGCGAACGCGTGGATCGTCGCGTCGAATCGCTCGGGCGAGAGGACGCAGGCGCTGTACTCCTCGAAGGTGATCTCGCCGTCCCCGTTGGCGTCGGCTTCCCTGCGCAGCGTCGTCCAGTACTGGCGGAAGGCCGCGCGCATCGCGTCCCGCGCCGCCTCGTCCGCGCCGGGCGCCGCCTCGACGACGCGGCCTGCCATCAGCTCGAAGTCCTGGGCTTCCAGGACGCCGTTCCCGTCGGCGTCGAGCAGGGAGAAGACGAGCGCGACCCGCTTGGTGGCCTCTGTGCGCATGAGACGTGTCCCCTTCCGGTCGGTGACCGGAGCGTGGTGCCCGGCCGCCGGCTCACTATCCGGTCGGCGGCCCGCATCTGTGGCGGCAATCGGTCACCGTTCACTCGAACGGGTGGAACGTGCAACAGGATCGCGCGCGAACGCCGCAGGACATGAGCGGAATCCGCATCCCTTGTTTGCATCGGCCGGATCGGGCAATTCGCACACCATGGCTAACGCACGAGCGAACAACGAATCGACCGACCGTGCCACCAAGGCCACGAAGGCGGCAACCGCCAAGGCCAAGGAGACCACCGCGAAGGCGGCGGGGAAGACGGCGGCGAAGGCGGAGTCCGCGGGCCAGTCGACCGCCGATGCCGCCAAGTCCGCCGGGACCGGAGCGGGGCGCGCCGCGAGCAGCGCGGGCCACGCCGTCGGCAACGCCATGACCTCGGCCGGGGCCACGGCGGGCAAGGCGGCCGAGACGGCGGGCACCGCCGTGACGACCACGCTGAAGGGCGTCTCCTCGGCGGCCGGGCAGGTGACCTCCGCCGCCACGACCGCCTGGACCGTCCTGAAGAACCGCAAGCTCATCGCGGCGGGTGCCGCGGCCGGGGTCACCGCCCTCAGCGCGGCCTCGTACGCCGTGGGCCGCCATGCGGAGCGCAGCGGCCACGGCCCCGTCACGCGGATGACGGGCGGCCGTATCTGACCGGCCGGACCGCTCGCCCCCCGACCGACCACCCGCCAACTACCCGACCGCCCGCCGAAGGCCACCCCGACGTGGCCTTCGGCGGGCGGTTTCGTGTGTGCGCCAGGCCGCCGGATTTGCGGATGGGACGGTTGCTCGACGGCAGGCGGTGCGGCCGGGTGTTCAGGGAGCGGCGCATGGGCGGGCAGGGGAGGAAGTGGCGGCCGACGGGCCGGGCGGACCGATGACGCGGGGTCGTCAATCGGCCTTTTTTATGGCCGAGTTGCTGTTCCAGGGCTGTGAACTGCCGTGATCTGCCGGGGCCCGCTGCCCTCCGGCGGCGTGGAGTGATGATCCTCTCCATTGCCATCCCTTTGCGATGACTTTACTCGACTGTTAGTCTTCCGGCGACCGGACAAGATCGGACCACCGCCCCGCGGTCCCGTGCCCGAACAGCCCGACGACTGATGCAAATCGCCCTGTGAAGCCACTTCTACGTTGAGGTCGTCGCACGGCGACCGGGCGGGAACCTCATGGCCCTGGACGAAACCGGCCCCGAACTCCCCCTTTCCGAGGCGCAGTCAGGCGTCTGGCTGGCCGAGCGGTCCCGGCCCGACCTGTCCTCGCCGTATCTCTGGGGCGAGTACACCGACATCACCGGTGCCCTCGACACCGGTGTCCTCGTGGCCGCCGTCCGGCAGGCCGTGCGCGAGACCGAAGCCCTCCATGTCCGCTTCACCGAGGCGCCGGACGGGCGGCCGGTGCAGCGCGTGGCGGCCCCGGGTCCCGTCCCCTTCCCGGTGCGCGACCTGCGGCACGAGCCCGATCCGTACGCGAGCGCCCTCGCCTGGATGCGCGAGGAGCTGTCCCGGCCCGTCGACCTCGCCGAGGGCGACCTGTTCGACGGCGCGGTCCTGCGCGTCGGCGACGACCGGCATCTGCTGTTCACACGGGTGCACCACATCGTCCTCGACGGCTTCGGCATGACGCTCTTCTCGCGCCGCGTCGCGGACCTCTACGGCGGTCTGATCGACGGCGGTCCGATACCGGAAACCGGTTGGAGCCCCCTCCGAGCCGTCCTCGAAGAGGAGCGGGCGTACCAGGGCTCACCGCAGTGGGAGGCCGACCGGCGGTGGTGGCTCGGCCAGATGGAGGGCCATCCGGGATTCCTCAGCCTGGCCCCGCGCCCGGCCCCCGTCCCGGCCGCCTCGCTGCGGGTCACCAGCACCCTGCCGGAAGCGGAGTTCGCCCAACTGCGGTCGGCCGCGGAGCACATGGGGCAGCGCTGGTCGCGGCTCGTCATCGCGGCGACCGCCGTCTTCGTCCACGCGATGACCGGCAGCCGCGACGTCGTCCTCAGCCTGCCGGTCACCGGACGGGTCAGCGAGCAGAGCCGACGCGTGCCCGGCATGGCCGCCAATGTGCTGCCGCTGCGGCTCTACGCCGACCCCGCCGCGCCCTTCGCCGAGCTGGCGGCCCGGGCCGACGAGGCGATCGCCCGCGTCCAGCGGCATCAGCGCTACCGGGGCGAACAGCTGCGCCGCGACCTCGGATACCCCCAGGACGGGCGGCGCTTCTTCGGGCCCGTCCTCAACATCCAGCGCTTCGCCTACGGTCTGCGCTTCGGGTCCGCCACCGCCACCGTGCACAACGTCCAGGCGCCGCCCTCGGAGGATCTGTCCCTGGTGGCGTACGACCGTGGCGACGGCCCGCTCACCCTCGACGCCGACGCCAACCCGGCCAACCACTCCCCGGAGCTGCTGCGCGACGCGAGCGACCGCTTCCTGCGCGTGCTGCGCCAGGCCGCCACCCGCCCGGGCCGGACGCCCGTGGCGCGTTACGCCGTCACCTCGGCCGCCGAGCGCGACCGCATCGGGGCGGCGGGGAGCAGGCAGCCGCAGTCGTACGACGGAGGGGCGCGTACCGCGCTCGCGCGGTTCCAGGCCCAGGTGGCCGCCACGCCCGAGGCGTTCGCCGTGTGCTCGGCCGCGACCGGCGAGCGGCTCACCTACCGGCAGCTCGACGCCCGCGCGACCGCCCTCGCGGCCCGGCTCACCGCGGCGGGCGTCACCGCCGAAACGCCGGTGGGCCTCCTCGTCGAGCGCTCGCCCGAACTCGTCGTCGCCGTGCTGGGCGTGGTCAAGGCGGGCGCCGCGTATCTGCCGCTGCACCGCGCGGATGCCACCAGCCGCCTGGCCGCCATCGCCGCCGGGGCCGGGGCGCGGTTCCTGCTCACCGACGCCACGACCCGGGACGACGAGATCGCCGGATGGTTCCGCGACCGGGGACACCGCGTCGTCGTCCTCGGCGACGAGCCGTCCGACCCGTCGTATCACCCTTCAGCGACGCATCACCCTCCGGCGACCGTGCACCCCGAGCAGCTCGCCTGCGTGATGTACACCTCGGGCTCGACCGGCGATCCGAAGGGCGTCGCGATCACCCACGCCAACCTCGTACGGCTCGCCGCCGACCGCTGGTGGCGCGAGGGCGGCGCCGAGCGGGTGCTGCTGCACTCCCCGCACGCCTTCGACGCGCTCACCCTGGAGCTGTGGGTGCCGCTGCTCACCGGCGGCGAGATCGTGGTCGCCCCGCCGGGGCGGACCGATCTCGGTGTGCTGCGCGACGCCATCGCCGCGCACGGGGTCACCGGACTGTGGCTGACGGCCGGGCTGTTCGCGGCGCTGGCCGAGGAGGACCCCGACTGCCTCGCCGGTGTCCGCCAGGTGTGGACCGGCGGCGACGTGGTCGCGCCCGAGGCCGTGCGGCGGGTCCGCGCGGCGCGCCGGGCCCCCGCCGTCGTCAACGGCTACGGGCCCACCGAGACCACCGTCTTCGCCACCCGTCACCCGGTGGACCACCTTCCCGGACACCTCGCTTCGGTGCCCATCGGCGGCCCGCTCGACGGCACCGGTGTGCACCTGCTGGACGACGCGCTGCGTCCCGTCCCGCCCGGCGTCACCGGCGAGGTCTACCTCTCCGGCACCGGGCTCGCCCGTGGCTACCTCGGCGCGCGGCGCCGGACCGCGGAGCGGTTCGTGGCCTGCCCGTCCGGCCCGCCCGGCGCCCGGATGTACCGCACCGGAGACCTCGCCCGCTGGAACCCGGACCGCACCCTCGACTTCGTGGGCCGCGCCGACAGCCAGGTCAAGTTGCGCGGCTACCGGATCGAACCCGGCGAGATCGACGCCGCGCTGTGCCGCCACCCCGCAGTGACGCGGGCCGCCACCGTGCTGCGTGAGGACCGGCCCGGTGAGCGCAGGCTCGTGTCGTACGTCGTCACGAGCGAGGTCGACGGGGCCGAGCTGGAACACCACGCCACCGAACACCTCCCGGCGTTCATGGTGCCGTCTGCGATCGTCCCCGTGGAACTGCTTCCCCTCACCCGCAACGGCAAGCTCGACCGCGCCGCGCTGCCCGCGCCGTCCGCCCAGCGGTCGGCGCTCACGGACCGGACGCCCCGCACACCCGCCGAGGAGACGCTGAGCGCGCTGTTCCGGGAGGTGCTGGGCGAGCAGGACATCCCCCTGGACACCGGCTTCTTCAGCCTGGGCGGCGACAGCATCCTGGCCATCCACCTGGTCAGCCGCGCCCGGCGGGCCGGACTCCCGCTCACCTCGCAGGATGTCTTCCGCCTCCCCTCGGTAGCCGACTTGGCCGCCACCCTGGCCGACCGGTCCGCCCCGACCGGCGACACCGAGGCCGATGCCGACCCGACCGTGGAGCCGACCCCGGTGATGCACTGGCTGCGCGAACGCGGTGGCTCCGTCGCCGGATTCGCGCAGTCCATGACCCTGCGCACCCCCGCCGGACTGGACACACCGAGGCTGCGCACCCTCCTCGAAGCGCTGCTCGAACGCCACGCCATGCTGCGGCTCCGGCTGTCGGTGCGGGGCTCATCCTGGGAGCCGCGCACCGGACCCCGTGGGCGGCTGGGCCTGGTCCGGCACGACGCGGCCCGGCTGGACGGGGACGCGCTGCGGTCCGCCGTACGGGAGCGCGCCGCGCGGGCCCGGGAGCGGCTGGACCCCACGGCGGGGCGGATCGTGCACGCGGAGTGGTTCGACGCAGGTCCGGACCGGCCCGGCACCCTCGTCCTCGCCGTACATCACCTCGCCGTCGACGGGGTGTCGTGGCGGGTGCTCCTCGACGACCTGCGGGACGCCTGGCAGGCGGTGCGGGTCGGCCGGGCCCCGGCCCCGCCACCGGTCGGCACGTCCTTCGCGACGTGGAGCCGGGCGCTCGCGGTGCACGCGCGGGACGCCTCGGTCCTCGCAGAACTCCCGTACTGGGACCGGATCGCCGACGCGGTGGGCCGCCTCGGGGGCGCGCTGCGGCTCGACCCGGCGCGGGACACCGAGGCCACCCGGCGGCGGCACATCCGCACCCTCCCGGCCACCGTCACCGCGGCCCTGACGGAGCGGGCCCCCGCCGCGTTCGGCGCCTCGCTGAACGACCTGCTGCTGACCGCCTTCGTCCGGGCCGTCGCGGAGTGGCGGGGGAGCGGGGAGTCGGCCGTCGGTCTTGAGGTGGAGGGCCACGGCCGGGAGGAGTTCGCCGACGGCCTCGAACTGTCCCGCACGGTGGGCTGGTTCACCACCATCTACCCGGCGCTGCTCGACGCCGGTGACGCGACCACGCCGTGGGACCGCGCCGTGGACCGGGTCCGCACCGCGCTGCGCGCCATCCCGGCCCATGGCCTCGGCCACGGCCTGCTGCGCCACCTCAACCCGCGGACCACGGGCTGTCTGGCCGCCTCCGCCCCGCCGCCGATCGCCTTCAACTACCTCGGCCGCTTCGACGCGGACGACGAGCGCGACTGGAGCCCCCGGGACACCGTCCTCGCGTCCAGCGCCCCGCGCGACCTGGCGTTGGCCCATGCCATCGAACTCGACACGGTGCTGGCCGACCACCCGGAGGGCCCGCGGCTCACCGCGATGTGGTCCTGGGCCGGAAAGCGGCTGGACGAGGCGCGGATGGCTTCCTTGGCCGACCGTTGGTTCGCCCACCTGACGGCCCTGGCGAACTGGGCACCCGAGCACGCCCCGGTGGCCGCCGAGGGCGAACCGGCTTCGGCGGCCGCCACGGGCTTGCCCGTACCGCCACTCGCTCAGGGGCTGTTGTTCCACTCCCAGTACGAGCACGGCCAGAGCGGCGGCAGCGGCGCCGATCCGTATCTCGTCCAGTTCGTCTTCGAACTCACCGGCCCGCTCGACGCCACCGCGCTGCGTGCGGCGGTCGGTGCGCTGCTGCGGCGGCATCCGAACCTGGCCGCCGGGTTCAGCCCGGATGGCGACGGGCGGCCCGTGCAGGTGTGGTCCGAGCAGGTCGACGTCCCGTGGCAGGAGGAACACGTGGCGTCGGCCCTGGAGGAGGCGGACTTCCTCGAACGGGACCGGGGGGTGCGGTTCGACCTCGCCCGGCCACCGGCGCTGCGCGCGACCCTGCTGCGGACCGACGACCCACACCGCCACGTATTCGTGCTGACGGCCCACCACATCCTGCTGGACGGCTGGTCCTGGCCGATCGCCGTACGGGAGCTGTTCACCCTGTACGCGGGCGGGACGCCACCGGCCGTCACCCCGTACCGCACCTTCCTGGACTGGCTCGGCGCCCGCGACACCGAGGCCGACGAGGCCGCGTGGCGCGGGGTGCTGTCCGGGCTGGACGGGCCCACCCTGATCGCCGGGGGACGGGACACCACGGGGCATGAGCGGGTCCACGCCGAGCTGGACGCCGACGCGGCGGGCGCGCTGCGCCGGGCGGCCCGGGCACACGGGCTGACCGTCAGCACGCTCGTCCAGCTGGGCTGGGCGATGCTGCTGGGCGCGCACACCGGCCGGGACGACGTCGTGTTCGGCACCACGGTGTCCGGCCGCCCGCCCGAGCTGCCCGGTGTGGAGAACATCGTCGGGCTGCTGATCAACACCATCCCGGTACGGGTCCGCCTCGACCCCTCCCGCACCGTCGAGGAGACCCTCCGCGCGCTGCGGGACCAGCAGCTCGCCGTCGTCGAGCACCAGCACGCCGACCTCACCCGGCTCCAGCGCCTCGCCGGATACGGCGAACTGTTCGACACCCTGGTCGTGTTCGAGAACTATCCCCTCGACGCCGCCACCCTGCGGGACGTGGCGCCCGGTATCGAGATCACCGGGCTGCGGGTGCTGGACAGTACCCACTACCCGCTGACGCTCGCCGCCCTGCCCGGGGACGGGGCACAGCTGCGGCTCCAGCTCGACCACCACACCGCCGTCCTGGACGCGGACGCCGCCCGGCGGCTGCTCGACCGGTTCGGCGTGCTGCTGCGCCGTATCGCCGACGCGCCCGGTGCCCGGCTCGCCGACATCGGCCTGCTGCTGCCGGACGAGCACACCCCCCGGCTCCCCGCCGCCGATCCGGCACCGGCCCGCCCCACACTGCCCGCGCTCTTCGAGGCGCAGGTGGCGCGGCGACCGGACGCCCCCGCGCTGACCGACGGCGAACACACCGCCACCTACCGGCAGGTGAACGAACGGGCGAACCGCCTCGCGCGGCTGCTCATGGCCCGTGGCGCGGGCCCCGGCGGGCTCGTGGCGCTCGCCCTGCGACGCGGTGCCGACCTGGTCACGGCGGTACTCGCCGTGCTCAAGTCCGGTGCGGGCTATCTGCCGCTTGACCCGGCCACCCCGCCCGAACGGGTCCGCCATGTGCTCGACGAGGCGGCACCGCCACTGGCCGTGGCGACGGCCGACACCGCGGCCATGCTGCCGCCCGGCCAGGACCGGTTGCTGCTGGACGCCCCGGAGGTGGCCGCCGCCCTGGCCGAGGGCCCGGCCGGTGACCTCGGCCGGAGCACCGACCCGCACACCACCGCGTACGTGATACACACCTCCGGCTCGACCGGCACCCCCAAGGGCGTCGTGGTCACGCACGACAACGTCGTACGGCTCCTGGACACCACCGACGAGCGCTTCGGCTTCGGCCCTGACGATGTGCACGCCCTGTTCCACTCGTACGCCTTCGACGTGTCCGTATGGGAGCTGTGGACGGCCCTCGGCCGTGGCGGACGGCTCGTCGTCGTGCCGCATACGGTCAGCCGGTCGCCGCGCGAGATGTGGCGGCTACTCGTCCGCGAGCGGGTGACCGCGCTGTGCCAGACGCCGTCGGCGTTCTACCAACTCGCCCAAGCGGCGGCCGACATGGAGCGGGAGGGCCACGGGCCACCGCGGCACGCGCTGCGCGTCGTGGTGTTCGCCGGGGAGGCGCTGGACCCACGGCGGATCCGCGACTGGTATCCCACCGGCCCCGCCACCACGCGCCCCCGGCTCGTGAACATGTACGGCATCACCGAGACCACCGTGCACTCCACCTACGCCGAGCTGACCGACCCCGCCGACACCCGCAGCGCCATCGGTGAACCCCTCGCCGACCTGCGCCTCCATCTGCTCGACCACGCGCTGCGGCCCGTACCACCCGGCTGCCCCGGCGAGATCTGCCTCTCCGGCCCCGGCGTGGCCCGCGGCTACCTCGGCCGCCCGGCGCTGACCGCGACCCGCTTCGTGGCCGACCCGTCCGGCCCGCCCGGCGCCCGGATGTACCGCTCGGGCGACCTGGCGCGCCGGTGGCCGGACGGCACACTGGAGTACCTGGGCCGCAGCGACCACCAGGTGAAGATCCGTGGTTTCCGGATCGAACCGGGCGAGATCGAGGCCGTCCTGGAGCGCCACCCCGATGTCGTACAGGCCACCGTCCTCGCCCAGAGCGCCCAGGACCGGCTCGTGGCGTACGCCGTGCCCGCCACCCCCGACACCCGTCTCGACCCCGCGGCGCTGCGCCGCCACATGGCCGCCCACCTGCCCGGATACATGGTGCCCGGCTTCGTGGTGCCGCTCGCCCGGCTTCCGCTGACCCGCAACGGCAAACTCGACCGGCAGGCACTGCCCGCACCGACCGAGGGCCTGCGGGCCGGGGACGGGCGGGCGCCCGCCACCGACCTGGAGCGGTTCCTGTGCCGCGCCTTCGCCGACACACTCGGTGTGCCCGAAGTCGGCGTGGACGACGGCTTCTTCGACCTCGGCGGCCACTCCCTGCTGGCCACCCAGCTCATCAACAAGATCCGCGCGGGCCTCGGTGTTGACCTCGGCATCCGCACGCTGTTCGACGCGCCCACAGTCGCCGCGCTCGCCCCGCGCGTCACCCCTTCGCGCTCGGCCGTCCGCGCGCCGCTGCGCCCCGGACCGCGCCCGGACCGCGTACCGCTGTCGTTCGCCCAGGCCCGCCTGTGGTTCCTCCACCAGTTCGAGGACGCCGGCCCGACGTACCACATGCCGTTCGCCGTGACGCTCGACGGACCGCTCGACACCGAGGCGCTGCGCGCCGCGCTCCTGGACGTGATGACGCGCCACGAGAGCCTGCGCACCGTGGTGGACGTCCACGACGGCGAGCCCTGGCAGCGCCCGACCACCCCCGCCACGCCGCCCTTCGAGACGGTCGAGGCGGGCGGGGTGGACGGGGCGGGCCTGGCCGGGCGGCTCGCCACCGACGCCGCCCGCCCCTTCGACCTGGCCACCGAACCGCCCCTGCGGGCCACGCTGTACGCGCTCGGCCCCGACCGCCACGTCCTGATGCTGCTGCTCCACCACATCGCGGCCGACGGCTGGTCGCTGGCCCCGCTCACCCGGGACCTCTCGGCCGCCTACCGGGCGAGGGCCACCGGCACCGCGCCACGGTGGGAGCCGCTGCCCGCGCAGTACGCGGACTTCACCGTCTGGCAGCGGGAGCTGCCCACCGAGGACGACGTCGCGTACTGGACCCGCACCCTGAGCGGCATTCCGCAGGTGCTGCCCCTGCCCGCCGACCATCCGCGCCCGCCCGCCCTCTCGCACCGCGGCGGCACCGTGCCGGTGACCCTGGACGCCGCACTGCACCGGGACGTCACCGATCTGGCCCACGCCCACGGGGCGAGCGTGTTCATGGTGCTGCACGCCGCGATCGCCGCCCTGCTGTCCGGGCTCGGTGCGGGCGAGGACATCCCCGTCGGCACACCGGTCGCGGGCCGCCATGACGCGGCGCTCCACGACACCGTCGGCTGCTTCGTCAACACGGTGGTGCTGCGCACCGACCTGTCGGGAAACCCGTCCTTCGCCGAACTGCTGCGCCGGGTGCGCACGGCCGACCTGGACGGCCTCGACCATCAGGAGCTGCCGTTCGAGGCGCTGGTGGAAATCCTCAACCCGCCGCGGTCCACCGCGCACCACCCCGTCTTCCAGGTGATGCTGGCCTTCCAGGACACGCCTCCCGCCGACGTCGACCTGCCCGGGATCACCGCGCGGCCCGTGCCGGTGCACGGCGACCGGGCCCGCCTCGACCTGCTGTGGAGCCTGCGGCAGGAGGACGACGGGACCGGCGCGCCCGCGGGCGTGTCCGGGGTGCTGGAGTACAACGCCGACCTGTTCACCCGGCCTACGGCGGACGCGCTGAACGAGCGGCTGACCCGGCTGCTCCGCGCCGCCGTGGCCGACCCCGGCCGAGCCGTCGCGGACCTGCCGCTGCTCACGGAGGACGAGGAGCGACGGACCCTCACCACCTGGAACGACACGGCACACGAGGTGGCCGGGGCGGGTGTGGCCGAGATGTTCACGGACCGGGCCCGCCGCACCCCGCACGCGCCCGCCGTGATCGGGGCCACCGAGACGGTGGACTTCCGGCAGCTCGCCGAACGGGTCGCCGACCTGGCCGGGACGCTACGGGAGCGTGGCGCGGGCCCCGGCCGACTGGTCGCCGTCGGACTGCCGCGCGACACCGGCCTCATCACGGCGTGCCTGGCCGTGATGTCCACCGGGGCCGCCTATCTGCCGTTCGACCCGGGCCTGCCGCCCGACCGGATCGCCGCGCTGCTCGCCGACGCCCGCCCCGCCCTGGTCCTGCGCGCCCCGGACAACGGCCGCGAACCCGTGACGATCAGCGCCGGACCGGCCACGCCATCCGGCCCGGCCCTGGTGCCCGATGACGCCGCGTACGCCATCCACACCTCGGGATCCACCGGCCACCCCAAGGCCGTCGTCGTCCCGCACTCGGCGCTGACCAACCTGCTGGCCACCATGCGCCACCGCCTCGGTGTCCACGAGGGCGACCGCATCCTGGCCGCCGCCCCCGCCAACTTCGACATGTCGGTGCCGGAGCTGTTCCTCGGCCCGGTGACCGGCGCCGCCACGGTGGTCGCCGACACCGTGGCCCTCCGCGACCCGGACACCCTGCTCGCCCTCCTGGCCCGCCACCGCGTCACCGTCATGCAGGCCACCCCCTCGCGCTGGCAGACCCTGGCCGACCGGCGGCCGGACGTGCTGCGCGGCATGCGCGCGGTGATCGGCGGTGAGGCCGTCCCCGGCCCGCTCGCCGAAACGCTCACCGGCCTCGGCTGCCGACTGTTCGCCTACTACGGCCCCACCGAGACCACCGTCTGGTCCGCCTGCCACCCCGTCGGCGGCCCCCAGGAGCCCGGCGTGCCCCTGGGACGGCCCGTCGCCAACACCCGCGCATACGTCCTGGGCCCCCGGCTGCGGCCCGTGCCGCCCGGCGCCATCGGCGATCTGTACCTGGCGGGCGCGGGTGTGGCCCACGGCTATCTGCACCGCCCGTCGCTCACCGCGGGGCGGTTCGTCGCCGACCCCTTCGGCCCGCCCGGAACCCTCATGTACCGCACCGGCGACCTGGCCTCGTGGCGGGCCGACGGCAGCCTGCGCTTCCACGGCCGCGACGACGACCAGATCAAGCTGCGCGGCCACCGCATCGAACTGGGCGAGATCGAGGCCGCGTTGGCCGCGCATCCCCAGGTGCGGGCCGCCGCCGCGGCGGTGTGGGAGCCGGGCCCCGACGACCGCCGCCTGGTCGGCTACGTCGTCACCGACGACACGGCCGGGGCCGACCTGGACTCCGTACGCGACCACCTGGCCGCACGGCTGCCCGGCTATATGCTCCCGGCCCGCCTCCACCCCCTCGACCACCTCCCGCTGACCCGCAACGGCAAGGTGGACCGGCGCGCGCTGCCCGAGCCGGACTGGGGGAGCGGCACCGGTGGCCGGGCGCCGGGCACGCTGCGGGAGGAGACGCTGTGCCGCCTGTTCGCCGAGGTGCTGGGCGTGCCCCGGGTCGGCGCCACGGACAGCTTCTTCGCGCTGGGCGGCCACTCGCTGAGCGCCACCCGGCTCGCCACCCGCATCCGCGACGTACTCGGCCTGCGACCCACCATCCGCGACCTGTTCGAGGCGGCCACCCCCGCCACGCTCGCAGCACGCCTCGACGACGGCACCCCCACCGCCCGGGGCCACCTCATCGCGTACCGCGCCACCGGCGACGCGGCACCCGTCTTCTGTGTGCACCCTCTCAGTGGCATCGGCTGGCTGTACGCGGGGCTGCTGCACCACGTCGACCGCGCCCATCCGCTCTACGCCCTGCGCGGCGAGGGCCCCGGCGGACTCGGCGAACTGCCCTCCAGCGTCGAGGAGATGGCCGAGCGGTACGTGGACGAGCTGCGCTCCGTACGCCCGCACGGCCCGTACCACCTGGTGGGCTGGTCCTTCGGCGGACTCGTCGCCCACGCCATGGCCGTACGCCTACGGAAACTGGGCGTCGAACCGGGGCTGCTGTGCGTCGTCGACACCCTGCCGCCCGCAGACGACGGCGACGGTGACACTGACGGCGACGGCGAACACATCGACGAGGAGCGCATCCACCGCATCCTGGTGACCGCAGCGGGACACGACGAACGCCATTTCCCGCCCGGTGGCCTGGACTTCGCCACCGTCACCGCCCTGCTGCGCACCGAGGGCAGCGCGCTCGCGACCCTCACCGAGGACGACATCGACCGCATCGTCGCGGTGTCGAAGAACAACGCCCGGCTCCTGCGTGGCCACCGGCCCACCGCCCTCGACGGCGATGCCGTCCATGTGGCCGGGGCCGGAAACCGCCCGGCGCTGGAGAAGGCGTGGCGCCCCCTCGTATCCGGCGCGCTCACGCTCCACGAAGTGGACAGCGACCACGAGCGCATCATGCAGCACCAGCACATCGGCGCCTTCGGCCGCATCCTCGCCGAAGAACTGCGCCGCCACGACCGCACCGCCCTAGGGACGGAGAACCCATGATTTCCGTGGCGCACCGCGCCCCGCTGGACACGGCAGAGCTGGCACAACGCCACCGCGCTGAGCTGCTCGGCCTGGAGGCCCTTGCCGAGGGCGCCCGCGTCGTGATCCGGCTTCCGCACGGCGAGCCACTGGCCGCGGCCCTCCTCACCTGCTTCGATCTGCGGCTCGTCGCCGTACCGCAGCATCCGCGCACCTCCGACGCCGAACTGGCCGCCGCCATACGGCGCGTGGACGCCTCCGCCGTCATCGACACCCCCGCCGACCGCACCCACCCGATCGGGCTGCGGATCCTCCCCGGAGCGCCCGCCGAGCCCGATCCCGATGCGGCGGACCTGGCGTTCATCATGTTCACCTCCGGGTCCACCGGCACCCCCAAGGGCGTGATGCTCAGCCGCCGCGCCGTCCTCGGCAACGCCGCCAAGACGGCGCGGCTGCACCGCTTCGCCCCCGACCGCCCGCACGGCACCTGTCTGCCGCTGTACCACTGCAACGCGCTCGTGATGTCGCTCATCGGCGCCCACATCACGCACACCCCGCTGATCCTGCACACCGTCTTCGACCCCGAGCGCTATCTGCGCGAGCTGGCGGCGGGCGGCGCCCGCACCGCCTCGATCGTCCCCGCCCTGCTCACGGAGCTGGTGGAGGCCGCACCAGCGTGGCCGGACGGGCTGGACTACCTGATCACCGCGGCCGCCCCGCTCACCGGCGACCTCGCCCGGCGCTTCCACGAGCGCTACGGGCCCCGGCTCCGCCAGGGGTACGGGCTCACCGAAGCGATGAACTTCAGCTTCACCATGCCCGAGCTGACCGGCGAGGACTTCACGACGCAGTACCTCGACCGCTTCCCGCCGGTCGGACTGCCGCTGCCGGACACCGAGGTGCGGCTCGAATCCGGCGAGGTGTGGATCAGAACACCGGACATGATGAACGGCTATTGGCGCGACCCGGCCGCCACCGCCCGGGCCTTCGCCCCCGGCGGCTGGCTGCGCACCGGCGACCTCGGCGAGCTGCGCGACGGACTGCTCGTCCTCAGGGGCCGCGACAAGGAGCGCATCGACCGCGGCGGCGAGAAGCACTACCCGCTGGACGTGGAGCGCACCTGGCACGCCGCGGGCCTGCGCGGCCGGTTCGCCGCCGTCCCCGTGACCGCGGCCGCGCTCGGCCACGAGGTCGGCCTCGTCGCCGACGGGCCTCCCGCCGCCACGCTCGACGCGGTGCACACCGTGTGCGAGCGGGCCGCCGTACGCCCCGCCGCCGTCCGCTGGGGCGGCTTCCTCGCCACCGCCACCGGCAAACCCCAGCGCACCGCGATGGGCCGCGCCCTGGCCGTGCGGCGGATCTCCGCGGTGCGGTACGAACGGCTGCTGCGCTACGCCGCCGTCACCGCCCGGACCCTGCTCGGCACCGGCCCCGCGCCCTCGCCGGACCTGCCCGAGGGCGACCTGCACCGCGCGCTGCGCGCGATCGCGCCGTACGGCGTGTACGAGCCGGTCCCCACCGGCGAGGAGCCCGTCTTCGCGGCCTTCGACTTCCTCCGCGAACACATGCGCGCACACGGCATGTGGGAGCCCCTGCCGGAGGCCGAGAAGGCGCGGTGGCGCGCGTGTCTGCGGTCCCAGTGGCCTCTTTCCGAGCACGCCGCACTCGCTGCCGAGATCTGCGCCATCGAAGGCATTGAGGGCGATATGCCCCAGTTCGGCGCGTGGTGGGAGTCCGGGGACGGCGGGCTGCGGCTGCTGCCCCATGCCCCTGCTGCCGCCGCCGACCCGGTCACCGGCGGTGTGCCCTGGGCGCTCGACTACCTGTGGCGCTGTCTCGTGGACGACCACGGGACCGCCCGCGCCGACCGCTGGGCCTGGGCGCGACAGCCGCGCACCGGCCACCCTGCCACGGTGGGCTTCTCCGTGCTGCGATCCGGCCGCCATGACCTGGGCGGCGTCGTTTGGGATACCGAGGGAGTGACATGCGGAACCAGGACACCGAACCCGCGCTGAAGATCGCCACGTGGGCCAAGAAGACCCTGAGCCCCGAGCACACCGGGCTGCATGTGGAGCACGCCCCGCTGCCGGTGCCGGTGCACGGCACCTCGTCGGCCAGCGGGCGCGAACTGGTGACCAACGATGACATCGGCGCGGATCTGATCCGGCTGCCCGCGGGCGCCGGATTCGTCCCGCACACCCACCCCGGCCACCACATCCTGACCATCGTGGCCGGTATCGGCACCATGACCTACGGCGGCCGGATCTACGAGACCCACGCCGGCCAGACCCTGCTCATCGAAGGTGGCATCCCTCACGCGGTCGGCGCGATCACCGACCATGTGATCCTCGCCGTCGGCGCGCCGCACAAGCGGATCGGCGCGGACGACCGGATGGTCCCGGTGGCATACGAGGAGGTGGTGGCCGACGACGGCGAGCTGACCTGTCTGATCTGCGGGTCCACCGCCGGTCCGCCGCGCTTCCTGCACTCCGTGGGCTGTCCGCACTGTCCCTGTCGGACGTGTGCGGGCATGCCGGCCGAGCACGGCTAGAACTCCCCCAGGACCGGACCCGTCACGAGGCGTCGCCGCGAGCCCGGCGGCACCTCGTGACTGATCAAAGGTGCAGGCGGGTTACCATCTGAGCACCGCCTAGCTCGAAAGATGAACTTGTGACTGCCAACGAGGACTCGTTCACCAACTGGAACACCCGCGAGGAGATCGCGGAGTCGATGATCCCGATCATCGGGAAGCTGCACCGTGAGCGGGACGTCAACGTTCTGCTGCACAGCCGCTCCCTGGTGAACAAGTCGGTGGTCAGCATCCTCAAGACCCACCGCTTCGCCCGGCAGATCGCCGGCGACGAACTCTCGGTCACCGAGACGCTGCCGTTCCTCCAGGCCCTGACCACGCTCGATCTCGGTCCGTCCCAGATCGACATCGGCATGCTCGCCGCCACGTACAAGGCCGACGACCACGGTCTGTCGGTGGAGGAGTTCACCGCCGAGGCCGTGGCCGGTGCCACGGGCGCCAACAAGATCGAGCGCCGCGAGGGGCGTGACGTCGTCCTCTACGGCTTCGGGCGCATCGGTCGGCTCGTGGCCCGTCTCCTCATCGAGAAGGCCGGTTCCGGCAACGGTCTGCGGCTGCGCGCCATCGTCGTCCGCGGAAGCGGCGGCCAGGCCGCCGACGACCTCGTCAAGCGCGCCTCGCTGCTGCGCCGCGACTCGATCCACGGCCAGTTCCAGGGCACGATCACCGTCGACGAGGCGAACAGCAAGATCGTCGCCAATGGCAACGAGATCAAGGTGATCTACGCCGACGACCCGACGTCGGTCGACTACTCGGCGCACGGCATCAAGAACGCCATCCTCATTGACAACACCGGCAAGTGGCGTGACCGCGAGGGCCTGTCCAAGCACCTCCGGCCCGGCATCGACAAGGTCGTCCTGACCGCGCCGGGCAAGGGCGACGTCCCCAACATCGTCCACGGCGTCAACCACGACACCCTCAAGCCGGACGAGCAGATCCTGTCCTGCGCGTCCTGCACCACCAACGCCATCGTCCCGCCGCTGAAGGCGATGGAGGACGAGTACGGGGTGCTGCGCGGCCACGTGGAGACCGTCCACTCGTTCACCAACGACCAGAACCTGCTGGACAACTACCACAAGTCCGAGCGCCGTGGCCGCTCCGCGCCGCTCAACATGGTCATCACCGAGACCGGTGCCGCCTCCGCCGTAGCCAAGGCGCTGCCCGACCTCAAGGCGAAGATCACCGGCAGCTCGATCCGGGTCCCGGTGCCGAACGTCTCGATCGCGATCCTCAACCTCCAGCTCGCGCGCGAGACCACCCGCGAGGAGGTCCTGGACCACCTCCGCGATGTGTCGCTGACCTCGCCGCTCAAGCGCCAGATCGACTTCATCAGCGCCCCCGACGCGGTGTCGAACGACTTCATCGGCTCGCGCCACGCCTCGATCATCGACGCCGGTGCCACCAAGGTCGAGGGTGACAACGCGATCCTCTACCTCTGGTACGACAACGAGTTCGGCTACTCCTGCCAGGTCATCCGCGTCGTCCAGCACGTGTCCGGCGTGGAGTACCCGACCTACCCCGCCCCGGTGGTCTGATCCCGGCACCCCGTACGGGGGCCGGTACCGAGTGCGGTGACCCACGCGCGGATGGCCTCGGCCGTCGTCCGCGCGTGGGTCTCGGTCATGCTCCAGTGGTCGCCGGGCACGTCCACGGTGTCGTACGGCTCCAGCCAGGACGTACGCCACGCGTCGCCGTGTGCCTCCCGCCCGCCGTGGGTCCGCATCTCGGGCACCGGCTCCGTGGCGCGGACCAGCAGGGTGGGGACACCCGTCGGCCCGGGGCGCCAGCCACGGGCCATGCGGGTGTAGGCCCCGAGCGCGGCCATCGACATGTCGTCCACGGCCAGGTCGAACCGTTCTCCCATCTCCAGGGGGGCGCGTGCGGGCATGGCCAGCAGCCAGGGTTCGTCCTCGCGGTCCGGGGTGACGTGGTAGGTGTCCACGACGACGAGACCTGACGGCGGTGTCCCGGCCGACGCCAGCCGGGCCGCCACCGAGTGCGCGGGGTAACCGCCCATCGAGTAGCCCAGCAGGACGTGCGGGCGGTCTCCGACGTGCTCCGTGACGGTGGCGGCGTGCAGGTCCACCAGGGTTTCCCAGTCACGCGGGACGGCGTCCCCGTGGACGACGCCGGGGTGCTGGATCTCCAGGACGTCCCGCTCGCCGCCGAAGCAGTCGGCCAGGGTCCGGTACCAGGGCCCGCCGGGGCTGGGGGAGAAGCCCGGGAAGCAGACCAGGACGGCCTGTTCGGTACGTTCGTCACGGCTGGCCAGCCGCAGTGGCGCGAGCGTGTGCCGGGCGAGGTCGGCACGGTCGAAGACGGGCAGGGCGAGCGAGGCGTTCATCAGCAGGTGCATCGCCGGGACCACGTCCCCGGTCCGGCACACCCGCCGGTAGAGAGAGGCGAGACCCTGCGGCGGGCGGGCCGTCGGCGCATGCGGTGCCGGTTCGGTGGCTCCCGGTTCTCCGGGCAGCGCGGGGCCCAGCTCCGCGAGCAGGTGGTCGGCCAGTTCCGCGGCGCTGGGCCGGTCGAAGGTCACCGTCGCGGGCAGTGACAGACCGGTGAGCGTACTCAGCCGGTTGCGCAGCAGGACACCGGTGAGGGAGTCGAAGCCCAACTGGCCGAAGTCGGCGCCGGGGTCAACGGCGGTCGCGTCCGGGTGGCCGAGAACCTGGGCGGCCTCCCCGCGGACCAGCGCCAGCAGGGCGGACGCCCGGTCGGCCCCGGGCAGCGAGGTCAGCTGGGCGCGCCAATCGGCCACGGGTGCCGCCTCGGCGGAGTTCGTGCCGTCGGCCACGGACCGGGCGGCGGGGCGGGGGGTGCGGATCAGCCCGCGGAGCGGCGGCGGGACCGGCGGCCCGGAGGTGCCGGCGGCCCGGGCGGGGGCCAGCGGCAGCGGAGCCAGCACCGCTTCGCCCATGCCCAGCGCGGTGTCGAACATCGCGAGGCCCTGTTCGGCCGCGACCGGGCGGACCGGGCCGTCCCCGGCCCGGGCGGTGCGGGCCGCCATTCCGCCGTCCCCCTCGCCTTCCGCATCCGCCCAGGGTCCCCAGAGGAGGGAGAGCGCGGGCAGTCCGAGAGTGGCGCGGTGGAGTGCGAGCCCGTCCAGGAAGGCATTCGCGGCGGCGTAGTTGCCCTGGCCGGGGTTGCCCAGCAGGCCGGCCGCCGAGGAGAACAGCACGAAGTGCGACAGCGGCAGATCCCGCGTCAGCTCGTGGAGATGCCAGGCCGCTTCCGCCTTGGGACGGAACACGGCCGCGAGCCGCTTCGGCGTCTGTGCCTCCAGTACGCCGTCGTCCAGCACTCCGGCGGTGTGGACGACCGCGGTCAGCCCCGGTGCGTACTTCTCCACCACGGTCGCGAGCCGGTCGCGGTCGGCGGCGTCACACGCGATCACATCCACCTGGACCCCCGCCTCCTCCAGCGCGGCCCTCAGCCGCCGCGCGCCCGGCGCCGCCGGGCCACGGCGGCTGAGGAGCACCAGACGGCCGACCTGGTGACGGGTGGCCAGGTGCCGGGCCAGCAGCCCGCCGAGCGCCCCGGTGCCGCCGGTGATCAGCACGGTGCCGCGCAGCGGCGCCGCGTCCGCGGGCGCCGGGGCGGCGGCGAGCCGGGGGACGCGTACGGTGCCTTCCCGGACGGCGAGCTGGGGTTCGCCCGTGGCGATGGCGGTGGGCAGCAGGCGCAGCGACTCCGGCCGCTCGTCCACGTCCACAACGGTGAGGCGGCCGGGAAACTCCGACTGGGCGGTGCGCAGCAGACCCCATGCCGTGGCGGCGGCCAGGTCCGGTGTCGGGGAGGTGGCGTCCCGCGTCACCACGACCAAGTGCGGTCCGGGGGCGGACAGCCTGGTCCGCAGCAGGTCCAGGGCGCGGGAGGTCAGGGCGTGGGCGTCCGCGACCGGCCCCCCGGAGGAGGACGGGGACGGGGTGGCGAGGGAGACGACGACCGGGCCCCCGCCACCGACGGGAAGGACCGCGCCCAGGGCCAGATCGTCGGGCGCCGCCATGACCGGCGCGGGTGCGTCCGGTCCGGCGGTGGCCGGGACATCCGTCCACCGGGTGCGGTACAGGGTTCCGGCCGCCGCCTTCCCGGCTTCCCGGAGCGGCCGTGTGGTGAGCGAATCGATCCGGAGCACCGGTTGGCCCGTATGGTCGGCGACGTCGACGGCGGCCGTGTCCTCGCCGGTGGCGCGGATCCGTACCCGCACGGCCGTGGCACCCGCGGCGAACAGGGTCATGCCGCGCCAGGCGAAGGGCAGTCGGGCGCCGCCGCCCTCGGGCGGCGCGGCGAGCAGCCGGGCGTGCAGGGCGGCGTCCAGCAGCGCGGGATGGATACCGTACCGCCGGGCGTCCGCCCCCACCGGTTCCTCCAGCCGCACCTCGGCGAACAGCTCCTCGTCCCGCCGCCACACGGCCGTCACGCCCTGGAACGCCGGGCCGTAGCCGTAACCGCCGTCCGCCAGCCGCCGGTAGGCGCCGGTGAGGTCCACGGGCACGGCGTCCGGGGGCGGCCACGCGGCGGCGTCGCGGGCGGGCCCACCGGACCCGCTGTCAGGACCCAGGCCCTGTCCGGCGGATCCTCGCGGGGCCGCGACGCCTGGCACCGCACCTCGCTGCGTTGTCGGAGTCGTCCAAGTACGCCCAGTACGAGGACGCTCCTCCGCCTTGCGATGCACGGCGCCAGACGCCGCGGCCTGACCCACGAAGATCCGCCGGACAGGACCTAGCCGCCCGGTCGCGTGGTGGGTCCAGGCGCCGAGCGCACCGGAGTCCGCTGGGCGGGAGTACACCTCGGCGGAGCGGCGGCCGGACGCGTCCGGCTCGTCGAGGACCACCTGGATCTGCACCCGGTCGCCCTGGCCGGACAGGACCAGCGGGGCCAGCAGCACCAGGTCTTCCAGCACCTCCGTTCCGCACATGTCGCCCGCGTGGACGACCAGCTCGGCGAACGCCGCACCGGGCAGCAGTACTTGGCCCGCGACGACGTGATCGAGCAGCCACGGCTGGACCGACGGGGACAGCTGACCGGTGCACAGCAGACGCTCGGTGCCGGGCACGGTGGTCATCCGGTCCAGCAACGGATGCCCGTTCGCCGCGGGGACCGGACCGGCGGTGTCGGCCAGCCAGTAGCGCTTCCGCTGGAAGGGGTACGTCGGCAGGTCCACCCGCCGGGCACCGCTGCCCGCGAACACCCGGCGCCAGTCAACCGGCAGCCCGCGCACATGCAGTCGGGCCACCGCGTCCAGAGCCGTCTCGGGCTCCGGCGCACCGGCCCGTACGGTGGCCGTGCACAGCCGCTCTTCACCCGTTCCGGCCAGGCCCGCCACGGCCGCCGCGGTGAGCTGCGCGCCGGGTCCGATCTCCACGAAGGCGGTCACCCGCTCGTCGTGGGCCAGCCCGTGCACGACGTCACCGAAGCGCACCGCCTCACGGGCGTGCCGTACCCAGTAGGCGGCGGAGCGCAGTTCGTCCCCTACGGCCGGTCGCCCGGTGAGGGCCGGTACGACGGGGATGCGCGGAGGCCGGTACGTCAACCGGGCGGCTACCTGGCCGAACGCGGCGAGCATCGGTTCCACCAGCGGGGAGTGGAAGGCGTGGGAGACCCGGAGCCGCGTGGCGCGGCGACCGCGCGCGGCGAACCGCGCCGCGACGGTGGACACGGGCGCATCCGCTCCGGAGATGACGACCGACCGGGGAGCGTTCACGGCGGCGATGGCGACGCTGTCTGCAAGGTCCGAGAGCTCTTCCGCCACCTCCTCCTCGGAGGCGTCCAGGGCCACCATGGCGCCCCCTGCGGGCAGTTGACGCATGAGCCGCCCCCGGGCGCCGACCAGCTCGACGGCGTCCGCCTCCGACAGGGTGCCCGAGGTGTGGGCGGCCGCCAGTTCACCGACGGAGTGCCCCGCCAGGAAGTCCGGCCGCACACCCCAGGACTCCAGCAGCCGGAACAGCGCCACCTCGAACGTGAACAGGCCCGCCTGCGAGAAATCCGTGCGCTCCAGCAGGTCGGCGTCCCCGGTCCCCTGCTCGGCCCACAGCACGCCGCGCAGGGGACGCTCCAGCCCGCCGACGTCGTCGAACCGCTCGCACAGGGCGTCGAAAGCCTGCGCGAAGACGGGGAAGGCCGCGTGCAACTCCCGTCCCATGCCGGGCCGTTGGGAGCCCTGCCCGCTGAACAGCAGAGCCAGCCGCCCGGTGGACACCGGCGTCGGGACGGGCCCGTCCGTGGCAAGCGCGTCCAGGGCGGTCAGCAGCACCGCACGGTCCGCGGTGGGCAGCGCCACCCGATGGGCGAGCGCGGCGCGCGTGGTGGCCAGGGAGAACGCCACGTCGGCCAGGTCCGCTCCCGGGTGCGCGCGCACGTGCGCCGCGATCTGCCGGGCCTGCGCGCGCAGTGCCTGCGCGCTGGCGGCGGAGAGCAGCAGCGGAGGCGACGACCTGCGGGCGGGAGCGCCGACCACCACCGCCCGGGCCGTGTCCTCCGGGGCGGGCTCCTCCACGATGACGTGCGCGTTGGTCCCGCTGATGCCGAACGCCGAGACCCCGGCACGGCGTGGGCTGCCGGGCGCCGGATGCCACTCCTCCTCCCGCTTCAGCAGCCGTACGGTGCCCGACGACCAGTCCACCTGGGGCGACGGCTCGCCGGTGTGCAGGGTGCGGGGCAGCCGTCCGTGGCGCATGGCCAGGACGGTCTTGATGACCCCCGCGACCCCGGCGGCGGCCTGGCTGTGCCCGATGTTCGACTTCAGCGCGCCCAGCCACAGCGCCCGTTCGCCGGTCCGGCCGGGCCCGTACGCGGCCATCAGCGCCCGGGCCTCGATGGGATCGCCGAGCGCGGTACCCGTGCCATGGGCCTCGACGCCGTCGATGTCGGCCGGGGACAGCCCCGCGTCCGCCAGGGCGTCCAGGATCACCTGCTCCTGGGCCGGGCCGCTGGGCGCGGTCAGCCCGTTGGACGGACCGTCGGAGTTGACGGCGGAGCCGCGGAGGACGGCCAGTACGGGATGGCCGTTGCGGCGGGCGTCGGAGAGCCGTTCCAGCAGCACAAGACCGGCCCCTTCACCCCACCCCGTGCCGTCGGCGGCCGCGGAGAACGGCTTGCACCGGCCGTCCGGCGCCAGGCCCCGCAGCCTGCTGAACGCGACGAACGGGCCGGGAGTCGCCATGACGGTGACGCCTCCGGCCATGGCCAGTGAACACTCCCCGGACCGCAGCGCCCGCGCCGCCCAGTGCATCGCCACCAGCGACGAGGAGCAGGCGGTGTCCACCGTCACGGCGGGTCCGCGCAGGCCCAGGGCGTAGGCGACGCGGCCGGACGCCACGCTGCCCGCCGAGCCCAGCGCGAGATGGGCCTCCAGCTCGTGCGGCCCGCGGTGGGTGAACCGGCCGCCGTAGTCACCGTGCATGATCCCGGCGAACACGCCGGTGTCGCCGCCGCGCAGCTCTGCCGGGTCGATACCGGCCCGTTCCAGCAGCTCCCAGCCGGTCTCCAGCAGCAGCCGCTGTTGCGGGTCGGTGGCCAGGGCCTCGCGCGGGGACATGCCGAAGAAGGCCGCGTCGAAGTCGGCCGCCCGGTGCAGGAAGCCGCCCCGCCGGGTGACGGAGGTGCCCAGCCGGTCCGGATCGGGGTCGAAGAGCCCCGCCGACGCCCAGCCGCGGTCGGTGGGGAAGTCCGAGGTCGCGTCCGTCCCCTCGGTGACCAGCCGCCACAGGTCCTCCGGCGCGTTCACGTCCCCGGGGTAACGGCACGCCATGGAGACGATGACCACCGGGTCCTCGCGCTCCTCCGCGGACGCGCGGGGCGTCACGACCGTCGGCCCCCCGGCCGGATGCGGCGTACCTCCGCCGAACAGCGCGGTGAGCAGATGATCCGCCACATCGGCCGGTGTCGGACGGTCGAACACCAGGGTCGCGGGCAGATCGAGACCGGTCGCCGCGCCGAGCCGGTCCCGCAGCAGGATGCCCCCGAGGGAGGCGAGCCCGAGCACGGTGAAGGGACGGTCCGGCTCCGGGCCGGGTGCGGGAACGTCGCACACCCGGGCCGTGGCGTCGAGGACGAGGCGCAGCACGGCGTCGTACCTGCCGGACGGAGGCAGGGGCAGCAGCCGTGTCCGCAGTGCGGCCGAGGCGGACTCGCGCGCCGCGGTCAGGCGCTCGGCGAGCTGTCGTACGAGCTCCCCTCGGATGATCTTGCCGGACGAGGTGCGGGGCAACGAACCGGTCTCGTACACCTCGTCGGGCACCTTGAAGGCCGACAGCCGCTCCCGGCAGGCGGCCAGCGCCCGCCCCGTGTCGACACCGCCGGATCCGGGGCCGGGGACGACGAAGGCCATGGGCACCTCGCCGAGTACGTCGTGCGGCCTGCCGACGACGGCCGCGTCGGCGATGTCCGGGCAGCCGAGCAGGACCTGCTCCACCTCGGGCGGGTTGATGTTCTGGCCGCCGCGGATGATCTGTTCCTTGAGGCGGCCGGTGACCTGGATGCCGGAGTGCGGCAGGCGGCGGCCGAGGTCCCCGGTGCGGTACCAGCCGTCGTGGAAGGCCCGGGCGGTGGCGTCCGGGCGGTTGTGGTAACCGAGCATCAGATTGGGGCCGCGGACCCACAGCTCGCCCTCGTCGCCGTCGGCGACACCCTCCCCGGTCCCGGGATCGGCCACCCGCACCTCGACGCCCGGCAGCGGCAGACCGCTGGAGTCGTCGGTGCGGAACCTGCCGAACCCGTTGACGGTGATCTTCCCGCTGGCCTCGGTGGAGCCGTAGCCGTCGAACAGCGGCGCGCCCAGCAGTTCCTCGGCCTCCGCCCGCAGCGCTGGGGGACACGGCGCGCCCCCGGTGGCGCACAGGCGCAGGCCGGGCAGCGGCCGTACGCCCTTCCGTACCGCGTCCATCAGCAGGTGGAAGGTGGCGGGCACTCCGGCCAGCACGGTGAACGGCTGTTCGGCGAGGGCCCGCGCGACGCTCGCGCCCCGGTCGAGGAGGTACGCGCTCGCTCCGACCGAGACCACCCCCAGCAGGCACAGCGAGTGGGCCAGGGCGTGGTGCAGCGGCAGCGGCCACAGCATCCGGTCCTGCCCCTGGAGGCCGAAGCGCGGCACGTAGCCCGCCGCCACCGACCACAGGGCGCCGCGCTGGCTGGAGACCACGCCCTTGCTCTCGCCGGTGGTGCCCGAGGTGTAGAGGATCCACGCCGGGTCGTCCAGGCCGAGGTCGTCCCGGGGCGGGACGCCCGGATCCGTACCGGCCAGTGCCTCGAACAGGACCGCCTCCGCGGGGGCGTCGCCGGGTAAGCGGTCCGTGGCCGCCACCACGACCGTGGGCCGCGGCGGTCCGTCCGCGGGCCCGGCGATCCGCGGCAGCAGCGCCTCCTCGGTGACGATCGCGGTCGCGCCGCTGTCATCGAGGAAGTACGCCAGTTCCGCGTCCGTGGCCCGCGGATCGAGCGGCACCCCCACCGCCCCCGCCCGCAGCACCGCCAGGTAGCTCTCCATCATCTCGACGCGGTTGCCCAAGGCGAGCGCCACCCGGTCGCCGTGCCGCACACCGAGCCGTGCCAGGTGGCCCGCCAGCCGCCCGGTCCGTTCCTCCAGAGCCGCGTACGTCACCGCCCGCCGGGCATCCTGGAACGCCGTCCTGTCCCCCGCCCGCCTCGCGTGCTCCTCCAGGACGCCGGGCAATGCACGGATGAACTCCCCGCGAACCTCCGCCATCCTCACTCCTCCAGCCGAAACGGGCGCAACTTGACATACGCACCGTGCCCATGGCCGGGGGTGTCCTAATCGTCCGAAATCCCTAGTGTGCTGATCCGCTGCGCGCCGTCCGCGGCCCCGGGACGCGCGCTCACCAGGTCCAGCCGGAGCCGGGCGGTGCGCACCGGGTCGAAGGTGATGACGGTCGGGGCGTCGGACGCCTCGGCCCAGGTGACCTCCGCTCCGCGGACCGGGACGAAGCGGCGGCCGTCCCAGGCGGACACCGTGATCGAGGCGGGCAGGGTGTGGGTCGCGTCGAGGGTGAAGGACACCTCGACACGGCGGACCCGGCGTTTCTTGGCCCAGGTCACCGAGACCCAGTCGGTCTCCCTGGCCCCGTTGAAGGCGGGGAGCAGGGAAGTGGCGGCCTTGGCGACGGCGTTGGACCAGCCGGTGGCGGGGTCGCCGTCCAGCATGGCGGCGGGGAGTGTGGTGAGCGCGCCGGAGTAGCTGGCGTCGGCCAGTGGGTAGGCGGGCGCGTCCGGTCCCGGGTCGGGTGCGAAGGGCGGGGTGGGGGTGACCCGGGTGGTGGTGCCGCCGGTGGTGCGGATGGTGGTGGTGGCCTTGCGCAGTCCTGTTGAGCGGGCGGTGAGGGTGAGGTATCCGGGTTTGGTGCTGGTGCGGACGATGGCGAGGGCTTTGCCGTGGTAGGCGGTGCGGGTGCTGGCCTGGTAGCGCTCGGCGCTTTCCTGGCGTCCGTTGTCGACACCGGCCAGGTATCCGCCGGATACGTGGAAGGTGATGAGGTGGTCGGCGTCGGGCACTAGTACGCCGTGGGCGTCGATGACTTCGGCGGTGATGAAGGTGAGTGAGCGGCCGTCGGCGGTGGTGGTTTTGCGGTCGGGGGTGAGGCGGAGGGCGTGGGGGCGTCCGGCGGTGCGGAGTGTGTCGGTGGCGACGGTTCGGCCGTTGCGTCGGGCCACGGCTTTCAGTTCGCCTGGTGCGTAGGGGATTTTCCAGGTGAGGTGGAGTTTTCCGGCGCTGTTGTTGGGGCTGGTGTAGCTGCCGGGGTAGGGGCCGGTGGTGACGGTTTTGTCGTCGCCGGTGGCTTCGGTGGTTTCGAGGTAGGTGCGGCCGTCGGTGGTCTTCTTGGTGTCGAAGCGCCGTACCCCGAGCGAGTGGCCGTTGAGGAAGAGTTCGACGGTGTCGACGTTGGCGTAGGCCCAGACCTCGACGGTCTCGCCCGGCCGGTGATCGGTCCAGTTCATCGGCACGAGGTGGACCATGGGTTCGCTGGTCCACTGGCTCTTGAACAGGTAGTACGCGTCCTTGGGGAATCCGGCGGTGTCCACGGCGCCGAAGAAGGACGCCTTCACCGGGAACACCTTGTACGGCGTGGGTTCGCCGATGTAGTCGATGCCGGACCACAGGAACTGCCCGGTGAGGAAGGGGCGGTCGCGCTCCTTCTTCAGTTCGTACTCGCCGCTCGCCGCCCAGTTGACGATGTTGTTGTCGTAAGCGGACGCCTCGCGCTTGCCCGGGGTCTGGTTCTCGGCCGTGTTGAGGCGTTCGGGCTCCTGGTAGGCCCCTCGGGAGGACGTGGCGGACGAGGTCTCGGACTCGAAGAGGAACAGATGCGGATAGCGGGCGTGCAGCGCGTCCACCGAGGAGGCGATGTTGTAGTTGAGGCCCAGGCCGTCGACCTTGGCGAGCATCAGATCGGCGGCGGAACCGGGCGCGGGCGGGCCACCGCGGTACTTGTTGGAGCCGATCACGATCGGCCGGGTGTCATCGGTCCTCTTGATGGCGTCGATGATGCGCTGCGCCATGGCGAGACCCGGTGTGCTGGTCGAATCGGTGATCTCGTTTCCGATGGACCACATGATGACGGCGGGGGAGTTGCGGGCCGCGCCGACCATCTCGGCGGTGTCCGCCTCGCAGTACTCGTCGAAGAAGCGGCCGTAATCATGGGCGGTCTTGCCGGTGCGCCAGCAGTCGAACGCCTCGACCATCATCACGATGCCCAGCCGCTCGCACACCTCGACCACCTCGGGCGCGGGCGGATTGTGGGAGGTGCGCAGGGCGTTGACGCCCATGCTCTTCATGATGGTCAGCTGCCGTACGAACGCGTCCCTGTTGAACGCGGCACCCAGCCCCCCCAGGTCATGATGCAGATTGACGCCCTGGAGCTTGGTGTACTCGCCGTTGACCGTGAGCCCGTGGTCGGGGTCGATGGTGACGTGGCGGATGCCGAAGGGGGTGCGGTAGCGGTCGGTGGTCTCGTCTCCGACGCGTAACTCGGTCTCCAGGGTGTACAGCCGGGGTGTGTCGAGGGACCAAAGCCGGGGCGTGTCGACGGTGATGTCCTGGGTGGCGTCGCGGGTGGTGTCCGCGGCGACGGTGAGGGTGGAGCGGGCGTGGGCGACCGTCTTGCCCTCAGGATCTTTGACCGTGGAGACGACGGTGACCGGCTTCTCGGAGCCCGTTGCGTTGACGACGCTGGTGCGGGCCCGGACGGTGGCACGGGTCTCGTTCACGGTGGGGGTGGTGACGTAGGTGCCCCAGCGGGCCACGTGGACGGGGTCGGTGATGACCAGGCGGGCGTGGCGGTAGATGCCGCTGCCGGAGTACCAGCGGCTGCTGGGCAGCTGGTTTTGGACCTTGACGGCGATGACGTTGGGGGTGGTGCCGTCGGTGTGCACCGTGTCGGTGAGGTCGAGGGCGAACCCGGTGTAGCCGTAGGGGTGGTTGCCGACGAGCTTGCCGTTGCAGTACACGTACGCGTCCATGTACACCCCGTCGAACTCGACGGAGATCCGCTTCCCCGCGAGCCCGGACGGCAGCGTGAAGGTCTTGCGGTACCAGCCGAGCCCGCCCGGTAAGTAGCCGGTGCCACCGTTGGTGCCGTGGTCGGTGGTCGGCGTGAGTTCGATGCTCCAGTCGTGAGGAATGGCGACCTCGCGCCATGCGGAGTCGTCGTAGCCCGGCTGCTGCGCGTCCTCGTAGTCACCGGTCGGGTCGGTGATCCCACCGGGGTTGACCAGGGCGAAGCGCCAGCCGTCGAGGAGTGGGAGGGTCCGGCCGCCCAGGGCGCGGGACGGTGCCGCGCCGGAGGCGGGAGTGGCGGTCACGAGCGCCCCGGCCATGGGGGCCGCGGTGCCTGCGATCAGCAACGATCTTCGGGTGACCGCCACGGCGATCTCCTCTCCTCGATGGCGGGACCGGCGTCAGCGCCGGCGGAGCGGGTCGATCGACTCAAGCGTCGGCACCACCGGCTTGATCGTCCCGTCGGCCGCGAACTCCATGCGGTCGATGGTGGTTTCCCGGTGCGTACCGTCGCCGCCCGCCTTGCCGGGGCCGTTGACGGCGAACCGGTGGTAGGCGATGTACCACTCGTCCGTGCCGGGGACGTTCACCACCGAGTGGTGGCCGGGCCCCTTGATCCCGTAGTCGAGCCGCTTGGAGAGGATCGTGCCCCGCTTGGTCCACGGCCCCATCGGGGAGGAGCCGGTGGCGTAGGCGACGTGGTAGTTCTCGCTTCCGGTGTCGTCCTCGGACCACATCAGGTAGTACGTGCCCTTGCGCTTGACCACGAAGGAGCCCTCCCGGAAGTTGTCCGGGGTGAACGTCCGCATCTTCGAGGAGTCGAAGGACGTCATGTCGTCGTTCAGCGGCACACCGTAGGCATGGCCGTTGCCCCAGTACAGATAGGACTGGCCGTCGTCGTCGGTGAACACCGAGGGGTCGATCATCTGGCCCTGGAGCTGGCCCTTGGGCACCAGGGGCTTGCCCAGCGCGTCCTTGAAGGGCCCCGCGGGGGAGTCGGCGACCGCCACGCCGATCTGCTGTTCGGCGCAGAAGTAGAAGTAGTACTTGCCGTCGCGCTTCGCCATCGCGGGCGCCCAGGCGTACTTGTCGGCCCAGCTCACGTCCGGACCGAGGTCCAGGATCACACCGTGGTCCTTCCAGTGGACCAGGTCCTTCGAGGAGTACGCCTTGAACTTGGTGCCGCCCCAGCCGCGGAAGCCGTCCGTCGTGGGATAGATCCAGTAGCGGCCGTCGGCGTAACTGATGTCCGGGTCGGCGTTCAGCCCGGGCAGGACGGGGCTGCGCATGGGCACGGCCTCGACGGTCCACTCACGGGTCGTTCCGTCGGCGGACGTAAGCCGGTACGTCCGGGCCTTGCGGAAGTCGCGCGGGGTGCCGGAGGGCGGGCTGAGGGTGGCGCCCGCCGGGAGCGTGAAGCGGGGCGCCAGCCGCCGCAGATCGGCCTTCGGGTCCATCGGCAGCACGGCTTTGGCTGCCGCCTCGGTGACGATCGCGTACCCCTTCTGGCCCTTCGCCGTCACATCGGAGGGCGCGGCCTGGGACGCGGGGTACGTGCGCAGCAGCCGGTCGTACTCGGCCTGCGTCACGGGGAGCACCGTGCCGTGCCGGGGGCTGGCGGGCAGCTGGTAGTTCTCGGACGGGGTCCACTTGCCGGAGGCCAGGTCGGTGGTCTCGAAGGGGATGTAGCCACGGCCGCCGAACTCGTCGATGAACAGGTACCACTTGTTCTCGGTGTTCGACTTGAAGACGGTCGGGCCCTCGCCGCGGTCGATCGCGCCCTTGCCGATGCAGTCGGAGACGAAGTCGTACGAGGTGTCCGTCAGCGAGGTGGACTTCTCGGCCGTGATGAACTTCGAGCAGGGCGTGCCCGAGGACGGGTCGCGCTCGTCCTTGGTGAAGCGGTAGTACGAGCCCTTGTCCTTGATGACGGTGGAGTCGATGACCGAGTAGCCGGGGTCGTTCCACACCTTGGGCTCGCTGAAGCTGCGGAAGTCCTTCGTGGTCGCGTACAGCATCTTGTTGTAGGTCGAGCCCGTGTGCTGCGGGTCGTCCTCGCCGTAGAGCTTGGAGGCCCAGAAGACGACGTACTCGCCCAGTTTCTCGTCGTAGTACGCCTCGGGCGCCCAGGTGTTGCCCGCGGTGTCCGGGGAGACCTTGACGAGGCGCTGGTCGGTCCAGTTGACGAGGTCCTTCGACTCCCACACCATGATCGACTTGCTGCCGGTGCGCTGCACCTGGTCCCAGCTGCCGCTGCTGTTCTGGTACATCCGCAGATCGGTGGCGATCAGATAGAACTTGTCGCCCTTGGGAGAGCGGATGACGAACGGGTCGCGCAGGCCCTTCTCGCCGAGGCTGGAGGTGAGGACGGGCTTCCCGGCGTTCAACTCCCGCCAGTGCAGCGGGTCGTTGCCGCGGCTGAGCGCCATCCGTATCTGTTCGCCGTCGGCGGTGCCCTCACCGGTGAAGTAGGTGAAGAGATACCCGGCGTACGTGGGTTTCTGGTGTGCCGTGGACGGCGCTCCGCTCAGCGCGGGGCTGGGCGGAGCGGCGAAGATGCTCGTCACCAGCGTGAGCAGGGCGGCGAGCAGCGGCAGGAAGAGCATGCGGGCGGAGCGGGGACCCATGACACATCCTGTGGGAGTCTGGTGGGTTCTGTTGAGCTGGTTGCACCGGAGTGTGTCCAGTGGGGACCCGGTGCGTCAACGGTGTGTCGCCCCTCATGCCCGGCGAAAGTTTTCGACGCGCGTCAGCGGGCCGGCACCCCGGCCGCGCCGACGGCCGGGGGCAGCCGCCGCCAGCGGCCCCCGTGGGCGTGCTCCAGCAGCACCGGATCGTCCCCCACCACCACGGGGTGCCCCACCTGGCGCAGCAGGTCCAGGTCGGAGGCGTGGTCCCCGTACGCATGGCAGTCCTCGGCGCGCAGCTCCCGTTCCCGCAGCACCTCGGCCACCGCCTCGGCCTTGCCCGCCCCGATGCGTACGTCCCGCACCTCACCCGTGTAGCTGCCGCCGGAGATCTCCGGCACCGTGCCGAGCGCGACGTCCGCGTGGACGTACCGGGCGATCGGGTCGAGGCAGGCCGCGAAGGAGCCGGAGACGAGGACCACCAGATCGCCCCGCTGCCGGTGGGTCCGCAGGGCCAGCAGCACCGGGGGGTGGAACAGGCCCCCGGCGGTCATGCCGTCGTCGAACCACTGCTGCCCGGCGGCGGCCACCTCGGTCACCCGGTGGCCCGCGAACAGCCGGTAGTACGCGCGGTTGGACGCCGCCCGGCCGCCGGGGCCCGCGGCGATGTCCCGCAGGGAGGACACCGTGTCGTCGGCCGCCGCGTCGGGGCGGCCGAGCCACCGGTAGTAGTCGCGGAGGAACGAGAGCATGCTCTTGCGCGTGATCAGCGTCTCGTCGACGTCGAAGAAGGCGGCGCCGCGCGCCGTCGTCGCCTGGCCCGGGTTCATCGCGGGGTTTCCTTTCTGCGAGGCGGTTTCCGCGGGACGGTCGCGGGAGCGGTGACCCCCGCGACCGCGGTGTGGCGGGTCAGTAGCGGGACCCCACCGGGTCCGGTACGGCGTCCAGCTCCGCCAGGTCCGCCCCGCTGAGCCGGATCGCGGCGGCGTCGGTGTTTTCCTTCAGATAGCGGGAGTTCTTGGTGCCCGGGATCGGCACGACGTGTTCGCCCTGGGCGAGGGTCCAGGCGATCGCGACCTGGGCGGGCGTGGCGCCGTGCCGGGCGGCGACCGTACGGACGACCTCCACGATGCGGGCGTTGGCCGCCAGCGCCTCGTCCTGGAACCGCGCGTTGGACTTGCGGAAGTCGCTCTCCTCGAACTGGTCGGGGCTGACGTACGCGCCGCTGAGGAAGCCCCGGCCGAGCGGGGAGAACGGGACGAACGTGACGTCGTTCTCCGCGCACCAGCCGACCACGTTCTCCGCGCCTGGCAGCCCCTCCAGCTCGTCGCCCGGACGGCCGAGCGGGCCGCGGGTCCACAGCGACAGCTCCGACTGGACGGCGGCCACCGGGTGCTGCCGGTGGGCCTCGGCGGCCTGCGCGATGCTCACCTCCGACAGCCCGAGCCGCCGTACAGTGCCCGCGGCGACCAGGTCGGCCATGGCGCCCCAGGTGTCGGCGAGCGGCACCTCGGGGTCGACCCGGTGCAGATAGAGCAGGTCGATCACGTCGGTGCCGAGGCGGCCGAGGCTCGCCTCCACCGCCGCCCGGACATGCTCGGGGCGGCCGTCACGGTGCATGGCGCGGGTGGCCAGATCGTCCACCACGAGGCCGCACTTGGTGGCCAGCACCACCTCGTCGCGGCGCCCGGCGAGGGCCCTGCCGAGCAGCCGCTCGTTGTGTCCGTCGCCGTACACGTCCGAGGTGTCGAGGAAGGTCACCCCGAGGTCCAGGGCCTCTGTGACGACCCGGACCGAGGTGTCGTCGTTCCGCTGTCCCTCGGCGTATCCCCAGCTCATGCCCATGCAGCCGAGGCCGATGGCACCGATGGAGGGCCCGCCCGAGCCGAGCTTGCGCTGTTCCATGTGTGTTCCCGTCTCCTTCTCGATCCTGTGGTGCGTCAGACCGTCAGTCCGACACGTCGGCCGTATCGGGCCGGGCCGCGCCGACGCGGGCGAGGACGACGCGCAGGCGCGCCGGGTCCAACCGCGGCTCGACGGCGGCGATGTGGCCGTCGGGGCGTACCACGACGGCACGCGGGCTGGTGCCGAGGAATTCCTTCAGCGCGGGCCACGCCGACACGTCCCGGACCGGGTGGTGCGGGGCGAGGGCCGCGCGCAGGGCCGCGCACTGCTCCTCCCACCGCACGCCACGGGCGCCGCCCGACCAGGTCAGCACGGTGAAGCGGTCGTCGGCGACGGTCGGCCACGCCGCCCCCTGCTCTCCGTCCCCGTACCCCTCGGACACGAAGACGGGCAGGCGCTCCCCGACGCCCAACGGCTTGCGCCGCCAGCGGATGTCGGCCTTCACATCCTCCCGGTCGGAAGCGTAGTTGACGCTGAGCTGGCTCATCAGCGGGGTCACCAGCCGCTGGAACGCACCGGTCAGCCTCGCCCCGCGCACCAGGGCGTCGCGCACCGCGACCTTCGCGGGCTGCCGCACCAGGCCCCAGCTCGTCTGCTTGGCGGTCACCAGGGACACCCGCTCGGCGGAGTGGCGGCGCTCGCGGTCGTAGGTGTCGAGGACGCGGGCGTCGACGGTGCCCCGCAGCACACCGCCCAGCTTCCAGGCGAGGTTGACCGCGTCCTGGATACCGGTGTTCATGCCCTGCGAACCCGCCGCGCTGAAGATGTGCGCCGCGTCGCCGACGAGGAAGCAGCGGCCCGCGCGGAACGCGGCGGCGGTCCTGCGGCGCGCCCGGAAGACCGTCGTCCACTTCAGCTCGCCGAGCTTCGCCGGGAAGGGCACGACCCGGTTCAGGTTGTCCTGGAACAGCTCGCGGGGCGGCTCGTCCTCGTCGTTCCACACCGGGACGCTGCACGCCACGCGGAACGTGCCGTCGCCGAACGGCGCGAGGCCCATGGCGCCGCCCTCGTTGTAGCAGTAGATCATCTCGTCCGGGGGCAGCGGGCCCTCCAGCGGACCGTCACCGATGGCGAACAGCACATCGGCGCCCTGCCCCTGGAACTCGATGCCCAGCTCCTTGCGCACCGTGCTGTGCGAGCCGTCCGCGCCGATGAGCCAGTCGGCACGCACCCGCTCCTCCGAGCCGTCCGGGCGCCGCAGCGTTGCCACCGGCCGGTCGCCGGAGTTGTCCAGCCCCACCAGGGCGGTCTCCGACTCGACCCGGCCGCCCAGCTCCACCAGCCGCTTGCGGATGACGTCCTCGGTCTTCCACTGCGGGGTGCACAACCCGAACGGATACGGGGTGTCGTGCAGCCTGCTCATCTCGATGGCGCCCAGCCGGCTGCTGCCGGAGTAGTACGACACCGCGTCGATGTGCTTGCCCGCGTCGGCCAGTTCCTCCGCGACACCGATCCGGCGCAGCAGCTCCAGGCTGCGCGGCCACATGATGACGGCCCGGGAGTGAACGGTGGTGCTGGGCGCCGCGTCGACGATCCGCACCGGGATGTCCTGGCGCAGCAGGTCGCAGGCGATGACCATGCCGACCGGTCCCGCGCCCACTACCAGGACCGGATCGGGGCCGTTCGTGCTGTGCTGTCCGGGGGTCATGCCCCCTCCTTCCTGTCACTGCTGTCGCTGTCCCGTCGCATCTCCGGTCCGGTGCGCCTGACGACCGCGCACGACCAGGTGAATCCGCCCCCGGCGCTGAGCACCACGGCCACCTCGCCGGGGGAGAGCCGCCACCGGCCGGGCCCGGCCAGCAGCGCGAGGTTGGCGAGGATGTCCCCCGCGCCCAGATGGCCGGTGTCGTGCCCCACGTCCCGGGCGGGCGCCGAGGTGACCAGCGCGACCGCCGGGGTGTACGCGGCGCTCAGCGCCGCATGGCCCAGGCGCGGCAGGAGCACCGCGCGCAGGGCCGGGTCGTCCGGGGACACACCCGCGTCGTACAGGGCCGCCCGGAGCACCGAGGGCACCCGCTGCTGCACGACCTTGGCGAAGTGCTCCTTGCCGTTGTCCTCCAGGAACGCCTTCTTGGTGCGGCGGATGTCCACCACCCGGCTGTGCTCGCGCGGCGCCGGGCTGAAGGCGTCACGGCCGCGGTGCATCGTCTCCATGGCGGGCGCCGCGGCGGTGACCAGGGACAGCAGCTCGAGCCCCGGCCCCGGGCCCGGTGCGTCGGCACGCAGCACGGCGGCCGTGGCGCCGTCGCCGTACCAGAGGCCGTAGTCGCCGCGCCAGCGGTCGAATCCGGGCTCGCAGAAGCGGTCGGCCGTGGTGACCAGCGCGGTGCCGGTCGTCGGGTCGGCCCGGAGCCGCGCGGCGGCGAGTTCGAGCGCGCAGGCGCCGCCGTTGCACATCTGCTGCACACCGACCGGCAGCGCGTCGAGGGCGCCCGCGCCGTGCGCGATGTAGTGGGCGGGCGACCAGAAGTCGTGTCCCTGGTGATATGTCCAGGCGTGCACCAGCAGGCCCACGTCGCGCGGGTCGTCGCCCGCCGCCTCCAGCGCGCGCCGCGCGGCCCGTACGGCCATCTCCGGCGGCGCCTCGGCGCGGGACACCGGCAGCCGCCGGTAGCCGGTGGCCGCCACGTCCTCCGGTGCCAGCCGCCCGGCGCGTACGGCGTCGTCCGGGGTCTCCACGGTGGCCGGGAGCCAGGTCGACGCGGCGCTCAGATACAGCGGTCCGTCGAGTTTCACGGCGCGCCCTCGGGCGTGGGCCGCGGGGCGCGGGTGAGCGTGATGTCCGCCTCGGCGACGACCTGTTCGTCCTGCTCGAAGGCGACGCTCAGCCGCAGCTCCGCGCCCGGCTCGTGGTCGGGTGCGGGGCGGGCGGTCAGCAGCAGCGGGCTGTCCAGCTCCGCGTACGTCCGGAAGGACGCGTCCAGGTCGGTCAGCTCCCACGGCTGCTCCGAGCCGGACATGAACTCGGCGGCGTGGAGCAGGGCGAGCTGGCGGCCCGACTCCATCAGCACCATCCCGGGGAAGTGGTCCAGCGGATGGTCGAACAGGCTGGGGTGCTCGCCCGCCGGGCGCAGCCGCGCACTGACGCTGTCGGGCCCGGGCACCGCGTCCAGCAGCACCACGTTCTCCGCCCGGGCGCGCCCGACCCGCCCCGGCGGCACCGGTGTTCCGTCCCGCAGATGCCGGAAGGCGTCCGAGGTCGGCGGCGCGCTGCCGCGCCGCTTGGCGCGCATCGCGGCGTACATACCGCCGGGCAGATAGGCCGCGCGCAGTGACACCTCGCCGAGGTACTGCCCGGCCACGGACAGCCGCATCGCATACGTTGTCGCGAGCAGCGTGCCGTCCCGCCACCGGCTGTCGTGCGTCGTCACGTCCATGACGAGTTCCGCGGGCCCTGGGCCGATCCGGGCGGTGGCCGCGCCGGGCAGCCGCATCGACCACGACCGAAGGATGAAGACGGTGGCGCGCGGTGCTCCGAAATGCGCGTGCACGGCATGCGTTTCCGCCTGTCGGCAGCATTCGAGCAAAAGCAGTGGATCGATCGGGGACCGGCCCGTGTGATCGGTGTAATAGGCGTGCGACGGCGGTATTTGGGCCGCGGCCACGAAATGCCCGTCCGTCAATTTCCTGCTGTCGGTGAGAAACAGCTCGGACAACGCCTCCCGATGTACCAGGTCCTTGGGGACGGTACGGGAGAAGTCGAGGTCCGGCACGATGTCCCGTGCGTCGGCCGCTTCGATGGCCACTGTCACGCCTGTCCCCTTTCCCTCGAGGTCGTGGAGTGTTTCGGCACGGAAACCATGCTGGCCGGAGCTGCTACCGCCCCGCTCACGTCCCTCTCACGCCGCGAATGAGCAGACCGTGAGCGTCTTCTGTGCTGCGAATGAGAACGCCTCAAGCGACGGCATGCAGTATGAATTCCCGGAAACGCCGCACGAGTCGGCGAGGCGGTCGAGAAGGGAAAACACCGATGGCATTTCGCGTCATACGGACCGGGAGCGCCGGGTGAATCGCGCGGCGGTTCTCACGGGGCTCGGGACCTGGCTGCCGGAGCATGTCGTCACCAATGACGAACTGGCCCGGCGGCTCGACACCTCCGACGAGTGGATCCGCACCCGGACCGGAATCCGGCAGCGCCATGTGATCGGGCCCGGGCAGTCCACCGGAGACCTCGCCGTGGAGGCCGGGCGGCGCGCGCTGAAGTCGGCTGGTACCGAACGGGCCGACATGGTCATGGTCGCCACCAGCACCCCGGACCGGCCGTGCCCGGCCACCGCCCCGGACGTGGCGAGCCGCCTCGGCCTCAGCGGTGTCCCCGCCTTCGATATCGCGGCCGTGTGCACCGGCTTCGTCTACGCACTGGGCATGGCCGCCTCCGTCATCGCCTCCGGCGCCGCGGAAAGCGTGCTGGTCATCGGCGCGGACACCTTCTCCACCATCCTCGACCCCGAGGACCGCACCACCCGCGCGGTCTTCGGCGACGGAGCGGGCGCCGTCCTGCTGCGCCCCGGCGACCCCGGGGAACCGGGCGCCCTCGGCGGCCTCGACCTCGGCAGCGACGGCACCCGCAGCGACCTCATCGAGGTCCCCGCTGGCGGTTCGCGGCAGAAGGCGTCGGGCCTGTCAGCGGAGGAGGCCGGGGCCTACTTCACCATGCGGGGCCGGGCCGTGTTCTCCGAGGCGGTCCGCCGGATGGCCACCTCGGTCGGAACCACCGCCCACCGCCTCGGCTGGGTCCCCGGCGATCTCGACCGCGTGGTGCTGCACCAGGCCAACGCCCGCATTCTGGCGGCCGTCGCGGACCGCATGGGGCTGCCGGCACAGCGGTTCGTGTCCAACATCGGGCGGGTCGGCAACACCGTCGCCGCCTCCATTCCGCTCGCCCTCGCCGACGGCGTCATCGGAGGCGAGCTGTGCCCCGGACAGCGCGTCGTCCTCGGCGGCTTCGGCGGCGGCCTCACCTGGGGCGCGATGGGCCTGCGCTGGCCCGACATCACGCCCGTCTGACCGACCATGCGTCATCTACTCAGAAGGAGTTTCACCATGGATGTGATCGAAGAGCGTGTCACCGGCATCCTCTCCGGACAGTTCAAGCTCAAGAAGGAGATCATCACCCCCGAGGCGACCTTCCAGAACCTGTCGTTCGACTCGCTGGTGCTCATCGAGCTGAGCCTGGTCCTGGAGAAGGAGTTCCAGGTGGTGATCGAGGACGGCGACCTCACCGATCAGCTCACCGTGCGCGAACTGGCCGAACTGCTCACCGACAAGGGCGCGGTCGTCTGATGGCCGACGGCATAGCGGTCACCGGGCTCGGGCTGGTGACACCGGCCGGGACCGGCGTCGCGGAGAACTGGGACCGGCTGCTCACCGGCCGCTCCCGCGCCACCAGGGACGCGTCCCTGGACGGCATGCCCGTCGACTTCACCGCGCGCGTCCCCGGCTTCGACCCCGACGAGCTACTGGGCGGCTTCGCCTCCTGGCAGCTGGAGCGCTTCGTCCAGCTGGCCATCGTGGCCGCCCGAGGGGCGATCGAGGACGCCGGATGGGACCGGGACAGCTGGGACGGCGCCCGGGTGGGCGTCGTCCTCGGCAACTCCCTCGGCGGCGCCGCCACCTTCGAGGAGCAGTACCGGACCCTGCTCGACGGGGGACCGAGCCGGGTCTCCCCGCTGATGATCACCAAGTACATGCCGAACATGCTCGCCGGATACGTGGCGATCGACTGCGGTGCCACCGGCCCCGGCCTGGTCACGGCCACCGCCTGCGCTTCCGGTGCCACCGCCGTCGGCACCGCCCGCGACCTGCTGCGGTCGGGGATGTGCGACATCGTGCTGGCCGGGGCCAGCGAGTCCGCGCTCACCCCGACCGTGATGGCGGGCCTGACCAAGATGGGCGCGCTGTCCAGGAGCCGGGACGCCCCCGAACACGCCGCCCGCCCCTTCGATGCGGAACGGGACGGTTTCGTGGCGGCGGAGGCCGCCGGGGTCCTCGTCCTCGAACGCCCCGAGGACGCCCGCGCGCGCGGCGCCACCGTACGGGCGGTCGTAAGGGGATACGGCGCCACGTCGGACGCCCACCACGCCACCGCGCCCGATCCGCAGGGGCGGGGCATAGAACGGGCGCTGCGGGACGCGCTTGCCGACGCCGACGTGTCGGCGCGGGACATCGGCCACGTCAACGCGCACGGCACGGCCACCCCCATGAACGACGTGATCGAGGGAGAGATGCTGCGCCGCGTCCTCGGCGAAGGGCCCGCCGTGACCTCCACGAAGGGCGTCACCGGCCATGCCCTCGCCGCGGCCGGGGCCATCGAGGCCGCGTACACCGTGCTGGCCGTGCAGCACGGCACCGTGCCGCCGACCGCGAACCTCAAGAACCAGGATCCGCGGATCGACCTGGACCTCGTCACGGGGGAGCCGCGCCGCACCCGCGTCGACGCGGCCGCCAGCACCTCGCTCGGGTTCGGCGGCCACAACGCCGCGCTCGTCGTCACCGCCGCGTGAGCGGCGCGGGAAGGGAGGGGAGACGATGAACCGTTCGGTCTTCGTCACCGGCGGCAACCGGGGCATCGGTGCTGCCGTCGCCGCCGCCTTCGCGGCCGACGGCGACAAGGTCGCCGCCAGCCATCGCACGGGCAGCCCGCCGGACGGGGTGCTGGGCGTCCACGCGGACGTCACGGCGCCCGGCGAGGTCGAGAAGGCGCTGCGCGAGGCGGAAGCGGCGCACGGCCCGGTGGAGGTCGTGGTGGCCAACGCCGGGATCACCCGGGACCGGCCCGCGCTGCGGATGTCGGACGAGCAGTTCGAGGAGGTGCTCTCCACCAACCTCACGGGCGCGTTCGCCACCGTCCGGGCCGCGCTCACCAGCATGCTCCCGGCCCGGCGCGGCCGGGTGGTGCTCGTCTCGTCGGCGCTGGGCTTCCTCGGCTCACCGGGGCAGACCAACTACGCCTCGGCCAAGGCCGGGCTGGTGGGCATGGCCCGCTCCCTCGTGTGGGAGCTGGGCGACCGCGGCATCACGGTGAACGTGGTGGCGCCCGGCATCATCGAGACCGACATGACGGCGCCGCTCTCGGAGCGCCGCATGGCGGACCTGATGCGGATGACACCGCTCGGCCGCCCGGGCCGGGTCGAGGAGGTCGTGGCCGCCGTCCGCTTCCTGGCGAGCGAGCAGGCGAGCTACATCACCGGAGCGGTCCTGCCGGTCGGCGGAGGGATCGGCATGGGCCACTGACGACGCCGGACGGCCCGGTACGGACATCCGCCGTACCGGGCCGGGCCGGTGTCACAGCCCCGCGGACGGCAGCGCGGGGGCGAGCGAACCGCCCGCGACGAGGATGGACTTCTGGAGTTCCTGGAGCCGGACCGAGGGCTCCAGGCCGATTCCCTCGGCCAGGGCGGAGCGCAGGCCCTGATAGACCGACAGGGCATCGTTGCGTCTGCCGGAGCGGTTCAGGGCGACCATCAGGCACTCGTGCAGCATCTCGTCGTACGGGTGCAGCGCCGTCAACGCGCGCAGCTCGCCGACGACCTCGTACCGCTGGAGCCGTAGGTCCAGCAGGATGCGACGGCGCAGCACGGCCTTGCGGTCCTCCTCCAGCCGCAGCACGTGCGACTGGAGCACGGGCCCGGTCGGCAGGTCGGCCAGCGGCTCGTCGCGCCACAGGTCGAGGGCGCACCGCAGCAGCGCCGAGGCCTGGGCCAGGTGGCCCGCCTCCTCCGCGCGGCCCGCCTCGGCCACCAGGTCCTGGTAGCGGCGCACGTCGAACTCGTCGTCGGGGACCGCCAGCCGGTATCCGGTCTGCTCCGTGACGAGCACCTGCTTGGCGAGCGGGCTCCCGGGCCCGCCCGGCAGGACCATCCCCAGGTGCTTGCGGATCTGCATCACGTAGTTCTGAAGGCTGGTGGCCGCGCTCTTGGGCGCCGTGGCGCCCCATACCTCGCGCTCCATCGCGTCGATCTGCACGACCCGCCCCCGGTTGAGCACCAGCAGGGCGAGCACCTTCCTGGCCTTCGGCGCAGCCGGTACGACTGAGCCGCCGTTCAAGGTCACGCGCAGCGGCCCGAGTACGTTGGCGATCATCCGTCAGTCCCCCTCCTCGAGGGTAAAGATATAGCGCCGTACATCTATGAGCGCAAGTACAAACTGAGCGTGCGCGCGGCCTTGAGGCAACGTCAACTGGCGTTAAATCAGGGCAAAACAGAGCGAGGGAGGCCAGTTCCAGCGGGGTTTCGGGGGAGTGCGATTATCGAGTTGGGTAAACTTTTGCTCTGCAATACAACTTTGAATCACAGTGATTGCCAGTATGGCGGCGTCATTCTCACGTCATGAAGGGGGAGCGCCGTGGAGCGCAGACGAAAGACGGACGACACCGCACTCGCCGTGGTCGGCCTGGGGTGCCGGTTCCCCGGAGCGGCCGGTACGGACGCCTTCTGGGACCTGCTCATGAGGGGTGCCGACGCCGTCACGGGGGTCCCCGCGGACCGCTTCGACATCAGCCGCGCCTACGACCCCACGCCCGGCAGGCCGGGCCGGACCGTCTCCCGCCACGGCGGTTTCCTGGACGACGCGTTCGGCTTCGACGCCGCGTTCTTCGGCATCGCGCCCGTGGAGGCCGAGAGCATGGACCCCCAGGCGCGCCTGCTGCTGCACGTGGTGTGGGAGGCGCTGGAGGACGCGGGCCTCGTGCCGGAGCGGCTGGCCGGAAGCCGCACCGGCGTCTTCGTCGGCCAGGCCACCGCGGAGTACGCGGAGGCCGAGGGTGCCCCCGCCGGGCCGGTGCTGCGGGACGCCGTGGGGGCGCGCATCAGGGCCGTCACCGCGGGGCGCGTCTCCCACGCGCTGGACCTGCGCGGCCCCAGCGTGGTGATCGACACCGCGTGCTCGTCCTCCCTGGTCGCCGTGCACGCGGCACGGCAGAGCCTGCTGACCGGGGAGAGCGACGTCGCCATCGCCGCCGGGGCCAACATCATCCTGTCGCCGCAGGACGCCGTCGCCTACTCCGAGGGCGGCATGCTCTCGCCGTCGGGGCGCTGCCGGTTCGGCGACGCCACGGCCGACGGCTTCGTACGGAGCGAAGGCGTCGGCACCGTCGTCCTCAAGCGGCTGGACGACGCGGTCCGCGACGGCGACCCGGTGTGGGCCGTCCTGCTCGGCTCCGCGGTCACCTGCGACGGCAGGGCCAGCGGGCTGCTGATGCAGCCGTCCGTGGACGGGCAGGCCGCGATGGTGCACGAGGCGTGCCGCAGCGCCGGAATCCGGCCGGACCAGCTCGACTACGTCGAGGCGCACGGTACCGGCACCCCGGTCGGCGACGGGGTCGAACTGCGCGCCCTGGCCGAGGCCGTGGGCGCCGGGCGGGCCAGGGACCGCCCCCTGCTCACCGGCTCGGTCAAGACCAACATCGGCCACGCCGAGGCGGCCGCGGGCATCGCCGGACTGATCAAGACGGTGCTGACGGTCCGGCACGGCGTCATCCCGGCCTCCCTCCACCTGGAGCGGCGGCACCCGCTGCTGGACGGCGAGGCGTCCGCCGTCGGCATCGTCACGGCGGCCCGGCCGCTGCCCAAGGCGGGCCCGGCGGCGCTCGCGGGCGTCAGCTCGTTCGGGCTGTCCGGCACCAACGCCCATGTGGTCGTCGGCGAGTACGTCCCCCCGGCCGCGCCGCAGCCCGCGCCCGCCCCGGCCACGGACCGGGCCGCGGAACCGGCGCCGCGGCTGCTGGTGCTCAGCGCCCGCTCGTCCGCAGCGCTGCGCCGGATGGCGGGCCGCTACGCCGCACACCTCGGCCCGGACGGTCCCGGCCGCGCCGACTCCCTCGACGCCATCTGCGCCACCGCCGCCACCCGGCGCGCCGCTCACCCCCACCGGCTGTGGGTGGTCGGCGGCTCGCACGACGACCTCGCGGACACGCTGCGCGCGCTCGCCGAAGGGCGGCCCGTCCACGACGGCGGCATCGGCGAGGCCGGGTTCGGTGAGGCCAGGCGCACCGCGTTCGTCTTCGCCGGACAGGGCTCGCAGTGGGCCGGAATGGCACGGGACCTGCTGGAGGCGTCCCCCGCCTTCCGGGCCGAGATGACGGCGTGCGACCGGGCGATCCGCGACGAACTCGGCTGGTCCGTGGTCGAGTTGCTGCGGGACGCCACTACGCCGTTCCCCACCGGGGTCGCCACCGTCCAGCCCGCCCTGTGGGCCGTCCAGGTCTCCCTGGCCGCCGCCTGGCGGGAGGCCGGGGTGGAGCCGGGGCTGTGCCTCGGCCACAGCATGGGGGAGGCCGCCGCCGCGTATGTGTCCGGCGCGCTGAGCCTGCGGGACGCCGCCGCGGTGATCTGCCGCCGCAGCAGCCTGATGGAACGGGCCGCCGGACGGGGTGCCATGCTCGCCGTCGAACTCCCCGCTCGGCAGGCCCGGGACGTCGCCGCCCGCTACGGGGACGCCGTCTGCGTGGCCGCGGAGAACGCGCCGTCCGCCTGTGTGCTGGCCGGTGACCGTCAGGCGCTGACCGACATCGCGGCGGGCCTGGAGGAGCACGGGGTGCTCACCCGCATGGTCCGGGTCGACGTGGCCTCGCACTCACCCGCCATGGACCCGCTCCTGGACGAGCTGGGCGCGCGGCTGAGGGACCTCGCACCGGCCGGGACGCGGACCGGCATGCTCTCCACCGTGCACACCACCCCGGTGCGCGGCCCAGAACTCGACGGCACCTACTGGGCGGAGAACCTGCGCCGCGTCGTGCGGTTCGCGCCCGCGGTGCGTGCGGCGGCCCGCGCGACCGGGACCGTGTTCGTCGAGGTCGGCCCGCACCCCCTGCTCGTCACGGCGGTGGAGGAGACGCTCGCCGACGCGGACCTGGACGGTGCCGCCGTCGGCACGCTGCACCGCGACTCCGACGGCAGGACCGACCTGCTGCGCGCCACCGGGCGCGTCTTCGCCGCGGGCGGGGCCGTGGACTGGACGGCGCACTACGGCGAGGGCCACCGGGTGGTGCCGCTGCCCGCCTATCCCTGGGACGCCGTACGGTTCCGGCGCGAGCCGCGGCGGCCGGAGGGCGGAACGCGCCGAGCGGCGCCGTACGTCAAGCGGCTCGACTCCGCCGCCTGGGCGGCCGACACCTGGGGTGGCGGCATCCGGGTGCGGGGCGTGGCGCCCGTACCCCCGGCCGTCTACTGCGCCACGATGCTGGAGGTGGCGCGCGAGGCCGGTCACGAGGAACCACTGACGATACGTCAACTGTATCTCGGCGACGAGCCGTTGCTGCTGGACGACCTTCCCGGCGCCGACCTCCGGGTGTCCCTCACCGCTCCGGGGGCCGACCCGGCAGAGGGCCTGCGGGCCGTGGTGGAATTCCGCGCCTCCGGGGACACGGAGTGGCGGCGGGCCGCCGCGGCGCGGCTGGTCGCGGGCCGGGAGGAGGGCCCGCGCGACGCCTCCTGGGCGCTGGACTCGGTGCTGGACCGGTGCCGCGACCACCGGTCGGCGGACGAGTTCCGCGCCCTCGCCACCCGGCGCGGGTTCACCGTCGGGGAGCCCTTCCGCGCGGTGGAGCGGCTGTGGCGGGGAAGCGGCGTGGTGGCCGCCCGGATGCGGCGGCCGATGGTGGCGGGACCGGCGGTCTGGGAGGCGGGCCTGCTGCCGCTGCTGGCCGCCCTGCCCCCGGTGGCGCCGGGCGCGGATGGCCGCCCGTACGTTCCCGCGGCCATCGAGTCCATACGGCTGCTGGCCGGGCTGCCGGACGACTTCTGGACGCTGTGCCGGTTCACCCCCGAGCGCGGGGAGCGGCCGGCGCGCGCCGATGTGCGGATGGTCGACCAGGACGGACAACTGCTCGCGGAGTTCTCCGGGATACGGATGCGGCGGCTGGGGCCCGGCCGGGAGGCGGGTGCCGCGACCGGCGGCCCGGCGCTGCGCGCGGCGCGGCGCGGGGCGGCGCGGTTCGCGGCGGAGGTGCGGGCCCGGACGGTGCCGCTGGGCTCCCGGCTGTCCCGGCTGCTGGCCGCGCGCACCACCACGTCCCGCCCCGCCCGCGCCGCGTCCCGGCCGACCCGCCCGCCGCGTCCCGCGTTCGAGCCAGGGCGTGCGGACTCCCGGCGCGACTCCACCAAGGCGCTGCCCGCCGCGGCCGCCGCCGTGCTGGGGATGCCGCTCGGCGACCTCGACCCCCGCAGGCCGTTGCGCGACGTGGGGCTGGACTCGCTGATGGCCGCGCGGCTCGGGCAACAGCTGCGCCGAGAACACGGCATCGAGGTCACTGCGGGCCGGCTGCTGGGCGCCGAGAGCCTGGAAACCCTGACCCGCAGTCTGACGGGCGGCGCGCGGGGATGACAGAGCAGAACGATGACCAGAAGTCATTGTTAGACTGTGGTATAAGAAAGTCGGGGGCTGGCCTCTAGGGACGGAGACGGATCGATATGGACTCAACGGCGTCAGTGGCGCCGCCCGCGGGTCGCCGGGAGCGCAACAAGCAGCGGGTCAAGGAACGGCTGTACACGGCGGCTTTGGAACTCTTCAGCGAGAAGGGTTACGACCAGACCTCCATCGACGACATCGCGGAGCGTGCCGATGTGGCGCGGGGAACCTTCTTCAATTACTTCCCCCGCAAGGAAGATCTCATCGGCGCCTGGAGTGAACGGCGGCGGGCGAAACTCATGACGCACCTCGCGGAGACCCGGTCCTATGGGGCCGGTGCCGTCGCACAGCTGAAACAGTGCGTGTCCGTTCTGGGGCGGATCAACGAGGAAGAGCGTGACCTCACGGTGGCCATGCTCACCGCTTGGGTCAAGGCGGGGCGTCCGATCCAGGAGGACCCGTATATGGCCGACATCTTCTCGGAGATCGTGGAAACCGGGTGCCATACCGGGGAACTGGCCGAGAATCTGTCGTCGAACCTCGTGGGAAACGTGCTGCGCGATCTGTATCTCGGGGCGCTCTACCGCTGGTGCTATCAGCGCGGTCCCGCTGACGCCGGATCGCTGAACGACGAACTCCAGGAAGTCCTGGGCCATCTGCTCGGCGGCATCACGGATTCCTCCCGACGCTGAAGCGACCCGGCGACCCGGCGACCCGGAAATGGCGGCGGCGCGCCGCCGTGCGGTGAAATCCGCTCGGCGGCGCGCCGCGTTTCTGCCTGCCGAACCCTCAGGCTCCGCGCTGCCGCGCGGGCAGACGCCGCAGAGAGGCGTCGGCGAAGTGCGGGGGAGTGTAGTCGGCGTCCGACGGATTGAGGTCGGTACCCGGAGCCACCAGCGCGTCCAGCCGGTCCAGTACCGCGTCGTCCAGCGTCACCTCCGCACCGGCCAGCAGATCCGTCAGCTGCTCGACGGTCCGCGGCCCGATGATGACCGACGAGACGGCCGGATGCGTCAGGACGAAGGCCAGCGCCAGGTGGGACACCGGGTGCCCGCACTCGTCCGCCAGCTCGACCAGCTCCTCGACGACGGCCAGCTTGCGCGCGTTGCCCGGCAGCGCCTGGTCGAACTTGTACGGGATCATGTCGCTGCGGAACGAGCCCAGTTCGCCGATGCCGTCGCCGTGCCCCTTGCGGAAGCGGCCGGTCAGCCAGCCGCTGGCCAGCGGGCTCCAGGTCATCACACCCATGCCGTACCGCTGCGCGGTGGGCAGTACCGACCGCTCGACACCCCGCATGAACAGCGAGTACGGGGGCTGTTCGGTGTGGAACGGCACATGGCCGCGGCGCTCCGCCGTCCACCGGGCCTCCACGATCTGCTCGGCGGAGAAGTCGGACGACCCGATGGCCATCACCTTCCCCTCCCGCACCAGATCGGACAGCACCGACAGCGTTTCGTCGATGTCCGTGGACGGGTCCGGCCGGTGAATCTGGTACAGGTCGAGGTAATCCGTGCCGAGGCGGCGCAGACTGTTCTCCACGGCCCGCCTGATCCAGCGGCGGGAATTCCCGCCGTGGTTGGGGTCGTCGCCCATCGGAAAGTGCACCTTGGTGGCCAGCACCACATCGTCCCGGCGCCCCTTGAGCGCCTTCCCGACGATTTCCTCGCTCTCGCCCCCGGCGTACATGTCCGCGGTGTCGATGAAGTTGACGCCGGCGTCGAGCGCGGAGTGCACAAGACGCACGCAGTCGGAATGATCGGCGTTACCCCACGACCCCAGCATCATGGTGCCGAGACAGAACCTGCTGACGGATATCCCGGTCGATCCCAGAGATGTCCTGCGCATGGATTTCCTTGCACCTCATTCGCGTTTGGAGAGAATGCGGTCTCAACTCGCGGCGGGTCGTTGCGCGCCGCCGCCGCAGGGAGTCTGACACGGTTTTCCGCGGTCGGCGGAAGATCCCACGGAAGGCGTGAGTCCGGCGTGAGCGGGCCATGAGTGGAGGCGTACACAGTGGTGGGTACACGGGGTGAGCCCCGTGCCGGAACACTGCCTCCACCGCGAATTGGATGTGATGATGCGTCGCGTCGGGACGCTGCTGCTGCCACTGGTGGCGGTCTTTCTCGTTCCCTTCACCCTGACCGGCGCTTCGGTGGCGCTCACCGACATCAGTGAGCAGCTGGACGCGAGCCTGGCCGCCACCCAGTGGGTGGTCAACGCCTACAGCGCCACCTTCGCCGGATTCATGCTGATCACCGGGGCCCTCGCGGACCGGCTCGGTCGCCGCCGGGTCTTCGTGTCCGGGGTGGCCCTCTTCGCGGTGTGCGCGCTGATCAGCGCCGTCGCCCAGGACATCGTGGTGCTGGACGTGGCGCGGTTGATCTCCGGGATCGGCGCGGCCGCGACCACCACGGGCGCCAGCGCCGTGCTCGCCGAGGCGTTCACGGGCTCGGCCCGGTCCAAGGTGTTCGGCCTGTTCGGCACCACGATCGGCATCGGCCTGGCCTTCGGGCCGACGCTGGCCGGGCTGCTGGTGGACACCTGGGGCTGGCGGGCGGCGTTCGCGCTGCCCGGCGTCATCGGCCTGCTCTGCGTCGCCTTCTACCGCTCCCTCCCGGCCTCCCGGCCCGCCACCGCGCGCGGACAGCTGGACCGGGCGGGCGGCACCCTGTTCACCCTGGCCCTGCTGCTGCTCATCTTCGCCCTGGTCGAGGGCCCCGAACTGGGCTGGGGCAGCGCCGCGGTGGCGGGCTCACTGGTCGCCTCGGTGCTGCTGTCCGGGGCGTTCGTGGCCGTCGAGCGAAGCGTCGCCGAACCGCTGCTGGACTTCCGGCTCTTCGGCACCGGCCGCTTCCTGGGGCTCTGCCTGGCCGTGATCGCGGTGGTCGGGCTGTTCGGCCCGCTGCTCACCTACCTGCCCGCCTACTTCCACGCCGTCGCGGGCATGAGCACCGGCGAGGCCGGACTGTCCATGGTGGCCCTCACCGGCCCGGTCCTGTTCATCCCGCTGGTCTGCGGGGCGCTGGTCCGCTGGGTGCCCGGCTCGGTGCAGGTGGTGGCCTCGCTGGTGCTGGTGGCCGCCGGATCGGCCTGGCTGGCGACGGGTTCCTCGCTGCTCCCGGCGCTGGTGGTGACGGGCATCGGCGTGGCCGTCGCGCAGGGTCTGCTCGACGGACTCGCGGTCGACGCGGTCCCCGCCGAACACGCCGGGGCCGCCGCGGGCACCTTCAACACCGCGAAGCTGACCGCGGAGACGCTGGGCATCGCCGTCGTCGGTGCCGTCCTGGCCGCCCGTACCGGAGGACGGCTGTCCGGCCCGCGGTTCCCCGAGGCGCTCCACCTCACGCTGTGGATCTTCGCCGGGCTCTGTCTGGTGTCCGCCGCCGCCACGGCGCTGCTGCTGCGGCCGAGGGCGGCGAGGCCCGCCACCGAGGCGCCGGAGGGCGAGCGCGACCCCGAGGCCGTCGCGACCTGAGCGCGCCCCGTCTGACGTACCTTTGTTGATTTCTGTTGCTTATGAGGAGTGACCTGCCATGCACGCTGTGACCATTCCCCGCTTCGGCGGACCCGAGGTGCTGGAGTACACCGAGGCCGAGGCGCCGGTGCCCGGTCCCGGTCAGGTCGCCATCGATGTGACCCATGCCGGGGTGAACTACGCCGAAATCCTGTTCCGGCAGGGCGCGGTGGACGTTCCGCTGCCGTACGTACCCGGTATCGAGGCCGCGGGGCGCGTCCGCGCGCTCGGCGACGGGGTCACCGGGCTGCGGGTGGGCCAGCCGGTCACGGCCCTCACCATGACCATGGGCGGCGGCTACGGCACGGTCGCGGTGACCGACGCCCACCTGGTCGCCCCGCTGCCGGACGACGCCGACCGCGCGCTGATGGCCGCCGTCCCCTCCAACAGCACCACCGCGTGGCTGGTCCTGGGCGAGGTGGCGCGGCTGCGTAAGGGGGAGCGGGTGCTGGTGCACGCCGCCGCGGGTGGCGTGGGCAGTCAGCTCGGCCAGGTGGCCCGGCTGCTGGGCGCGGGCCAAGTCGTGGGCACGGTGGGCTCACCGGAGAAGATCGAGGCCGCGACCGCCTTCGGCTACGACAAGGTCGTCCTGCGCGACGACCTGCCCGGGGCCGTGGCCGGTCTCACCGACGGGCGGGGCTTCGACGTGGCCGTCGACCCGGTCGGCGGCGCGGCCCGCCGGGCGAGCCTCGACGCGCTGGCGCAGGGCGGGCGCCTGGTCGCCATGGGCAACGCATCGGGCGCGGACGACGTCCCGTTCAGCGCGAACGAGCTGTGGTTCAGCGGCAAGGGCGTCCTCGGCTTCAACCTCGGCGCGCTGAGCGGTGAGCGTCCCGAGGCCGTGTCCGCCGTGCTGCGGCAGGCCGTCGGCGCCGTCCTCGACGGCGATCTGCGCGTGGACGTCGGCCAGGTGCTGCCGCTGCGGGACGCCGCCGAGGCCCACCGCCGCATCGAAAGCGGTCGCACCACGGGCAAGCTGGTGCTGGCGTTGGCGCAGGAGTGATCTGCCCCAGGTGACAGCCACCGATGACACCGATGGCCCCGGCCCCCTCCCCCGAGGGCCGGGGCCATCGGCCGTCCTCGAACCGCGAACCGCACCCTGCCGGTTCAGGGACGCAGCACGACCGGCAGCTCCTTCAGTCCGTTGAGGCCCAGGGCCGGTACGCGGGCGACGGGCCGGTCCACGAGGGTCAGCCCGGGATACGTCTCGAACAGCCGCCGCAGGGCGATCTCCGCCTCCAGCCGCGCCAGCGGCGCACCGGGGCAGCGATGCGCACCGGCCCCGAAGGCGAGGTGCCCGGCGGCGCTGCCGGACGCGTAGCGGCCGGGGTCGAACCGGTCAGGCTCGGCGTACGCGTGGGGGCAGCGCTGGATCGCCGGGAGCGGGACGAACACCGCCTCCCCCTTGGCGACGACGGTCCCGTCCACCTCGATGTCCTCCGTGGCGTAGCGGAACATCACATGGCGGGCGGGGGACTCCCAGCGCAGGGCCTCCTCCACGACATCCGGCCACGGGTCCTCGCCCGCCTCCTGCCGGGCGCGCGCCGTGGCCAGCGCCTCGGGGTGGGTCAGCAGGCCCCTGACCGCGTGGCAGATCAGATTGACGGTGGTCTCGTGCCCGCCGATGACGGTGACCACCAGATTGCCGATGACCTCGGCCTCGGTGAGTTCCCCGGCGTCCAGCGCGGTCACCAGGTCCATGGTGAGGTCGTCCCGGTCGCCCCCGGCGCGCTTGCGCTCGATCAGCGAAATCAGGGCGGTGGGGAAGCGCCGCCCCACGGTGCCCGTGATCTCCTCGACGCTCGCCTCGGAGTTCATCGCCGCCATCGACAGCTCGTGCAACTCCTCGCGCAGCGTCCCCTCGTCGGGCACGCCGAGCAGCAGACAGATGACGTCCAGCGGCAGCGGCAGGGCGAAGTGGCGCAGCAGATCTGTCTCCTGCCCGGACGGCACGGCGGCCAGACCGGACAGCAGCCGCCGGATGACTGCCTCGACCCGGGGGCGCAGCGCCTCCACCCGGCGCGGGGAGATGGCGCGCTGGACGGGGCGGCGCAGCCGGCGGTGGGTGTCGCCGTCGGTGGTGAGCAGCCCCTTGCCCTCCACGATGAACAGCAGCGGCCAGTCGGCGGGGATCAGGCCCTGCCGGTACGCCGCCCAGTGCTGGATCTCCTTGGCGAACCGCGGATCGGTCAGTACCCGCAGGCCCGCCTCGCGAGTGGTCACCGCCTTGGCCACCACGCCACCAGGGAGCGCCACGGTGGCAACCGGCCCTGCCGCTCTGAGGGCTGCCCCTTCGCCTCCGTGGAGGTCGGCCGGGGCGGGCTCGATACGAACGTGTGCTGTCGCGTCCATTGCTGTTGCTGTCCGTTTCTCGCATCGGCCAACGCATGCGCCGGCGGGCCGGGTTCGCCGACTGGGCTGAGGGGAGGGGGAGTTACCAGGGTGAGCAGATTGTAGTGTCTCGGCTACGGAAAGCAATAGTGGGTGGCTCGCGACAGCATGTTCCGGACCATGATCCGGAGGAGTGCGCGTACCGTTGGCTGCGTGACCACTGCTGATGCCGCCCCCCGGCCCCAGTCGCTGATGCTCACGTTCCTGGGGGACTGGGTGCTGGGCCGGGACGTGTGCGTGTACTCGGGGAGCGTCATCGACCTCTTCCGCCGCGCCGGTGTCGGCGAACACGCGACCCGCTCGACGCTCACCCGCATGGTCGGCCGTGGCCTGCTGCGGCGGCAGCGCGAGGGGCGGCGCATGTACTTCGGGCTCACCGAGCGCTCGGAGGCGGTGCTGCGGGACGGCGAGGCCCGCATCTGGCAGACCGGGGCCGTCAACCGCGCCTGGGACGGCACCTGGACCCTGCTCGGCTTCTCGCTGCCCGAGTCCTGGCAGCGCCAGCGCCACGACCTGCGCTCGCAGCTCACCTGGAACGGCTTCGGGCCGCTGTTCAGCGGGCTGTGGATCGCCCAGGGCGAGGTCGACGTGGTCCCGATCCTCACCGAACTGGGCCTGGCCGCGCACGTGAAGGTGTTCCGCGCCCACGCCGACGCGGGCATGGACATCGGCGCGATGATCGAGGAGACCTGGGAACTGCCCGCGCTGGCCGGGCGGTACGAGGAGTTCGTACGCCGCTGGCAGCCCCAGGAGCACACGTCCCCCATGGACGACGAGGCGCTCGTGGCGCGGCTGAGGCTGTCCACCGAGTGGCTGCGGATCATCCGGCAGGACCCCCGGCTCCCGGTCAAGCACCTGCCCGACGCCTGGCCCGCCGAGCAGGCCGAGAAGACGTTCCGCGCGGTCCATGAGCGCCTCACGCCCGGCGCGCGCACGGCGGCGAAGCGCCTGCTCGACCTGATGCCGGTGCGCTAGCCGCAGTCCGGAACGCCCCTCCGCTGTCCGTCGCGGACAAATGTTGTGCAGAACATTGACCGCGGTTGCGAATCTGCCTACCTTCGCGGGAACGCCTGGCACCACCCCGACGGCACCAGGGAGCCTCCCGTGCAGCCAGCCCCCGTCCCCGTTTCCCCGCCGCCCCCGGATTCCCGGCAGCTGCGCCGCGTCGCGCTGTCCGGACTGCTCGGCACCGCGGTCGAGTTCTACGACTTCCTCGTGTACGGCACGGTCGCCGCGCTCGTCTTCGGCGAGCTGTTCTTCCCCCGGGCCGACCCGGCGGTCGGCACCATCGCCGCGTTCGGCACCTTCGCCGCCGGATATCTGGCGCGGCCGCTCGGTGGCATCGTCTTCGGTCACTTCGGCGACCGGCTCGGCCGCAAGTCGATGCTGCTGCTCACGATGGTCCTGATGGGCACGTGCAGCTTCCTCATCGGGCTGCTCCCGACCTACGACGAGATCGGCGTCTGGGCCCCGGTGCTGCTGGTTGCCCTGCGCGTCGTCCAGGGCCTCGCGATCGGCGGTGAGTGGGGCGGGGCCATGCTCATGGTCGTCGAGCACGCCGAGCGCACCGGGGGCGCCCAGCACCGCCGCGGCCTGTGGTCGAGCTTCACCCAGCTCGGTGCACCGCTCGGCTCGATGCTCTCCGCGGGCGTGGTCACGGTCGTCTCGACCATGCCGGACGACGAGTTCCGCTCCTGGGGCTGGCGGGTGCCGTTCCTGCTGAGCGTGGCGCTGCTCGCCGTCGGGCTGTTCGTACGGCTGCGCGTGGCGGAGAGCCCGCTGTTCGCCGAGGCCAGGGCGCGGCAGCGGAGCGCACGGCAGCCGGACAAGCCGCCGCTCACCGAGGTGCTGCGGCGCCCCCGGCCGCTGCTGCTCGCCGGGTGCGTCGGCATCGGCGCGTTCACGGCACAGGCGCTGCTGACCAGCTTCATGATCTCCTACGCCGTCCGCCACGGGTACACCCGGCCACAGGTGCTCACCGCCGTGACCGTGGCCTCCTGCGTGGCACTCTTCGCGCTTCCCGCCGCCTCCGCGCTGTCCGACCGGGTGGGCCGCCGCCCGGTCGTGCTCGCCGGGGCCGTGGCGTCGGCCGCGCTCGCGTTCCCCGTCCTGGCGCTCGTCGACTCCGGCTCGCCCGGGCTGCTGATCCTGGCCCTTTCGCTGGGCCACGGCGTGGCGCAGTCCACCATGTACGGACCGCTCGGGGCCCTGCTCAGCGAGATGTTCGGCACCCGGGTCCGCTACACCGGCGCCTCCCTCGGCTATCAGCTCGCCACCCTGGTCGGGGCCGGTTTCTCGCCGATGATCGCGAGCAGTCTGCTGGCGGCCTACGGCGGTGGCAGCACCCCGCTCTCGCTGCTGCTGTGCGGCGGCGCGGCCATCACCGCGGTCACCGTGTGGCGGCTGCGCGAGACCCACACCGACACCCTCGACGCCCGCACCACCGCGCCCTCCACCGAAGTTCCCGCCGCCGAAGGAGCCCGCCCGTGAAGCCCCGCGCCCTCGCCCTCGCCGCGACCGCCGTGCTCGCCGCCACCGCCCTGCCCGCGCGGGCCGCGAGCGCCGCCGAGGGCGAACACCTGGAAGGCCGCCTGGCGTCCGGGGCCGCGTATGTGCTGGACAAGCCCGCGCGGTGGAACGGCACCGTGCTGCTCTTCAGCCACGGCTACGCCCCGAAGGGCAGCCCCAACCCCGCCCAGAACGCGCCGAGTACGGCGACCCGCGACCGGCTGCTGGACCAGGGCTACGCGCTGGCGGGCTCCTCGTACGCCACCACCGGCTGGGCCGTGACGGAGGCGGTGCCCGACCAGCTGGCCACGCTGGACCTGTTCACGAAGGAGTTCGGCGCGGCCCGGCAGACCCTCGCCTGGGGCCAGTCGTACGGAGGGTTCGTCACCACCGCCATCGCCGAACGGCACGCCGACCGGATCGACGGATCGCTGTCGATGTGCGGACTCGTCCAGGGCGGAGTGGCCAACTGGAACAGCACCCTCGACCCCGTCTTCGCGCTGAGGACCCTCCTCGCACCCGACTCCGGCATCCGCCTCACCGGCTTCGCCGACCAGGCCGAGGCGACCAGCGCAGCGAGCGCCCTCACCGGGAAGCTGACCGCGGCCCAGCAGACCCCGCGGGGCCGGGCCCGGATCGCGCTCGCCGCCGCCCTGCACAACATCCCCGGCCACAACGACCCGTCGCAGCCGAAGCCCGGCCCCACCGACTGGAGCGCACAGCAGGCCAACCAGTACGCGGCGGTCACCGGACTGCTGCGGACCGCCGCGTTCTCGTGGCGGCAGGAGGCCGAGTCCCGCGCGGGCGGCAACCCGTCGTGGAACACCGGCGTCGACTACGCGGCGATGCTGCGGCACTCCTCGGTGTACAAGGAGGTGACCGAGCTGTACAAGGAGGCGGGACTGACGCTGCGCGACGACCTCGCCGCCCTGAACCGCGCTCCCCGCACCGCCGCCGACCCCCGGGCCGTGGCCTGGATGCGGCACACCAGCGCCTTCACCGGCAGGCTGGCCGATCCGCAGTTGAACATCCACACCACCGGCGACGGGCTGATCCCCGTGCAGTCCGAGAGCGCCTACCGCCGGGCCGCCACCGCCGGGGGATCGGCGGGGATACTGCGCCAGGCTTACGTCGACGGGCCCGGCCACTGCGCCTTCACCACCGGCGAGACCCTCGCCGCTGTGCACACGCTGGAACGACGCCTGGCCACCGGCCGCTGGAACACCTCACCGGACGCCCTCAACTCCGCGGCGCGGGAGGAGGACCCGGACAGCGAGGCACGGTACGTCGGCTACCGGCCCACCGCCTACCCGCGCCCCTACGACCTGGCGCACCCGGACGGCCCGCGACGACGGGGCTAGAGCCGCCGAAGTCCGGTCAGCACCCGCTCCATCAGCGTCACGCTCGGGGCCTCCCCGTCCTCGGTCCCGCTCTGGTGGACGACGATCATCCCGCGCTCCGCCATGTCGCCGAGCAGGACCCTGGCCACTCCCAGCGGCAGTTCGAGCCGTGCCGCCACCTCCGCCACCGATTTCGGCTCCTGACACAGCGATATGACGGGCACGTGGTCGGCGTGGGCGACGGCGGCGGACTGGTGCCCCTGGTCGGTGGTGGTCACCAGGGTTTCCAGCTCGAAGTGGTAGTGCGACCTGGTGCGGCCGCCCGTCCACGTATAGGCGCGCACGAACGAGGGCGAGCCCTGCTGTTCCTGTTCGTGCCCGTCCTCCCACGCGGCGTGCTGCTCGTCCTGCTGCGACGGGTACCCGTACTGCTCCGGGGAAGCGGGCGGCGGCGCTTCCCCGGGCTGCTGCTGGGACGCGGACTCCGGCCGGGGGCCGGAGCCGGAGCCCGACTTCTTCCGCCCCCGCCGTGCCTTGCCGAAACTGAACGCGTTGAGCACGTCGGCGAAGGTCTGCTCGTCCTCCGCTTCCTGGTCTCTCCCACTGTGCCCGAAAGGGCCTTCACCGGTGCTCATGATCTCCTCATCCGAGCTGGTGGGCTGCCGTCTGCTTGAATCCCTGGAGCTCCGCGCGGAGTTCAGGGGTCAGCATCTCACCGACCTGGTCCACGAGCACGGCCATCTCGTAGGCCACCTGGCCGATCTCGCAGTCCGGCGCGGCCAGGGTCACCAGGCACGAGCCGTCCTTGATGGACATCAGCAGCATATGTCCGTACTCCATCTGGATCACGGTGCTCTTCACCTCGCCGGTGTCAAGACACCGCGCGGCGCCCTGGATCAGGCTGATGGCACCTGCGGCGATGGTGGCGAGGTGTTCGGCGTAGTCGTCCGCCAGCCGGTTGGAGGCGGTGAGCAAAATCCCGTCGGCCGATACCACCACGGCGTGGGCCACATTGGGAACACGTTCGGTGAAGTTGGTGACCAGCCAACCGAACTGGCTCACCTCCCGCGGGTGGGGTGAGGTCATGGCTTATTCCTGCCCGTTCGTCGATGGGATCTTATCGCTCGTCGGGACGGGCCCGACGGATGCCTGACTGGTAGTTGCTGAGGAAGCTGTGCGTACGACCCGCGTCCTGGCTCGGTTTCGCCTTGCCGGGGGCGGTCCGTGGCTGGGGACGGTCACCACCGGGCCGGGGCGACCGCGGCGTCCGCTTCGGCAGCCCGGCCTGGGTCTGGCCTGCCTCCTCCGTGTCCGTGGTGTCCGAGGGCTCGTCCCGGCCGCCCGGGAGGCGGTCGGCCGCGCGGCCCGGCGCGTTCTCCCCGGCGCGGAGCGTGCCGGGGCCCGGCAGCGGCTCCGTCTGCTCCCCTGGCGGGGTGAAGAGCCGCGGGGAGCCCTGGGGCCGGGAGCCGGCCGAGGAGGGCCGGGAGCCGGCGGACGGCGGCCGGGGGCTCGCCGGGGCCGACGGGGGCGCCGCGTCCGAGGCGGGCGGACCGAACCACGACGAGCGGGGCGCGCCCGGCATGTCCGCTCCGGATTCGCGCTGCGGCTCCGGTCCTGAACGCTGCGGTGGCACCAGACCGGGAGCGGTACGGGCCTGCTGGCCGTCCCGGTCGGCCCGTGCGTCCGCGGGTGTCCGGTCGCGCTCGGAGGGAGGGGGCGACGCGGCCGGTCCGTTCGGTCGGCCCGGTCCGTTCGGACCCGACGGCCTGGACGGTTCCGGCGGTCCGGCCGGTCCGGTCGGACCGTTGCGGGACTCCTCCGGTGCGCCCTTGGCGCCAGGACCCGGACGGCCGGTGCCCTTGGCACCGATCCCGTTCGCCCCGTCGGCCCCGCCGGGTGTCCGGCGCGGCAGCCGCTTCGGCAGCGCGGAGTCCCCGCTCGTCGCGGCGGGGCCGGAGTGGGCCGAGCGCGGACCGGAGTCGGCGGTGGGCACGGGGAGCGCCCCGCTGGTGGACTCGCGCAGGGCGGGAACCGGGCCCGACTCCTGCCGCGGCTGCGCCGGTTCGAACGCCTTGGAGGCGATCGGCGTCGGCCCGGTCCTGCGGGGCGCGTTCCCCTGGGGAGCCCCGTCGGGCCGGTTCGTCGGGATCAGGTTGGCCGGGACGAGCACACCGGCCCGCAGGCCCGCGCCCCACTCCGTGCTGAGGTTCACGGAAATGCCATGCCGACTGGCCAGCCGGCCCACCACGAAGAGTCCCATTTGACGGGAGGACGACGCTTCCTCGGAAGAGGTTGCCTCCAGCCGCCGATGAGCCTTGGCCAGGTCGGCGCCGCTCATCCCGATGCCCTGGTCGTGCACCTCGATCAGCGCGGAGCCGTCGCGGCGCGGGGTGGTGCTGATGACCACCTGGGTCTCCGGCGGGGAGAACGCGGTGGCGTTGTCGAGCAGTTCGGCGACGATCCGGGCCAGGTCACCGGCCACATAGCCGGTCACCTCCACGGACGCGGAGGGCTGCACCTCGGCGCGCTGGTAGTGCTCGATCTCGGAGACCGCGGCACGCAGGACGTCCTCCAGCGGCACCCGATGGCCGTGGGAGCGGACCAGGGTGCTGCCGCAGAGAACCATCAGGTTCTCGTTGTTGCGCCGCATCCGGGTCGCCAGGTGGTCCATCTGGAAGAGGTTGGCCAGCTGGTCCGGGTCCTCTTCGTGCCGTTCGAGCTGCTCCATCAGGCGCAGCAGCCGGTCCACCAGGGTCTGGCTGCGCCGGGAGAGGTTGACCAGGGTGTCCCTCAGGTCGCCACGCAGCGCTGCCTGTTCCGAGGCCAGGCGCACGGCCTGGCCGTGCACCGCGTCGAAGGCCCGGGCGAGCTGCCCGAACTCCTCCGTGGTGTGCACCGGCACGGCGCTGACCGAGGTGTCCGCCGTCTCGCCCTCCCGGATGCTGGAGACCGCGGCCGGAAGCCGGTGCTCGGCCACGTCGAGCGCGGTGGAGCGCAGGACGGTCAGCGACCGCAGCAGATACCGGCCGATCGCGAAACCGATGGAACCGGCGAGCAGCAGCACCGCGAGCAGGGCCACGGAGTACGCACCGGCCCGGTTACTGGTCTGGTCCTGCAGCTGGGCGGAGTTCACGCGCAGCTTCTGGGCGAGGTTCTTCTCGACCTTCCCCAGGAGGGCCGCGGTCGTTTCCGAGCTGCGGTTCCACTGGGACGTCGGGACCTGCGGCGGCGTGGCACCCTGCTGGGTGCCGTTCCCCTGCGAACGGGACAGTACGCCGCGTACCAGCTCCGAGCGCCGGGACACCAGGTCCCCGGTGACGGTCTGCCGGTAGAGGTCCTGCTCGGCGGGGGTGGCCACGGCCTGGAAGTCGCCGAGCTTGTCCTTGAGGCGGATGTCGGACTCCTCCAGCGCCCGGATGAGCCTCATGTCCACGGGCTGTCCGGACTGCCCGGACGCCATGGCCTCCAGGAGGGTCACATGCTGGAGGTGGACCTCCTCCTGGACCGCCTCCAGGTCGTACAGCGCGGACGCCGGACCCGACAGCTTGGGCTCACCGAACCGGCTGCCGAGGGCCTGGTCCAGGTCGAGCAGGCTGTTGATGACGGTGCGGTACTTGTTCACCGCGGACCAGGAGCTGATGCTGCCGGAGGTCACCTGCTTGCGCAGGTCCGTCAGCCCGCCCAGGGCCTCGGCGGCGTCCTGGTAGCGGTTGCCCGCGGCGCCCTTGAGCAGCGACACGTTCTTGGTGCTGCCCGCGAGGGCGGCGCGGGCCCGGTCGGTCGACCGGGCCTGCCGCCGCATCGCGGTCGCGTCGCCGTCCCCGGAGCCCCGCAGCTTTCCGGCGGCCATGGTGCGCTCCGACTGGAGGCTGCCGAGCAGCGGCATCAGCCCGGAGCGCAGCTTGACCAGCCGCTGCATGTCCGCATACGAGTTGGCGCGTTCGACTTCGCGCTGGATCTGGACGACACCCAAGGCGACGGCCAGCAGCGCGGGCACCACCAGCACGGCGCCCAGCTTGACCGGCAGCCGCCAGTTTCGCCATTGCACGATGGTGGCCCACAGCCCCGGGCCGCGTACCACCTCGGCCGCATGCCTGCCCGGGGTCACGAGGCGTGCTCCGCGCCCGGAACGGCCTGGCCACAGCGATGTATCACGATGCGCTTTCTCTCTACTCGAACAGCTTTCGGCTCGTCATGGCGAGCTCATAGAGGCCGTACGCGAAGGGAATGGCCACCCACAGCCACGCCACGGCCAGCAGAGCGGGCGAGGACTTCACGGCCGCGCTCTGCGAGGGTTCGTCCTGGTGAGCCATCAGTTACCCCTTGCCCTTCTCGGCCGGGACACGGTCGGTTCCGCCCTCTTCGCCTTCTTCTGTGCTCCGGTCGCCCTGCTCGTCCTCGGCGTCCTGCTCGCCCTTGGAATCCTTGGCGGGCTCGGCAGCCTTGGCGGGCTGGTCGCCCTGGGCGGCCGGTTCGGCCGAGGCCACCGGCTCCGGCTCATGGAACTTCGGGTTCACCGGGCGCACCAGCTCGTTGGCGATGAAGCCGATCACGAGCAGCGCGATCATGAGGTAGAACGAGACGGCGTAGAGGCCGGGTCCGGAGTTCCCGGACTTCTTCCCGGCGTCCGCCACGGCGTCCACGATGATCGGCCCGGCGACTCCGGCCACCGACCACGCGGTCAGCAGCCGACCGTGGATCGCGCCGACCTCGTACGTGCCGAACAGGTCCTTCAGATAGGCCGGTACGGTCGCGAACCCGCCGCCGTAGAACGACAGGATCACCATGGCCGCGACCACGAACAGCGCGGTGCTGCTGTTCTTGCCGAGCAGGATGGTCAGGTAGAGCAGAGCACCCGCGCCCAGGTACAGGCGGTAGATGTTCTTCCTGCCGACCTTGTCGGAGACCGACGACCACACGAAGCGGCCGGTCATGTTGGCCAGCGACAGCAGGGCGACGAACCCGGCGGCGGCGGTCGCGCTGACCGGGGCGTCGGTGTCCTGGAAGAAGTCCTGGATCATCGGGGCTGCCTTCTGGAGGATCCCGATGCCCGCAGTGACGTTCATGCACAGCACGATCCACAGCAGCCAGAACTGCGGGGTCTTCACCGCGTTCTTCGCCGACACGTTCGCGGTGGTGATGAGCTGCTTGCCGGTCTCCTCGCGGGGGACCCAGCCCGCCGGACGCCAGCCGTCGGCCGGTACCCGGATGAGCAGTACGCCCAGGGTCATGAACGCGGCGTAGGCCAGGCCGTGTACCAGGAAGGTCTGGGCGATGCCGCTGGTGTCGCTGCCGAAGGAGGACAGCATCTGCGACGACCAGGGGGAGGCGATCAGCGCGCCGCCGCCGAAGCCCATGATGGCGGTACCGGTGGCCATACCGGGGCGGTCCGGGAACCACTTCATCAGCGTGGACACCGGTGAGATGTAACCGATGCCGAGTCCGATGCCGCCGACGACGCCGTATCCGAAGATGACGAGCCAGTACTGACTCGTGGCCACTCCGAGCGAGGCGATCAGAAAGCCCGAGGAGAAGGTCACGAGCGATACGAACATCGCCCATCGCGGCCCCTTGTGCTCCACGAGCGTGCCACCGAAGGCGGCGGAGAGGCCGAGGACGAGAATCGCGATCTGGAAGGGGAGGGCGCTGGCGGTCCCCGAGATGTCAAGGGCCTTCTCCAGCGGCGTCTTGAAGACGCTCCAGGCGTATGCCTGACCGATGGAGAAGTGAATCGCAAGCGCCGCCGGAGGAATCAGCCATCGATTCCACCCTGGCCCTGCGATAATGCGAGAGCGGTCGAGAAAACCCACCGATTACCTACCTCCGTCCTCGGGAACCCATTGCCGCAGGCTCTATTTTCTGGAGACGTCAAAAGACGTCTCGGGCGGTGGCGAGTGTAGAGCACCCTGATCAGCGGTAACAACGGCGGGACTTCGTCGCGGGCTCCGTAGTGGAGCAGCCTCCCACACGTTCGCATAGATGGGGCGTTCCACCAACATCGACACATTGCATGCATCTTCTGTTCACGAAACGTCCGCAACTCCGCTGGTCGGGGGGCGTCCTCATCGCATGACACCAGGTCAGAGGGATCGAAAGGAGGAAGGATCGGGAAAAGCGCACATCCTGAAAGGTTCTGACAGGTGATCACAAGTGCCGTGTAGTCGGATATGTGGCTCGCAGTCACCTGGATGGGGTGGTCCCGGTACAACCCGTGCCGGGTCGGTCAGCCTGGCCCACCCGGCCGTTGACTGCATCCGGCGCCTCACTACACTGACCCCGCCATGGGGCTGCGGGTTGCTCCTCCTCCCCACCATCCATCGCAGGCAGATCCGTAGTGAATTCTCCTGCCCGAAACTCCCGGGAGAGGGCCATGACGAAAGCGGTGCGGCCGCCCGCGCCTATTTCATCCGAACGGGCCGCCGGACAGGGGTTCGTCGGCCGCGGCAATGAAAACGGCGAGCCCGACTTCGCCGCGATTCAGCAGAGTCCGGAATTCGACCGGCTGCGCAAGAGGCTGCGCCGGTTCGTGTTCCCCATGAGTGCGCTCTTCTTCTGCTGGTACATGACCTTCGCCCTCTTCTCGGCGTACGGTCATGGATTCATGAGCCGTAAGGTGTTCGGCTCGGTCAACATGGGGACCGTCTTCGGCCTGCTCCAGTTCGTCACGACGATGGCGATCGTCCTGGGGTACCGGAGGTTCGCCGACCGGAAGATCGACCCGCAGGTGGACAAGGTGCGCGAGTTCGCAGGGGTCGACAAGGAATGACATTGCAGATCGCGGGTGAGACGACCGGCAGCCCGGTCATCAACGTCAGCGTATTCGTCGTATTCGTCCTGATTACGCTGTTCATCGTCTACAAGGCCACCACCAGGAACCAGACGGCGGCCGACTACTACGCCGCGGGCAGCGCCTTCAGCGGCGTGCAGAACGGCATCGCCCTCTCCGGCGACTTCCTCTCCGCGGCGTCCTTCCTCGGGATCTCCGGGGCGATCGCCGTCCACGGCTACGACGGCTTCCTCTACTCCGTGGGATGGCTCGTCGCCTGGCTGGTGGCCCTCTTGCTCGTCGGCGAACGGCTGCGCAACACCGGCCGGTTCACCGTGGGCGACGTGATGGCCTACCGGATGAAGCAGCGCCCGGTGCGCGCGGCGGCGGCCAACGCCACGCTGGTGATCACGTTCTTCTACATGCTCGCCCAGATGGCGGGCGCGGGCGGGCTGATCGCCTTGCTGCTCAACGTGCACAGCAAGGGCGGACAGGCCCTCGTCATCACCGGCGTCGGCCTCGTGATGGTCTTCTACGTCCTGGTGGGCGGAATGAAGGGCACGACCTGGGTGCAGATCATCAAGGCGGGTCTGCTCCTGCTGTGCGTGACCTTCATCAGCGTGTTCATCGTGGGCAAGTTCGGCTTCAGCCTCTCCGCGATCCTCGACCAGGCGGCGGCCCGCAGCCCGCTCGGCCAGAGCCTGCTCGAACCGGGCGGCTGGTACGGCGACGGCGCGATGGACAAGCTCGACTTCGTCTCGCTGTCCCTGGCGCTGGTCCTCGGCATCTCCAGCCTGCCGCATGTGCTGATGCGCTTCTACACCGTGCCGAACGCCAAGGAGGCGCGCCGGTCGGTGGTGTGGTGCTCCTGGTCGATGTTCCTCTTCTACCTGGGCATCCTGATCGTGGGGTACGGCGCCGCCGCGATGGTCGGCCCGGAAGCGATCCTGTCCGCCCCCGGCGGCGAGAACTCGGCGGCGCCCCTGCTCGCGTTCAACGTCGGCGGCGCGGTGCTCCTGGGCATCGTCTCCGCGGTGGCCTTCGCGACGATCCTCGCGGTGGTGGCCGGTCTGACCCTGACCGCGTCGGCCTCGTTCGCGCACGACGTGTACGCCAACGTCATCAAGGAGGGGAAGGCCGACGCGGAGTCCGAGATCCGGGTCGCCCGGCTGACGGCCATCGCGGTCGGCGTCCTGGCCATCGTCGGCGGCATCGTCACCAACGGTCAGAACGTCGCCTTCCTGGTGTCGCTGGCGCTGGCGCTCGCCGCGTCCGCCAACCTGTCGACGATCCTGTACACCCTGTACTGGAAGCGGTTCAACACGACGGGCACGCTGTGGAGCATCTACGGCGGCCTGGGGTCGGGGCTCATCCTCATCATCTTCTCCCCGGCCATCTCGGGCTCCTCGACGGCCATCTTCAAGGACGTCGACTTCCACTGGTTCCCGCTGACCAACCCCGGCATCGTGTCCATCCCGCTCTCCTTCCTCTGCGGCTTCCTCGGCACGGTCCTCAGCAAGGACCCCGCGGACCCGAAGAAGCAGGCGGAGATGGAGGTGCGGTCGCTGACCGGCATCGGCAACAAGGTGTAACCGCCCAGGCCGCGTCGCGGCACGGCTTTTCGCGGCCGGCACGAGGAGCACACCGCTCCCCGTGCCGGCCGCGGCCGTTGGCCGTCGCATCAGCGCGAGGGCGGCGGCGCGGTGCTGTGGCGCAGCACGAGCCGGGTCGGGACGAGCGTGGTGCCGCGGCCCGGGGCGCTCTGCTGCATCTGGTGCAGCACGCCCTCGACGCAGCGGCGCCCGACCTCGGCGAAGTCCTGGTGCACGGTGGTCAGCGGCGGCAGGAACGACCCGGCCTCGGGGATGTCGTCGAAGCCGATGACGCTGACGTCGTCCGGCACCCTGCGGCCCTTCTCGTGCAGGGCCCGCAGCAGACCGAGCGCCATCTGGTCGTTGGCGGCGAACACCGCCGTACAGTCCTCCTCGGCGGCGAGCGCGAGCCCGGCCCGGTAGCCGGACTCGGCCGACCAGTCGCCCCGTACGAGCGGTGGGGCGGCGCACCCCGCCTCGGTGAGCGCCGCGTGCCAGGCGTCGGCGCGGCGCTGCGCCGCGAACGACCCCTCGGGCCCGGCGAGATGCCACACCGTCCGGTGGCCGAGCCCGAGCAGATGGTCCACCGCGTCCCGGGTGCCGCCCGCCTGATCGGTGTCGACCACCGAGTAGCGGTCCCCGGCGTCCGAGTCGGCCACGACGACCTGCACGTGCGGCGGAAGCGAGAGCGCCGCCGCGTCGAGCAGGTGGACCTCCATGATGACGATGACGGCGTCCACGGCGAGCTCGCCCAGCCGGGAGAAGGCGCCGCGCACCTCGTCCTGGGTGGGGACGGCGACGGGCAGCAGGGTCACCGCGTAGCCCTCGTGCGCGGCCGAGGTGGCGATGGCTTCGAGGGTGCGCACATTGCCCGTGGTGGAGAGGGTGAAGGTGATGACGCCGATGGTGCGGAACTCGCCGCGCTTGAGTGCCCGGGCGGCGCTGTTGGGCCGGTAGCCGAGCTGCTTCATGGCGGCCAGCACGTCCTGCCGCGTCTCCTCGGTGACACCGGAGTAGCCGTTGGAGACCCGGGAGACGGTCTGCGCGGAGACACCGGCGAGCCGGGCCACGTCCGCCATGGACGCGCGCTGCGAGCGCCGTGCCCTCCGCGTCCGGGTGGTGCCGCCGTCCGCCGGGGGATCGTCCGTCGAGGAGCTGTCCGCTGCTTCCACTTTCTCCCTCGCCGCTTCGCATCCCGGTTTTGCCAGATGGCTCTTGACCACCGTCATTGGGGCAGTGTAGACATTCCGCCATCAGATGTTTACGTAAACATAACACCTCCACGCTCGCTTGAGCGCCGAAATGTTTACGCAAACATCGCGACGGCGCCCAGGCGCCGGTTCCGAGATGGACGAGCGAGGAACGACATGACGACGCTGCAACCCCCCGCCGCCGTGCAAGGGCGCCCCGCCCGGCCTCCGGCGAAGCGGGACCGCCGCTCCTGGACGGGGTGGGGGTTCATCGGCCCCTTCGTGGTGGTCTTCGCCTTCGTCTTCCTGGCCCCCATCGCGTATTCGGTCTACCTCAGCCTCTTCCGCGACCAGCTCATCGGCGGCACCACGTTCGTCGGCCTGGACAACTACCAGCAGGCCCTCCAGGACGACCGGTTCTGGGAGTCCCTGACCCGGGTGTCGCTGTTCCTGCTGGTGCAGGTGCCGATCATGCTGGGCATCGCCCTGCTCGTCGCGCTCGCCCTGGACAGCGGGCGGCTGTACGGACGGGACTTCTTCCGGATCTCGATCTTCCTGCCGTACGCGGTGCCCGCCGTCGTCGCGACCCTCATGTGGGGCTTCATGTACGGCACCCGCTTCGGCCTGGTGAGCGACATCAACGACGCCCTCGGGGTCTCGCTGCCGAACCCGCTGTCGCCCGATCTGGTGCTGACGTCCATCGGCAACATCGTGACCTGGGAATTCGTCGGCTACAACATGCTGATCTTCTACTCGGCGCTGCGCGTCATCCCGCACTCCCTGTACGAGGCGGCGGAGATCGACGGCGCCGGTCAGTTCCGCGTCATCACGGCCATCAAGCTCCCCGCGATCCGGGGCGCCCTGGTCATCGCCACCATCTTCTCGATCATCGGCACGTTCCAGCTGTTCAACGAGCCGAACATCCTCCAGAAGCTGGCGCCCAACTCCATCACCACCGACTACACCCCGAACTTCTACACGTACTCGCTGTCCTTCTCGGGCCAGCAGCACAACTACTCCGCGACGGTCGCCATCATCATGGGGCTGATCACCATGGTCATCGCCTATGTCGTCCAGCTGCGCGGCATGCGCAAGGGAGCGTGAAGCGATGAGCAGCCCCGTCACCACCGCCGCCCGGCCCGCGTCCGACGCCTCCGGCACCCCGGGCTCCGCGCCGCCCCGGCTGCGGGTGCCGCGGGGGCGCACCGCGGGGCGCCGCCCGCGCCGCAGTGTGCTGCTGACCGTCCTCACCGGGCTGGTCCTGCTGTACTCGCTGGTCCCGCTGGCCTGGCTGGTCATCAGCGCCACCAAGACCCAGGAGGGGCTGGCCCGGTCTTTCGGGCTGTGGTTCAGCGGCGACTTCGTCCTGTGGGACAACGTCCGTCAGACGTTCACCTACGACGACGGCGTCTTCACCCGCTGGTTGCTGAACACCCTGCTGTACGTGGTGACCGGGGCCGGTGGCGCCACTCTGCTGGCGGTGCTGGGCGGCTACGCCCTCGCCAAGTTCGGCTTCCCGGGCAAGCGTGCCGTCTTCGCCGTCATCATCGGCGCGGTCGCGGTGCCCGGCACCGCGCTGGCGGTGCCCACCTTCCTTATGTTCAGCGAGATGGGGCTGACCAACACCCCCTGGGCGGTGATCATCCCGTCCCTCATCTCGCCGTTCGGCCTGTATCTGATGTGGGTCTTCGCCACCGAGGCCGTCCCCGACGAACTGCTGGAGGCCGCCCGCATCGACGGGGCGAGTGAGGTGCGCACCTTCTTCCAGGTCGTCCTGCCACTGCTCGCACCCGGCATCGTGACCGTCCTGCTGTTCACGATGGTCGCCACCTGGAACAACTACTTCCTGCCGCTGATCATGCTCAAGGACCCGGACTGGTATCCGCTGACGCTGGGCCTCCACAGCTGGAACGAGCAGGCCGCGACCGCCGGTGGCGAACCCGTCTTCAACCTCGTCATCACCGGCTCCCTGATCACCATCGTGCCGCTGATCGCCGCGTTCCTCCTGCTCCAGAAGTACTGGCAGTCCGGGCTCGCCGCCGGAAGCGTCAAGGAATAGCCCCACCGTCCCGCACCACGAAGAAGTGGAAAGCACGCCCATGCGCATGAACACTCGCCGCCTGCTGCGCGGCATAGCCCTGGTCTCCGCCCTCACCCTGGGGGCAACCGCCTGCGGCGGCTCCGACGACAGCGCCGCCGACAGCAAGCCGGTGTCCGCCAAGGACATCGACGCGGCCCTGAAGAAGGGCGGCACCGTGACGGTGTGGGCCTGGGAGCCCACGCTCAAGAAGGTCGCCGACGACTTCGAGAAGGAACACCCCAACGTCAAGGTCAACTTGGTCAACGCGGGCACCAACAAGGACCAGTACAAGGCCCTCCAGAACGCCATCTCCGCGAAGAAGGGCGTCCCCGACGTCGCCCAGATCGAGTACTACGCGCTGGGCGAGTACGCCCTGACCAAGGCCCTCGACAAGCTGGCCCCGTACGGCGCCGACAAGCTCGCGGGCAAGTACTCCCCGGGCCCGTGGCACTCCGTGAAGTCCGGCAAGGACGTCTACGCCCTGCCCATGGACTCCGGACCCATGGCGATGTTCTACAACAAGAAGGTCTTCGACAAGTACAAGCTCAAGGTGCCGACCACCTGGGACGAGTACGTCAAGACCGCGCGCGACCTGCACAAGGCCGACCCCAAGGCGTACATCACGGCTGACACGGGAGAGGGCGGCACCGCCACCAGCATGCTGTGGCAGGCCGGTTCCCGCCCGTACAAGGTCGACGGCACCAAGGTGAAGATCGACTTCTCGGACGCGGGCGCCAAGAGGTACACCGACACCTGGCAGAAGCTCCTCGACGAGAAGCTGCTCGCGCCCATCAACGGCTGGAGTGACGACTGGTACAAGGGCCTCGGCGACGGCACCATCGCCACCCTGACCACCGGCGCCTGGATGCCCGCCAACTTCGCGTCGGGTGTGAAGGGAGCCTCCGGCGACTGGCGCGTGGCACCGCTGCCGCAGTGGAAGGCGGGGGACAGAACCACCGCGGAGAACGGCGGCAGCTCGCTGGCCCTGCCCACCCTCGGCAAGCACAAGGAACTCGCCTACGCCTTCGCCGAGTACGCGGCCGCGGGGAAGGGCGTGCAGAGCCGCATCAAGGAGGGCGCCTTCCCGGCGACCACCGCGGACCTGGAGTCCAAGGCGTTCCAGGACACCGCGTTCCCGTACTTCGGCGGGCAGAAGGCCAACAAGATCTTCGCCGAGTCGGCCGCGAACGTCGGCCGCGGCTGGTCGTACCTGCCCTACCAGGTCTACGCCAACAACATCTTCAACGACACCGTCGGCAAGGCGTACGTCTCCGGCACCAAGCTGGCCGCCGGACTGAAGGCCTGGCAGGACGCCTCCGTCAAGTACGGAGAAGAGCAGGGCTTCACCGTCCAGAAGTAACCAGCTACCCCGCGCCGCCCCGTGCGGTCCACCGGAAGGACCACCATGATCTCCACCCTCCAGTCCCAGCCTCCGCATGGGCCGGACGGTGCCACCACCACCCCACGCCTCGGCTACGGCGCGGACTACAACCCCGAGCAGTGGCCGCGCGAGGTGTGGGAGGACGACATCCGGCTGATGCGCGAGGCCGGTGTCACCATCGTCTCCGTGGGGATCTTCTCCTGGGCCCGCATCCAGCCGACCCGGGACACATGGGACTTCGGGTGGCTCGACGAGATCATGGACCTGCTGCACGCGGGCGGCATCGCGGTCGACCTGGCCACCGCCACCGCGTCCCCGCCGCCCTGGCTCACCACGGCGCACCCGGAGATCCTCCCGGTGACCGCCTCCGGCGAGACGGTGTGGCCGGGGGCGCGGCAGCACTGGCGCCCCACCTCGCCCGTCTTCCGCACCCACGCCCTGCGCCTGGTGCGGAAGCTGGCCGAGCGGTACGCCGGTCACCCGGCCCTGGTGGCCTGGCACGTCTCCAACGAGCTGGGCTGCCACAACATCTACGACTACTCCGACGACGCCGCCCGCGCCTTCCGCGACTGGCTGCGCGCCCGCTACACCACCCTCGACGCCCTCAACCACGCCTGGGGCACCGCGTTCTGGTCCCAGGGTTACGGCGACTGGGAGCAGATCCTGCCGCCCCGGCTGGCCGCCTCCCATCCGAACCCCACCCAGCAGCTGGACTTCAAGCGCTTCTCCTCCGACGCGCTGAAGGAGCACCTGCGCGCGGAGCGGGACCTGCTGCGCGAGATCACCCCCGGCATCCCGGTCACCACGAACTTCATGGTGATGGGCGAGACCAAGGGCATGAACTACGCCGACTGGGCCGGGGAGATCGACTTCGTCTCCAACGACCACTACGTCAGGCCAGGACCGCAGGACCGCGACGAGCTGTCCTTCTCCGCGAACCTCGTCAGCGGCATCTCCGGCGGCCGCCCCTGGTTCCTCATGGAGCACTCCACCAGCGCCGTGAACTGGCAGCCGGTCAACGTCGCCAAGCGCCCCGGCGAGCTGGCCCGCGACTCGCTGCTGCACGTGGCGCACGGCGCCGACGCCGTGTGCTACTTCCAGTGGCGGCAGTCGGCCGCCGGTGCCGAGAAGTACCACTCGGCGATGGTGCCCCACGCCGGGCCCGACAGCGAAGTGTTCCGCGCGGTGGCCGCCCTCGGCAGCACCCTGCGGACCCTGGCCCCGGTGGCGGGGACGACACGCGAACCGGCCCGGGTCGGGATCGTCTTCGACTGGGAGTCGTGGTGGGCGAGCGAACAGGACTCCCACCCGACCTCCCGCCTCGACTACCGCCGGGAAGCGCTCGACTGGTACTCAGCCCTCCTCGCCCTCGGCATCCGCGCCGACGTCATCACCGCGCGGACCGCACTCGACCGCTACGAGGTGCTGATCGCGCCGGTGCTGCACATGGTCCCGGCGGCGCTGGCCAAGGACCTCACCCGGTACGCCGAACAGGGCGGCCATCTGATCGCCACCTACTTCTCCGGCATCGTGGACGAGAACGACCACGTCTGGCTCGGCGGCTACCCGGGGGCCCTGAGCGATCTGCTCGGCATCCGCATCGAGGAGTTCGGCCCGCTGCTCGACGGCGAGACGGCCGAGATCGAGGCCAGGTCCGTGGCCGACGGCATGGCCACCGGCACCCTGTGGACCGACCGGATCACCGTCACCGACCCCGAGGTGGAGGTGCTGGCCCACTACCGCGACGGGACCTACGCGGGCCGCCCCGCCGTCACTCGCCGCACGGTGGGCGGGGGATCGGCCGCGTACGTCTCCACCCGGCTGGGCCCGGACGGCCTCACCGGACTGCTGCCGGGGCTGCTGGCGCCCTCCGGTGTCACCAGCGAACTGCCGGACGCCGCCCGGGGACGCGTCGAGCTGGCCGTGCGCCACGGCGGCGGCAGCCGCTATCTGTTCCTGGTCAACCGCACCGATACGACGGTGCCGCTGACCGGACTCGCCGGGGAACTCCTGATCGGCGGTGCCGGGGACGGCGGCGCGCTCACCCTGGCCCCCCGGGACGTCGTCGTGCTGCGCCAGCCCGCGACCTGACCGGCGCGGCCCGGCCACGGCTGTCACCGCGTCCTGAAGCCTCCTGAAGCTCCGCCGTCCCCCTCGCGGGCACGGCGGCCGGTCCACCGCAGCGTCCGCACTCGAGTTGGGAGCACACGTTGGCACGCCGTATCCGCACACGACGACTTCTGGGAGCCGTCTCCGTCACCGCCCTGGCCACCGGGGCCGCCCTGATCACCGCACCACCGGTGACCGCGCAGGCCCCGGCGGCGACGGCCGACGCCGTCACCGTTTCCCCCGATCCCTCGTACAAGGCGGAGAGATTCGAGGGCTGGGGCACCAGCCTGGTGTGGTTCGCCAACGCCACCGGCGACTACCCCAAGGAGATCCGCGAGAAGCTGGCCAAGTTGCTCTTCGGGGACGGCGGCCTGGCCCTCAACATCGCCCGCTACAACATCGGCGGCGGCAATGCCCCCGACGTCAAGGACTACCTGCGCGCCGGGGGAGCGGTCGAGGGCTGGTGGAAGGCCCCGGCGGGCACCACGCGCGAGGACACCGACTGGTGGAGCGCGGACGACAAGGCCGACTGGAACCCGGACGCCGACGCCACGCAGCGCTGGTGGGTCGACCGCATCAAGGGCGACATCGACCACTGGGAGACGTTCAGCAATTCGCCGCCCTGGTTCATGACCAAGAGCGGCTATGTCTCCGGTGGCTTCAACGCCACCGAGGACCAGCTGAAGCCGGACTCCGTCGGGGACTTCGCCGCGTATCTCGCGGGCGCCACCAAGCGGCTGGAGAAGGCACACGGCATCAAGGTCAAGACCCTCGACCCGTTCAACGAGCCCAACACCGGCTACTGGAGCACCAAGCTGGGCGCTGACGGCGAGCCGGTCGGCGGCCGCCAGGAGGGCGCGCACATCGGCCCGGAGCTCCAGCAGAAGGTGATCAGTGCGCTGGCACCCGCCCTGAAGAAGGCGCGGACCGGGGCGAAGATCTCCGCGATGGACGAGACCAACCCCAGCATCTTCACCCAGAACTGGAACACCTACCCGCGAGCGGTGCGCGATCTCGTCGGCCAGATGAACGTCCACACCTATGGCACCGGCGGCCGCACCAGCGTGCGCGACCTGGCCAAGGCGGCGGACAAGCCGCTGTGGATGAGCGAGGTCGAGGGCGACTGGGGCGACGGCCAGAGCTTCACCGACATGCGCCCCGGCCTCGGACTGGCCAAGCAGATGGTCGACGACCTGCGTGAACTGGAGCCCCGCGCCTGGGTGTTCTGGCAGCCCGTCGAGGACTACGACAACATGAAGCCCGGCGGCGAGTCGGCCAAGGGCGGCAACTGGGGCAGCATCCAGCTCCCCTTCAGCTGCACCTCCAAGGACACCCTGGAGACCTGCCCCGTCCGCACGAACACCAAGTTCGACACGGCCCGCAACTTCACCCACTACATCAAGCCCGGCGACCGGCTCATCAAGACCGATGACACCTCCAGCGCCGCGGCCGTCTCCCGGAAGGGCGACGCGGCCACCGTCGTCCACGTCAACAGCGGCGCGGGCGAGCGCGACGTCACCCTCGACCTGTCCAAGTTCGGCAAGGTCAGCCGCTACGCGACCGTCACCCCCGTGGTGACCAGCGCCGACGGCAAGCTCGAGCGGCAGGACGCCATCGAGGTGACCGACCGCAAGGCCACCTTCACCGCGCCCGCCCAGTCCGTGACCACCTTCCTCGTCAAGGGCGTGTCCGGGGTGGCCGAGGACGCCGCCCAGCTGCGCAAGGGCCACACGTACCAGCTGACCGGTGTCCAGAGCGGCAAGGCGCTCACCGTCGCCGACGACGGCACCAAGCTCGTCATCAAGGGCACGGACACCGCCACCCCCGGCCAGCGGTGGCAGCTGCGCCAGATCAGCGGCGACACCGGCAACCGCCAGCGGTACGTGTTCACCAACCCCGTCGAGGGCAAGCGGCTGGCCGTCCGTGACGGCGCCCCGGTGCTGGAACCGGACCACGGGAAGCGCGACAAGGCCACCCAGTGGATCATGTCGACCACCGGTGACGGCACCTGGACCCTGGTCAACACGGCCACCGGACGGCTGCTGGAGGTGGGCGGCCAGGCCACCCAGGACGGCGCCGCCGTCACCACGTACACCCCGAATTCCGGCGCGAACCAGCGCTGGAAGGTCTCCGATCTGAGCTGACGGCCGCCCCGGGGCCCGGCTACCTCAATTGAGGTAGCCGGGCCCCGTGCGACGGGTGGAGAAGGATTTCGGCTAAGCGTACGAAGCCCCAGCTCAGGCCGGATTTCTAGGCTCTGGGGCATGGCTATACACGTCGCACGACACCCGCGTGTGCTGGGCGCGGCCGTCGCCGTGAGCCTGGCGCTCGGCGCCCTGGCCGCACCCGCCGCCGGGGCCGTGGAGCACCGGGCCCGGCCGGGTACCGACAAGCCAGGACCCACGGTCCGCACCGGCTCCCCGGTGCGGGTGAACCAGGTCGGCTACCTCACCCACGGCCCCAAGAAGGGCACCGTGGTGACCGCCGCCACCAAGCCCCTGACCTGGACACTCAAGGCCGCCGACGGAACCGGGCGGGCCAGCGGCACCACCACGCCCGCGGGCATCGACCCAAGCTCCCGGCAGCGCGTCCAGACCTTCGACTTCAGCAAGGTCACCGACGCGGGCGAGGGCTACACGATCACCATCGGCGGGCAGAAGAGCGAGCCGTTCACCATCGGTGACCACCTCTACGGCGCGCTGCGCGACGACGCGCTGGCGTACTTCTACCACAACCGCAGCGGCATCAAGATCGACAAGGATCTGGTCGGGGCCCGGTACGCCCGCCCCGCCGGCCATGACAAGGCCGCTCCGCACGGCGGCGACACCGACGTCCCGTTCCGATGGCACGGCTCCGACTACCGGCGCAATGTCTCCGGCGGCTGGTACGACGCCGGTGACCAGGGTAAATACGTCGTCAACGGCGGCATCTCCGTCGCCCAGCTGATGTCCGCCTACGAGCGCACCCGCACCACCCAGGGTGCCAATGGCGACGCGCTGAGTGACGGCAGGCTGCGGGTGCCCGAGCGCGGCAACGGCGTCCCGGACATCCTCGACGAGGCGCGCTGGGAGATGGACTTCCTGCTGCGCATGCAGGTGCCCCAGGGCAAGCCGTACGCCGGAATGGCATTCCATAAGGTGCACGACAAGAACTGGACCGGGTTCCCGACCCGGCCCGACCAGGACCAGCAGCCGCGCGTGCTGCGCCCGCCGTCCACCGCGGCCACCCTCAACCTGGCGGCCACCGCCGCCCAGTGCGCCCGCCTCTTCAAGCCCTACGACCCGGACTACGCCGCCCGCTGCCTGCACACGGCCCGGACCGCCTGGGCCGCGGCCAAGAAGCACCCGAAGATGTTCGCCAGCGACAAGGACTCCACCGGGGGCGGCGCGTACGGCGACCGCCACGTCGGCGACGAGTTCTACTGGGCCGCCGCCGAGCTGTTCCTCACCACCGGTGAGAACACCTACCGCACGGCCGTCCTCGGCTCACCGCTGCACGGCGATGTCGACGCGCTCTTCCCGCGCGGCGGCGCCCTGTCCTGGTCGGCGACCGCGGGCCTCGGCGCACTCGACCTGGCCACAGTGCCGAGCAAGCTCACCCACCAGCAGCGCGCCGCCGTGCGCGCCACGGTGGTCAAGGCCGCCGACCGCTACGCCTCGGACTCCGCGAAGTCCGCGTACGGCGTCCCGTACGCGCCCCGGGGCGGCAGCTACGAGTGGGGCTCCAACAGCCAGGTGCTGAACAACATGGTCGTGCTCGCCACCGCGCACGAGCTGACCGGAAAGACCCGCTACCGCGACGCGGTGCTGCGCGGCATGGACTACATCCTGGGCGGCAATCCGCTCAACCAGTCCTATGTCACGGGCTACGGCGAACGGAACTCGCACCGCCAGCACCACCGCTTCTGGGCGCACCAGATCGACCCCAGGCTGCCGAGCCCGGCCCGCGGTTCGCTCGCCGGTGGCCCGGACTCCAAGCTGGAGGACCCGGTGGCGAAGAAGAAGCTGAAGGGCTGCGCCCCGGCGATGTGTTACGTCGACGACATCATGGCGTTCTCCGTCAACGAGATCACCATCAACTGGAACGCGCCGCTGGCCTGGGTGTCCTCCTACCTCGCCGACCTTGAGCAGATGTCTGATCCACGGGTCTGACCGTGTGGCATCTGTTCATGGTGACGCGGTGTCCCCGCGCCTACCGTGTGCGGTCACACACCCCGGTCGAGCGCGTCGAGGAGGAGCCGGATGCGGGAGGAGCGGCACACCCCCGACACGCTCGGTGAGCGGTACTTCGTCGTCATCGGCGCCGAGGTGGCGCGCAAGGTGTGCGGCTCCCTGCGGGCGGCCGGACACCGGGTGCGCCACTTCGCCCAGCCCACCGACGAGGAGCTGCGCCGGGCGCTGGACCGGGAGGTGGCGGGTGTCGCGATCCTGCTGGAGGAGGACGCCGAGTCGCTGCGCTACGCGCTCGCGGTGGAACACATCCACCCGCATGTCCCCCTGGTGGTGACGATCTTCGACCGGACCGTGGCCGAGCAGCTGGTGCGGGTGGTCCCGAACTGCCAGGTCACCTCCCCGGCCGACGTGGCAGCGCCGGTCCTCCTGGCGGGCTGCCTCCAGCCCGATCTGCTCGCGCTGACCAAGACGGACTCGGGCCACGCGGGGGCCCGCTGGGACGGGGACACCGTGCGCCTCCAGCCCTACCGGCCACCGCGTGCCCTGCGGTACCGGGCGTGGCTGGGGAAGTTCCGGGGGCAGCTGCGGCCGCACGACGGCAGTTCCCGGATCATGCTGATGGGGTTCGCCGGGCTGCTCGCCGTGCTGCTGACGGACTGGGTCTGGCTGGTGGCACTCCACCACCGCACCCCGGTCGAGGCGTTCTTCGAGGCGGCGCGCACCGTGGCCGCCGTCGGCCCGGCGCTCGCCCACGGCTCGCACGTGTATCTGATGTTCTCCGGTCTCGCGATGCTCATCACCATCGTCTTCACCGCCGTCTTCACGGCGGGTGTGGTCGACCGGCTGCTGGCCCCGCGCGCGGTCGGCATCGTGGGCCCGCGCGCCCTGCCCCGGGGCGGCCATGTGGTGGTCGTCGGGCTCGGTCAGGTGGGGCTGCGGCTGTGCACCCAGCTCCAGGGCCTGGGCATCGGTGTGATCGCGGTCGAGCGGAACCCGGCGGCGCCGAATCTGCGGCTGGCCAAGGCGCTCGGAGTGCCCGTCGTGGTGGCCGACGCCACGGACCGGTTCGTGCTGCGCCGGCTCCGCCTCGGGCGTGCGCAGGCGATGGCCGCGGTCGCCTCGGACGACCTGGACAACATCGCCGTCTCGGTGGCGGCGCTGGCCGTGGCGCCCGAGCTGCGCGTGGTGATGCGCGCCGGGGACCACGAGGCCATCGCCGAGACCCGCTCGCTGTTCAAGATCGGCCTGGTGCACGACCTGGGCAGCCTGAGCGCCGCGTACACCACCGCGAGCCTGACCGGACTCCGCCCGCGCGGGGTGCTGGCCCACGGCAAGCGGCTCCTGGTGGAGGGGGCGGACGGCGCGTTCGTGCCATGGCCGCAGCCGGAGCGCTGCGGCCACCCCGACCGCTGACCGGCGCGGCGCTAGACGAGCCGTACGGTGAGCGTGTCCCGCGTGTACGACGGCACGGCGGTGTACGTGTGCCCCGCCGACCGGACGCTGATGGCGGCGAACCGGCCGTGCAGCCCGCCGCGCGCGCAGCACCGTGAGGACGGTGTGCGGGGCGGGGGAGCGGTGGCCGCCGTCCAGCCGGATGTCGAGCACACTGCCGTCGCCGAGCACCGCGGACCGGGCCACGGTGAGCGCGGGCGTACGGCCGTCACCGGGGACCCCGACCACCTCCCGTACACCGGGGTTCGGTGCCACCTCCAGCGTGGCGCCCGGGGCCAGGACGAGGCCCCGCCGCGCCCGTACGCAGCCCGGCGACGCGAGCCGCAGGGTGCCGCCGCCGCGCACCTGGACGTCGCCCGCGCCCAGGGCCTCCGGCGCCCCCGCGACCAGCGTGCCCGCCTCGACCCGGGTGCCGCCGCCGTAGCGGTTGCGGCCGGTGAGGGTCAGGGTGCCGGCGCCGCGCTTGACGAGGCCGCCGTCGCCGGTGATGTCGTTGCGCCAGGCGTCGGCCGCGCCGAACCCGCCCGTGCTCGCGTCCATCTCCACCGTCACGTCCCGGTCGAAGGCCCCGTAACCGTCCGCCGCCGCGAAGAGGTTCAGCCGCCCCCACTGCTCGGGCCCCTCCAACAGGGCGTATCCGGCGGGCAGCGCGGTGGTGCGCAGCACCTCCCGGCGCTGCCGCGCGGTGAGATACGGCAGCCGGGTCTCGATGAGGACTTCGGCGCCCTTGGGCACCGTCATCTCGCGGTGGCCGCCGCCCCTGGGCAGGACGTAGGTCAGTCGTGAGGTGAACGCGCGTGCGTTGGCGGCGCGATCGGCGTACGGATCGGTGTCCGGGCCCGCCGCGTGCGCGTAGTCCCAGAGCGTGTCGGCCGTGGTGCCGGTCCTGGCCTGGAGGTAGTCGGCGGCCTGGCGGCGCGCGGCCGCCTTGAGCGCGGCGTTGGCCGGGTCGTACAGCGCGGCCGCGGCCAGCGCGGTGGCCAGGACACGGCCGCCGACCACGTCGAGGGCGGAGTGCATGCCGGACACGATCCGGGTGTGGGAGGCCGCTGAGGCGTGCGTCACCAGCTCCTGGAACCGCTCGGGTATCGCGTACGCCAGCGCGAGACCGGCCAGGTAGAGGGCGTTGGTGTGGCCGCTGGGGAAACCGCCGTCCTCGGCCGGTGTCGTGCCGCGCTGGCGCAGCAGCTGCGGGGTGACGGCCACCTCGGACGCGTAGACGGGGAAGCCGAAGGCGTCCGTGGCACCGGTGTCCACGACCTCGCCGTGCTCCGTCATCCGCCAGGGACGCGGGTACTGGTAGCCGTACTTGGCGGGGTTGCCCGACGCGTACGGGCCGCGCAGCGTCCGCACCAGCCGGACGACCTCGCCCAGCTCCGAGTCGACGGCCCCGGCCCCGATGGCGGAACCGGCGGGCGCGCCCGGCGGCACGGCGTCGCCGACCGTGGTGGCCGGGGTGGTGTCCGGGGCGCTGGTGATGCTGGTGACGGCCTTGGCGCCGGTGCGGTAGACCTCGGTGAGCGGGCCGAGGCCGCCGGTGGCCGCGTAACTCTGGTCCTGCCGGTCGTAGATGAAGGACTCCCGGGCCTGCGCTTCGGTGCGCCGCGCGGTGAGGGCGATCGAGTAGCGCATGTTGGCGCGCAGCACACCGGCCGCGAGCGGGGTGCCGTTGTTCCAGGCCGTGCCGGTGTGCCAGAGCCGCCGCACACCGCTGAGGATGCGGAGTGCCGCGTTGGTCTCGGGGGTGAGGTTGTCGGTCGTGTTGGTCCGGTAGTCGTCGACGAAGGAGGTGAGGTCCCGGCTCGCCGTCCGCTCCGCCGCACGGGCCTGCGGGCCGGACAGAAGGGCCGATGCCGCCGGGACGGTGATCAGCCCGGCCGGGACGCCTGCGGAACGCCGGAGGAAACCCCTGCGGTCCAGGGTGGGTTCCGCGGACCGGCCGGGGGAGGTACGCGCCGTCATGCTGCCCTCGCGATTCTCGCCGTAAGCGCTTGCTGAAGCTCGACGCGAAGGAGTGTAGAGGCCCCCACGGCATGGGGGCGCCGGAACGGGTCAGGTGGCGAAGGGGGAGGGGGGCGGCGGAGGGATCAGGCCGTGGCGGGGTTGCGGATGGCCGCGATGTCGAACTGGAGACGGACCTTCTCGCTCACCATGGCGCCGCCCTGGGCCAGTTTTGCGCTGTAGGTCAGGCCCCAGTCGGAGCGGTTGATGGTGGTGGTGCCGTCGAAGCCGACGCGCTCGTCGCCGAAGGGGTCCGTGACGTGTCCGATGTACGTCAGCTCCAGGACCACCGGGCGGGTGGTGTCCCGCAGTGTGAGGTCACCGGCCATGCGGTACACGTCCTGGCCCACGAGCCGCACCTCGGTGCTGCGGAAGCTGATGCGCGGATAGGCCCGGGCGTCCAGGAAGTCGCGGCTCATCAGATGGGCGTCGCGCTGTTCGACACCGGTGTCGACGCTGCCGCTGGACAGCACGATCTCGGCCCGGGAGCGGGCCGGGTCGAGGCCGTCGAAGTAAAGGCGGCTTTCATATTCGGTGAAGGCGCCGCGGACGGTGGTCACCATGGCGTGCCGGACGGAGAAACCGATCCTGCTGTGCGCCGCGTCGATAATCCATTCCCCGGTGAGGGCCGAGAGTCCGGGGGCCTGCTGGGCGGCGTGGTCGGGGGAGGCCGGGGCGTCCGGGGTCGCCGTGGCGCGGGGCGAAAAGTTGCGAGTAAAAAGTTTCATGGGCCATCTAGTTACTGCAAGGATGAGGAACGCTGCAAGTCCTGTTCTGGAACCGACCCGGGACCGCGGACGTCACCCTACCGTCCGGTCTGTAATTCCCCCTGAGGGAACCGGTCTTGTGGTCGCGACTCCGGCACCGGCTCTTCACATGTGGGTGGCGTGCGCGGAGTATCGAATGACGGTGGATCACCGGACGAAATGCTCTTTGGGGGCCGGGGTTCATGTTGCGTTCCGCTACGGGTGCTTTAACTTTGAGGCATCTGCCGTCACCTTTCCTTTCCTTTCTTCAAAAGATCTCCACCATCGCGTACGGCTGTGGTGGATCATGTGGGGGGTGGCGCCCACTAGCCCAGCCACGTGGTCAGGGCCCACCACCAGTGCAGGGTGTCCAGCGGCCCGCCGCGGCCGCCCGGCCGGGTGTCGGTCAGTGATGTGCCGGTGAGCTGCTGGAACCGGCCGAGCCGGTAGCGGATGGTGTTGGGGTGGGTGAACAGGGTCGCCGCGGTCTGGTCCAGTCGGCGGCCGTTGTCGAGGAAAGTCAGCGCGGTGAGGGCCAGTTGGCGGTGGAACGCGTCCGACGGGTCGAGGCCGCCCAGCAGCCGGTCGCTCAGCCGCGCCCCCAGCAGGGGCTGGTCCGCCATGGCGATCTCCGCGGCGAAGTCGGTGAGTTCGCAAGTTCCCCGCCGCCCCCGCGCCGCGCCGAGGTCCACGGCGCGTACGCAGAGCCGGTACAGCGGGCGCAGCTGGTCCAGGGGAGCCGCCGGAGAGGCCACGATCAGGGCGGGGACCTCGAGATCCCCGTGCGGCAGCCGCGGGCACAGGCCCACCACGCGCCCCTCGACCAGCCCGGACACCCCGCGCAGCGCGGAGAGCTGGCGCATCAGGCGCTGGGCGTCGCCCGGTTCGGTGGCCTCCGCGACGAGACAGTGCTGCGGGCCGTGGCCGTCCTCCGCGCGCATTCCGGCCCGGGCCAACTCCTCGGCGCCGGGCGCGACTCCGTCGATCAGCACCTGCCGCAGCAGCCGGGTGCGGATCTCGTGGGTCTCGTGCGCCGGTCCCCGCTCCGCCGCGTGGTAGCCGTTGATGACATGGCGCTCGATGGCGTCGCCGTACTCCTTCAGCCGCAGGACCACGGGGAGCAGCGCGCCGTCCGGCACCCCGGACCTCCGGCAGCGGTCGACGCTGATCTCCACGGCCCGGGTGAGCGCGGCCTGCACCCCGCGCAGCACGGCGGTCATCGGCACGCCCTGGCCCGCCCGGTCGGCACCCAGTAACAGGGCGGTGGTGAAGTCCTGTTCCTCGACCCGGTCGAAGGTGCCGAACCACGCACCGGCCGCCCGGATCATCGCGAGGACATGGGAGCGGGTCTCCGCCTCGGTCAGCCGTGCCACCTCGGGGGAGTGGGTGCGCGCCGCGCGCACGAGTTCGCCGCACACGTCCGCGTCGACGGCCATGGACCGCAGGATCTCGGTGACCGGCTCGCGCTCGTGGACGACAGCCATGGGCCCCTTTTTCCGTCCGGGCAGGCGAGGGCGCAGGCGCTGCCGCTGTCGCCGGGCCACAACGAGGCGGTGACCGCGTTGGCGCCCGGCTACTACCGCGCCGCCGTGCCGACCTGATTTCCTGTGTGCTACCGACGGTAACAGCGCGGCCGTCGCGGTGACAGAGCCTCCGCGTCCGTCCGCCCTGTCCGCACTTCACCGGAAGGGCAGCCCATGGAGTTCCCCGCGTTCCAGACGGCGCTGAGCCGACGCCGCGCCCTGACGGTGGCCGGAGGCGTGCTCGCGGGAGCCGCCCTCGACCAGACGGCCCCCGCCTTCGCCGCCGGGTCCCCGGACGCGGCGGACGCGATCGTGGTCGGCCACGGGCTCGCCGGGCTGGTCGCCACGGCGGAGCTGGCGGCGGCGGGGCGCAAGGTGCTGCTCCTGGACCAGGAACCGGAGAGCAATCTCGGCGGGCAGGCGTTCTGGTCCTTCGGCGGGCTGTTCTTCGTCGACTCCGAAGAGCAGCGCCTGATGGGCATCAAGGACTCCCACGAACTGGCCTGGCAGGACTGGCTGGGCACGGCCGGATTTGACCGCGGCGTGGACGATCCGCGCGGCCAGGACCACTGGGCCCGCAAATGGGCCGAGGCATATGTCGACTTCGCGGGCGGCGAGAAGCGGTCCTGGCTGCACGGACTCGGGGTGCGCTGGTTCCCCATCGTCGGCTGGGCCGAGCGCGGCGGCGGTCTCGCGGACGGGCACGGCAACTCGGTGCCCCGCTTCCATGTCACCTGGGGCACAGGACCGGCCGTGGTCGAGCCGTTCGAGAAGAAGGTGCGGGCCGCGGCGGAGGACGGCCGGGTGGTGTTCAAGCACCGGTACCGCGTCGACGAGATCGTCACGTCCGGCGGCACCGTGACCGGGGTCCGCGGCGCGGTCCTGGAACCGAGCAGCGCCGCGCGCGGCAAGGCCAGCTCGCGCACCGTCGTCGGCGACTTCGAGCTGCGCGCCCCGGTGGTCGTCGTCACCTCCGGCGGCATCGGCGCCAACCACGATCTCGTACGGCAGAACTGGCCGTCCCGGCTGGGCAACCCGCCCAAGCGCATGATCAGCGGCGTCCCGGCGTATGTGGACGGCCGCATGCTGGCCATCACCGAGAAGGCGGGTGGACGGATCGTCAACCCCGACCGGATGTGGCACTACACCGAGGGGCTGAAGAACTACGACCCGATCTGGGCCGACCACGGCATCCGCATCCTGCCGGGGCCGTCCTCGATGTGGTTCGACGCCACCGGCAAGCGCTTCTCCGCGCCCGACCTCCCCGGCTACGACACCCTCAGCACCCTGAAGACGATCGCCGGGTCCGGCTACGACTACTCCTGGTTCGTCACCACGCAGAAGATCATCGCGAAGGAGTTCGCGCTCTCCGGCTCCGAGCAGAACCCGGACCTCACCAACAAGGACATCCTGCAACTCCTCTCGCGCATCTGGCAGACGCCCGAGCCGATCGAGAAGTTCAAGAAGAACGGCGTCGACTTCGTCGTCGCGACGACGCTGTCCGAACTGGTCCGCGGGATGAACAGGCTGACCGGGGACAACCTCATCGACCTGGCCGACCTCAAGCGGCAGATCGACGCGCGGGACCGGGAGATCGACAACCCGTACACCAAGGACGTCCAGGTCATGGGCATCCGCAACGCGCTCGCCTACCCCGGGGACACCCTCAGCCGTACGGCCCCGGCGCACAAGATCATGGACTCCGGGGCCGGGCCGCTGATCGCCGTACGCCTCAACATCCTCACCCGCAAGACCCTCGGCGGCCTCCAGACCGATCTGTCCGGCCGCGTCCTGGGCGCCGACGGTGAACCGGTCCCCGGGCTGTACGCGGCGGGGGAGGCCGCGGGGTTCGGCGGCGGCGGGGTCCACGGCTACCGCTCCCTGGAGGGCACCTTCCTGGGCGGCTGCCTGTTCTCGGGACGCACGGCGGGGAAGGCCGCGGCCGAGGCCACCGCGACCTGACACCGTAGGCCCTAACCACCGGCCGGAAGGCGTCCCTTGCTGCGCATCGCGGCGCGCACGCGCTCCTCGGCCAGTCCGCGCCCGGCCGTGTGCGGGGTGGTGCCGCGCCGCTTGGCCTCGTCCAGGACGGTGACGGCGTTCGCGCGCAACCGGCCGGAGATCGTGTCGAAGATCGTGCGGGTGTCGGGCCGGAAGCCGGAGTAGCGGGCGTCCATGGCGAACGCGGCGGCGACGACACCGCCCGCGTTGGCCACGAAGTCGGGCAGCACGGTGACGCCGCGCCCGGCCAGGATCTCCTGCGCCGCCGGTGAAGTGGGCAGATTGGCGCCCTCGACCACCAGCCCGGCCTTGATCAGATGCGCGGTGCGGTCGTCGATGACGTCCTGGAGGGCGGCGGGCACCAGGATGTCGCAGTCGACGGTGAGTTCCTGACCCGAGGCGAGCACATCGCCCGCTGGGTGCCGGACGACGAAGTCGTCGCCGTGCTCCTCGCGGGCGGCCAGCAGGGCGCGTACGTCCAGACCGCTGGGGTCGTGCAGCGCGCCGCGGGCCGTGGACACGGCCACGACGGTGGCGCCCAGTTCGGCGAACCGCGCCGCGGCCGCGGCGCCCACCGCGCCGAACCCCTGGATGGCCACCCGGCAGCCGGACAGCGACAGCCCGCCGCGCTGCGCGGCGGCGTCGGCGGCTTCGGCGATGCCGTAGCCCGTGACGCCGAGCTTGTCGTACGCGACGCCGCCCAGGTGCTCCGGGGTGCCGACGGCCGCGCCGCGGTCGCCCAGTTCGTCCTGGATGATGGCGGCGTCGCTCTCGGTCAGCCCCATGTCCAGCCCCATCACGTACTCGCCGGGCACCTCGTTGGACAGGGCGCGGGCGAACGCGCGCAGCACCGCCTCCTTGTCGGGGGACGCGGGATCGGCGACGATGCCCGCCTTGGCGCCCCCGTAGAAGAGGTCGACACCGGCCCACTTCCAGGTCATCACGCGGGCCAGACGGGCGACTTCCCCGACCGTCACCGTGGGGCTCATGCGGGTTCCGCCTTTGCCGGTGCCCCGGGCCGCGTTGTCGATGACCAGCACGCCCTTCATACCGGTGCGCCGGTGGGAGACGACGACGATCTTCTCGGGACCCCAGTCGTCGACGAGGGAGAGTGCGTCAGCCACGTCCGTCCGTCCTTCTCCGTAGATCGATGGATAGACCGATGGATCCGAAGGTCCACTTCACGATGTGGCCGGTGCCCGAAGCCCACAAGAGTCAGCAGGGCGACAGAATCGATACCGGGGAGCAAGGAACGCTTATGCTCGGTCGCCGCCAAGACCCGTCCGCACCACCGTGCGCAGCACGTCGACGAGGGCCACCACGGTGGGACGGCGCTCGGCGGCGCAGCGGAACACCACGACGATGTGCCGCTCGACCGTCTCGCGCAGCCGCACCACATCGAAGCGGGAGGGCCGCAGCCGGAGCATCAGATCCGTCACCGTGCTCACCCCCACCCCCGCCTCCACCAGCGCCAGGGTGGCCGCCGTGTCCGTCACCTCGTGCAGCACCTCCGGTTCGACGCCCGCCCGGCGGAAGGCGGTGCGCATCGCGCGCCCGTAGTAGCTCTCGGCGGACGGCAGGATCCACCCCAGCTCCCGGGTCTGCGCCATGGTCACCGTCTCCCGGCGGCCCATCGAACCGGTCGGCACCGCGAGCGAGAAGCGCTCCCGGTGCAGCTGCATCACCCGCAGCGCCGGATCGCGCGGGATCGGTACGTCCGGATAGTCGAGGCCGAGCGCGAGGTCCACGGCCCCGGAGGCCACCGCGTCGTACACCTCGTCCACGTCCATGTCGCGGCTGTGCACCGTCAGCCCCGGATGGTCCTCGCGCGCCGTGCGCAGGGCGGGCGGCAGGATCTCGGCGGCCGCCGTGGCGAACAGGCCGACCAGCAGCGTGCCCGAGGCGTCGTTGCGGGTGCGCTCCAGCGCCTCGACCGCCTCGGCCTCCGTCGACAGGATCCGCTCGGCGTGCCGGGCGAGCGTCATGCCCGCGTCCGTCAGCTCCACCCTGCGCCCGGTCCGCCGCAGCAGCTCCATGCCGGTGGCCTTCTCCAGCGCCGCGATCTGCTGCGAAACCCCGCCGGGGGTGTACCCCAGCGACTCCGCCACCGCCGTGATGGTGCCGCGCCGGGTCAGTTCGACGAGGGAACGCAGCTGGGCACTCGTCCAGTCCATATAGCGACTCTAATAGATCACGAGCAATAACTGTTCATAGACGTCAACGGTCGGGTTGCTGCACGATGACCGGCAGACAGCTGATCGGCATCGTCCTGCACTGCGACAGCCGCGCCGCGCCGGGCCGGAACCTCCGGCCACGGCGCCGCCTCGGGAAGGGACCGGCCACGTGAACTCCTCGCCCTCCTCACCCTCATCCGCCTTCCACACCGTTCCGCCCGCCGCCGACGTCGTGATCATCGGCGGCGGTGTCATGGGCACCAGCACCGCCTTCCACCTGGCCGAGGCCGGGGTGGCGAACATCGTCGTCGTCGAACGCGGCGAGCTGGGCTGCGGCAGCTCGGGCAAGCCCATCGGCGGCGTCCGCGCCCAGTTCTCCGATCCGCTCAACATCCAGCTGGGCAGCCGGAGCCTGCGCGCGTACCAGGACTTCCCGCACCGCCCCGGCGCCGACATCCGGCTCGACAGCGTCGGCTACCTCTTCCTGCTCACCAGCGAGCAGCAGGCGACGGACTTCGAGACCTGCGTCAGGACCCAGAACGCGCTCGACGTGCCCAGCCGCATGATCGGCCCGCAGGAGGCGCGCGGCCTGTGTCCTTACGTCAGCACCGACGGGCTCGTGGCCGCCGTCCACTCGCCCACCGACGGCCACGCCCGCCCCGGGCTGGTCATCGAGGGCTACGCGCGCGCCGCGTCCCGGGCCGGGGTCACCTTCGCCACCCACACCGACGTCACGGCCATCGACACCGCGGGCGACCGGATCACCACCGTGCACACCGACCGCGGGCCGATCTCCTGCGCCACCGTCATCTGCACCGCGGGCGCCTGGTCGGCGCGGATCGGGGACATGCTGGGGATCGACCTGCCGGTGCGCCCGGTGCGCCGTCAGGTGGCCTTCACCGCCCCGCTCACCCCGCCCGCCCCGCGCATCCCCTTCACCATCGACTTCTCGTCCACGGCGTACTTCCACAACAGCGACGACGGGCTGCTGTTCGGCCTCGCCGACCCCGGCCAGGAAGACGGCTACGACACCACCTGGACCCCGGAGTGGCTGGAGCTGTTCCGCGCCGCCGCCCGGCGTCAGGCCCCGGCCCTGGCCGACATGGAGACGGTCGGCGGCTGGGCCGGGCTCTACGAGATCACCCCGGACCACAACGCACTGATCGGCCGCTCCGGCGAACTCGGCAATTTTCTTTACGCGACCGGGTTTTCCGGGCATGGCTTCCTCCAGGCCCCGGCGGTCGGCGAGATCGTCCGTGACCTGTATCTGGACCGTGCGCCGTTCCTCGACGTCGCACCGTTCAGCGCCGACCGCTTCACGGCCGGGGCGAAGGCCCGCCCCGAAGCCCATGTGGTGTGAACCGCCGACCGAAAGGGAGCACCCCCAGTGACCAGCCGGAACCTCAGCCAGTGGCAGCTGCGCGCCGCGTTCGCCGCCCGCCTCTCGGACATGTACGGGCGGGAGGTCCCCGCCTACACCACCCTTGTGGACGTCTCCCGCGAGGTCAACGACGACGTGCTGCGCGCCCGGGGCGCCGACGCCGAGCGGCTGGGCTCCATCAGCCGGGTCACCGCGGAGCGCCACGGCGCGATCCGCGTCGGCACCCCGCGGGAGATGAGCCAGGTCGCGCGCGTCTTCGGTGCTCTCGGCATGCACCCGACCGGCTTCTACGACCTGCGCGAGGCCGCCGCCAGCGCGGTGCCCGTCGTCTCCACCGCGTTCCGCCCCACCGACGGCGAGGAGCTGGCGCGCAACCCGTTCCGCGTCTTCACCTCCATGCTCACCCCCGCCGACCCGCGGTTCTTCGACGCCGATCTGCGCGCCCGGCTGGAAACCTTCCTCGCCGGACGCGAGCTGTTCCCCCCGGAACTGCTCGCCCTCGCCGACCGGGCCGAGGCGACAGGCGAACTGCCCGAAGCGGAGGCCGAACAGTTCCTCCAACTGGCCGTGCAGGCCTTCGAGCTGTCCACCGAGCCGATCGACCAGGGCTGGTACGCGACCCTGGAGCGGGTCTCCGCCGTCGCCGCGGACATCGGGGGCGTGCGCAGCACCCACATCAACCACCTCACCCCCCGCGTCCTGGACATCGACGAGCTGTACCGGCGCATGACCGACCGCGGCATCGAGATGATCGACACCATCCAGGGCCCGCCGCGCTGGGACGGCCCCGATGTGCTGCTGCGCCAGACGTCCTTCCGCGCCCTCGCCGAACCCCGGGCCATGCGCGCCGCCGACGGCAGCGTCACCAGCGGCGCCCTGCGGGTGCGGTTCGGCGAGGTCGAGGCGCGCGGCATCGCCCTCACCCGCGAGGGCCGCGCCCTGTACGACCGGCTGCTGAAGCGGATCGACCAGGAGTCGGCCGCCCGCCCCGGGGCGGACCGCGCAGACATCGCCCGCGCGCTGTGGGCCGAACACCTCCCCGCCACCGAACGGCAGCTCGCCGAGTGGGAGTTGGCCTACTTCACCTACCACGTGGTGGACGACCGCCCCCACGACGGCAGCCGCCCGCCCGCCGACATCGGCGAGCTGGTGGCCCAGGGCTGGCTGCGCGCCGAGCCCATCGTCTACGAGGACTTCCTGCCCCGCTCCGCGGCCGGGATCTTCCAGTCCAACCTCACCGGCGAGGGCGCGCGCAACAACGACCACGCGGGCACCACGTACGACAGCGCCTGGCTGTCCGGCGCCATCGGCCGCGACGTCCTCGACCCCTTCGACCTCTACGAGCGGCAGCAGAACCACTCCATCGACCGGGCCGCCCGCGCGCTCGAACTCGACGGCGCGCTCGGCTGACCCACCGCACTCCGCCCGACCCCACACCTCCCGAGGGAGCCCTCATGACCAGCACCGCCCTTCCCGCCACCGAGGACCTGCGCGGCCGGGCCCGCACCGCCCTGGAGCGCGTCGGCGTGACCGTCCCGGAGGGCAGCGGCCTCACCGCGCGCACCCCGATCACCGGCGACGACCTCTTCGAGCTGGCCGCCACCACCCCCGCCGACGCCGACCAAGCCATCGCCGCCTCCCGTACGGCCTTCCTCACCTGGCGCACCACCCCCGCCCCCCGGCGCGGTGAACTCGTACGCCGTCTGGGCGAGTTGCTGCGCGACCACAAGAGCGACCTGGCCGACCTCATCACCATCGAGGCGGGCAAGATCCGCTCCGAGGCGCTGGGCGAGGTCCAGGAAATGATCGACATCTGCGACTTCGCCGTCGGCCTGTCCCGCCAGCTCTACGGGCGCACCATCGCCTCCGAACGCCCCGGCCACCGGCTCGCCGAAACCTGGCATCCGCTCGGCGTCGTCGGCGTCATCTCCGCGTTCAACTTCCCCGCCGCCGTCTGGTCCTGGAACACCGCCGTCGCTCTGGCCTGCGGCGACACCGTCATCTGGAAGCCGTCCGACCTCACCCCGCTGATCTCCCTGGCCTGCGACCGGCTCCTCGCCCAGGCCGCCGAGGACGTCGGCGCGCCCCGCGATGTCCACCGGCTGCTGCTCGGCGACCGCGCCATCGGCGAAAAGCTCGTGGACGACCCCCGTGTCGCCCTCGTCAGCGCCACCGGCTCCACCCGCATGGGCCGCGAGGTCGGCCCCCGCGTCGCCGCCCGCTTCGGCCGCAGCCTGCTGGAACTCGGCGGCAACAACGCCGCCGTCGTCGCCCCCTCCGCCGACCTCGACCTCGCCGTCCAGGGCATCGTGTTCGCCGCGGCGGGCACCGCCGGGCAGCGCTGTACGACGCTGCGCCGCCTCATCGTCCACCGGGACATCGCCGACACCCTCATCGCCCGGCTGACCGCCGCCTACACCAAGCTCCCCATCGGCGACCCCTTCGACGAGGACACCCTCGTCGGCCCGCTCATCTCCACCGCGGCCCTCGAAGGGATGCAGAGCGCCCTCACCCGCGTCCAGGCCGAGGGCGGCAAGATCCTGGCGGGCGGCAACCGCCGCCTCGCCGAGGCGCTGCCGAAGGCCGCCTACGCCGAACCCGTCATCGTCCGGGTGGACGAGCAGAGCGACGTCGTACGGGAGGAGACCTTCGCCCCGATCCTGTACGTGCTGACCTACGACACCCTCGAGGAGGCCATCGCCCTCCACAACGACGTCCCGCAGGGCCTGTCGTCCAGCATCTTCACCCGCGACCAGCAGGAGGCCGAACTCTTCCTCTCCGCCGAGGGCTCCGACTGCGGCATCGCCAACGTCAACATCGGCACCTCGGGCGCCGAGATCGGCGGCGCCTTCGGCGGCGAGAAGGAGACCGGCGGCGGCCGCGAGTCCGGCTCCGACTCCTGGCGCGCCTACATGCGCCCGGCCACCAACACCATCAACTACTCCAGCCAGTTGGCCCTCGCCCAGAACGTCAGCTTCCTCTGAGTCAGCCAGCCGCCAGGGCGGTGCGGGCCGCCGCGAGGGCCTGCTCGGCGTAGCCGCGTCCGAACAGCACCGCGTGCACCAGCAGCGGGAACAGCTGGTGCAGCCCGATGCGGTCCGCCCAGCCCCCGGCGAGCTGTGCCGCCTCCTGGTAGCCCTCCAGCACCCGGTCCAGATGCGGGCAGCCGAACAGGTGGAGCATCGCCAGGTCGGTCTCCCGGTGCCCGCCGTGCGCCGCCGGGTCGATCAGCCATGCCTGCCCGTCGGCGCCCCACAGCACATTGCCGTTCCACAGGTCGCCGTGCAGCCGGGCGGGCGGCTCGGCGGGACCCGCGAGGGCGGGCAGCCGCTCGCAGACGCGCTCGATCGTGGCCGCCTCGGCGGCGCGCACCGTGCCGTCGTCCACCGCGCGGCGCAGATAGGGCAGCACCCGGTGCTCGGCGTACCAGCGCGGCCAGTCGTCGCCGGTGACGTTGCGCATCGGGGCGAGCCCGATGTACGCGTCCTCGGGGCCGCCCGGCGGCGGGGCGCCGAACGCGGGCGCGCCGGACGCGTGCAGGGCGGCCAGGTCGCGGCCGAACCGCCGCGCCGACGCGGCGCTCGCCCGGCCGGACGGGACCCGGTCGGTCACCAGCCAGCGCGGATCGTGGCCGTGCACCACCGGGACGCGGACCGTGCCGGTGTCGGCCAGCCAGCGCAGCCCGGCGGCCTCGGCTTCCACCGCGCCGGGGTCGTCACCGCGCTTGACCATCACCGTACGCCCGCCGTCGAGGGTGACTTCGGCGAGCGCCCCGGACATCGCGCGCTCCCCGGTCACCTGACGGCCGGTGAGCCGGGCGGCCGCCGCCCCCGGACCGTCGCCGGTCATGCGTCCGCGCGCTCGCGCGTCCAGGCGAGCAGGCCGGGCGTCGCCGCTTCGATCATGTCCAGCACCGTGTCGAACCCCTCCGGGCCGCCGTAGTACGGATCGGGGACATCCAGATCGCCGGTCGCGTCCGGGTCGAAGGACCGCAGCATCCGGACCCGGGACGGGTCGGCGACCAGCTGGCGCAGCGCCCGCTCATGGCCGCCGTCCATCGCCAGGAACAGATCGGCGTCCAGATGCTCGGCACCGACCTGCGCCGCGACGTGCTCCACCGGATAGCCGCGCGCCTCCAGCACCTCACCGGCCCGTTCGTCGACGGGATCGCCGACGTGCCAGGGACCGATACCGGCACTGGTGACCCGCACCGCGCCGTCGAGCCCCGCCCGGCGCAGATGCTCGGCGAAGACCAGCGCGGCGGACGGCGAACGGCAGATGTTCCCGCTACAGACAAAGCAGATGTGCACGGCCCCAGCGTACGGCCGCCCGCCGGCACCCCGCGGAACCGGGGGCACCCCGGATCGTGCCCTTACGTGAACAGCGGCAGGGCCGGGAAGGCGTGGTCCTGCCAGAGGCGGCGGGAGGTCTCCTCGGGGTAGGCGGTGATCTCGGGCGTCGCGTCGAAGACCTGGGTGAGGCGGCGGTCGGGGTCGTACGCGGGCCAGCCCGGGTCGCCCGTCGTGGCGAAGGCGGTCCAGGCCGTGCGGAAGCGGGACGACAGGGCCTCGGCCTCCGGGGAGGGGCCGGAGGCGTCGAACAGCAGCAGGCCGAGGTCGGCTTCGAAGGTGCCGAACAGCAGCGGTATGTCCAGGCCGTGGCAGGCGCCCATGACGCCGCCGCCCGCCGGGGCGGGCCAGGTCAGCTCGTACAGGTGCGCACGGCCGCCCCCGGCCACCTGGGCCTCGGCCAGCCGCAGCGAGGGCATGTGGAACAGCCAGTCGGACTGGACGCGTTCGTGGAGTTCGGCGGGCGAGGCTTCGGGGAAGGCGGCGCGGTAGGCCCGTTCGCCGTCCGGCCCCGGCCCGAACGCGCGCAGCGCCGCCGCCGCTTCGTCCTCCCCGGCCTTCCCGAGCTGCCCGCCGAGGGCGAGGAACAGCCGGTACTCGTCCCGGTTGTGCCCGGCGATCAGCTCCACGTCACGGGCCGCCCCGGCCGCCAGGGCCTGCCACGGGGTGGTCGGCAGCACCTCGCCGTCCAGAACGGGCGCGAAGGGGGTCAGGGTGTGGACGACCTGCCCCCACCGTTCCTCGTACCGGCGCATCTTCGGGCCCAGCGCCTCGCCCGCGGAGGGCAGCCGGCGCGGGTCCACGGTGGCCAGATCGGCGGCCACCGGCCGCAGGCCCGCCTCGGCGGCGAGCGCGCCCGCGATGTCCCGGGCCAGCTCGTCCGAGAAGAACGTGCCCGGCACGCTCTGCGCGATGGCGCGCCGGAACAGGCCCCGCGCGTTCGGCATGGCCAGCAGCGAGGCGACCGATCCGGCGCCCGCCGACTCCCCGAAGACGGTGACCCGGCCGGGGTCGCCACCGAACGCCGCGATGTTCTCCCGCACCCACTCCAGGGCCGCGACCTGGTCCAGCAGACCGCGGTTGGCGGGCGCGCCGTCGAGGTGGGCGAAGCCCTCGACGCCGACCCGGTAGTTGAGGGTGACCACGACGACGTCGCCGTCGCGCGCGATGTGCCGGGCGTCGTAGCCGGGGCTGCCGGAGTGGCCGAGCTTGTAGGCGCCGCCGTAGATCCACACCATGACCGGGCGGTGGGCGGCCGGGTCCGGCTCGGGCGTCCAGACGTTGACCGTCAGCCAGTCGTCGCCCTCCGGCGCCTCCAGCGCACCGGCGCGGCCCATGAACCCCGACTCCTGCGGGGGCGGCGGCCCGAAGGCGTACGCGTCCCGCGTGCCGTCCCAGGCGCGCACCGGGCGCGGCGCCTGGAACCGCGCGTCCCCCACCGGCGGCTCGGCGAACGGGATGCCGCGGAACACGGCCAGGCCGTCCTCCCGGCGGCCGCGCACCGCACCGGCGGCGGCGCGCACCACCACGGGCTCGGCGGACCCGGCTGCCGACGCGCGGGACTCGGCTGTCGTCATCGATGACTCCTCACGGTTGCTGGGCAACACCACGATGCACGAGCCGCACGCCGGCGCCCCCGGTGAGGTGTGCTGGCGTGGCGGGCGGAAGAGGAAGATACTGGAATCGGAGCACCCGAGAGATCGGAGGACGCCATGATTGTCCTCGGGATCATTCTCCTCATCATCGGCCTGCTGACCGGTATCGCCGTGCTGTGGACGATCGGCATCGTCCTCCTCGTGATCGGGGCCGTCCTGTGGATCCTGGGCGCGGCCGGACACGCGGTCGCCGGGCGCCGGCACTTCTACTGACGGGCCGGCCGGTCACCCCGAGCGGTACAGCGCGGTGATCAGCTCGATCACCGCCTGCCCCGCGGGATGCGGATCGTCCCGCCACCAGGCCAGCCGCACCGCGATCGGCTCGGCGTCGCGGACCGGCCGGTACACGATGCCGGGCCGCGGATACTGGTGCGCGGTCGACTCCGCCGTCATCCCCACGCAGCGGCCCGTGGAGATGAGATTGAGCCAGTCGTCGATGTCCTGCGTCTCCTCGGTGTCCGGGCGGGCGCCGGGCGGCCACAGCTCAGGGGTGGTGGTACCGGTCCGCCGGTCGACCAACAGCGTGCGGTCGCCGATGTCGGCGAGCCGGAGGGAGCGGCGCCGGGCCAGCGGGTCGTCCGCCGCCATCGCGCACAGCCGCCGCTCCAGGCCCACGATGGCGGAGTCGAAGCGGTGGTCCTCCAGGGGTCTGCGCAGTACGGCCAGGTCGCAGGCGCCCTCCGCCAGACCGGCCGTGGCGGCGTTGACCCGCACCAGGTGCAGCCGGGTGTCCGGATGCGCCGCGGCCCAGCGGCGCTGGAAGGCGGGGGTGTGGCTGCCCAGCGCCGACCACGCGTAGCCGATCCGCAGCCGGGTATGGCCCGATCTGGCCTCCCGCACCAGATCGTCCACCTCCCCGAGCACCCGCCGGGCGTGCGCCACCACCCGCAGCCCGGTGCCGGTCGGGGTCACCGTCCGGGACGTACGCCGCAACAGCCGTGTGCCCAGGGCGCGTTCGAGCGAGGCCAGGGTGCGGGACACGGCCGCCTGGGAGACCCCGAGCGCGATCGCGGCATCGGTGAAGGTGCCCTCGTCCACGATCGCGACGAGACAGCGCAACTGCCGCAGCTCCACATCCATAACCCAAGCGTATAGGTGCGACGGCCAACGCATTTTGCGCAACGGTCGGGCGACCGCACGATCGGGGTATGGACGCAGCCCACGTCACCGCTTCCGCCCCCGCCTCCGCCACCGCTTGCGCCGAGCCGACCGTCACCTCACACCCGGAACACCCCGACGCCTCGGGCCGGGAACCGGCCGGGCGGCCGCTGGCCGGGGTGCTCACCATGGCCGGCAGCGGCCTGTCCAACCAGACCGGTGCCGCCATCGGATCGCTCGCCTTCCCCGTGCTCGGAGCCACCGGCGTCGTCGCGGTACGCCAGTACGTCGCCGCCGTCGTCCTGCTGGCCGTCGGCCGCCCCCGCTTCCGGTCCTTCACCAAGGAACAGTGGTGGCCGGTACTGCTGCTGGCCCTGGTCTTCGGTGCCATGAACCTGTCCCTGTACAGCGCGATCGACCGCATCGGCCTCGGTCTCGCGGTGACCCTGGAATTCCTCGGCCCGCTCACCATCGCCCTGTCCGCATCCCACCGCCGCACCGACGCGTGCTGTGCGCTGGTCGCCCTGGCGGGCGTGGTCACCCTGATGCGCCCCCAGCCCTCGACCGACTACCTGGGCCTCGGGCTCGGGCTGCTGGCCGCCGCGTGCTGGGCGTCGTACATCCTGCTCAACCGCACCGTCGGCCGCCGCGTCCCCGGTGCGCAGGGCTCGGCGGCGGCCGCGGCGGTCTCCGCCGTGCTGTTCCTGCCCGTCGGCATCGCCGTCGCCGTCCAGCATCCGCCGACCGCGGGGGCGGCCGGGTACGCGATCGCCGCCGGTGTCCTCTCCTCCGCCGTGCCCTACCTCGCCGACCTGTTCACCCTGCGCCGGGTGCCCGCCCAGACCTTCGGGCTGTTCATGAGCGTCAACCCGGTCCTCGCGGCCGTCGTCGGGTGGATCATCCTCGGCCAGAGCCTGGGGTGGACCGAGTGGGCGAGCATCGGTGCCATCGTCGTGGCCAACGCGCTCTCCATCCTCACCTCGCGCGCCTGACGGTTCGCGCGCCTGACGGTCCCGCTCGCGACAGGTGCGCCACTTGCCGGTTTTGCGGGGCGACATCTACAGTTGCCGCGCCGTGGTGTTCGGGAAGCCGGTGCGAAACCGGAGCGGCCCTCGCCACTGTGATCGGGGAGTTCCCGTCCCGTTCCGCGGCCTTGACGACAGGGCCGCGGAGCCACTGGCCGCCGGGTGCGGCCGGGAAGGCAGGGGCGGTCGCGTCGACCCGTCAGCCAGGAGACCGGCCGCGGCATCTCACGAAGTGATCCACGAGGTGCTGGAGCGTGACCGCATGACCCTGCCCACCGCACCGCGCTGGCGGCGCGAGGACACCGTCCGGACCGCCGGACTGCTGGCGGTGATCGTCGCCCTGCACGCGGTCGCCTTCGGCCTGCTCTTCCTGGTGGTCGCGCCCCGCCACTACGAGGCCGGCACCAGGACGTTCGGCGTCGGCCTCGGGATCACCGCGTACACCCTCGGCATGCGGCACGCCTTCGACGCCGACCACATCGCCGCCATCGACAACACCACCCGCAAGCTGATGGCCGACGGCAAGCGGCCGGTGTCGGTGGGCTTCTGGTTCGCGCTCGGCCACTCCAGCGTGGTGGTCGCCCTGGCCGCGCTGGTCGCGGGCGGTACCCAGCTGGCGGGCACCCTGATGAACGAGAACTCCGGCACCCACCAGGTCCTCGGCGTCGTCGGCACCACGGTGTCGGGGACGTTCCTCTACCTCATCGCCGCGCTCAACCTGGTCGCCCTGCTCGGCATCCTGCGGGTCTTCCGGGCGATGCGCGCCGGGCGGTTCGACGAGTCGGAACTGGAGGCGCACCTGGACGCGCGCGGCTTCATGAACCGCGTCCTGGGCCGCTTCACCAAGTCCATCACCCGGCCCGGCCAGATGTTCCCCCTCGGCTTCCTCTTCGGGCTCGGCTTCGACACCGCCACCGAGGTCACCCTGATGGTGATGGCCGGAAGCGGTGCCGCCGCCGGGCTGCCCTGGTACGCGATCCTGTGCCTGCCGCTGCTCTTCGCCGCCGGGATGAGCCTGTTCGACACGCTCGACGGCACCTTCATGAACTTCGCCTACCAGTGGGCGTTCTCCAACCCGGTCCGCAAGGTGTTCTACAACCTGGCCATCACCGGTCTGTCCATCGCGGTGGCCTTCCTCATCGGTACCATCGAGCTGGTGAGCGTCCTCCACGACAAGCTCGCCCTGCGGGACTCCGTCACCGGCTGGATCTCCGCCCTGAACCTGGACAACGTCGGCTTCATCATCGTCGGCCTGTTCGTCGTGGTGTGGGCCGCGGCGCTGGCCTACTGGCGCATCGCCAAGGTCGAGCAGCGCTGGACCGTCCGCACCGCCACCGCGGAGGGCGACGGCGGCTGAGCCCGTCCCGTACCGGGGCGCCGGAGAAGCCACGACGCCCGTCCGGGTGACTGTGCCCGGGCGGGCCCGGCATGGCCGCCGGGATACGGGAACCCGCATGGTGGCGCCCGGAACGTCCGGCCGCGCCGCACCGGGAAGGCGGTACCGCCATGGCTCAGCCCCGTGGCCGCGCGCACGGCAGCGTGACGCAGCGGCTGATCGGCGACCACCTCGTGTCCGGCCGCATGGAACCGGGGGAGGAGATCGCGCTGCGCGTGGACCAGACGCTCACCCAGGACGCCACCGGCACCCTGGTGATGCAGGAGCTGGAGGCGCTGGCGCTGGACCGGGTCCGTACGCAGGTCAGCGTCCAGTACGTGGACCACAACATCCTCCAGGCCGATGAGCGCAACGCCGAGGACCATCTCTTCCTCCGCTCGGCCGCCCGCCGCTTCGGGCTGTGGTTCTCCAAGCCCGGCAACGGCGTCTCCCACCCGACCCATATGCAGCACTTCGGTGCCCCCGGCAGAACGCTCGCCGGATCCGACTCCCACACCTGCGCGGGCGGCTCCCTGGGCATGCTGGCCATCGGCACCGGCGGACTGGAAGTGGCCCTCGCCATGGCCGGACGGCCGCTCCACCTCACCATGCCGGAGATCTGGGGCATCCGGCTGACCGGGCAGCTGCCGCCGTGGGTCAGCGCCAAGGACGTGATCCTGGAGATGCTGCGCCGCCACGGGGTGCAGGGCGGCGTCCACCGCGTGCTGGAGTACCACGGGCCGGGGCTGGCCTCCCTCACCGCCATGGACCGGCACGTCATCGCGAACATGGGCGCGGAACTCGGCGCCACCACCACCGTCTTCCCCTCCGACGACGCGGTGCGCGGCTTCCTGGACGCGGTGGGGCGGGGCGCGGACTTCGTGGAGATCGTCGCGGACGAGGACGCCGCCTACGACCGTGACGAGGAGATCGACCTGTCGTCCCTGGAGCCGCTGATCGCCCGCCCCACCTCCCCGGGCAACGTCGTGCCGGTACGGGAGGCCGCCGGGGAACCCATCGGGCAGGCCGTCATCGGCTCCTCCGCCAACCCCGGTTTCCGGGACTTCGCCGTCCCCGCGGCCATGGTGGCCGGGCGGCAGACGGCGCCCGGGGTGAGCTTCGACATCAACCCCACGTCCCGCGAGATCCTCCAGGACCTCACGCGCTCCGGTGCCACCTTCGAGCTGATCGCCGCCGGTGCCCGCATCCACCAGTCGGGCTGTCTCGGCTGCATCGGCATGGGCCAGGCCCCCGCGGCGGGGCGCAATTCGCTGCGTACCTTCCCGCGCAACTTCCCCGGCCGCTCCGGCACCGAGGACGACGCGGTGTGGCTGTGTTCACCGGAGACCGCCACCGCCTCCGCGCTGACCGGTGTCATCACGGACCCGCGCGACTGGGCCGACCGCCTCTCGGCGGACCCGCCCGCACCTGACGCCCCCGTACCGCCGTCGGTCAACGACGCCATGCTGGAGCCGCCGCTGCCACCGGACGAGGCCCACCGCGTCCGGCTGCGGCGCGGCCCCAACATCTCCGCGCTGCCCGATCTCGATCCGCTGCCGGACACCCTCGAAGGCCCGGTCCTCCTCAAGGCCGGTGACGACGTCTCGACCGACGAGATCTCCCCGGCCGGGGCGAAGGCCCTGCCCTACCGGTCCAACATCCCGAAGCTGGCCGAGTTCACCCTCATCCGGCTCGACCCCGACTACCCCCGGCGTGCCGCGTCGGTCCGGGACGACGGACACCTCATCGTCGCCGGGGAGAACTACGGCCAGGGCTCGTCCCGCGAACACGCCGCCATCACCCCGCGCTACCTGGGGCTGCGGGCGGTCATCGCCAAGTCGTACGCCCGTATCCACTGGCAGAACCTCGCCAACTTCGGCGTCCTGCCCCTCGAATTCGCCGATCCCGGCGACTACGAGCGCATCCAGGTGGACGACCGGCTGCGGCTGTCCGGTCTGCACGAGGCCCTGGCCCGTACCGACGACCGGACACTGCGCGTACGCAACACCACCCGCGACGAGGAGTACCCGCTGTGTCACCGGCTCTCCCCGCGGCAGTGCGAGGCGGTCCTCGCGGGCGGCGTCATCCCGGCCCTGGCCCGCTGAGTCCCGCCCGCTGAACCCCCGCCCGCCGACCGGCCGTTTCGCCGCCCGGCGCGCATGCATACGGCCGTGAGTGCCGGGTACTCGCGGCCCACGCTGTCGGCGAGTCCCCCGGGGGAACACGGCGGCCAGGCTCTTCCGGTCCAGAATGCGGGCCGGTGGAGCCGCCCTTACGCGGGCGGCGGTGTCAGTCGAGGCCGCCGCTCTCGCAGACCTGCCGGGCGATCTCCCGCAGCTTGACGTTGCGCTCCTGGGACACCCGCCGCAGCACGCTGAAGGCGTCGTCCTCGCCGATCTTGAGGCGTTCCATGAGGATGCCCATGGCCTCGCCGATGGCGTGCCGGGTGGCGAGCGCCTGCTGGAGCTGGTCGGCGGTGCGGGCGCTGGAGAACGCGACCGCGGCGTGCGAGGCCAGCAGCCAGCCCGCCGTCTCGCTGCCCTTGGTGAAGACGCCCGTGCTCCGCGAGTACAGATTCAGCGAACCGAGTTCCTCTTCCCTCGTGTACAGCAGGAACCCCATCATGCTGCCGATGCCCAGGTCGCGGGCCCGGCTCCCGAACTCGGGCCACCTCTCCTGCGGCTTTGCGAAGTCCTTGATCCGGTAGACCGGCTGGCTGCGGCGCGCGGCGTCGAAGCACGGGCCCTCGCCGGTCCGCTCCTGGAGCTGGTCGGAGCGGACCACCAGGCTGTCGGTCGGGGCCAGGGTCTCCACCTCTCGACCGTTGAGGACCAGGATTCCCGCCGCGTCGCACCCCTCGACGATCCCCACCGCGCATTCGGTGATGCGCTCCAGCGTCGCGTCCACCGAGTCCTGCGCCAGCAGGTCCCGTGCCATCACGGCCATCTGCTCCGCGAAGCTCTCCCAGTCCATGTCACCGTCTCTCTCGCCGACGTCCCCGCAGGGTCATCATGGTGCCTCAAGGGAACGGCGGACCACGTAGGGCAGGATGCCGCCGTGGCGGAGGTAGCCGAGTTCCTGCCGGGAGTGGATCCGAAGCCGCAGCTCCGCCGTGGTGTGGCGGCCGTCGTCGCGGTGGAGGCGCAGCACGACGCGGTTGGTGCCGACGCGCAGCCGGTCGAGACCTTCGAAGGTCAGCTCCTCCTCTCCGGTGAACGGGTGCGCCGCCGCGCCGTCGCCCTCGGCGAACTCCAGGGGCAGGACGCCCATCCCGATCAGGTTGCTGCGGTGGATGCGCTCGTACGACTCGGCGACGACCGCGCGCACCCCCAGCAGCGCCTGGGCCTTGGCCGCCCAGTCGCGGCTGGAGCCCGCGCCGTAGTTGCGGCCCGCGACGACGACCAGGTCGTGGCCCGCGTCGCGATAGGTGGGCGCGGCGTCGTACACGGGCAGGACGCGGGTGCGGTCGGCCGTGTACGCATGGGCGCCCGCACCGGAGCGGGTGCCGGGCAGCCGGACGGGACGGCCGTCGGGGGCGGTGCCCAGGGGGTCGCGGTCGAAGTCGTGGAGGATCGAGCCCGCCAGGGCGTAGGCCACGACCAGGGGCGGGGAGGCCAGATACGAGAGGGCGGTGCGGGGGTTGACCCGCCCGGCGAAGTTGCGGTTGCCGGACAGTACGGCGACGGGCTCGATCGCGTCCCGCTCGGCGAGGTCTTCCATCGCCGGGTGCAGCGGTCCGGAGTTGCCGATGCAGGTCATGCAGCCGAAGCCGACGACGTGGAAGCCGGTCTTCTCCAGCGCGGGCAGCAGCCCGGCCGCCCGCAGATACTCCTCGACGACCCGCGAGCCGGGGGAGAGGGACGTCTTCACCCAGGGCTTGGCGGTCAGCCCGGCCCGGACGGCCCGCTCGGCGAGCAGCCCCGCCTGCACCATGAGCGCCGGGTTGGCGGTGTTGGTGCAGCTGGTGATGGACGCGATGGCCACCGGGCCCTCGGGCAGCGGTTCGCCGAAGGCCCGAGCGGTGTCGGCCGTCTCCTGGCGGGTGGCCGCCGTCGCCGTACGGTACGAGGCGGGCACCTGCGACAGCGACAGCCGCTGGTGGGGCAGGTTCGGCCCGGCCATGCTGGGCTCCACCGTGCCGAGGTCGAGATCGAGGACATCGTCGTAGCGCGGCTCGGGCCGGTCCTCGGTGCGCCCCAGGCCCTGGGCGGTCAGATAGGCGTCGACCAGCCGGATGTGTGCCTCGTCCCGCCCGCTGAGCCGCAGATACGCGGACGTCTCGTCGTCGTACGGGAAGAACACGCAGGTGGCCCCGTACTCGGGCGCCATGTTGGCGACCGCGGCGCGTTCCGCCCAGCCCAGCGTGGTGACACCGGTGCCGCAGAACTCCACGAACGAGTCCACCACGCCCCGGGCGCGCAGGCGTTCGGTCAGGGTGAGGGCGAGGTCGGTGGCGCCGACGCCGGGCCGCAGCCGGCCGGTCAGCCGGACGCCCGCCACCGTCGGGTACGGGATGGTGACCGGCTCGCCCAGCATGGCCGCCTGGCCCTCCAGACCGCCGACGCCCCAGCCGACGACGCCCTCCCCGGCATCGTCGTCTATCTGACCTACTGGTTCCGCAGGAAGGAGGTCGCCACCGCCACCGCGCTGTTCCTGACCGCGATCCCCGCGTCGTACGTCATCGCCGCCCCGCTCAGCGCGCTGATCATGGACCAGGTGCACTGGTTCGGCCTCAGCGGCTGGCGCTGGATGTTCATCCTGGAGGGCGCCCCGGCCGTGCTGCTCGGGATCGCCTGCTTCTTCGTACTGACCGAGCGCCCGGCCGGCGCCGGCTGGCTGACCGAGCGGCAGCGCCAGTGGCTCACCGCCGAGCTGGAGCGGGAGCAGCAGGCCAACTCCCAGGCCAGGAAGCTCAGTACGCTCAAGGTCATGGCCGACCCCAAGGTGCTGCTGCTGGCCATCGGCTTCATCAGCGCCACGCCCTATGTCCGCGCCGCCGTCGCCCTGTGCGCCGCGGGCTTCGTCCACTCGCCCGTGCTGGACATGTGTCTGATCGCCCTCTCGCTGACCGGCATGTACAGCTTCAAGTCGCCCTTCTGGGCGCTCCCCACGCTGTTCCTCACCCGCTCCACCGCGGCCGTGGCGGTCGCCGTGGTCAACTCCATCAGCAACCTCGGCGGCTTCTTCGGGCCCTACGCCATCGGCTGGGCCAAGGACTCCACCGGGAGCGCCACCGGTGGGCTGCTGTTCCTCGGCGGCCTCACCGCCGTGGCTTGCGTGCTCACCTTCGCCGTACGCGTCAGCTCCCGGCCCCCGGCCGGCCCGCCGGTGCCCGGCGAGGCGCCCCGGCCGCTGCGCGCCTGAAGCGCCCCGCTCACTCCTCCGGGCCGATCCCGGTCTTGAGGGACCGGACCTTGTCCAGATGGTTCTGGAGGAACGCCGACGCCTCCTCGATGTTCCCGCCCTCCACCAGGTCCAGCAGCCGCAGATGCTCCCGGGCCTGGTGGGTCAGGCGGGAGCGGTCGAGCTGGTGGCGGTACTCGATCAGACGGCGCAGCCGGTTCTGGCGGCGTACGGCGTCCAGCAGGAACTGATTCCCCGAGCAGCCCGCCAGCATCTCGTGGAACGAGGCGTTGACCTGGAACAGCTCGGCCCGCGGCAGCAGCAGGATGTCCCCGCGCAACAGCGCCTCCTGCTGCCGCCGGTGCCGGGCGAACGCCTCGGTGTCCACGGTGAAGCCGGGCTCCAGCAGCGCCGCGGGCTCGACGATCATCCGAAAGCGGTAACTCTGGTCGTGCGCCTCGACGGTGGTGAGCACATGCTGGAACTCCCAGCCACGGCCACCGGCCCGGCGGCGCACCAGATCCTCGCCGTCCATCCGGGCCAGTACCCGGTCCGCCTGGCGCGGCGTCAGACGGTAGCGGCGGCTGACGTCGGCCGCGGTGAACGAGCCGGTGAAGCGGCCGCCGACATAGTCGTCCGTGAGTCGGAAGTACGCCTCCTGCTCGACGTCCGTGTCCTCGGACAGATCGGGCCGGGTCAGGGTGGCCGCGCCACGGGCGAGGAAGAAGCCACGGTTCGGGACCCGGGTGAGGATGCCGACCTCGGTGAGGAAGACCATGGCTTTGCGGACGGGGGTGCGCGAGACCTCCAGCGCGTCCGCCGCCCACTGCTCGGTGACGTGTGCACCTTCCTCGAGGCCGCTGTGGCGGACCAGGTCCACCAGGCGGGTGGCGATGGAGGTGGTCAGGTTCGGCCGCGACATCAGCCCCTGCGCTCTTCATGTGGTGGACGAGGACACTTCATCCTAAGAGGTCCGGACATCCGGAGAGGGTCCGCGCGGCGGCGTCGAGAAGACGACGCACACGGGCGACCCCGTGGACACCACCTCGCCGGACGGCCGGAGCGTGCCGCTGTCCGCCTCCACGCCGGACGCCACGATGGTGTGGCTGCGCTCGTTGGCGGCGAACAGCCGCCGCCCGTCAGGGCCGAAGCAGAAGAAGCGCGGGCGGATGCCCCCGGTGGACTGCCAGCCCACCGGCCGCAGCGTCCCGTCCGCCGCCGAGACGGCGAAGACGCCGATGGTGTCGGGCTCCGGGCCCCCGGGGGTGCCGTCCCCGGCGCCGCCGCGCCGCGGGCGGCGTCCCAGCGGTAGGTGGTCACTGTCGACCGCAGCTCGTCGACCGTGTACGCGTACGGGAGGGCCGGGTGGAAGCAGAGGTGGCGCGGACCGGCCATCTCGCGCGTCGCGGTGTACGGGACCGGCCCCGGGGACAGCTTCCCGGAGGTGGCGTCCAGGGGCAGCGTGAAGACGCGGTCCAGCCCCTTGTCCGGTACGACGAGGAAGCGCCCGTCCGGGGCGAAGGGCACCTGGTTCGGCTTGGAGCCGGTCTGCTCCGTGCGGTGCGGGCCCGGCTCGCCGGGCAGGAGCAGCAGGTCCGCGACCGGCCCGAGCCCGCCGTCCGCCCGCAGCGGCAGGGTCGCCACGCTGCCCGACGAGTGGTTGGCCACCACCAGGAAGCGGTTCGAGGGGGCCACCGCGAGATGCGCCGGATTGCGCCCGCCCGTCTCCTGGCACCCCAGCGCGTGGAGCCGCCCGGTGCCGGGCTCGACGCGGAAGGCGCTGACGTACGTGAGGTCGCCGTGCACCGCGTACAGATACCGCCGGGTGTGGTCGAGGGCCAGGAACGCCGGGTTGTCCAGCTCGACGGTCTGCGTCGGCGTCCAGCCCTCGGCGCCGGGGCCGATGTCGTAGACCTCGATGCCCCTGCCGCGTCCGTTCCGCCCGGGCGTCGTCCGCGACCCCACATACGCGACGGTGTGCTCGCTGGAAGACCGTGTCACGTCCGCTCCCGTCCCTGCCCGTGCGGACCGCCTCCTGCCCCGGGGGCAACGCCCTGCTGCACGAACTGCTGCGCACCCCCGGTGAGGGCGCCGTCGTGGTGGTCGACGGCGGGGCCTCGCTGAGCGTCGCGCTCGTCGGGGACGTGATGGCCGAACGGGCCCGTGCCAACGGCTGGGCGGGCCTCGTCGTGTACGGGGCCATCCGCGACAGCGCCGCCCTCGCGGAGCTGCCGGTCGGCGTCCAGGCCCTGGGCACCACCCCGCGCAAGAGCGGGAAGGCGGGCCGCGGCGCGGTCGACGTGCCCGTGTGCTTCGGCGGTGTCACCTTCACTCCCGGCGACATCCTCCACGCCGACGAGGACGGAGTCGTCCTGCTGCCGACCACCTGAACGGCCGACCGGCCGCCCCCTTGAGGCTCCCGCCCATTCATATCCGTCGCGTCTCAATAGGCCGTGACCAGGTATTTGTGGGGTATGGGCCATGGTGCCTACGCTCGAGGCGCGTTCGAGGGGAGTGTCCGATGGAACTCAGACAGCTCCGGTATTTCGCGGCCGTCGCCGAGACGCGCCACTTCGGCCGGGCCGCGGAACGGCTGCACATGGCCCAGCCCCCGCTGTCCCAGGCGATCCGGCGGCTGGAGGCGGAGTTGGGGGTGGAGCTGTTCGCCCGCACCACCCGGCACGTGGCGCTGACCGGGGCCGGTGAGGTGTTCCGCACCGATGTGGAGCGGATCCTCGCGGCGGTCGACGAGGCGGTGGCCCGGGCCGGGCGGTTCGCCTCCGGTGCGGAGGGCGTGCTGCGGATCGGCCTGACGGGCTCCGCCTCGTACCGCCAACTGCCCGCGCTGGCCCGGCTGGTGAAGCGCGAGCTGCCCCGGGTGATCCTGGAGGTGCACACCGACATGCTCACCCCCGCCCAGGAGACGGCGCTGACCGAGCGCCGTCTCGACATCGGCGTGCTGCGGCCGCCGGTGCGGCAGGAGGGCATCGCCCACCGCCCCATCGCCACGGAGCCCCTGGTGGCCGCCGTCCCCGAGGGGCACTGGCTGGGCGAGGCGGACTCCGTACGGGTGGAGCAACTGCGGCACGAGGACTTCATCGTGTACGCGGCCGCGCTCGGCTCCGTCGTGGGCGACGCGGTGGTCCGCGGCTGTCTCGCCGCCGGCTTCTACCCGCACCGCGCGTACGAGGTCACCGAGACCTCGGCCGCCCTGGCGCTGGTCGCCGCGGGACTCGGGGTCGCCGTGCTGCCGGACTCGATCCGTTCCGCGCCACGGGAGGGAGTGGTGTGCAAGGAGATCGAGGACGCCCCGTCCGTCCGCCTGGACCTCGCCTGGCGCGAGGACGACGACTCACCCCTGCTGCGCAACCTGCTGAAGGCGCTGGAACAGCACGACGTGTTCCTCGAAGGAGAGTGGCATGAAGATAGCCAGGGTGGAGGCGATCCCCTTCGCCATTCCCTACGAGAAGCCCCTGAGGTTCGCGAGCGGTGAGGTGCACACCGCCGAACACGTCCTGGTGCGCGTGCACACCGACGAGGGGCTGACGGGGACCGCCGAGGCGCCACCCCGGCCGTACACCTACGGAGAGACCCAGGAGTCGATCGTGGCAGTGATCGACAAGATTTTCGCACCGCAGATCCTGGGCCTGACCCCGCTGGAACGGGAGGCGGTCCACGAGAAGCTGGACCGGACCGTCGGCAACCCGACCGCCAAGGCCGCCCTCGACATGGCCCTGTGGGACATCCTCGGGCAGGCCGCGGGCATGCCGGTATCCGCGCTCCTCGGGGGCTACGGCGACCGGATGCGGGTCAGCCACATGGTCGGATTCGCGCCCGCCGGGCAGATGGTGGCCGAGGCACTGCGGATGCGGGACACCTACGGCATCACCACCTTCAAGGTGAAGGTCGGACGGCAGCCCTACCGCGCCGACGTCGACGCCTGCCGCGCGCTGCGCGACGCCCTCGGCCCGGACGCCGAGCTGTACATCGACGGCAACCGCGGCTGGACCGCGTCCGAGTCGGCCCGCGCCCTGCGGGAGATGGCCGACCTCGGCCTGACCTTCGCCGAGGAACTGTGCCCCGCCGACGATGTGCTGGGACGGCGCTGGCTGGTCGCGCGGAGCCCCGTCCCCTTCATCGCCGACGAGAGCGCCACCCGGCCCGCCGAGGTCACCCGGGAACTCCTCGGCGGCTCCGCCACCGCCATCAGCGTCAAGACCGCCCGCACCGGGTTCACCGCCTCCCAGCGCGTACTGCACCAGTGCGAGGGGCTGGGCGTCGAGGTGGTCATGGGCAACCAGATCGACGGCCAGATCGGCACCCTGTGCTCGGTCGCCTTCGGCGCCGCCCACCGCACGGCCTCCCGCCACGCGGGCGAGCTGTCGAACTTCCTCGGCATGGCCGACGACCTCCTCGCCGAGCCGCTGACCATCGAGAACGGCACCCTGCGCAGCCGCGAGGGCGCCGGTCTCGGCATCGCCGTCGACCCCGGCAAGCTGGCCCGCTACCGCCAGGACCGCTGACCCCACCATGCGCACGACCGACGGACAAGGAGCGCGATCATGACCGACACCAGCACGGACCAGCACACCGACCAGCAGGCCGACCAGGCCACCGCGGCCGCCTCCGGAGCGGCCGCCACCGAGCGGTTCCGCACCAAGCGGCCCACCGGCGCCGGTGCCGACACCGCGCGCGTGGACACCCTGGTCTCCGAACTCCTCGCCGCCACCCACGACATCATCCGCCGCCACAAGGTGAGCTACGCCGAGTACGACGCGCTCAAGGCGTGGCTGATCCAGGTCGGCGAGGACGGCGAGTGGCCGCTGTTCCTGGACGTCTGGGTCGAACACGTCGTGGAAGAGGTCGCGGCCGAGCACCGCGAGGGCAGCAAGGGCACCATCGAGGGCCCGTACTACGTCCCCGGCGCCCCGGAACCGCCCGCCGACGCAACGCTGCCCATGCGCGACGGCGAGGAGGGCACCCCGCTGCTCTTCCAGGGGCAGGTCACCAGCGTGGACGGCACCCCGCTGCCCGGCGCCGTGATCGAGATGTGGCACGCCGACAACGACGGCTACTACTCCCAGTACGCCCCCGGCCTGCCCGAGTGGAACCTGCGCGGCACCGTCGTCGCCGACACCGGCGGCCACTTCCGGATCCGCACCATCGAGCCCGCGCCCTACCAGATCCCCACCGACGGCTCCTGCGGCCGCCTCATCGCCGCCGCGGGCTGGCACGCCTGGCGTCCCGCACACCTCCACCTCAAGGTGTCCGCGCCCGGCCACCAACTGGTCACCACCCAGCTGTACTTCAAGGGCGGCAGCCATGTGGCGGACGACATCGCGCAGGCGGTGAAGCCCGAACTCGTCCTCGACCCCGGCCCCGCGGCGGACGGCGGCGGCCGCGAGGTCACCTACGACTTCGTGCTCGACAAGGCGTGATGCGCGGTGCTGTTCGCCGTACGGATGGACGTCGACATGCCGCGCGACCTCGACCCGGAGGCGCGGGCGGAACTGGTGGCGCGCGAGAAGGCGTACTGCCAGGAACTCCAGGAGACGGGCACGTGGGTGCACATCTGGCGCTGCGCCGGGCAGTACGCCAACCTCAGCGTGTTCGACGTCGAGGACAACGAGGAACTCCACCGCGTCCTGTGGAACCTGCCCCTCTTCCCCCATATGACGATCGACGTCACCCCGCTGGCCCGGCATCCGTCCGACCTGGCGGCCGATGACGCGACCGCCGCGCACACCACGGCAAGCGAAGGAAACGGAGGCGCACACCATGGCGACGGCTGAACCGCGCGTGGCGATCGTGGGAGCGGGGATCGGAGGGCTGACCCTCGGGCTCTTCCTGCGGCAGCGCGGCATCCACGCCGAGCTCTTCGAACAGGCGGAGGAGCTGAAGGAGACCGGCGCGGCGGTGGCGCTGTCCGCCAACGCCACCCGGCTGCTGGACGAACTCGGCCTCGGCACCGCACTCGCGGAAAACTCGGCGGAGCCCACCGAACTGGTCTACCGCCACTGGCGCGACGGCCACCGGGTGGCCGCGCACCCCGTCGGCAGCGACTACCGCGAGCGCTACGGCGCCGCCTACCGCGGTGTGCACCGGGCGGTGTTCCAGACCCTCCTGAGTACCGCGTGGGGCCGGGACCGCCTGCACCTCGGCGCCCGGGTGCGCGGCCTGGCCGAGGAGCGGCACGGCATGTGCCTGGAGCTGGACGACGGCCCCGGCGAGGGCCGCTTCGACCTCGTCGTCGGCGCCGACGGCGTCCACTCCGCCGTCCGCCGCTGGGTGCACGCCGGGGAGCCCGCCGTGTACTCGGGCACCAGCGGCTTCCGGGGCCTCGTCCCCGCCGAACGCGTGCCGTCACTGCCCGATCCGGGGGCCATCCAGTTCTGGATGGGTCCTGGCGCCCACGTCCTGCACTACCTGATCGACCGGCAGGGCACGATCAACTTCCTCGCGGTGGTCCGCGGCCCCGCCCGCTGGACCGACGGTTCCTGGCGCGCCGAGGCCGCTCCGGGCGAACTCGCCGCCGCCTTCGACGGCTGGCATCCGGCGATGACCGAAATGGTCGGCGGCGCGCCGCAGAGCGACCGTTGGGCCCTGTTCGGCCAGGACCCGCTGCGCGGCTGGTCGCGCGGGCGCGCCGTACTGCTCGGCGACGCCGCGCACGCCATGCTGCCCCACCACGGGCAGGGCGCCAACCAGACCATCGAGGACGCCGCCACCCTCGCGGACTGCCTGGCCGAGGCGGACGGGCCGGGGAACTACGGCCCCGCGCTGCGCCGTTACGAGCGGCTGCGCCGCGTCCGCACCCGGCAGGTGCAGCGCAGCTCGTGGGTGACGTCGGACCTGCTGCACCTGCCCGACGGGCCCGCCGCCGAGCGGCGCGACCGCAAACTGGCCACCGTCCCCGAGGACTTCGGCTGGATCCACGCGTACGACGTGCGTGCCGTACCGGGCGTACGACGTGCGGGGACGGCGGCCGGTGCGGGCGGGTTGCGCCCAGACGGTTGACACTCCGGCGGGCCTCGCTGACCATGCGCAGAGTGGGAGCGCTCCCATCTCCCGGCCCTTCGTCCTGTCCCTGTCGTCAGCACGGCCGCCCCGAAGGAGACCCATGCGCATGACTCCCAGACCCAGGCGCAGGACTCCCCGGGCCGCACCGGCGGCCGTGGTGCTGCTGGTGGCCGCCGCCGGTCTGGCCGGTCCCCACCCGGCGAGCGCCTTACCCGGCGGGGGAGCGCGGCCCGCCTCCTCCGCCGCCCCGGAGGGCCCCGCCCTCAGCGTCGACACCACCACCGGCCGCAAGGCGATCGACCCGCACATCTACGGGATCAATTTCGCCGACGAGGCGCTCGCGAAGGAACTGCGGCTGCCGGTCCGGCGCTGGGGCGGCAACGCCACCACCCGCTACAACTACAAGCTCGACGCGTACAACGCGGGCCAGGACTGGTACTTCGAGAACCTGTACTACGAGAACGGCACCGCCCAGCTGCCGGACGGCTCGGAGGCCGACAAGTTCGTCGACCAGAACCGCCGCACCGGAACCGACACCGTCATGACCGTGCCGATGAGCGGCTGGACCACCGCGGCGCGCGATGCCGCCTGCGGCTTCAGCATCGCCAAGTACGGTCCCCAGAAGGCGAACGACGCCCAGTGGCGCCCGGACTGCGGCAACGGGGTGAAGACCGACGGCACCAACGTCACCGGCAACGACCCGGCCGAGACCAGCGTCCCCGCGGGCCCGGAGTTCACCAAGGGCTGGGTGCAGTACCTGAAGGGCGCCTACGGCGCGGCCGACCAGGGCGGCGTCCGGTTCTACAACCTCGACAACGAGCCCGACCTGTGGTGGAGCACCCACCGCGACGTCCACCCCCAGGGCACCGGCTACGACGAGATGCGCGACAGCACGTACGCCACCGCCGCCGCCATCAAGGACGCCGACCCTTCGGCCAAGACCCTCGGCCCGGTCGGCTGGGGCTTCAACTCCCTGATCTACTCCGGCCTCGACCAGAAGACCTGCAACGAGAAGGGCGGCGACTGCTGGAGCAACCCGCCCGACCGGGCGGCCCACGGCGGGCAGCTGTTCGCCCCCTGGTACCTCCAGCAGATGAAGGCGTACGAGCAGAGCCGCGGCCGCCGCGTCCTGGACTACTTCGACGAACACATCTACCCCCAGCAGAGCGGGGTGTTCGGCGGCGCCGTCGACGAGGCCACCCAGGCGCTGCGGCTGCGCTCCACGCGGCAGCTGTGGGACCCGACGTACGTGGACGAGAGCTGGATCAACCAGCCCGTCCAGTTCATCCCGCGCATGCGCTCCCTGGTCGACGAGAACTACCCCGGCACCAAGCTCGCCGTCACCGAGTACAACTGGGGCGCGCTGGACCACATCAACGGCGCCCTCGCCCAGGCCGATGTGCTCGGCATCTTCGGACGGGAGGGGCTGGACCTGGCCACCCTGTGGGATCCGCCCACCTCCACCGAGCCCGGCGCCTTCGCCTTCCGCATGTTCCGCAACTACGACGGCAAGGGCGGCTCCTTCGGCGACACCGCGGTCCGCGCCGCCAGCGCCGACCAGGACAAGCTCGCGGTGTACGCGGCCGAGCGCAGCGGCGACAAGGCGCTGACCGTGATGGTCGTCAACAAGACCACCGGTGATCTGACCGCCCCGGTGTCCGTCACCGGCAGCACCGCGCCGAACGGCGCGGCGCAGGTCTACCGCTACGGCCAGGGCGACGTCAGCGCCATCGAGCACCCGGCCGACCAGCCGCTGACCGACGGCGGTTTCACCGCCACCTTCCCGGCCTACTCCATCACCGAGTACGTCCTGCCCGCCGGTTCCTCCGAGGCGAAGCCGCCCACCGCGCCCGGCACCCCGGCCGCCACCGCCGTCGGCTCCGACCGGGCCACCCTCACCTGGGGCGCGTCCACCGCCGGATCGTCCCCGGTGGCGAGCTACCAGGTGTACTCCGGCGACATCACCGGCGCCCCGGTCGCCACCGTCGACGCCCCCGCCACGAGCGCCACCGTCACCGGGCTGTCCCCGGCCACCGCCTACACCTTCCGCGTGGTGGCCAAGGACGCCGCGGGCCGCAGCTCCCCGGCCTCGGCCCCGGTACGGGTGACCACCGGCGCGGCCCCGGCCGCCGCCTGCACCGTCGGCTACGCGGTGAGCAGCGACTGGGGCAGTGGCTTCACCGCCGCCGTCACCCTCACCAACAAGGGCCCCGCCCTGAACGGATGGCAGCTGGGCTTCTCCTTCACCGGCAACCAGAAGGTCACCCAGGGCTGGAACGGCACCTGGCGCCAGAACGGCACCGCGGTCACCGTCGGGGACGCCGGATGGAACGCCGCCCTGGCCACCGGCGGCTCCACCACCATCGGCTTCAACGGCACCTACACCGGGAGCAACCCCGCACCGCGCGACTTCACCCTGAACGGCAAGCCGTGCACCGCCCCCGGCGCCGCGGCCGCCGCACACATCGCGGCCCCGGTCGGTCACGCACCCGGCAAGGGCGCGGTGCCGGATCGGAGGAGGACGCGATGACCGTCCACCGACCCGGACACCCGCTCAGGGCCGCCCTGCTCGTCGCCCTGATCGCCCTGGCGGCGGCCCTGCTCACCGCGCCGCCCCGGGCGTCCGCCGCGAACGCGCTCAGCATGCGCGGCGCCGATGTGTCGACCGCGCAACGGGCCCTCGACCTCGGCGCCAAGTACTACGACGCCAAAGGCACCGCCGCCGACCCGCTCGACATCCTCAAGGGCGCCGGGGTGAACTACGTCCGGCTGCGGGTCTGGAACAACCCCGCCAGCGGCTACAACAACAAGGCCAAGGTGCTGGCGTACGCGAAGACGGTCAAGGCCAAGGGCCTCAAGCTGCTGGTCGACTTCCACTACTCGGACACCTGGGCCGACCCCGGCAACCAGCGCAAGCCCGCGGCCTGGGCGAGCCATGGCATCGGCCAGCTCCAGACCGACCTCTACAACTACACCTACGACGTGTGCAACAGCCTCAAGGCCCAGGGCACCGCCCCGGACAGCGTGCAGATCGGCAACGAGATCAACGTCGGCATGCTGTGGAACGACGGCAAGGTGGTCGACAACGACTTCACCAACCTCAGCCTCCTGCTCAAGGCCGGATACAACGCCACCAAGGCGTGCAACGGCGCAACCAAGGTGATCATCCACACCGCGAACGCCGACAGCGACGCGCACGCGCGCTGGTTCTACGACGGGATCAGGGCGAAGGGCGTCAGCTGGGACATCACCGGTCTGTCGTACTACTGCATGTGGCACGGCACCCTGTCCACCCTGTGGAACGTCGTCGCCGGCATGCGGTCCCGGTACGGCAAGGACGTGGTCATCGCCGAGACCGCGTACCCCTTCACCACGGCGAACGCCGACAGCACCGGCAACTCCGTCACCTCCGGCTGCTCGGGCTATCCGCTCACCTGGACCGGCCAGGCCGCCAACTTCACCGACGTCCAGAACACCGCCCGCAACGCCGGGGCGATCGGCGTCTTCTACTGGGAGCCCACCTGGTACGCGGTCCCCGGCAACGGCTGGGACCCGGCCGACATCAACAACAGCGGGGACGGCTGGGACAACATGGCCGCCTTCGACTGGACCGGCCACCTCAACCCGAACATCCGCTGGACGTCCTAGCCACCACCTCACTCGCACATCTGCTCGATTATCTGGGTACACTGCCGCCATGGGCGTGTATCTCCAGGGCTCGCTCTTCGACCAGGACGACACCGCCGTCCTCGGCCCGCTGCGCGGAGTGCGCAGGACCGAGCTGCGCGACGGCGCCTGGCTCGATCTGCTGACCGGATGGCTGCGGGGAGCGGACGACCTGTTCGTCCGGCTCTCCGCCGACGTCCCGTGGAAGGCCGAGCGGCGGCGGATGTACGACCGGACAGTGGACGTCCCGCGGCTGCTCGCCTTCTACGGCGCCGACGACCCCCTGCCCCACCCCGTCCTCACCGGGGCCAGGGACGCGCTTTCCGCGCACTACGCCGCCGAACTGGGCGAGCCGTTCACCACGGCCGGGCTGTGCTACTACCGCGACGGCCACGACAGCGTGGCCTGGCACGGCGACCGGACCGGGCGCGGCAGCACCGAGGACACCATGGTCGCCATCCTGTCCGTGGGCGCGCCGCGCGATCTGCTGCTCCGCCCCCGGGGCGGCGGGGACACCGTGCGGCGGCCGCTCGGACACGGCGATCTCATCGTGATGGGCGGCTCCTGCCAGCGGACCTGGGAACACGCGATCCCCAAGACCTCGCGGACCACCGGACCACGGATCAGCATCCAGTTCCGGCCCACCGGTGTCGCATGACCAGCGGCTACTGAGCCGGTTTGATGGTCTTCATCGTGAAGTGCGACGTGACGTTCTTGACCCGCGGGATGGTCATGACGCGCTGGCTGAGGAACGTCTCGTAGGCGGCCAGGTCGGCCACGGCCACGCGCACGAAGTAGTCGGGGGTGCTGAACAGCCGGCGCAGCTCGATGACCTCCTCCGCCCGCGTGAGCGTCTGCTCGAAGTGGCCGGTGGTCTCCGCGTCCTGCGACGCGAGGCTGACGTCGAGCAGCACCTCGAAGGACCGCCCCACGGCAGTGGGATCGACGACCGCACGGTAGCCGCAGATGACCCCGTCGGCCTCCAGCCGCTGCACCCGCCGCAGACACGGGCCGGTGGTGAGCCCGACCCGACGGGCCAGCTCGACGTTGGTCAGCCGCCCGTCCCGCTCCAGCTCGGCAATGATTGCTCGGTCCATGGCATCCATGCGACAAAGATTGCACGATCACGGACCCGCCCGGCAATATTCGCAACCACATGGCGCGCGTTCCACGAGATCATGGACAGGTGCCACAACACGTTCTCACCCAGCCGACAGCGCCGGATCCTCCCGCCACCCGGAAGCAACGCATCGCCGCGGGCGTGCGCGATTCCTTCTCTGCGGGGCTCGGGATCTTCCCGCTGGGCATCGCGCTCGGCCTGCTGGTCGTCCAGGCCGGTCTGCCGTGGTGGCTCGCCCCCGCGCTGTCCCTGTCCGCGTTCGCCGGATCCCTGGAACTGCTGCTGGTGGGCATGGTGGCCACCGTCACGCCCCTGGCCTCGATCGCACTGACCGTCCTGGTGGTCAACTTCCGGCATGTGTTCTACGCGTTCTCGTTTCCCCTCCGCCTGGTCAGGAACCCGTTCGCGAAGGCGTACGCCGTCTACGCCATGATCGACGAGGCGTACGCCGTCAACGCCTCCCTCCCCGAGGCCGAACGCTCCGCGCCACGCCTGCTCGCGATGCAGATCGCCTGCGAGGTCTACTGGGTCGGCGGCGGTCTCGTCGGTCTCGCCCTGGGGGCGGCCCTGCCCGGGCCGGTCAAGGGTCTGGAGTTCGCGCTGTGCGCCCTGTTCACCGTGCTCACCCTGGACGCGTTCCGCTCGCTCCGGGAGATGCCCTCCGTACTGCTGGCCGGGGCCAGTGTCACGGTGGCGCTCGTGCTCACCCCGGGCGTCGCCCTGTTCACGGCGCTGCTGCTGTTCGTCGCCCTGCTGCTGGCCCGCCACGTGTACACCGCCCGCCGCCCCGCCGAGGAGACCGCCGATGCCTAGTACGTCGTACCTGATCGCCGTCCTCGCGATCGTCTTCACGATCACCCTCGCGCTGCGGGCCGTGCCCTTCGCTGTGCTGCGCACGCTGCGCACCTCGCCGATCGTGCGGCGGCTGTCGGAGTGGATACCGGTGGGCATCCTCGCGATCCTCGCGGTGACCGCCCTGCACGGCAGCGTGGCCGAAGAGCCGCGGATGACGCCGTACGCGCTGCTCGCCGTCGCCGTCACCGCCGGTGTCCACCTCGCCTTCGGCCGCCGCACGATCCTGAGCGTCGGCATCGGCACCGCCGTCTACGTGGCCCTCGTCAACGCGCTGTAGAGAGCGCCGCGCGCAGCGTGTCCGTGGCGAGCGTGATGGCCGCCTGCGCGGCGTGGGTTCCGCGCAGCGCGTCGAGCATGACGAAGTCGTGGATGATGCCCTGGAAGCGGACCGCGGTGACGGGGACACCCGCCGCGCGCAGCTTGTTCGCGTAACCCTCGCCCTCGTCGCGCAGGACATCGGCCTCCGCGGTGATGACGAGGGCGGCGGGCAGCCCGGTGAGCTGCTCGGTGGTGGCCCGCAGCGGGGAGGCGGTGATCTCGGCGCGTTCGCCCTCGTCGGTGGTGTACTGGTCCCAGAACCAGCGCATGGCGTCGCGGCGCAGGAAGTAGCCGGTCGCGAACCGGTGGTACGAGCCGGTGTCGAAGCCCGCGTCCGTGACCGGGTAGAACAGCACCTGGTGGCGCAGGGGCACATCGCCGCGCTCCTTGGCCATCAGGGCCAGGGCGGTGGCCATGTTGCCGCCGACCGAGTCACCGGCCACGGCCAGCCGGGCGCCGTCGAGGCCGTGGCCCGCGCCGTCCCGGACGATCCACCGGGCGACGGCGTAGTTCTGCTCGATGGCGACCGGGTAGCGGGCCTCGGGGGAGAGGTCGTACTCGGGGAACACCACGGCGGCGCCCGCTCCCACGGCGAGTTCGCGCACCAGGCGGTCATGGGTGTGGGCGTTGCCGAACACCCAGCCAGCGCCGTGGAGGTAGAGGATCACTGGCAGCGGCCCCGCGGCACCGGCCGGGGTGACGATACGGGCCCGGACGCCGCCGGTGGGACCGCCGGTGACGGTGATCCACTCCTCGTCGACCTCCGGCTTGTCGATCTCGCCGGACTGTACCTCGTCCACGGCCTTGCGGCCCTCGGCCGGGCCGAGGTCGAACAGATACGGCGGGTTGGCGGTCGCCTCGGCGAAGGCGGCCGCGGCCGGTTCCAGCACCGGCTGGACCGGCTCGTTGGCGTCGGACCTGTCGTCGGACATGCGTCACTCCTGGCGTGTGGTGTCGTGTCGGGTGCCGGTGGAATCCGGACAAGTGGTCCCGGCGGGGCACGGGGAGGGCGGCTCGTGCGGTGGCCGCCGCCGGAACCGTCCGGCCGGAGGCTAGGCCCGTTGCCGCGGCCCGCCTTGACCAGGGGCGCACGCCTTGTCGTCCACCAGCGCACCGGGCTTCCCGGCGCGGTCGCGGGCGGCGGCGTCCACCGGCTCCCGCCACAGCGCCTGCCATTCGCGGGGGGACATTCCGTAGGCGGCCCGGAAGACGCGGCTGAAATGGGCCGGGCTGATGAATCCCCAGTGCTGGGCCACGGCGGCGACCGTACGGCTCGACCGGCCGCCGCGCGCCAGCTCTTTCCGGCATTCCTCAAGTCGGCGCTGCCGGATCCACCGGCCGACCGTGGTGCCCTGTTCCTGGAAGAGCTTGTGGAGATAGCGCACGGAGATTCCGTTGTGCCGCGCGATCGTTTCCGGTGAAATCCCGGAATCCGCCAGGTGTTTGTTGATGAACGCGTGGACGCGGGCCAGATGCGCGCGGTCCGCACCGGCGCGCCGGTCCGCCAGGTCGCGTGAGCCGAGCGTGTCGAGGGTGCCGGTGGCGAGGGTGGTCAGCAGATCCAGCAGGGTGCGGGCGATCTGCCGCCGGATGTGCCACGGATGGGGACCGGCGCCGCCCGCGAGCCGGGAAACGATGGGCAGCAGCAGGGCCGACAGCGCCGTATCGGCCGCGATGGGACACGCGGTGAGACGGCGCAGCTCGGCCTCGGGCAGCCCCAGCGCCCCGCGCGGCATCGCGATGACCTGCGCCCGATACGGCTCCGGCATGACCAGGGTGAAGGGGCGGGAGGCGTCGTAGAAGGCCAAGGCGCCGGGACGGAGCGACCCCGAGCGGCCGTCCTGATGGACCGTCGACGTTCCGCCCTCCTGTAGCCGGGCCAGCAGACAGTCACGGCCGTCCGCGAGAATGTGCCCCGGAGCGCGGGCGATCGTGATCGGATCCGAATCGATCGCGGATATCCGCACCGGGCCGAGCCCTTCCGCCGTGATGCGCGCCGACCATTGCTCCGGCCTTTCCAGACGCATATCGAGCGCGAGAAGAGTGCGCGATACCGCGTCGCTCCAGTGCGCCGGTTTGTCGCCCGGCGGAAGCGTCGCCGGGCAATGCAGGGCCTGCCGGGCGGATAACCCGCGCTCCGCGGGCGGGTTGCCGCTCAATTCCCACTCACTGGCGCATTCTTGTACACCACACAGTCCTCCTCGGGTACCGTTCGCGGTCGGTTGTGGAGAGCGTAGGTTCGTGCGGTGAAAGAAGAGTGAAAGCGGAGGGCCGACAGGACCCGGTGCCCCCGGCGGCGGAGTCCTTGCGGTTCGAGATCCTGGGGCCGATGCGCGCCTGGCGGTCGACAACCGAGCTGGATCTCGGAGTTCCGCAGCAACGGGCGCTGCTGGGCCTGCTCCTGATCCGGGCCGGGGAACACCTCCGGCTGAGCGAGATCGTCGACGTCCTGTGGGCGGAGCGTCCTCCCGCCACCGCCGTCAACGTGGTCCACCGATACGTCGGCCTGCTGCGGCGGCTGCTGGAGCCGGAGCTGCCGCCCCGGGCGCCGGGCAGCCTGCTGCTCCGCGAAGCGGGCGGCTACCGGCTGCTGGTGGCGCCGGACTCGGTGGACCTGCTGCGCCACCGCGACCTCGCGCACCGGGCCGCACAGGCCGCCGACAGGGGACAACTCGACGTGGCATCGGGGCTGTTCGTCGACGCCCTCGCCCTCTGGCGGGGTCCCGTCGCGACCGGGGTGCCGGAGCGGATGCGCGGCCATCCGGTGTTCACCGGCCTGGACCGCGCCTACCTGGACACCGTGGCCGAGGCCGCCGACGTGGCGCTGCGCTGCGACCGGGCGGAGCGCGTGGTCGGGCTGCTACGGAAGGCCGTCGCCCTCGATCCGCTGAACGAGCCCTTGCACGCCCGGCTCGTCCTGGCCCTGTCCGCCTCGGGCCACCGGGCACAGGCCCTGGCCGTGTACGACGACATCCACACCCGGCTGGCCGAGGAGCTGGACGTAACCCCCGGCCCGGAACTGCGCGCGGCCCACCGGCAGATGACCGGTCCCGCCACCCGGGACACCACGCCCGCCGGAGCCGCCGGAAACGCCGGAGCCACGCCGGAACGGCAGCCACCCTGGGTACGCCCCGCCCAACTGCCCGCCGACCTGGCGGTGTTCTCCGGGCGGCAGGCGGAACTCACCCGGCTGCTCGCCATGCTGCCCGACACCACCGTCGCCGTCATCAGCGGCATGGCCGGGGTCGGGAAGAGCACCCTCGCGGTGCACTGGGCGCACCGCGTCGCCGACCGGTTCCCCGACGGGCAGCTGTACCTCAACCTGCGCGGCTTCGACCCCGGCGGGCCGCCCACCCAGCCCGCGGAGGCCGTCGCCGGAATCCTGCACGCCCTGGGCGTGCCCTCGCAGCACCTGCCCGCCGGGCTGGACGCCCAGACCGCGCTGTACCGCAGCCTGCTCGCGGACCGGCGCGTCCTCGTCGTGCTGGACAACGCCCGGGACCACGACCAGGTCCGTCCGCTGCTCCCCGGCGGCCCCGGCTGCCTGGCCCTCGTCACCAGCCGCAGCCAGCTGCCCGGCCTGGTGGCCTCGGACGGAGCCGTGCCGGTGCCTCTCCTCCTGCCGCCGGTGGACGACGCCCGCGCCGCGCTGGTGCGGCGGATCGGCCACGACCGGGCGGCCGCCGAGCCCCGGGCCGTGGCGGACATCATCGAGCTGTGCGGGCGGCTTCCGCTGGCGCTCGCCATCGTCGCCGCCCGCGCCGCCCTGAACCCTGGTTTCCCGCTGGCCGCCGTCGCCACCGAACTCCGCCGGGGCCACGGCAGCCTCGACGCCTTCGCCGACACCGGGAGCGCCATCGACGCCCGTGCCGCCTTCTCCTGGTCGTACGACGCCCTGACCCCGGAAGCGGCCCGCGCCTTCCGGCTGCTGGCCCTGCACCCGGGCCCGGACCTCACCGCCGCCGCGGCGGCGAGCCTCACCGGCCTGCCCGTACGCCGCACCCGCACCCTGCTGGCCGAACTCACCCGCGCCCATCTCCTCACCGAACACAGCTGGGGCCGCTACACCTTCCACGACCTGGTGCGCGCGTACGCCACCGAACTCGCCGAGGACCACGACACCGACGCCACCCGCCACTCCGCGCTGCACCGGATGCTCGACCACTACGTGCACACCGCGCACCCGGCCGCAGCTCTGCTCTCCCCGGACGCGGACCTCGTACCGCCGGGCCCGGCGCTGCCCGGCGTCACCCCCGAAACCCTCACCGACGACCGGCAGGCCCTGGACTGGCTCACCGCCGAGTACACCGGGCTGCTCCCCGCGATGGAACGGGCCGCCGCGTCCGGGTTCGACGCCCAGCTCTGCCACCTGGCCTGGTCCCTGGAGGCGTTCTTCGACCGGCGCGGACACTGGCACGACTGGCACACCGCCCAGCGCGCCGCGCTGGACGCGGCAGACCGGCTCGGCCACCCGGAGTGGCAGGCGTACGCGGACCGCTCCCTTGCCCGCGTCGACGGCAGGCTCGGCCACTACGCCGAGGCCCGCACCCGACTCGACCGGGCCGCCGAGGCGTTCGACCGGCTGGGCGACCCCGTCCGGCTCGCCAACACCCACCGCAGCCTCGGCTGGACCTCCGACCAGCAGGGCGACCTCACCGCAGCCCTCGCTCACAACCAGCGCGCGCTGGAGCTCTTCCGGGCGGCGGGCCAGCGCGCCGCCGAGGCCCGCGTCCTCAACGCGGTGGGTTGGTATCTCTCCCTGCTGGGGCGGTACGACCAGGCCCTCGCCCACTGCGAGCGGGCCCTCGTCATGATGCGGGACACCGGCGACCGCTACGGCGAGGCGGCCACCTGGGACAGCATCGGCCACGCACACCACCACCTCGGCCAGTACAAACAGGCCGTCATCGGCTTCCACAACGCCCTCACCGTGTACCGCGAACTCGGCGTGCCGTACCAGGAGGCCGACACCCTGGCCCGCCTGGGCGACACCCACCGGGCGACCGGCGAGCACGGCACCGCCCGGGAGATCTGGCAGCAGGCGCTCACGCTCTTCACCGAGCTGGGACGGCCCGACGAGGCCGCACAGGTCCGCGCCCGGATAAGGGACCCGAACCGCGAACGCGGCCTCGCCTGACGGAGCGCGACGGTGCGCGCGCGGGAAACACCCGGTGCGCTGGCGGGCAACGCACGCGGCCCTGGCCGTCCTACCGTGCCGGACACCAGGCGGCCTGTCGGCCGCCGCAGCCACACCGTTCCCTGGAGGGTGCCGAGGTGTCCACGATGCCGGTCGGCGGGCTCGTTCCCGTCGCCACCGACGACGAGGCCGCGGACGTGATCGTCCGCAACGCGAAGGTGTACACCCAGGACGCGAAGCGCCCGCAGGCCGGTGCGGTGGCCATCCGCGACGGTGTGGTGCGGGCGGTCGGGGACGACGCCGACATCGCCCCGTACCTGGGCGCTGCCACCCGCGTGGTCGACGCGCTGGGCCGCCGGGTCGTCCCCGGGCTCAACGACACCCACCTCCATGTCATCCGCGGCGGGCTCAACTACGTTCTGGAACTGCGCTGGGACGGCGTCCCCTCGCTGCGCCAGGGCCTGGCGATGCTGCGCGAACAGGCGGCGCGCACCGCGAAGGGCCAGTGGGTGCGGGTGGTGGGAGGCTGGTCGGCCGAGCAGTTCGCCGAACGGAGACCGCCGACCGTCGCCGAACTCAACGCCGCGGCCCCGGACACCCCGGTGTTCGTCCTGCACCTGTACCAGTCGGCCGTGCTGAACCGGGCGGCCCTCAAGGCCGCGGGATTCACCAGGGACACCCCCGACCCCAAGGGCGGGCTGATCGTGCGCGGCCGGGACGGGGAGCCCACGGGCCTGCTGCTGGCCGCACCCAGCGCCCTGATCCTCTACTCGACCCTGGCCAAGGCGCCGACGCTGCACGGCGAGGACAAGAAGACCTCCACCCGCCACTTCCTGCGCGAGCTGAACAGATTCGGGCTGACCTCGGCGATCGACGCCGCCGGAGGCTTCCAGAACTTCCCCGGCGACTACGGCACGGTGACCGAGCTGGCCGAGACCGGGCAGCTGTCCCTGCGCATCGCCTATCACCTGTTCCCGCAGACCGCCGGTCAGGAGATCGAGGACCTGACCCGCTGGATCGAGATGGTGCGCCCCGGGGACGGGGACGCCTGGCTACGGCTCAACGGCGCCGGGGAGAACCTCACCTGGGCCGCGGCCGACTTCGAGAACTTCGCCCAGCCCCGCCCGTACCTCACCGGCGACTACGAGGCCGACTTCGAGAAGGCGTTGCGCCTGCTCATGGAGAACGGCTGGGGCTTCCGGCTGCACGCCACCTACGACGAGACGATCCGGCGTGACCTCGCCGTCTTCGAAAAGCTCGCCGCGGAGGGCCTGTTCCCGGCCGGGAACAGGTGGCTGTTCGACCACGCGGAGACCGTCTCCCCGGACAGCCTCGACCGCATCGCGGCGCTCGGCGGGGCGCTGTCCGTGCAGAACCGGCTGTCGTTCCAGGGCGCGGCGTTCGCAAGCCGGTACGGCGCGGGCGCGGCGGCCGAGGCACCGCCCCTCGCGGCCATGCTCGGCCGCGGGCTGACCGTCGGCGCCGGAACCGACGCCACCCGGGTGTCCTCGTACAACCCGTGGGTCGCCCTGCACTGGCTGGTCTCCGGCCGGTCGGTCGGCGACCTGGCCCTGCGGCCCCCGCAGAACCGGGTGGGCCGGGAGACCGCGCTCGCGATGTACACCCGGGCCGGGGCCGAACTGACCGGCGAGGACGGTGTCAAGGGCGTGCTGCGGCCGGGCGCTTACGGCGATCTGGCGATCCTGTCCGACGACTACTTCACCGTGCCCGAGCAGGACATCCCGCACATCGAATCGGTGCTGACGATCGTCGGCGGCCGCATCGTGTACGCCGCCGCCGAGTACGAGGGCCTGGACGAGGACATCCCGGCCGTCAGCCCGGAGTGGAGCCCGGTGGCGCGCTTCGGCGGCTACCAGGCCACCGGCCCGGCGGGCGGCTCCGGCGCCCGCCAGGCGGAGTCGCTGGGCCAGGCGATCGCCGAGTCCGAGCAGCACCGGCAGTGGCGTGTCCGGCGCGGCGCGCTTCCCGAGCACCAGCCCATGGCGTTCGACAGCTGCTTCGTGCTGTGAGCGGCGGAGGCGCGGCACGGGATCCGCCCCTTCGCGTGCCATGTGAACACCGCACGCGTACATCCCGCACCCAGACGTACACCGAGAAAGGGTCCACCATGGTCGACATCGCCGAGGTCACCGCCACCCCCAGCCCCGCCCTGCTCACCCCGGACAACGCGGTGATGCTGTTCATCGACCATCAGCCGCAGATGTTCTTCGGCACCGGCAGCCACGACCGCACCACGATCATCAACTCCACCGTGGGCCTGGCGAAGGCGGCCCGGGTGTTCGACGTGCCCGTGGTGCTGAGCACCGTCGCCGCCGAGACGTTCTCCGGCCCGCTCCTCCCGCCGCTCGCGGATGTCTTCCCCGACCAGAAGGTCATCGACCGCACCTCGATGAACGCCTGGGAGGACGTGGCGTTCGTCGAGGCCGTCAAGGCGACCGGGCGCAAGAAGCTCATCGTCTCCGGACTGTGGACCGAGGTGTGCCTCGTCCTGCCCGTGCTGTCCGCCATCGCCCAGGGCTACGAGGTGTACGTGGTCACCGACGCGTCCGGCGGCGTCACCCCGCAGGCCCACGAGCACGCCGTCCAGCGCATGGTGCAGGCCGGTGCCGCCCCCGTCACCTGGGTGCAGGTGCTGCTGGAGCTCCAGCGCGACTGGGCCCGTACGGAGACGTACGGCCCGGTCACGGACCTGGTGAAGGAGCACGCGGGCGCCTACGGCCTCGGGGTGCTGTACGCCCAGTCCATGCTCGGCGCACACGCCGCGGGCTGACGCTCCGTCATACCGATGGCGGCCCGCGGAATGGCCATCGCGCCGCCATCGGTCTGCCGACCGCCGAGGAACGGACGTTGAGGATGCGCAGACTGATGAGGGACGCCGCCCGGACGCTCGGGCCGCGCGCGACGGACCGCCACGGCCCGTTGCCGCCGCTCCTGTTGACGCTGACCGTGGTGACGGGGCTGGTCGACGCGGTGAGCTATCTGGGCCTCGGCCATGTCTTCGTCGCCAACATGACCGGCAACGTGGTCTTCCTCGGCTTCGCCCTGGCGGGCACCCCGGGCCTGTCCGCCCCGGCCGCCCTGGTGTCCCTCGGCTCGTTCCTCACCGGCGCGCTCGCCGGGGGCCGCGTCGGCGCCCGGCCGCCCGCGCACCGCGGGCGGCTGCTCGCGGTCGCCACCGGCACCCAGACGGCCCTGGTCGCCGCCGCCACCGCCGTATCGGCGCTCGCCCCCGGTGGCCAGGTCCCCGCGGGGGTCCGTTACGCCCTGATCGTGCTGCTCGGCCTCGGCATGGGGCTCCAGAACGCGGTCGTACGACGCCTGGGCGTCCCGGACCTGACCACCACCGTGCTCACCCTCACCCTGACCGGCCTCGCCGCCGATTCCACCGCGCCCGCCGGTACGGCCCGCCGGGTGCTGTCCGTGCTGGCGATGTTCCTCGGTGCCCTCACCGGCGCCCTGCTGTTCGCGCGCTGCGCTCTCTCCGCCACCCTGGGACTGGCCTCGGCGCTGCTCGCCGCCACCGCCCTCGCCGCCCATCGCCGTATCGCCGACGACGCCGCCTGGGCCCGGCCGGGAAGCTGAGGGGTTGCGTCCGCGGGCTGATTCCGGCCGCACTTTCCGGCGATGTGCCGCGTGTGCGCGGAATTCCGAATGCGGAATGTGCCCCGCCGATTGGGTTCGATCGGCTCGCTCGAGCGGTTTACCCAGCGGGACGTCCGCTGGGTAAATGGTGTATTCGAGGGGCACAAGGGACGCCGGTGGCACGCTCTCTTCCGTTCCGGCTCACGGAAGGTACATCAACATTTAACAAAGGAAGAGAGAGGCAGTGCCGCGATCGATCTCCCCACCTATGGCGAGATCCAGCCCGTCCTGGCAGGTGCGGCGCTCGCAACTTGTTGACGGCTCAGTAACCGGATCGCTAATTTCGCTCCGCGTCGTTCTGTGTAAAAGGCGCAAGCCGTACGTTAGACGTGCATGTCAGAATTATCTCCCTTTCGCGGCTACAGCGATTTATCCGGAGAAAACATGTCATCCGTTGCGTATCCTGGCGATCTGGTTATAGGTATCACGCCGTTCGGGGAACCGGACCCCCGACTCGCCGCGGCGGTCAGCCGCGCGGGCGGTCTCGGCGTCCTCGACCTGGGAACGACGCGCCGCACGGCACTGGACGCGTGGGAACGCGTCGACGACTGGGTGCCCGACGGACGGTACGGGGTGCGCGTGGCGGCGGGCTGCCCCCTCACGCCCGCGGATCTGCCGTACGCGACACCACCGGACACCGGACCCCCGGGGGACGGCGGCGGGCGGGGCGGACCGCACACCGTGGTCCTCGGCGCGGGCGCGCCCTGGCCGCTGGACGCCGTCGCCGCCCGCCATCGCGTCCTGGCCGAGGTCACCGACCCGGACCAGGCCCTCGCCGCGGTCCGGGCCGGTGCGCACGGGCTGATCGCCCGGGGCAGCGAATGCGGCGGCCCGGTCGGCGAGTTGAGCACCTTCGTCCTGCTCCAGCGGCTGCTGGCCGAGCCCGGGGTGTCCGTACCGGTGTGGGCCTGCGGCGGCATCGGGCCGCGTACCGCCGCCGCGGCGGTGATCGGGGGCGCGGCCGGGGTCGTCCTGGACACCCAGCTGGCCCTGCTCGCCGAATCCGGGCTCCCCGAGGACCGCGCCGCGCTGCTCCGGCCGATGGACGGTTCGGAGACCACCGTCGTCGACGGCCACCGCGCGCTGCGCCCGCGGGGCCGCTCTCCGCACTCCTCGCCGCCCCTGCCGGTGGGTCAGGACGGCTTCCTCGCCGCCCGCTTCGCCGCGCGCTGGCGGGACGCCGGACGCGCCGTACGGGGTGTGGCCGGCGCCATCCGGGGCGCCGTTTCCGAGGCCAGACGGGACGCCGCGCCCGGGGCCAGACCGGACACCACGCCCGAGGCCACGATCCGGCTGCCCGTCGCCCAGGGCCCGATGACGCGGGTCAGCGACCGGGCGGGTTTCGCCTCCGCCGTCGCGGCGGGCGGCGGGCTGCCGTTCATCGCGCTCGCCCTGGCCGGACGCGACCAGGCGCGCGGCATGCTGGAGGAGGCCGCGGCCGCGCTGACCGGGCGGCCCTGGGGAGTGGGCGTCCTCGGCTTCGCCCCCGAGGAGATCCGCGGCGCCCAGCTGGAGGCCGTACGGGAGATCCGCCCCAGCCACGCCATCATCGCGGGCGGACGGCCCTCCCAGGCCGCCGCGCTGGAACGGGACGGCATCACCACCTATCTCCATGTGCCCTCGCCCGGACTGCTGCGCCAGTTCCTGGAGGACGGGGCACGGCGGTTCGTCTTCGAGGGCTCCGAATGCGGCGGCCATGTGGGGCCGCGCGCGAGCTTCCCGCTGTGGGAGGCGCAGCTGGCGGTCGTCGAGGACTTCCTCGACGACCCCGCGCACACCTCCGACGGCGCAGGTATCGAGGTCTACTTCGCCGGTGGTGTCCACGACGAGCGGTCCGCCGCGATGGTGGCCGCGCTCGCCGCCCCGCTGGCCCGGCGCGGCGTCGCCGCGGGGCTGCTGATGGGCACCGCGTACCTGTTCACCGAGGAGGCCGTCGCGCACGGCGCCGTACAGCCACTCTTCCAGCGCCAAGTGCGGGCCGCCGAGCGCACCGCGCTGCTGGAGACCGCCCCCGGCCACGCCACGCGCTGTGTGCCGAGCCCCTTCACCGAGAGCTATCACGCCCTCAAGCAGCGCCTACGGGACGAGGGCGTCCCCGACCGGGAGATGTGGGAGCGGCTGGAGCGGCTGAACGTGGGGCGGCTGCGCATCGCCAGCAAGGGCCTGGAACGCGGCCCCGAAGGGCAGCTGACCGAGGCCGACGAGCAACGCCAGCTCTCCGACGGCATGTTCATGGCCGGGCAGGTCGCTGTGCTGCGCTCGGCCACCACCACCATCGCCGCGCTCCACCACGCGGTGGGCCCGGCCGCCGCGGACTTCCTCGCCGCGCGCGCGGAGGGGCTGTGCGCGCCGCTGGGCGTGGCCGCGGCGCCCGCGGCGGCACCGGAGCCCGCGCCGCTGGACGTGGCCGTCGTCGGCATGGCGTGCATGTTCCCGCAGGCGCCCGACCTCGCCTCGTTCTGGGCCAATGTGGTGGGCGGCGTCGACGCCATCACCGAGGTGCCCGCCGAGCGCTGGGACGCCGCCGTCCACTACACCGGCGACGAGCACGGCGCCTCCGCCTCCCGTTGGGGCGGCTTCCTGCCGCGCATCCCCTTCGACCCGCTGCGCTACGGCATCCCCCCGGCCTCCCTCGGCAGCATCGAACCCGTCCAGCTGCTGGCCCTGGAGGCCGCCCGCCGGGCCCTGGACGACGCCGGGTACGGCGACCCCGGCGACGGGGGCCGGGCCTTCGACCGCTCGCGCACCTCCGTGGTGTTCGGCGCCGAGGCGGGCAGCGACCTGTCCAACGCGCAGACCCTGCGCGCCGTTCTGCCGTCGTACTTCCGCGAGGTGCCGGAGGCCCTGGCCGAGCAGCTGCCCAAGCTCACCGAGGACTCGTTCCCCGGCATGCTCGCCAACGTCATCTCCGGCCGGATCGCCAACCGGCTCGACCTCGGCGGCGCCAACTACACCGTCGACGCGGCGTGCGCGTCCTCGCTCGCCGCCGTCGACGTCGCCTGCAAGGAGCTGACCGCCGGCACCAGCGACATCGTGCTGTGCGGCGGCGCCGACCTGCACAACGGCATCAACGACTACATGCTCTTCTCCTCCGTGCACGCCCTGTCCCCGACCGGCCGCTCCCGGGCGTTCGACGCCTCGGCCGACGGCATCGCGCTCGGCGAGGGCGTCGCGTGCGTCGTCCTCAAGCGGCTGGCCGACGCCGAACGCGACGGTGACCGGATCTACGGCGTCATCAAGGGCGTCGGATCGTCCAGCGACGGCCGCTCGCTCGGCCTGACCGCCCCGCGCCCCGAGGGCCAGCGGGCCGCGCTGGAGCGCGCGTACGCGAGCGCCGGGGTCTCCCCGGCGAGCGTCGGCCTGGTCGAGGCGCACGGCACCGGTACGGCGGTGGGCGACCGCACCGAACTCACCGTCCTCAGCGAGGTGTTCGCCGAGGCCGGGGCGGCCCCCGGCGGCTGCGCGCTCGGCTCCGTCAAGTCCCAGATCGGGCACACCAAATGTGCCGCCGGGCTGGCCGGGCTGGTGAAGACCACCCTTGCGCTGTACACCGGCGTCAAGCCGCCGACCCTGCACCTGACCCGGCCGGGCCCGGCGTGGGACGCGGACCGCGGCCCGTTCGCCTTCCACACCGAGGCGCAGCCCTGGGCGGCCGAGCCCGCGGACCGGGTGGCCGGGGTCAGCGCGTTCGGCTTCGGCGGCACCAACTTCCATGTGGTGCTCGCGGCACACGCGAACGGAGCCCCGCCCCCCGCCCACACGCTCGACGCCTGGCCCTGCGAACTCTTCCTCTTCCGCGGGCCCGACCACGCGGCGGCGCTGCGCGCGGTCGAGGACACGCTGCGGCAGACCGAGGCCAACGACGCGGCGGGCCGCCCCTGGCGGCTGCGCGACCTCGCCCTGACCGCCTCCCGCCGCGCCGACGCGGGCCACGCCCCGGTACGGGTGGCGGTGGTGGCCACGGACCTGGACGACTTGGCGGAGCGGTTACGCCGGGTGCTGGCGGGTGAGGTGTCCGTGGCCGGGACGCCCCCGAGACCGGGCGGTCGGGACGAGGGCCTGTACGTGGCCGACCCGGCCCCGGACACCCGGCCGGACGGCCCCCTCGGCAAGGTGGCGTTCCTCTTTCCCGGGCAGGGCAGTCAGCGGCCCGGGATGTTCGCGGATGTGTTCGTGTCCTTCCCCGAGCTCCGGCGGCATCTGCTCCACGGCTCCGGCTACGCCGGGGTGCTGTACCCCCCGGCCGCCTTCGACGAGGCCGGGAAGGCCGCGCAACACGCGGCCCTCACAGACACCCGGGTGGCCCAGCCCGCCCTCGGCATCGTGGGGCTCGCCGCCCACGCCCTGCTCACCGCGGCCGGAGTCCAGCCCGACATGGTGGCCGGGCACAGCTACGGCGAGCTGGTGGCCCTCTGCGCCGCGGGTGCCCTCGATCCGCGCACCCTGCCCGGGCTCAGCGCCGAGCGGGCGGCCGCCATCCTCGGCGCCGCCGAGGCCGCCGGACACGAGCCCGGCACCATGGCCGCCGTGACCGCTCCGGCCGACACCGTCGAGCGGCTGCTGCGAGAAGCCGGGCTCGCCGAACACGTGGTGGCCGCCAACCACAACGCACCCCAGCAGACCGCGATTTCCGGCCCCGAACGGGAAGTGGCACAGGCGATCACACTGCTGCGGGAGGCCGGGCACACCGTCCGCCGCCTCCCGGTGGCCTGCGCCTTCCACAGCCCGCTGGTCGCGGGTGCCGGGCCGCGCTTCGCCGAGGCACTGGCCGAACACCCGGTGCGGGCAACGGAGTTCCCGGTCTGGGCCAACCGCACCGCCGCCCCGCACGGCGACGGACCCGACGCCATCCGCGCCGAACTCGCCGCCCAGATCGGCGCCCCGGTCCGCTTCCAGGAACAGATCGAGGCCATGTACGCGGCGGGCGCCCGGATCTTCGTCGAGACCGGTCCCGGCACCGTACTGACCCGGCTGGTGGCGGAGATCCTGGGCGACCGACCGCACCGTACCGTCGCCTGCGACGCGCGACGGAGCCGTACCGAGGGTGGTGGCTTCCAGGGGCCGCGCGGGTTCCTCGACGCCCTCGCCCAGCTCGCCGTGGCCGGGGTTCCGGTGCGTACGGGCTGGCTGTTCCGGGCCCGTGACGCCGTGGACGCGGCAACCACCGTAACCCCGAAGCGGCCCGGATGGACGGTCGACGGACAACTGGTCCGCACCGCGGACGGTGAGCTACTCCCCGGTGCGCTGGCACCGGCCCGACGTGTCGTGGAGGCGACGGTGAGCCAGACGGACCGCACAGGCAAGGACGGCTACGGGGACCGGGACGCCCTGATCGCCGAATACCTGAGAACGAGCCGGGAGATGATCGCCGCCCAGCGCGACGTCCTGCTCACCTACTTCGGCGGGGCGCCGGGGGAGCGGCCCGTGGCGCCACCCCCGGTCGCCACCGCGCCCCTGCCCGTGGCCGCTCCGGCCGCCGCACTGCCGATGCCCGTGGAACCCGCGGTGGCCACCCCCGCACCGGCCACCGACCACCCCGCGGACGAACCCGCCGCCCCCGCCACCGGAGCCGATGTCCTGCGCGCGGTGTCCGAGATCATCAGCGAACGCACCGGCTACCCCGTCGACATGATCGAACCCGATCTCGACCTCGAAGCCGACCTCAGCATCGACTCCATCAAACGCGCCGAGATCGCCGGTGAACTGGCCAGACGCCTCGGTATCGCGGGCGCGGGAACCGCCGCGCTGGGCGACGAGGAGCTGGAGGAGCTGGCCAAGGCCCGTACGACGGCGGCCGTCGCCGACTGGCTCACCGCGCGTCTCGCCCCTGCCCCCCAAGCTCCCGTCGCCACCGCACAGGACGAACCCGCGGCGGCCACGCCCGGTGTGGCGCCCCGCCGGATGCGGCTGGTGCCCGTACCCCTGGACAGAGAGGCCGGGTCGCCGACCGACCTCACCGGCAAGCGCTTCGCCCTGCTCGGCGGGGACACCGGCGGCGTGGCCGACGCGGTGGCCGCCCGTCTGACCTCCCACGGCGCCCAGGCCCTCACCCTCGCCGCGGGCCATCTGCTCGCCGAGGAGGACGGCCCGGTGGACGGCGTCCTGCTGCTCGACCCGCTGACCGGATCCGGCGGCGCGCCCCTGCTGCCCGAGGCGTTCGCCGTGCTCAAGGCGGCGCTGCGGCGCGCACCGCGCTGGCTGCTGGGCGTGCGTACCGCCGATCCGCTCGACCCGCGCCCGGCCGGGTTGCGCGGGGTGTTCCGTACGGTGGCCAGGGAGTGCCCGGAGACGGCCGCCACGTTGCTGGAACTGGCCACCGACGCGCCGGTGTCCGCCGACGACGTGGCCGACGCGCTGCTCGACGAGCTGTCCGCCACCGAGCTGTCCGCCACCGACCGTACGCCCGTCGTCGTGCGCACCGCTGACGGGCGGCGCCAGCGGCTGGACCTGACGCCCGCCCCGCTCGGGCCGCTCGCCGCCTCGGGCGCCGGGCCCGCCGGAGACGGCGCGGCGGAGGCCGCCGCGCTCGGGCTGGACCGTGACTCGGTGGTGGTCCTCGTCGGCGGGGCGCGCGGCATCACCGCCCGGTGCGCCCTCGCCCTCGCGTCCGCCGCCCGCTGCCGGATCGAACTGCTCGGCCGTACGCCGGAGCCCACCGGCCCTGAGCACCTGGACACCGCCACCGCGCCCGACGACACCGCGCTGCGCGCGGCCCTCGCCGCCCGGGGCGGCGCGACACCCGCCGAGATCGAGCGGGAGGTGGCCCGCATCCTCGCGCGACGCGAAGTCGCCGCCACGATCGCGGAGTTGACCGCCCTGGGCAGCCGGGTGCGCTACCGCTCGGTGGACGTGACGGACGACGCGGCGGTGCTCCAGGCCGTGAAGCAGATCCACGCCGACCACGGGCGGCTGGACGGTGCCGTGTACGCGGCCGGTGTCATCGAGGACCGGCTGATCGCGGAGAAGTCCGCCGAGTCCTTCGGACGGGTCTTCGGCACCAAGGTGGACGGCGCGCGGACACTGCTCGACGCGCTCGCGGAACTGCCCGAACCCCCGGCGTTCACCGTGCTGTTCGGCAGCATCTCCGCCGCCCTCGGCAACCGCGGCCAGGTGGACTACGCCGCGGCCAACGACGCGCTGGAAACCCTCGGCGCGCGGTGGCGGGCCCGCACCGGCCGCCGGGCGCTGACCGTGCACTGGGGGCCGTGGGCCCCGACCGGCGCCCACGGCGGCATGGTCACACCGGAACTCGGCCGGGAGTACGCCCGGCGCGGCATCTCCCTCATCGACCCCGAAGAGGGCGCGCTGGCGCTGCTGCGCGAGCTGGCCTGGGGCGAGGAGCCGGAGCAGGCCGTCGTCTACACGGCCTCGGGCTGGTGAGCATGACCGGCCGTCACCAGATGCCACCGGTGGCCATCGTCGGGATGTCGGTCCTGCTGCCCGGCTCCCCGGATCTGGACACGTACTGGCGCAACCTGGCCGGTGGCGTGGACGCCATCACCGACGTCCCGGCCGGGCGGTGGGACCCCGGGTTCTACGCCCCGCAGGGCGGCGGCCCCGGCGCACCGGCCGCCCCCGACCGCGTGTACTGCCGCCGGGGCGGCTTCGTCGACACGTACGCGGAGGTGGAGGCCGCCCGCTTCGGCATCATGCCGAATTCGGTGTCCGGCACCGAGCCCGACCAGCTGATCGCCCTCGGCGTCGCCGCGGCCGCCCTCGCCGACGCGGGCGGCGACGACCGGCTGCCCGACCGGCAGCGGGTGGGCGTCGTCCTGGGCCGGGGCGGCTATCTCACCCCCGGTCTGGTCCGGCTCGACCAGCGGGTCCGCACCGCGCACCAGCTCGTACGGACCCTCGGCGAGCTGCTGCCCGGCCTCGGCCCCGGCCAGCTGGACCGGATCCGGGACGCCTTCACCGAACAGCTCGGCCCGGACCGCCCCGAGGCGGCCATCGGCCTGGTGCCCAACCTCGCCGCCTCCCGCATCGCCAACCGGCTCGATCTGCGCGGGCCCGCCTACACCGTGGACGCCGCGTGCGCGTCGTCCCTCGTCGCCGTCGACCAGGCGGTGGGGGAGCTGGCCTCCGGGCGGTGTGACGTGATGCTCGCGGGCGGAGTGCACCACTGCCACGACATCACCCTGTGGAGTGTCTTCGCGCAGCTGCGCGCGCTGTCGCCGAGCCAGCGCATCCGGCCCTTCGACCGTGCCGCCGACGGCCTGCTGATCGGCGAGGGCACCGGCGTCGTCGTCCTCAAACGGCTCGCCGACGCGCGGCGCGACGGCGACCGCGTCTACGCCGTCATCCGCGGCACCGGCGTGGCTTCGGACGGCCGCGCCACCGGCCTGGTCAACCCGGACCCGGGCGGCCAGACCCGCGCCGTACGGCAGGCGTGGCGCGCCGCGGGCCTCGACCCGCGCGAGGCGGGCTGCATCGGGCTGCTGGAGGCGCACGGCACGGCCACCCCGGCCGGGGACGCGGCCGAACTCACCACGCTGGCCGAGGTGTTCGGGCCCGGCGGCGGGGCGGGCGAGGCCGCCGTCATCGGCTCGGTGAAGTCGATGATCGGCCACACGATGCCAGCCGCCGGTGTCGCTGGCCTCGTCAAGGCCGCCCTCGCCGTCCACCACGGGTGGCTGCTGCCCACCCTGCACTGCGACGACCCCCACCCGGGGCTGGCGGCCACCCGCTTCCGCACCCTCGACGCGGCCACGCCCTGGGAGGCTCCCGTGCGGCGCGCGGCGGTCAACGCCTTCGGATTCGGCGGCATCAACGCGCATGTGGTGCTGGAACAGGAGTCGACCGCGACGGTGAAACGCCGCCCGTCGCCCGTCGTGACCGAACCCGAACGGGTGCTGGCCCTGACCGCGGACACGCCGGAGCGGCTGGCCGAACTGCTCGCGGCCGACGACGCCACGGTACGGGCCACCGCGTCCGTTCCCGGGAGCCGGGCCCGCACCCGGCTGGGCATCGTCGAACCCACCGCGAAACGGCTCGCCCTCGCCCGGCGCGTGGCCGCCAAGGGCCGCCCGTGGCGCGGCCGCAACGACGTCTGGTTCACCCCGGAACCGCTGCTGGCTGCTTCGGGTGAGCCGGGTTCCGGGAAGCTGGCGTTCGTCTTCCCCGGCCTGGAGGCCGAGTTCGAGCCCCGTACGGAGGGTGTCGCCGAGTACGTCGGGCTGCCCCGCCACCACGACGGCGAACACCACGGGGAGGCGGCCCGCGCGGGCGACATCGGCCGCCACGGCGTCGGTGTCTTCGGCGTCGGACGCCTGCTGAACGCGGCGCTCGGACGGATGGGCATCGTCCCGGACGCGGTGGCCGGACACAGCGTCGGCGAGTGGTCCGCGATGGCCGCGGGCGGCCTCTACGCGGGCGAGGCCGTCGACGCCTTCCTCGACTCCTTCGACCCCGACGCGCTCCGCGTCCCCGGCGTGACCTTCGCCGTCCTCGGGACGGGCGCGGAGCGCGTGCTCGGCGCGCTCGCGGAGTGGCCCGCGAGCCGGATCGTGCTCTCGCACGACAACGCGCCCAGCCAGTCGATGGTGTGCGGGCCGCGCGAGGAGGTGGAGGAGTTCGTCCGGGCCATGCGCGCGACGGGCGTGATCGCGCAGGTCCTGCCCTTCCAGTCCGGCTTCCACACGCCCATGCTGGCCCCCTTCCTCGACCCCATCCGCACCCTGGCGGAGCGCTTCGACCTGCTCCTGCCGCCCCGCGTCCCCGTCTGGTCCGGCACCACCGCGGCGCCGTATCCGGAGACGGAGGGGGAGGTGCGGGAGCTGTTCGTACGGCACCTGCTGGAACCGGTGCGGTTCCGGCTGCTGACCGAGGCCCTGTACGACGCGGGCTTCCGCGCCTTCGTGCAGATGGGCACCGGCCAGCTGGCCTCGCTCATCGGCGACACGCTGCACGGCCGCGACCACGTGGTGGTGGCCGCCAACTCCCCCCACCGCGACGGTGTCGCGCAACTGCGCCGCGTGGCCACCGCCCTGTGGACGGAGGGCGCCCCCGTCGACCCCGCCCTCCCGCGCCCCGGCGCGGTACGGGGGCGCTCGGCGCCGGTGCGCCTGAACCTGAACGGCGCGCTGATCTCGCTGAGCGAGCCGCGCTTGAGCGAGCTGCGCGGCGCGCTCGCGTCGGTGGGCGCGGGGTCTTCCCCCACCCCGCCCCTTCCCGAAACCGGGGAGCTCCGCCCCCCGGCCCCCCACCACCACCCGGCGGGCGCCGCCCGCCCGGCCCCGTCGCCTGTGGCGGCGGCCGGTACTCAGCACTCGGCGGCGCCTCTTCCGGTGGCGGATGGGGGTTACGCGGGAGCGGCAGGCACGCACCCGGCGGCGGGCTCGCAGCACGCCGCGCAGCCACCCGCGGCGGTCGCGGGCCAGGCCGCCTCGCCGCGCCCGGCGGCGATGAGCGCGCAGTACGCCCCGCTGGCAGGCGCGGGGCAGGCCACATCGGTGGGCGCTTCCCAGACTGGGCCGTCGTATCTGGCGGCGGCGGGCCAGGGTGTGCGCGGGGTTCTTGGGGAGCCCTGGGCGGTCGAGCTCGACGCGCTTCTCCGGGAGACGGCCGACGCCGCGGCCGAGTTGGTTGCGGTGGGGCGGCGGGGGGTGGTTCGGGCGCGTAGCTTCGACGTGCGCGTTTCCACCGAGGCCATGCCCTACCTCCGCGACCACTGCTTCTTCCCGCAGCGGCCCGGCTGGCCCGATGAAGCCGATCGGTGGCCGGTGGTTCCGGCCACCACCATCGTCCAGCACCTCATCGACGCGGTGGAGCACACGGCGGGCGGCGTGGCCGTGGCCGTGCACGGGGCGCGGTTCGACCAGTGGGTGACCGCCACGCCGCCCAGCACCGTTCCGGTCACCGTGACACCGTCCGCGACCAGCCCCGCCCACTACACCGCCACCTTCGGCCGCAGCGCCCGCGGGACCGTACAGTTCGCGCCGCGTTACCCGGACGCCGCCGAGCGGCCCGCGCCCTGGCGCATCGACCCCGCGACCGAGCGGGTGCCCGAGCACACCGCGGCGCAGATCTACGGTGAGCGGTGGATGTTCCACGGCCCGGCGTTCCAGGGCCTCACCCGGCTCACCGCGATCGGTGAGACACATGTGCGCGGCACGATCGCCACTCCGGCCGCGCCCGGCGCGCTGCTGGACAACGTCGGTCAGCTCCTCGGGTACTGGATCATGGCGACCCGCACCTCGCGCTCCGTCGTCTTCCCGGTCGGCATGCGGCTGATGCGCTTCTACGGTCCGCCGCCGCGGCCCGGCACCCCGGTGGAGTGCCTGGTGAGGATCGTCGCGCTGACCGATGCGGCGCTCGAGGCCGATGTCCAGCTGCTGATCGGCGGTCAGGTGTGGGCGGAGCTGCACGGGTGGCACGACCGACGGTTCGACAACGATCCCGAGACCCGCCCGGTGGAACGCTTCCCGCAGCGCAACACGCTGTCGCGGCCCCAGCCCGGCGGCTGGTCACTGGTGTACGAGCGCTGGCCGGACCTGGCCTCACGCGACCTGATCATGCGCAACAACCTGGGCAGCGCCGAACGCGCCGAGTACGAGCGGCAGCCGCCGCTCGGCCGCCGACAGTGGCTGCTGGGCCGGATCGCCGCCAAGGACGCGGTGCGGCGGTGGCTGTGGGAGCAGGGGGAGGGGCCGGTGTTCCCGGCCGAGATCCGGGTGTGCGAGGACGAGCGCGGACGCCCATACGCCGTCGGCGTCCACGGCCGGACCCTGCCGCCGCTGGAGCTGACGCTGGCGCATCGGGGGGAGGCCGGAGTGGCATTGGTGGCGCCGTCGCAGTCCAGGCTCGGCATCGGCATGGAGGTGGTCGCCGACCTTGGCCCGGACACCTCCGGCCCCGCCGAGCGCGAACTCCTCGCGGCCCTCACCGCCTCGGGCGGCGGCCACCCCGCGGCCTGGTGGGCCGCCGCCTTCCGCGCCGCCAAGGAGGCGGTCGCCAAGGCGGACGGCACCGGCCAGGACACCACCGTGGTCGGCCACGCGGAGGACACCCGGCTCACCGTCGAGGTGGCCGCCACCCCCCACCCGCGCCGCTACCAAGCGCACTGCGCGGCGACCGCCAACCCGTCCGGGTTGCCGGGCAGGGAGTACGTCGTGGCCTGGACGACCGGTCCGGGCCACCGGGATCAGGACGAGGAGACCGATCAGTGACCACCGTCGAACCCACCGTCGAACCCACCGCCCCGGCATCCGCCCCCGACGCACCGGCCGTGCTCGCGGACGTCGCCGGAATGCTCCGGGACATGCTCGACGAGGACGGCCTCGACGACATCGAGGTCGCCATGGACACCCGCTTCACCGATGACCTGGAGCTGGAGAGCATCGACCTGGTGGCCCTCGCGGGCACCCTTCAGGACCGGTACGGACGGGAAGTCAACTTCGCCGAGTTCGTGGCCGGTCTGGAGCTGGACGAGATCATCGGCCTGACCGTCGGGCAGCTCGTGGAGTACATCGTACGGTGCCTCGGCGCGCCCGGGAGGAGCTGACCATGGCGATGATCGACCTCGGCGGCCCGCGCGGCACCGGCGACGGACCGGACGGCCTCCGCCTGCACGTACAGCGGCTGTCGCCGCCGGACGGCCGTCCGCCCACCGCCACCGTCGTGCTGGTCCACGGACTGCTCACCGACTCCCTGGCCAGCTGGTACTTCACCGTGGCGCCGGACCTCGCCGCCGCCGGGCTGGACGTGGTGATGTACGACCAGCGGGGGCACGGCCGCAGCGAGCGCCCCGGGTCCGGCTACCGGCTGGAGACGTTCGTCAGCGACCTCGAAAGGCTGCTGGACCAGCTGGGGATCACCACTCCCGTCCACCTGGTGGGCAACTGCTTCGGCGGCACGGTGGCGTACGGCTACGCGCTGCGCAACCCCGACCGCGTGGCCGGTCTCGCGACGATCGAGGCGAAACCCGCCACCCAGGGCTGGCTGACGGACATCAGCCGGATCATGCGGCGGGTCGTCGTCGAACTCGTCGCACACGAGGCCGAGTCGCTGGCCTGGGTCACCGCCCACCGGGGCGCGCACACCGCGCGGCTGGCCAAGTCGGCGGCGCGCCTCGTCCGTACGACCACGATCGCCGAGGACGTGGCGGCGAGCCGTACGGTGAGCGAGGAACGGGTCCGCTCCCTGCGCTGCCCGGCGCTGGCCGTGTACGGCGCCGACTCCGAACTCGCCGGTGAGGACGGCTGGCTCAGGGCGCTGCCGCCCGGCACCCGGACGGTCATGCTGCCGGGGGAGGGGCACTCCGTGCTGGCCGAGGCGCCCGCGCGGATACGCGCCCTGCTGCTGTCGTGGATCGGTGAACGGGAGCCCGCCGCCCCGGTCGCGGCAGCCGGGCTCAAGGGAGCTGACGTCTCATGACCGACGTGGCCCCCGCATCCCCTACGCCCCCCGGGCGCCGTTTCCTCTTCGTCGTGCCGCCCCTCGTCGGCCACGTCAACCCCACCGTCGGTGTCGCGGCCGAACTGAACGACCGCGGCCACCAGGTGGCCTGGGCCGGGCTGCCGGAGGTGGTGCAGCGGCTGGTGGGGCCCGGTGCCACCGTCCACCGCTGCGCCGGTCCTGTGATCGGCGAGGGCGGGGCGGAGCGCCCGCCCGAGGTGCGCGGCCCGGGCGCGCTGAAGTTCCTGTGGGAGGACTTCCTGGTGCCGCTCGCCGAGGCCATGGCCCCCGACGTGGCGCGGGCCATCGAGGCGTTCCGCCCGGATGTGGTGGTCTCCGACCAGCAGACCGTGGCGGGCGCGCTGGTGGCAGAGCGGCTCGGCCTACGGTGGGCCACCTCCGCCACCACCTCGGCGGAGTTCACCGGCGCGCTGGAGGGCATGCCCAAGATCGACGCCTGGCTGGACGGGCTGCTGGCCGCGGCGCGGGGCCGGATCGGCGATCCGCGCGGCACGGCCGACCCCCGGTTCTCGCCGGATCTGGTGCTGGCGTTCACCACGGAGGAGCTGGCCGGGCGGCCCGTACGGGCGGCCGACCACATCCGGTACGTGGGCCCGTCCATCGCCGGACGGCCGGACGATCCGGACTTCCCCTGGGAGTGGCTGGACCCGGTCCGCCGCACCGTCCTGGTCACCCTCGGCACCGCGAACACCGACGCCGGGGCGCGCTTCCTCATCGAGGCCCGGGAGGCCGTACGCGCCCGGGCCGACGGCATCCAGACGGTCCTCGTCGACCCGGCGGGCGTCCTGGGACCGGCGGAGTCCGACAAGGACCTGCTGACGATCCCGCGCATCCCCCAACTGCGCCTGCTGGAGCGGGTGTCCGCGGTCGTGTGCCACGCGGGACACAACACCGTGTGCGAGGCCCTGTGGCACGGTGTCCCGCTCGTGGTGGCCCCGATCCGGGACGATCAGCCCGTAGTGGCCGCCCAGGTGGTGGCCGCGGGCGCGGGCGTCCGGGTGCGGTTCGGCAGGGCGCGGGCGGCGGCGCTCGGCGAGGCCGTCGACGCGGTGCTGGACGAGCCGGGCCACCGTGCCGCCGCCGAGCGTATCGGCGCGTCCTTCCGGGCGGCGGGCGGCGCCCGCGCGGCCGCCGCCCACCTGGAACGACTGGCCGCCACCACCACGGCCACCACCCACCCCGTCCCGACCCCCGAGGGGGAACGATGAGCCAGGACAACGCCACCTCCGACAGACCAGGGGCCGACGAGGCCCCGCGCCCGTCCCGCGCCGAGGCCGTGGCCGCCCTCCGGCCGCGCTACCGGGCCGACCTGGACCAGGGCACCGAGCGGTTCTTCGAGCCGCGCCGCACGGACTGCCCGTGGTGCGGCTCGACCCGGCTGAAGCGACGGCTGCGCACCAAGGACCGGTTCCAGAACAAGCCCGGCCGCTTCCGTCTCGACACCTGCCGGGACTGCCGCCTGGTGTTCCAGAACCCCCGGCTGAACGGCGACGGGCTGGAGTTCTACTACCGCGACTTCTACGACGGCCTGGGGGAGGAGGGCATGGGCAGCGTGTTCTCCGGGCGGCGGAAGATGTACCTCGGGCGCGCGGAGGCCCTGAAGCCCTCGGCCGACGCCCCGGCGAAGTGGCTCGACGTGGGCACCGGCCACGGCCACTTCCCGGAGGTGGCCCGCACCGTCTTCCCGGACACGGTCTTCGACGGGCTCGACTTCACCGACGGCGTCGAACTGGCCGAGCGGGAGGGGCGGATAGACCACGGCATCCGGGGCAGCTTCCCGGAGCTGGCCGGGGAGCGGCTGGCCGGGCGCTACGACGTGGTGAGCATGTTCCACTACCTGGAGCACAGTACGGACCCCCGCGCGGAACTCCGCGCGGCCCACCGCGCCCTCGGCCCCGGCGGCCATCTGCTCATCGAGGTGCCCGACCCGGAGTGCTGGTTCGCCCGCCTCTTCGGCCGCTTCTGGCTGCCCTGGCTCCAGCCGCAGCACCTGTACTTCCTGCCGGTGGCGGGCCTGCGGAAGGAACTGGAAGCGCTCGGCTTCACGGTGGTCCTGGAGCAGCACCGCGAACCGTCCGACACCGTCGACCTGATGGGCGCGGTGTGGCTGGCGGCCAACGCGGTCCTGCCGCCCGACGACGCCCCCTGGCTGGCCGAGCCCACCGGCCGCGCGCGGTGGCTGCTGCGCTGCGCGGGTCTGGTGGCGGCCATTCCCGCCCTGGTGGTGGCCACCACACTGGACCGGCTCGTGCTCAAGCCGCTCGCCGGGCTGGGGAAGGTGTCCAATGCCTACCGAGTGGTAGCCCGGCGCAATGGGTGAATTCGTTCGCCACTTTGCATTTCGTAACGCCAATGGACGCATCAGTGCCCCTTGACGGTGGTCGAACCCGAAAAATGTGAAGTCCCTTGTTCCGCATCGGTTCCGTGTGCAAAGGTGCAGGTGTCGCCACGTGGGCCAGGTGTTTTCGCGCCGCCGGCAGGGCCGACACCCCCCATTGGTACGGACTTTTCTCGCTGCCCTGTGAAAGGGAAAAGACGTGAACGATGCTGCCCTGACGCACTTCTTAACCCCCGCCCCCCTGTTCGGTGTGACGGATGAACAACTCACGGCCGAGCTGAAGAAGTGTTCGGGGAAACTGTCCGAGCGTCACCCGGTCGGAGAGCTGCTGGGCCGGCACTGGGAGGCGGCCTTCTCCTACGCGAGCCTGTGCACCACCGGCACCCACCCGGCGGGGATCCTCACCTCCGCCGCCTTCACCAGGCTCTTCGGGGAAGCGCTGCGGCGGACCGCGCCGACCACCGCGTGGCGGCCACGGGTGCTCGCCACCGTGCGGGGCATCGCGCAGGAGTGGAGCGAGGGCCCGCGCGGCGCGTTGCTCCACCCCGGGCTGCGGGCCGACCTCGGGGCGCGGGGAGGCGAGGACGGGCGGCTCCTCCCGCCGGAGAACCGGCGCATGGTGTTCCGCGCGTTCCAGCGGCTCCCCGAGACGGCCCGCTGTCTGCTGTGGCACACGGAGGTCGAGGCGGAGCAACTGGCCGTACCGGCGGGGCTGTTGGGCCTTTACGACGATGCTCAGGCCGAGCTGGAGCGGGCCCATGAGCGCTGGCGCCAGGGCTGCCTGGACGTCCACCGCGACACGGCCCCCGAGGAGGAGTGCCGTCAGTACAGCCGATTGCTGGACGTTTCGCTCCGCCGCGGCGACACCCGGCTCGACCCCGATTTGCGGCAGCATCTGTCCCGGTGCGCACACTGCCGTGATGCCGCCGACCAGTTGGACCACTCCACCGGCCGACCGGGCGTCCTGCTCGCCGAAGCGCTCCTGGGGTGGGGCGCACGGGACTATCTCGACTCCCGGCCGGGCCGCCGCATCCCCGACCCGCCCGCGGCCGCGCCGCCGCCTCCCATGCCGACCACTCCGCCACGCAGCGGTGGCCCCCGCCACTCGGCGCGGAAACACCCCTGGTGGAAGGCGCGCCCGGCGGTGTCCACGGCCGTGAGTACGGCGGTGAGCACAGCAATGAGCACGGCGATGAACGCGGCGGGCACGGCGGTGCGTCCGGCCGGGCGCCGAAGGCGCCCGCGGGTCACCCGCGGCCGCCTCCTCACCGTGGCGGCGGCCACGGTGGGCGGCTGCGTCCTGGTGTCGGTGGCGGTGGCGTCCGTCCTCCCCTCCGGCGGTGGCGAGGACGTGGCGTACGACCACGACACCCCCTCCAGCCGCCCGGGCGCCGGCGCGGGCAGCACGACGGCCCCCGGTTCGGAGCCCTCCTGGATCGGCGCCGACGGCCGCCCGGACGACGCCCTGCGCGGACGGCTGCGCAACGCCACGAGCGGACTGTGCCTCGACATCGTGGGCGACAAGCCCAAGGCGGGTGCCGAAACCGAGGCCAACCCCTGCACGTCAGCGGACACCCAGCAGTGGTCGTACGAGGCCGACGGTCTGCTGCGCAGCCGCGCCGACCCCGAACTCTGCCTCAACTCCCGCCTCAGCTTCTCCATCCGGCTGGGCTCCTGCGCGGTCACCTCACAGCGGGGCGCCGCGAACGTGCGCTACGACTTCACCCTCCAGGGCACCCTCGTGCCGCGCTGGAACCAGGAACTGGCCCTGACCCCCGACTCCACGGAGAAGGGCGCCGGTATCGTCCTGAAAACACGGGACGACGACGCGAGGTCACAGCGCTGGCAGTCGGGTGGCGCGGCGGACGGCAACGGGTACCGGACCGAGACGGGCCGACCGGACCGGGTCCGGGAGACCGCGCCCCGCCAGGTGTCCGCCGTCCGCACGAAACCCGCCCCCACCCCTCCGCAGCGCCCGGCCAAGCCCTCGGCGCCACCGAAGGCCACGCCGCCGGGGCATGCCAAGTCCAAGGCGCCGCGCGGCCCCAAGCCCCCGGCGGCGGCCCCGCCGCAGCGGCAGGTGGGCTCCTGGTACGGCCAGCAGCCGCGGCGCGGATGGTACGGAGGACACCGCTGGTACGGGAGTTACGGGCCCTACGGGACGTACCGGCAGGAGCCCTGGGCCACGGGCTGGTCCGGCCAGCAGCGCGACTGGGGACGAGGCGGCCACCGCTGACGACGGGACGTCGAGGCGAGGCGTCACGGCCCTACCTCACGGTCACCGCCGATCGCGCCGCCGTAGTGGCGGCGGGGCGGTCGGCGGCGTTCCCGGCTGCGAAGTACACCCCGGAGGACCGGATGCGCGAGGTCGCCCAGACGCTGACGACCGCGGTGGCCGCGAGATATCCGCAGGCGATCCACGGAGTGCCGTGGCCGAGCGCGAGGAACGTCGTCATGAGCAGCGGTGTGATGCCGGAGGCGTAGACACCGGACAGCTGGTAGACCACGGACATGCCGGTGTACCGGACCTCCGCCGGGAACAGCGAGGCGAACAGGGTGCCCTGGGCCCCGTAGAAGGAGGCGTGGACCACGCCCAGGGTCAGCGCGATGGCCGCGGCGAACCCCCAGACACCGGTGGAGTGGAACAGCCAGAAGGCGGGGAACACGCTCAGCCCGAACAGGGTCATGCCCACCATGTACATCCGGCGCGCGCCGTGCCGGTCCACCAGCGAGCCCGACAGCGGGATCGCCGCGGCCATGAGCAGCGCGGCGAAGGTGACGGCGAGCAGGACCGGGGTGCGGGGCAGCTTCAGCGTGGAGGTGGCGTAGGAAATCGCGAACACACCCCAGGTGTTGAACGCGGCGCCCTCGCCCCACCTGGCCAGCATGCCCAGCACGGTGTGCCGCCGGGTGCCCGGGTCCCGCAGCAGCCGTGCCAGCGGCACCCGGGACGCCGACTGCCGCTGCTCGATCCGGCGGAAGGCCGGGGTCTCGTCCACCTTGAGCCGCACGGTGATGCCCACGACCACCAGCAGCAGACTCACCAGGAAGGCCACCCGCCAGCCGTAAGCGAGGAAGGCGTCGTCGCTGAGCACATTGCTCAGCAGGGCGAACACGCCGGTTCCCAGGGCCAGTCCGAGGGCGAGGCCGATCTGCGGATAGCTGCCGTAGCGGCCCTCGCGGCCCCGCGGGCCGTGCTCCACGGACAGCAGCACGGCACCGGCCCACTCCCCGCCGAGCGCCACGCCCTGCGCCACCCGCAGGACGAGCAGCAGTACGGGTGCCCAGATGCCGATCTGCTGATACGTGGGCAACAGGCCGATGAGCGTGGTCGAGCCGCCCATCACGCTCATGGTGACGGCGAGGGTCCGTCTGCGGCCGATGCGGTCGCCGATGTGTCCGAAGAGCAGGCCCCCGACGGGCCGCGCCAGGAAGCCGACCGCGAAGGTGGCGAAGGAGAGGATGGTTCCGACGGTGTCGTTGCCGGTGGGGAAGAACAGATCGCCGAAGACGAGACCGGCGGCGGTGCTGTAGAGGAAGAAGTCGTACCACTCCACCGTGGTGCCCAGGAGGCTGGAGAGCACCACGGTACGAAGTGGCCGACGGGACGTATCGGGCATGGGGGTACCGTTTCGTTGCATGCCGGGGGCCACCGAGGCGGGCGGCAGCGCGCGAGGGCGCGCACACCGGCATCGGCGGCAGGGTGCGAGGGGGGAAGGCAGAACACCCCACGGCACACGGCGACATGACGAAGCGTCAGGCAGGAAAGCGTCAGACAGGAAGTGTCAGAAAGCCCGTGTCCGCGGGGAAGCCGGGATCAGGGGCGACAGCAGGCGCTGGCCTGGCGGCACAGATCGACGTGGAGGCGTTCCACGAGCGGGCCGGCAGCATTCGACATGGCCGACAGTATGGCCGGACGCCGACACCCGGCTCAAGGTGTCACCGGAAAGGTCTCACCGACTGGGACGGCCGATGACCTTGCCGGGGTTCAGAATCCCGTGCGGGTCGAGGGCCGCCTTGACGGCGTGGTGCATCTCCAGCACCGCCGGTGCCAGCTCCAGTTCCAGGCCGTCCCGCTTCAGCAGCCCGACGCCGTGCTCGCCGGTGACCGTCCCGCCCAGGTCGATGGCGTCGGCGATGATGTCGCGGAAGGCGGCCTGGGCCCGCTCCCGGGCCGCGGTGTCGCCGGGCTGGGTGATCAGCAGCGGATGGAGGTTGCCGTCACCGGCGTGGGCGATGTTGGCGATGAGCGTGTCGTGCCGGGTGGCCGCGCGCTCGATCCGCGCCAGCATCTCCGGTACGGCCGCCCGGGGCACGCACACGTCCTCGGTGAGCACCGGGCCCAGCCGCTCCAGCGCCGGGTAGGCGAGCCGCCGCGCCGCGAAGAGCGCGTCGGCCTCCTCCTGGTCCGTGGACTGCGCCGCCCAGGTCGCCCCCGCCTCCTCGAAGCAGGCGAGCATGCGCGCGGCCTCCTGCGCCCCGGCCGGGCCCGGCGCGTCCGTACGGCCCAGGAGCACCACGTCCGCGTCGACGGACAGCCCCATGTTCTTCCAGCGGTCGACCGCGGCCAGGCAGTGGCGGTCGATCAGCTCCAGCGCGGACGGGGTGAGCCCCGCGGCCCCGACCGCGGTGACGGCACGCCCCGCGGCCACGACGGACGAGAAGTATCCGGCGACCGTCCGCTCCGCCTCCCGCTCGGGCCGCAGCCGCACCGTGACCTCGGTGATCACCCCGAGGGTGCCCTCGGAGCCCACCAGCAGCCCTGCCAGGTCGTACCCGGCCACGCCCTTCGCCGTCCGGCGGCCGAGCCGCACCAGCTCACCGGTGCCGGTCACCGCCTCCAGGCCGAGGACGTAGTCGCGGGTGACGCCGTACTTCACGCAGCACAGCCCGCCCGCGTTGGTGGCCACGTTGCCGCCGATGGTGGACCAGGGCGCGCTGGCCGGATCCGGCGGATACCACAGGCCGTGCTCCGCGCACGCGGCCCGCAGATCGTCGTTGACCACCCCGGGGCCGACGACCGCGAGCCGCTCCACGGGGTCGATCTCATGGATGGCGTTCATGTGCTCGGTGGAGAGCACGACACCGCCCTCGACGGCGTTGGCGCCGCCGGACAGGCCGGTTCCGGCGCCCCGGGTGACCAGCGGAACGCCGTGCCGCAGACAGGCGCGCACCACCGACCGCACCTCCGCCGCCGTGTGCGGCCGCACCACCGCGCACGGCGTGCCGTACGGCGCCCACTCCGCCTCGTCGTGCGTGAACCCGGCCGCGATGTGCGGGTCCTCGACCAGCCGCCCGTCCGGCAGTTCCTGCCGCAGCTCCTCGATCAGCACGCCCGGTTTCCCCGCCCTGTCGTCGTCCCCGTATCGCATCCCCGCCACCGTACCCACCGTGCCGCCCCGCATGGGGAAACGCCTCAATCTGCGCAAGATGCGCAAAATGGGCTAGCGTCGTAGATATGAAGGCCGTACGACGTGTCTTCCCGATGGCGCTGCCGCTTCCGGTGGTCGTCGCCGCGAGCCCCGCCACCCCCAGCGGCAGCACCGGTGCGCTGGGCCTGCTCATCACCCTCGGCGTGCTGCTCGTCGTCGGCGTCGGCGGCACCTACCTGGTCGGCCGGCGCGTCACCGGGCGGCGGCTGCGGGAGAACCGGGCCCGGCTGGAGGAACTCCGCCCGGTGGTGGACGAGGACATCACCGCCTTCGGCGAGGAGCTGACCCGGGTCGGCTTCGACCCGGGTTCCCCGAAGGCCGACGAGCCGATGCGCGAGGACTACACCCGGGCCCTGGACTCCTACGAGCACGCGAAGACGGCGATGGAGAAGGCGCAGCGCCCGCAGGACGTACGGGAGGTGAGCGAGGCGCTGGCGCACGGCCGCTTCTCGCTCGCCACCCTGGAGGCCAGGCTGGACGGCAAGCCGCTGCCGGAGCGACGCCCGCCGTGCTTCTTCGACCCGCGGCACGGCCCCTCGGTCGAGGACCGGCGGTGGACCCCGGCGGGCAGCACCGCGGAGCGGACCGTTCCGGTCTGCGCGGCGGACGCGGCCCGGCTGGACGACGGCGAGGAGCCGATGGCCCGGCAGGTCGACACCGCCGCCGGGCGGCGCCCGTACTGGGACGCCGGACCCGCGTACGGACCCTGGGCGTACGGCTACTTCGGCGGCGCCCTGCTGCCGGGCCTGCTGACCGGCACGCTGCTCGGCACCGCGCTCGCCTCGCCCTACGGGTACGGGGACTACTACGGGGCCGGTCCGGCCGGTGACTACTCCGGCGGTGATCATCCGGGCGGCGACCACTCCGGCGGCCATTCCGGCGGCGACTTCGGCCCGGGCGACTTCGGGGGCGGCTTCGACGGCGGCGATTTCGGCGGCGGCTTCGGCGGGGGAGACCTCGGCTGAGGGCGACATCACCCGCGTACCGCCGCTCCATGGCGCAACAAACCGCGCGGGCAATCTTGTGCACACATCTTGTATCCCAGATTGCCGAACTCTAGTGTCCCAGTCTCAACGGCCCGGCCTGCCCACCCTCCATGGCCGGGCGCATCGACGAAAGGGACGAGAGTGGCAGACCTCAGCGGTCTCCGCGTCGCGGTCACCGGTGCCGGGCGCGGCATCGGACGGTCCATCGCCCTGCGGCTCGCCGCGGCGGGCGCGCACCTGGCCGTCATCGACCGCGACGCTTCCCGCGCCGAGGCCGTGACGGCCGAAGCGGCCGCTCTCGGCCGCCCGGCGCTCGCCGTCGCGGGCGATGTGACCCGCGCCGCCGACTGCGCCGAGATGGTGCGGCGCACCGCCGACGGCCTCGGGCGGCTCGACGTCATGGTCTGCAACGCGGGCATCGTGCAGGTCAAGCCCTTCCTGGAGATCACCGAGGAGGACTGGGACGCCACGTTCGCCGTCAACGTCAAGGGCGCGTTCCTCACCATGCAGGCCGCCGCCGCGAGGATGCGCGCCCAGCCACGTCTGGACGATGCCCGCCCGCGCGGGAAGATCATCACGATGTCGTCGATCGCCGGACGGTACGGCGCCGGCCCGATGGCACCCCTCACTCCCCACTACCGCGCCAGCAAGGCGTCCGTCATCAGCCTCACCCAGACCGCGGCCTACGCGCTGGCGCCGGACATCACCGTCAACGCCATCTGCCCCGGCCTGGTCGGCACCGACATGTGGCGCCAGATCGACCAGGAGTGGTCCGCCACCGAGGGGTGGGCCGAGGGCGAGGCGTGGCAGCGGCGCACCGCCGTCGTACCGCTGGGCCGCCCCCAGACCCCGGACGACGTCGCGGGCCTCGCCCTCTATCTCTGCTCACCCGATTCCGACTACATGACCGGTCAGGCCGTCAACATCGACGGCGGACTGATCATGAGCTGAGCCGCCCCCCCACGCACACGCGCCCCCACACCTCCCGTACGGCCCTCCTCCCCGCACGATCGAGGAAGCACATGACACACGCACCCAGCGGCACCCCCGCCCCGACTCTGGACGAGGCCGGGCAGCGGGCAGCCGTCTCGCGCATCTCCTGGCGCATCCTCCCGCTCATCGCGGTCGGCTATGTCATCGCGTACGTCGACCGCACCAACATCGGCTTCGCCCAGCTGGGCATGGGCACCGAACTGGGCATCAAGGCCGCCGCGTACGGCCTCGCCGCCTCGATCTTCTTCGTCGCGTACTTCTTCTTCGAGGTGCCGAGCAACCTGCTGCTGCGCCGCTTCGGCGCCCGCGCCTGGCTCGCCCGCATCATGGCGACCTGGGGGATCATCACCGTCATCACCGGGTTCACCACCAACGTGCAGATGCTGTACGTGATGCGCTTCCTGCTCGGCGTCGCGGAGGCCGGGTTCTTCCCCGGCATCATCGTCTACCTCACCCTGTGGTTCCGCTCCGGGGACCGGGCCGTCGCGCTCGGCTGGCTGGTGCTGGCCCAGCCGGTCTCGTTCATCTGCGGCGGGCTCCTCGGCGGCCTGATCCTCGATCACACCGGCTGGTTCGGGATGCCGGGCTGGCGCTGGCTGTTCATCCTGACCGGCGTCCCCGCGGTCCTGATGGCCGTCGTGACGTACGTCTTCCTCCCGAACTCCCCGGCCACCGCGCGCTGGCTCGCCCCCGCCGACCGCGACTGGCTGCGCGGCTCCCTGGAGGCCGAACAGGGCACCGGACACGACGAGGGCGTACGGGCCCAGCTCGCCGCCCTTCGGAACCCCCGGGTGCTGCACCTGGCCGCCACCCATCTCGCGCTCGCCGTCGGCACCTACGGGTTCAACCTCTTCCTGCCGCTCATCATCAAGCAGATCAACCCCGCCTACTCGGCCACCAGCATCGGCTTCACCGCCGCCGTCCCCTACATCTGCGCCGCGCTCGCGCTGCTGCTCACCGCGCAGCTGTCCAAGCGCGCCCGGGAACGCAAGTACCTGGTCGCCGTACCGCTCGCCATGGGGGCCTTCGGCCTCGCCGCGGTGATCGCCCTGCGCCACCACCCCGGGCCCGCGGTGGTGGCGCTCGCCATCACCGGCATCGGCGCCTTCGCCTGGCTGCCGCCGTTCTGGTCGCTCACCACCGACAGCCTGTCCAAGACCCACGCCGCGGTCGGCATCGCCACCATCAACTCCATCGGCAACCTGGGCGGGTTCTTCGGCCCGTACATCGTCGGCAAGGAGACCGACGGCGAAACCGTCACCGCGGGCCTGCTGATCCCCGTGGTGTCCCTGGCCGTGTCGGTCGTGCTGATCCTCCTGTGGCGCAGCCCCGCCCGGCAGCCCGGCTCCGGAAGCGGCCCGGCCGCGGTGGCGGACACTCCCGCCGCCACCCTCTGACCGCGCGCCCTCTTCGACACCCACCGAAAGGAGCCGACCGTGTCAGCCGCCACGTCGCTCAAGTCCCTCCTGGAAGGACCCGGCATCGTCCGGGCCCCGGGCGCGCCCGACTCGGCCACGGCCCGCCTCGTCCAGGCCGTCGGTTTCCCGGCCGTCTACATGACCGGCTTCGGGGCCACCGCCAGCCGACTGGGCACCCCCGACATCGGGCTGCTCACCCAGACCGAGATGACCGAACACGCCCGCAACATGACCCGCGCGGTGACCATCCCGGTCATCGCGGACGCCGACACCGGATACGGCGGCCCCTCCAACATCCACCGCACCGTGCGCGAATACGTCCAGGCCCAGGTGGCGGCCATCCATCTGGAGGACCAGGTGGCGCCCAAGCGGTGCGGCCAGATGAGCGGCATCCGGCTGATGGACGAGGACGAGAGCGCCGCCCGTATCGCCTGCGCCGTCGAGGCCCGCGGCGGTGACGACCTGCTGATCATCGGCCGCACCGACGCACTGCCCGCCGCCGGGATCGAGGAGGCGGTACGCCGCGCCCGCCGCTACCGGGACGCGGGCGCCGACCTGGTCTTCGTCGACGGCATCAAACGCGTCGAGGAGGTGGAGGCCGTCGCCAAGGCCGTCGAAGGGCCCAAGGTGGTCTCCATCGTGGACGGGAACGAGACCACCCGGCTCACCGCCACAGACCTGGCCGACATGGGTTTCTCGATCGTCTTCTACGCGGTCACGGCGCTGTTCACCGCCACCCGCGCGGTCGCCGACGCACTGGACCACCTGCGCGCCGCCGGAACCCCCGCGGGCGGCCCGGCCCAGCACACCTACGCCGAGTTCTGCGACCTGGTCGACCTCGGCTTCCACCAGGACCTCGACCATCGCTTCGGGAGCTGAGCGCCATCATGTTCACCGTGGTCGTCACCGACTACGAATTCGCCGACCTCGAGCCCGAGCGGCAGGTCCTGGAGGCGGCCGGACTCAACCTCGTACCCGCCCAGGCCCGCACCGAGGACGAGCTGATCGAGATCTGCGCCGACGCCGACGCCGTGATCAACCAGTACGCCCCCGTCACCGCCGAGGTCATCCGCCATCTGACCCGCTGCCAGGTGATCTCCCGCTACGGCATCGGGCTCAACACCATCGACGTTCCGGCGGCGACCGCGGCGGGCATCGCGGTCGCCAATGTGCCGGACGGCTCGCTGGAGGAGGTGTCCGACCACGCCGCCGCGCAGATCCTCACCCTCGCCCGGGGGCTGCACCGCTACGACGCCGCGATCCGCCGCGGCACCTGGGACTACACCGTTGCCGGGCCGCTGCGGCGGCTGCGCGGACGCACCCTCGGGCTCGTCGGATTCGGCCGCATCCCGCAGCGGCTCGCCGAGAAGATGAGCGGCTTCGGGATGACCCTCCTCGCCCACGACCCCTGCCCCGACGCCACCCGGGCGGCGGCGCTCGGCGTCCGGCTCGTGGACCTCGACACCCTCTGCCGCGAGGCCGATGTGGTGTCCGTGCACGCCCCGTTGACGCCGGAGACCGAGGGGTTGATCGGGCCCGGGCAGTTCGCCGCCATGAAGCCCACCGCCTGTCTGGTCAACACCGCGCGCGGGCCGGTGGTGGACGAGGCCGCGCTGACCGGGGCGCTGCGGTCGGGACGCATCGCGGGCGCCGCCCTGGACGTCTTCGCCCACGAACCCATCGGGCCCGACAGCCCGCTGGCCGGTTGCGAGAACGTGGTCCTCAGCCCGCACACCGCCTGGTACTCGGAGGACTCCGAGATCGAGATCCGGACGAAGACGGCCCGCAACGTGGTAGAAGTCGCCCAGGGACGGCTGCCCACCTACCTGGTCAACCACGACGTCCGGCACGGCGTCATCCCCGCCCGCGCGACAACGCCCGCTCCGTAGGAGGAGGAAGAGCATATGACCCGTACCGCGGTGGCCACGGTCTGCCTGTCCGGGACCCTGGACGACAAGCTCACCGCCGCGGCGGACGCGGGATTCGCCGGGGTGGAGATCTTCGAACCCGACCTCGTCGCCTCCCCGCTCGCCCCCGCCGCGATCCGGGCCCGCTGCGCAGACCTCGGCCTGTCCATCGACCTCTACCAGCCCTTCCGCGACCTCGACTCCACCTCCCCCACCCGCTTCGCCGCCAACCTGGCCCGCCTGGAGCGGAAGCTGGAGGTGATGCGGCAGCTGGGCACCGACACCCTGCTGGTGTGCTCCTCGGTCTCCCCGGACGCCGTCCCCGACCCCGACCTGCTCGCCGGGCAGCTGCACACCGCGGCCGAGCGCGCCGCCGCGCACGGCATACGCATCGCCTACGAAGCCCTCGCCTGGGGCGCCCACATCGACACCTACGAGGCGTCCCTCGACGTGGTCGCCCGCGCGGACCACCCGGCGCTCGGGCTGTGCCTGGACAGCTTCCACATCCTCTCCCGCGGCTCGGACCCGGCGGGCATCCGGGACATCCCCGCCGAGAAGCTGTTCTTCCTCCAGCTCGCCGACGCGCCCCACCTGGACATGGACGTCCTCCAGTGGAGCCGCCACCACCGGCTCTTCCCCGGCCAGGGCGCCTGGGACCTGGCCGCGTTCCTCGCCCACGTACAGGCCGCGGGCTACCGGGGGCCGCTGTCGCTGGAAGTGTTCAACGACGTGTTCCGCCAGGCCGACCCCGGCCGCACCGCCATCGACGCCCACCGCTCGCTGCTGGCGCTGCGGGACGCCACCGCCCGCCGCGCGGACGGGCGTTCGGCCGGTGCCGGGCCCGCCGAACCGGCGTTGCCGAAGGGGTCCGTGCCCACCGGCGTCGCGTTCGCCGAGGTGGCCGTCGACGCGGAGTCCGGGCCGCTCATCGCGGGGGCGCTGGCCGGGCTCGGCTTCACCCACACCGGCCACCACCGCACCAAACCCGTCCAGCTGTGGACCCAGGGCGAGGCCCGGCTGCTGCTCAACACCGGAGTGACCCGCCCCGGCGGCGCCATCCGCGCACTGGGCCTGCACACCGCCGACCCCGGCGCCTCGGCCGCCCGCGCCGAGGCGCTGCTCGCCCCGGTCCTGCCGCGCACCCGGGGCCCGGCCGAGGCCGACCTCGCCGCCGTCGCGGCCCCCGACGGCACCGAGGTGTTCTTCTGCGGCACCGGCGACGACTGGCTGGCCGACTTCACCCCCGCCGCCGACCCGCCGGACCGGCCAGGCGCGGGCGTCACCCGCATCGACCACATCGCGCTGACCCAGCCGTTCGACCACTACGACGAGGCCACGCTCTTCTACCGCGCCGTCCTCGGCCTTAACCCCCAGCCCACCGCCGAATACGCCGCCCCCTTCGGCCTGGTCCGCAGCCGGGCCTTCACCGACCCCGCCGAACGTGTCCGCATCGCGCTGTCCGTCACCCTGCTGCGCCGGGGCGACTGGGCGCCGCCGGTCACCAGCCCCCAGCACATCGCCTTCGCCACCGACGACATCGTGGCCACCGCCCGCTCCGTACGGGACCGCGGAGCGCCGCTGCTGACCGTCCCGGACAACTACTACGACGACCTCGACGCCCGGCTCGGCCCCGACCCCGCGCTCCTGGCCGACCTCCGTGAGCTGGGCATCTTCTACGACCGCGACGCCGACGGCGCGTTCCTCCACTGCTACACCGAGATCCTGGGCGGCGCGGTGTTCTTCGAACTCGTCCAGCGCCTCGGCCGGTACAGCGGATACGGCGCCCCCGACGCCCCCGTCCGCATGGCCGCCCACCGCACCGCCCGCCTCGCCCAGGCGGGGCCGGATCCGGCGATACGGCGCTTGCGGTAGCGTTCGGGATACCCAGGGACATACCCACGGACGGAGGGGCATGGCACGCACGACGGGCGGCGGACGGTCCTCGTCGCTGGCTTCCGAGGTGGCACGCCGCCTCCGCGCGGCCATCGTGGACGGCGAGTTCGACCTCGGCGAGGCGCTGTCCGAGGACGGTCTCGCCTCCGCCCTCGGGGTGAGCCGCACCCCGGTCCGCGAGGCCCTGCGCATGCTGCGGCTCCAGGGCCTGGTCGAGATCGTGCCCAAGTCCGGGACGTATGTCTTCCAGCCCACCGAGGACGAGATCTTCGAGCTGTGCGAATACCGCACCACCCTGGAGATCCGCGCGGCCCAGCTGGCCCTCGAACGCAACCCGGACGCCGCCCTCGCCGCCATGCGCCGGGCGGCCCGGGCCATGACCGACGCCCTGGCGGGCAACGACACCAAGGCGTACGGCAGCGCCGACACCGCCTTCCACGAGGCGTTCTTCGCGCACTGCGGCAACCGCTACCTCAGCGACGCCTACCAGATGAGCCTGGCCCGGGTCTCGGCCCTCCGGGTCCACCTCACCTTCCTCGCCACCACCGAACCGGCGCGCTCCTTCGAGGAACACCGGCGGATCGTCGAGATCTTCGCGGCGGGCCGTAACGACGAACTGGAAGAGATCCTGAAGGGGCACATCATGCGGACGCGCGAGAACTACGTGCTGGCCCTGCGCGCCCGCGCCGCCCGCGACTCCGAGTCCAAGGCGGCGGGCCTCCGCCGGAAACTGGGCCTGTCCAGCTGACGGCCGCTCACTGCCAGGGGATCGTGAGCCAGGGGCTGCCGGGGTCGGTGGTGAGAATGCGGTGCGCGTCCAGCATCTCCTGGTACCAGGTGCCGAATTCCTCCTCGTCGAAGTGCAGACACCGGCCGAGGATGTAGGAGGCGGAAAACTCCTCCCAGGAGCGGTAGTTGAGTCGACCGAGCCTGCTGGCGCGGGCGATCGCGTCCTCGGCCTCCCGCTGGTCGCAGTAGCGGGCGCCCAGCCCCCAGCGGGCCATCCCGGCGGCCCGCCCGTAGTCCCACGCCTCCACGGACGGGATGAACTTCCCCTCCGCCAGCAGCTCATCGGCGCGGAAGCGCTTCTCGTAGCGGGCGATCCGGCCGATGAGCCGCTGCACCCCCGCGATCTGCGCCGCCACCTCGGCGCCGTCGCGCGGGCCGACCTTGGTCACCCCGTCCGCGCTCAGCCGGTACTCGGTTCCCTCGGCGCCCCGCCGCAGCACCTTCTCGGCCGCCTGCCGCCACTGGTCCACCTCGATGGGGCCGCCGAACTCCCGGGACAGCGACCGCCGCACCCCGAGAACGAACTCCCAGGCGCCGCGGACCTGGTCCGCTTCGAGCAACTGCTCCTGGTAATGCCGCCACTCCTCGCGGCTGGTGATGCCCCACCACTCCTTGAGGCGGCCCTTCTCATTCTTGTAGCCCGTGCCGTGGTACGCGATGGCGTTCCACAGGTCCCCGTTGCTGACGGAGAGCAGCGCGATCAGCCCCAGACCGTGGGCCACCGCCCCCTTCGCCGCCCCGCTTCCCTCCAGCGAGCGCAGCCGCATGCGGTAGTGGGGCCGACCGCCGCTGTCGCGTTGTTCGACGCGCCGCACATGCTGCTGCCACAGCGCGCGATGGGCCGGTGTCGCGGGGAAGAACACCTCACAGGGGCTCCCCGGGTTGATCACGATCCATGAGGTGTCGCTGTCCCGCCACCCGTCCGCGAGCCAGCCCAGGTCGGTGCGGCAGAAGGCGGTATCCGCGTCGGGATCGGGCAGCATGCCATCGGTGAGGAGGGGCAGGCAGTTGGCCCGGACCTGGGAGTACCAGTAGGGCGTCAACACATAGGTTCCCGGATCTTCCTCGATCCGGGCCACGGAGTCGGCGAAGAAGAGGTCTTCCTCGGCCAGACAATCGAAGAACGCGGGCCAGTCACCGCGCAGCTTGGCCTCGTACAGCCTCCGCTCGATCTCACCCGGCGCCTGCCATGCGGGCGGCGCCTGATGTTCCGTACGGCCGACCGCGTTTCCCTCCCCGTAACCCATGACAGAGGACTCTACCGAGCGCCGCCGGCCGGGCCCGCGCTACCCCGCGATCAGATTGGCGAGGAAGAGCAGGACGACCGCGGCGGGCAGCAGCCCGGCGAGGGTGCCCGGCCGGAGCAAGAGGGGTTTGCCCAGGGGGAGTCGGCTGGCGAAGGGGTCGGGGCCGGGCTCCGGCAGGCGCTCGATCTTCGCGTGGGCCCGCAGATTCAGGATGATGGTGACGGGGTTGAACAGGATCGCGGACAGCGGATGCCACCACCCCTGCCACATCGTCATGGCGGTGTGCTTCCGGAAGAGCGCCGTACCGCAGGTCCGGCAGAACTGGCCCTTCCGTTTCCGGAACAGCATGATGAAGAACAGCCCTTGGTGGTGCCGGAGGGCCACCGGGGCCGCGGGCGATCCGCCGCACATGTGGCACGCGAGCTGCCACGGCGCGGCATACGGCGCCTCCGGCCCGGCCGGGCGCGGCGACGGAGCGGAGTGAAGGGGATACCCCGGCAACGCCGGCCGATCGGCCGCGGGTTGCGCCGTTCCGTGTCCCGTGCCGGGAACCGCGCCATAAGGGTTGCCGGGCAGTGTCGGCAGCGACATGGACTTCCTCACCCCGAGTTCCAGTTGTCCGACACCCTATGCGACGTGGCGTCCACACGGCCGCCGCGGCCTCATGGGGCCGGTGTCACCGGCCCCATGAGGCATCGCTTCACTTGGGGGCGGCGTCCGCGCGCATCATCACGCAGTCGAACTCCACCACGCGTCCCGTGGTGTCCTCGCGGGTCACCGGGTACATGCCGGTGATCCCGAAGCCGCTGTTCTCGTACGCGGCGATGGCCTGGCTCATCGGGGGGCTTCCCTCGTAGAGCCGCAGCGTCGCCACCTCCGACTGCAGGCCGACGAACTCCTTGATCCGCTCCCCGGCGCCCGCGAACACCTCCAGGTCGTACCCCTGGGTGTCCATCTTCAGATACGGGCGGGGATCGGTGAGCCCGGCCAGCGCCTTGTCCAGCACACCGTCCAGCCTGCGGATCTCGATCTCCTCCGTGCGGTCCTTCGCGAACCGCCGGTAGCGGTCCTTGCCGTAGTCGCTGGCGGGGAGCAGGGAGTTCATGGTGGCCCAGCCCACGTGCATGGTCTGGGTGGTCTCCTCGCGGCCGAGCGCGAAGGGATACACCCACCACTCCGGATCGTCCTCGGCGGCCTTCTCCAGCTTGGCGAACGTCTCCGCGGTGGGCTCGAAAGAAACGATTCTGCCCGTATAGCCGAGCGAGCGCAGGCGCTTGGCGTACTGACCGGCGTTGGCCCCCACGTCGAAGACGCAGTTCACCTCGTACTTCGCCAGCAGCCCGGCCACATGGTGGCCGCACAGATAGGCGGCCGCCGCCAGCTGGAGCGAGCGCTCGTCGGACGCCTTCGCGTCGTAGAGGAGATGGGCGCCCGTATCGCCGAGCCGCACGTTCGTCCACGCGTCGGACGGGTCGCCACGGCCGCGGGCCACCACCCAGGTATCAGGCCGCACCCGCGTCACCGCGTAACGGCCGCCGCCACGCGTCACCAGGTCGGCCTCCCGGCCCACGGAGACGCGGCCCCGCTTGCCGCGCCGGGAGAGCACCGCGGTGCCCGAACCGAGGTCGAGCACCTGCACTCCGAGCCGGGGGAGCACATTCAGCAGCTTTCTGTAAAGGGTTTGCATCCAGACAGCCTCGCAGGTCTCAGCCGTCGCGGCTTCCCCTTACGGCCAATTGATTGACCTCTCTGCCACGTACCGGTCCCGGCCTCCCATTCTTTGAGAAAAAGTGTGCCAAGCGGCCCGACCGCCGAAGACAGCCGGGCCGCGCTCGGGTAAACGGGGAGTGGCCGAAAATCGCCTGGCCCGTGGTGGTCAGAGCGCCGGGGCCACCCGGAACCAGTCGAATTCGGCCGCGCCGGGCCGGGTGGCGTCCGCCGGTCCGGTGGCGAAGATCCCCACCGTCGCCCCGATCCAGGTGCCCGCGGTCGCCATGAACGGCACACCGAGCGGTACGAACCCCCGCCCGTCCGGGGCGGCGGCGAACCGGCACACCGCGCCCGGGCCCACGGCCACCCGCAGCCGCACCGTGGCGCGCCCCCTACCCAGTGGCACCGGCGGGGCGGTGTCCACCTCGGCGGCGTCCTCGTCCGCGGTGCGGCACACCAGCACGATCCGGTCGCCGTCGTGGCGCAGCCCCGCCCAGCAGTACGTGGCGCCCAGCATGACCAGCCCGGCGCGGGCCTCGGGGGCCGTGGTGGACAGCGTCATCGAGGTCGTCGCCGTGAACGATTCGGCGGGCAGCCGCTGACCCAGCACATTGGGCAGCAGCCGCAGGTCATGGCTGACCGGGCTCGGCCGGCAGGCCAGCGCGAGGCGGCGGGGGAAGTGGCGGAAGGACCACCAGGCCGGGTCGGCGTTCGCCTGCCAGCTCCACTGCCTCCCCAGCTCAGGGCCCGTGAACTCGTCGCTGGTGGCGGGGGCCGTCACCCTCGCACGGCCGTGGACGCGTGGCTTGGCGTGCACCAGCACCGGGGTGCCCCGGCCGCTGCCGTCGTCGTCGCCCATCACCGGCCAGCCGTCGGGGCGCCACCGCATCGGCTGGAGGTGCACCACCCGCCCGTAGGCGCCCCGGTCCTGGAAGTGCAGGAACCAGTCCTCACCGGCCGGTGTGCTCACCCACGCCCCCTGGTGCGGCCCGTTGACGGGGCTGTCGCCCTGGGCGAGCACGACGCGGTCCTCGTACGGGCCCTCGATCGATCGGGAGCGGAACGCCGACTGCCAGCCGTTGGTGACGCCTCCGGCCGGGGCGAAGATCCAGTACCAGCCGTCCCGCTTGTAGAGCTTCGGGCCCTCCAGAGTGGTGTAACCGGGCAGTTCGTCGCCGTTGACGACGACGCGGCCCCCGTCGAGCAGGGTCGTCCCGTCGGGGCTCATCCGGTGCAGTGTCAGCCGGTTGTTGATGCCGCTGCGACTCTTCGCCCAGGCGTGGATCAGATACGCCTGCCCGTCGTCGTCCCACAGCGGGCACGGATCGATCAGGCCCTTGCCGGGCTTCAGCGGATGCGGTGTGCTCCACGGGCCGCGCGGATCGGTGGCGGTCACTACGAAGATCCCGAAGTCCGGGTCGGGGTAGAAGATCCAGAACTTGCCGTCGTGGTGGCGCAGGGCCGGGGCCCACACCCCCTGGCCGTGCCGCGGTTCGCTGAAGTGGTCCCTGGGCAGCAGCTCGGTCAGGGCGTGCCCGATGACGGTCCAGTTGACCAGGTCGGGGGAGCGCAGGACGGGCAGTCCGGGGGTGCGGTTGAAGGTGGAGGCGACCAGATGGAAGTGGTCGCCCACCCGGATCGCGTCGGGGTCGGACCAGTCCGCGTTGAGCACCGGATTCCGGTACCGGCCGTCGCCCAGGTCGGCCACCCAGGGCAACCGGGCGGCCGAGTCGGCGCGGGCGGTGCCACCGGCCGCGCCGAGGGCCGCTGACGCGGCGGCCGCGCCGAGACCGGTTCGTATCACGTGCCTGCGACTGTGCTGGCTCACGGTCTTCTCCGCATCTCGAAATCTCGAATGTGGGGACGAGTGCGCGCACTTGCTCCGGTAAGCGCTTACCGCGCAGGAGTGTGGCAGTGGGGAACTTTGTGGGCAAGAAGCCAGGAGGCCCCTGATACGACGTCAGATCCACCTGGCTGCATGCCACATGAGGGCGCCGGGACAATGGGGTGCGCACGGTCCGCGCAGTTTCGGTCGAGGGAAAGTCGAAGGAAACGGGATGAACACGTACGACTACGTCATCGTCGGCGCCGGATCCGCAGGGTGTGTACTGGCGGCCCGGTTGTCGGAGGACCCCGAGGCCCGGGTGGCGCTGATCGAGGCGGGAGGCCCCGACACGGCGGAGGAGATCCATGTGCCCGCCGCCTTCTCGCAGTTGTTCAAGAGCGAGGTCGACTGGGATCTGCGCACGGGCCCGGAACCGGGGCTCGGCGGCCGGCGCGCCTATCTGCCCCGCGGCAAGGTGCTGGGCGGCTCCAGCTCGATCAACGCGATGATCTACATGCGCGGCAATCGCGCCGACTACGACGGCTGGGCCGCCGCCGGGGCCACCGGCTGGGGGTACACCGATGTGCTGCCGTACTTCCGGCGCGCGGAGGACAACGAGCGCGGCGAGGACGCGTACCACTCGGTGGGCGGGCCGCTCGGCGTCAGCGACAGCAGGTCCCGCCACCCGCTGGCCACCGCGTACATCGAGGCCGCCGAGCAGGCCGGTCACCCGCGCAACGAGGACTTCAACGGCGCGACGCAGTTCGGCGTGGGGCGCTTCCAGCTGACCCAGCGCGGTGGCATGCGGTGCAGCGCGGCCGCCGCGTATCTGCGCCCCGTCCTGGGGCGGCCGAACCTCACCGTGTACACCTCGGCGCGGGTCCACCGGGTGCTGATCGAGGGCGGCCGGGCCGGGGGAGTGGTGGTGGAGCGCCGCGGCACGGCCGAGGTGGTCCGCGCCGAGCGCGAGGTGATCCTGTCCGCGGGCGCTTACGAGTCCCCCAAGCTGCTGATGCTGTCCGGGATCGGGCCCGCCGCCACGCTGTCGGCGTTCGGTGTCGACGTGGTGCGCGACCTCCCGGTGGGGGAGGGGTTGCAGGACCACTACATGGCGCTGCTGAACTTCCGTACCGATGTCGAATCACTGATGACCGCGGCCACCCCGGAGAACGCCGCGCTGCTGGCGAACGAGGGCCGCGGCCCGCTGACCTGCAACATCGGCGAGGCCGGTGGCTTCTTTCGCAGCCGGGACGGACTGGCGGCGCCGGATGTGCAGTTCCACATGGCCCCGGTGCTGTTCCATCAGGAGGGGCTCGGCCCCGCCACCGAGCACGGTTTCGCGCTGGGCCCGTGTGTGCTCGCCCCGACCAGCCGCGGCCGGGTGACGCTGGGCTCCGCGCGGCCGGACGCCGCGCCCCGGATCACCCACAACTACCTCATGACGGCCGAGGACCAGTACTGCATCGTCCAGGGGGTCCGGATCGCCCTGCGGATCGCGGCGCAGGACGCGCTGGCCAAGGTCACCACCGGGCCGTTCGACGTGCCGGACTCGGACTCCGACGCGGATCTGCTCGCCTTCTCGCAGCGTGCCGGGCAGACGCTCTACCACCCGACGTCGACCTGTGCCATCGGCTCCGTGGTCGACCCCGAGCTGCGGGTGTTCGACGTGGCGGGGCTGCGGGTCGTCGACGCGTCGGTGTTCCCGACGGTGCCGAGGGGGAACACCAACGCGCCGGTCATCATGGCCGCGGAGAAGGCCGCCGACATGATCCGGGGCTTCCCGGCGGCCATCCGCTGACTCACCGGTGCCGGGACGGCTCGTGCTCGGCCCAGATGACCTTTCCGTGCGCGGTGTAGCGCGTGCCCCAGCGGCGGGCGAGCTGGGAGACCAGGAACAGGCCGCGGCCGCCCTCGTCGGTCACCCCGGCCCGCCGCAGATGGGGCGAGGTGCTGCTGGCGTCGGACACCTCGCAGGTCAGACCGCGGCCGCGGAGCAGCCGGATCCGTACGGGAGGGGCGCCGTACCGCAGCGCGTTGGTGACCAGCTCGCTGATGACCAGCTCGGCGGCGTACGCGGTCTCGTCTAGCCCCCAGTCCCGGATGCGCTGGGCGCAGGCGGCGCGCAGCGGCGCCACCGCGGCCGGGTCGGCCGGCACCTCCCACTCGGCCACGTCCTCCGGGGCGAGCACGCGGGTGCGGGCCACCAGCAGGGCGGCGTCGTCGGTCGGCCGGGCGGGGAGCACGGTCGCGAACAGCTCCTGGCAGGTGTCGCCGGGGCCGAGGTCCGGGGCGGCGGCGAGGGTGCGGCGCAGGAGGTCGAGGCCGGTGTCATGGTCCCGGTCGTGGCTGGCGACGAGCCCGTTGGTGTAGAGGACCAGGCGGCTGCCCTCGGGCACCGCGAGGTCGGCCGCCTCGAAGGGTTCGCCGCCCAGGCCCAGGGGCGGGGAGGCCGGTACGTCGGGGGTGTGCACGGTGCCGTCCGGGCAGGCCAGTACGGGTCCGGGGTGTCCGGCCCGGGCCACGCTGCACCGGCCGGAGGCCGGGTCGTAGATCGCGTACAGACAGGTGGCGCCGGTGACGCGCGCGCTGTCGGGGTCCGTCTCGTGTTCCAGGTCGAGCCGGGCGATCAGCTCGTCGAGGAGGGCGAGCACCTCGTCGGGCGGCAGGTCGAGGGCGGAGAAGTTCTGCACCGCGGTGCGCAGCCGTCCCATGGTGGCCGCCGCGTGCAGCCCCTGTCCTGCCACGTCCCCGACGACCAGGGCGACGCGGGCTCCGGGGAGCGGCAGGACGTCGAACCAGTCCCCGCCCACCCCGGCCCGGGCGGGCAGATAGCGGGAGGCCACCTCCACGGCGTCCTGGTCGGGCAGCGCGCTGGGCAGCAGATTGTGCTGGAGGGTGGTGACCATGGTGTGCTCGCGGGTGTAGCGGCGCGCGTTGTCGACGCACACCGCAGTGCGCGCGGCCAGCTCCCGGGCGATCACCAGATCCTCGTCGTCGAACGGTCCGCTCGGCCGGGTCCGGCAGAACGTGGCCACGCCCAGCGTGACGTCGCGGAAGCGCAGCGGGATGGCGATCAGCGAGTGGATCCCCTGGTCGAGCAGGCGCCCGGCCTCGGCCTCGTATCCCGCGGGCCGCTCGGCGGCGTCGCCGAGATCGGCGCGCAGCACGGCCTGTCCGCTCTCCAGCGCCCGGCGCTGCGGCGAGGACGGCGGGTGGACGATCTTCTCGCCCGAGCGGAAAAGCGGGTGTTCCGGTGGTGCGCCGCCGACCGCCGTGCGGTGCAGTACGCCGTGAGGCGCCTCCGGTTCCTCGCCCCGCAGCACCGGCTCCAGCAGCTCGACGGTGGCGATGTCGGCGAACCGGGGGACGGCCACCCCCGCCAGCTCCTCCGCGGTGCCGGCCAGGTCCAGGGTGGAGCCGATGCGCACCCCGGCGTCGTACAGCAGCCGCAGCCGCTCGCTCGCCGCCTCGGCCCGGCCGGACAGCGCGCGCAGCTCGGTGGTGTCCCGCAGCGTTGCCACGCTCCCGGCGGGGCCGCCCGCCCGGTCGGTGGCGCGGATGTTGACGGCCAGCAGCCGGTCCCCGGCGGCGTGCACCTCGTCGTTGACGGGCTGCCCGGCGGTCAGCAGCCGGGCCAGCCGGGGTTCGAGGCCGAGTTCGGCGACCTGCCGCCCGTCGGTGTCGGAGGTCAGCTGGAGCAGCCGCCGGGCCTCGTCGTTGGCCAGCAGCAGCTGCCCCTCGGCGTCCATGATCAGGACGCCTTCCCGGACCGAGTGCAGCACCGCGTCGTGGTGGGCGTACATGCGCGTCATCTCGGCGGGCCCGAGGCCGTGGGTCTGCCGCCGCAGCCGCCTGCTGGTCAGCGCCGTCCCGGCCGTCGCCAGGGCGAGGGCCGCGCCACCGGCCCCGAGCAGCAGTGGCAGCTGGCGGTGCACCTCGGTGTTCACGCTGTCGACCCGGACCCCGACCGACACCCCACCGGCCAGGGCGCCGTCGGCGGTGGTGACGGGGACCGCGGAGATCACGGAGGGGCCCTGGCTGGCCCGGAAGGTGCGGGCGACCGTCTTCCCTGCCAGTTCCTGCCGCACCACCGCGGCGGGGCCGATGATCCGCTTGCCGATCAGCGCCGTCTCGGGGTGGGTGAGGCGCATCCCGTGCCGGTCGAACACCACGATGCTGTCGACGCCGGTGCGCTTCCTGGTCTCCTCGGCGCGCGGCTGGAGCTGCGCCGTCGGGTGGGCACCGGCCATGGCCTGGGCGATCCCGGGCCCCTCCGCGAACGAGCGGGCGACGGCGAGGGACCGCTGGCGGGCTTCTGACGTGGCATGGTTCCGGGCCTCCAGCGCGAGCGCCGTCACCGCCAGGGAGACGAGGACGAGCGTGAGCAGGACCTGGAGGACGAAGGCCTGTCCGGCGAGGCTCGGCGCCCGTGACAGCGCCCCTATTCGGCCCCGGACCATACGAGCAGAATTGCTCATGTCGGCATTTATAACATCTCTTTTCGGTCAGCCGACAGGCCCGAGATCATGCGGGGCCCGCGTCCGCGCTCCACGCCCGCGGGATCATGTTCCGGCCGATCCGTGGCCGGGCGCAATACCTGGTCGCCGGGGGAATCGTGGCGGGGGTTCCGGTGGTGGCCCGGAGGGGTGCGCGCCGCGCGGGGGTCGCGTCTGGCTTGTTAACGACATGCCCCCGAGCGGTGTCGCAGCGTAGCTGGATCGAGCGCTTAGGATCACCGCATGGTCACGGCCCGGTCGCGTTTCGGCATCCGGTGGGTTCGCTCGGTAGCGAGCCCGCTGCGGCTGCTGTGCCTGGCCGCGCTGATGCTCGGCTTCGTCTCCCTGCACGCGGTGAGCGCCGAGGCCGTATCCGGCCATCTGGCGGGCTGCGCTTCCCCTTGGGTGGCATCCGCCGCGTACGGCGGAATCCCGGAGTCTCCGAAGACCCCGGAAGAGGTCGCGGAGAGCGGGGCCGCGGGGTCGCATCATGATGACGAGGCGGCCCATTCCTCGCACGAATGCGTCCTGGCGCAGCCGGAGCAGGGGCCCGCACTGGCGGCCCCGTGCCCTGGGCTCCCGGCCGAGGGCGCGCCCGGGGCAGCGGGGCTCACCGCGCCCTCGCATCCGGCCACCGCGATCGCGGTGGCCGGTGCCACGCCGCCCGATCTCCGGCGGACCGCGGTCCTGCGTATCTAGTTCGGCCTGGTAGCGCCGCGCCACGCCCCACTGGCGCCCGATCCGTTTCCTTGCCGACTTTCCGGCCGCCACCTCCTGCTCCCCTGCGAGACGGGAGGGCGGCCGCCGTGCGGAGAAACCGTGCCGATCACTGCCTCATGCCCTCGTCTCCGGGCCATCCTGGCGCTCCTCCTGAGCGCCTTGATACTGACCGGCCCCCTCTGCCCCGGCCACCCGGCCGCCGTGGCACACGCCCAGGCGCCGCGGGTCGCGGGACCGTCCGCCGACGGTCCGACGGGCCCCGAACACTGCGCGCCGACGCCGGGTGAGGCGTCCGGCCGGGCCGCGCAGCCTTCGGTGCGTGCCGTTCCCGCCTCCGCCGTGGCGGTGACGTGCCGGGCCGTGGTCCTCGTGGCGGCTGGTCCGGACCGTCCGCACCCCCTCGCCCCGCGCGCGCCCACGGTCAGATCCACTCTCTGCTCGACCAGCCGGTGGCGCATATAGAGGCGGCCGTCGTGGGCCGGTGCATGCCCCACCGCACCGCACCGTGCCCCGAGATGAGCATCCGACGAGCCATCAACCACCGAAAGCGGACAGATGCACTCTCTGATCCTCAACGACGCCGCCCCCACCGTCCCCGGCCTGTCCGGGCTGGTCGGCAACACGCCCGTGCTGCGGGTGTCCGAGCCGCTCACCCCGGCCGGCCGTGGCTTCTGGGCCAAGCTGGAGGGCTTCAACCCGGGCGGCATCAAGGACCGGCCCGGTCTGCACATGGTCGAACGGGCGCGTGCCCGCGGCGACCTGCGCCCCGGCGGCGCGATCGTCGAGTCGACCAGCGGCACGCTGGGGCTCGGCCTCGCCCTGGCCGGTCTGGTGTACGGCCATCCCGTCAGCCTCGTCACCGACCCCGGTCTCGAACCGTCGATGACCCGGTTGCTGACCGCCTACGGGGCCTGGGTCGACATGGTCGCCGCACCGCATCCGGAGGGCGGCTGGCAGCAGGCCCGCCGCGACCGGGTGACCGAACTCCTCGCCCGGGACGCCGGTTCCTGGTGCCCCGACCAGTACAACAACCCCGACAACACCGCCGCCTACACCCCGCTCGCCCTCGAACTGGCCTCCCAGCTCGGCCACATCGACATCCTGGTGTGCAGCGTGGGCACCGGCGGACACTCCGCGGGCGTCTCCCGTGTGCTGCGCCAGCTCTACCCCGAGATCACGGTGGTCGGGGTGGACACGGTCGGCTCGACCATCTTCGGACAGCCCGCCCGTACCCGGCTGATGCGCGGCCTGGGTTCGAGCATCTACCCCCGCAACGTCGCCTACGAGAACTTCAGCGAGGTGCACTGGGTCGCCCCGCAGGAGGCGGTTTGGACCTGCCGCCAGCTGGCCTCGTCGCACTACGCCACCGGCGGCTGGAGCGTGGGCGCGGTCGCGCTGGTCGCGGGGTGGCTGGCCCGTACGCACCCCGCGGACGCCCGGATCGTCGCGGTGTTCCCGGACGGCCCGCAGCGTTATCTGGACACCGTGTACAACGACGACTACTGCGCCGCCAACGGCCTGCTGGACCAGCCGCCCGCGGCCGAACCGGAGACGATGGGACACCCCGGCGAGCGGGAAGTGGCCCGCTGGACCCGCTGCACCTCCGTGGTCGACCCGCTCTCCGCGGGAACCCCCGTCACCCCGGAGGCCGCCCGATGAAGACGACCCTCACCCAGGTGCGGTCGTACGAGCGCAGCGTCCAGTTGTTGATGGTCAACCAGTTCACCATCAACCTCGGCTTCTACATGCTGATGCCCTACCTGGCCGCGCATCTGTCCGGGACGCTCGGGCTCGCCGGATGGCTGGTCGGACTCGTGCTGGGCGTACGGAACTTCAGCCAGCAGGGCATGTTCCTGGTCGGCGGCGCCCTGGCCGACCGGTTCGGCTACAAGCCGCTGATCGTGGCGGGGTGTGTGCTGCGCACGGCCGGTTTCGCGACGCTCGGGCTCGTGGAGTCGCTGCCCGCGCTGCTGGCCGCCTCCGCGGCCACCGGACTCGCCGGGGCCCTGTTCAACCCGGCGGTCCGGGCCTATCTGGCCGCGGACGCGGGGGAGCGCAGGGTGGAGGCGTTCGCCCTGTTCAACATCTTCTACCAGGCCGGAATCCTGCTCGGCCCGCTGGTGGGCATGGTGCTGACGGGCGTCGACTTCCAGGTCACCTGCCTGGTCTCGGCCGGAATCTTCGCCGTACTGAGCGTCGTACAGATCCGTTCGCTCCCGGCCCGCCGCGCCGACGACGACGGCACCGCCCCCGGGCGGGACGGCCGTGAGCGGGTGCTGACCCAGTGGCGCGGAATCCTGGCCAACCGGCCGTTCCTGCTGTTCTCCGTCGCCATGATCGGCTCGTATGTGCTGTCCTTCCAGGTCTATCTGGCCCTGCCGCTCGAGGTACGACGGCTCGGCGGCGAGGGGGAGTTCGGCACCGCGGCGGTGGCGCTGCTGTTCGCCGTCTCGGGTCTCAGCACCATCGTCGGGCAGACCCGGGTGACCGCGTGGTGCAAGGCCCGCATGGCGCCCGGCCGGGCCCTGGGCTGGGGGCTGGCCCTCATGGGGGTGGCGTTCCTGCCGCTGCTGGTGGCGACCGCGCTGCCGGTACCGGACGGCGGCCCAGGGCGATGGCTCCTCGCGGCCGTGCCGCCCGCGCTCGCCGCCTTCCTGCTGGCGCTGGGCACGATGATCGCCTACCCGTTCGAGATGGACACCATCGTCCGGCTCTCGGGGGAGCGGCTCGTCGCCACCCACTACGGGCTGTACAACACCATCTGCGGCGTCGGCATCACCCTCGGGAACCTGCTCACCGGCGCCGCGCTGGACGCGGCACGCGAGGCGGGCATGCCCGCCGTCCCGTGGATCGTGCTGCTCGCGCTCGGCCTGGCCTGCGCGGCGGCGCTCTTCGGACTGCACCGCACCGGCCGACTGGCACCGGTGGTGCCCGAACCCCGCCCCGCGGCGGCCTGACCCGCCGCGGCGCGACCACGGGACACCGTACGACGGCGGCCCCCGCCGGTGGCCATGCCCGGCCACCGGCGGGGGCCGCGCCACCGCCGAACAGGTGCCGCCGACCGGCGGCCACGGCGGTGGTCGCGCCGGGGCCAGGTCCCGGCCCGTACGGTCACCTGTGCCCCGATGTCCAGCCGCCCAGGAGCGCCCGTGCGGAACCCCAGCCCCCTGACCGGACGCCTCGCCGTCGTGACCGGTGCCGCCCGTGGACTGGGCGCGGCCATGGTCCGGGAGCTGGCGGGGCGCGGCGCACGCGTCGTCCTCCTCGGGCGGGAAGCGGAAACCCTCGAACAGGTGGCCGACTCGCTCGCCGCGGAAACCCACTGCTACGCGGTCGACGTGGCCGACGACGCGGCGATGACCCGGGTGGCCGGGCAGATCCACGACCGGGTCGGCAGCCCGTCGGTCGTCGTGGCCAACGCGGGCGTGGCCGAGGGCGGGCCCTTCGCCGAGTCGTCCCCGGCCACCTGGCGGCGCGTGGTCGAGGTGAACCTCATCGGCAGCGCGAACACCGCGCGGGCCTTTCTGCCCGGACTGCTCGCCACCCGCGGCTACTTCCTCCAGATCGCCTCGACGGCCGCCTTCGGCTCCGCGCCCATGATGAGCGCGTACTGCGCCTCGAAGGCGGGCGCCGAATCCTTCGCCCAGTCCCTGCGCGCCGAACTCGCCCACCAGGGGGTCGGTGTCGGCATCGGCTATCTGAGCTGGACCGACACCGACATGATCCGCGACGTGGACCGGTACGGGGTGCTGAGGGAACTGCGCGCCCATATGCCGCCGCCGGCCCGGCGCGTCCACCCCGTCGGCACGGTGGCGGCGCGCATGGTGTCCGCCGTCGAACGCCGCGCCGCCACCGTCTACGCACCGCCCTGGCTGCGCCTCGCCCAGCCGGTCCGCCCCCTGCTGCCGCCGCTGGTGACCTGGTTCTCCGCGCGCGAGCTGCCCCGGCTCGCCGAGCGGACCCGCTTCGAGGCCACCGGCCTCCTCGGGGCCGGTGGCCGCGCGGACCAGGCGGCGGCCGAGGGGTGACGGTGCCGGACCCCGCTCAGCCGCTGTCGCGGATGGTGCCGTCCTCGTCCATCGTCGGGTGCATCTTCATGGGGCCGCAGTTGTCGAGGTCCGAGGGGCGCGGCGGCTCCGGCCCGTCGGGGCCGCCGCGCACCATCCGCTCGATGCGGCAGATCCGGAACAGGCGGCCCTCCACCCGGGCCTCGTCGGACCGCCGAGCCCGTCTGAACTCCTCGGCGGCCCGCGCGTACACCGCGCGCTTGCGCTCGCCGTACTGATAGAGCAGCGGCCACATCTCGGCCATCCCCTGGTAGAGCAGCCGCCGCGCGTCGTGCGGCGTGGGCATCAGGGCGCCCTGCGGCTGCCACCGCTCCCCGGCGCACTCGGCCACGCCGAAGCCGACGGGCAGCAGCACGATGTCGGGATGGGTGGCGACGGCCCGCTCGGAGTGCTTGCGCACGAGGGCGGGGAACCGCGGTCCGGTGTAGGCGAAGTCGCTCAGCGCCAGCTTCATGGCGGCCGCCATCAGCCCGGCCCCGTCCTGCTCGGGGTCGAGGACGAATCCGGTGTCGGGCGAGCGGGTCTCGTGCCGTCCGTCCCAGGAGATGAGGGTCGGCTCCGGGTCGGTGGGCCGCGGCGGCTCCAGGTTGTGCTCGCCGGTGCGCGCGAACTCATCCCCGCGCACCACCCGGTAGCGCACGCCGAGCACGCTCACCTCGTCGAGCGGCTGCTTCTCGAGCCGGGCGACCGCCGCCAGCAGCGCGCGGCGGGTGGCGCGGTCGTCGGTGTAGTCCTTGGCCTTGAACCAGGTTCAGCTCGTCCCGGGCCTCCTGGGGTGTGCCGCTGGTCACCGGCCGCACCAGCCGCCAGTGCTCCCCGGCGTCGGGGTCCTGTATGGCCAGGCCGAAGACGGGGCCGCGGAGGGCGAGATGCGGATAGCGGGAGGACGCGTCGACGGCGTCGGCTTCGGTGACCCACGCGGCGGGGTCGTCGCGCCGCACCAGCTCCGCATGGAGCCGGTCCAGCTTTCGCTTCCAGTGTTCGGCCATGTGCGCATTGTCAGCGCTTACCGGCAGCACACGGGCGAAAATGCCTCAAGTGATCAAAAGCCTTAAATCCGATGTCACTACTGTCTGTCCGGCGATCGTGGGAAGGCGTTTGAACGATGACGGCACGTCAGCACTGGCTCTTCGGCGATCAGCTCGGCCCGCACTTCGCCGACCCCCGCCACCACGGCCCCGACCCACAGGCACCGCTGATCATGATCGAGGCGCGGTCGGTGCTGAGCCGCCGCCGCTTCCACCGGGCCAAGGCGCATCTGCTGCTGTCGGCGATGCGCCACCGCGCGGCCGAACTCGGCGACCGGATGCGGTACGTCAGGGCCCGGACCTACCGCGAGGGGCTGGCCGAGGCCGCCGGGCGGGACCCGGTGACCGTCTGCCATCCGACCTCCCGCCGGGCGCTGGAACTGGTCGGAGCGCTCGGCCACGTCGAGGTGCTGCCCGCGAAGGGCTTCCTGGTGCCGAGGGAGGACTTCGCCGCCTGGGCCGGGGAGCACGCCCGGGGCCGGTTGCGGATGGAGGACTTCTACCGCTGGGTGCGCCGCCGACACCAGCTGCTGATGGAGGGCGACGACCCCGCGGGCGGCCGGTGGAACTTCGACCAGCAGAACCGCGAGCCACCGCCGCGCGGCGCCCGGACTCTCGATACGCCCGGGCCCTGGCGCCCCGACGAGGACGAGATCGACGAGCGGGTACGCCACGACCTGGACCGCCTGGAACGCGACGGCACGGTCTCCTTCGTCGGCCGCGACGGCCCGCGGCGCTTCCCCGCGACCCGGCGCGAGGCGCTGGCGTCGCTGCGCCACTTCCTCACCCACCGGCTGCCCTGCTTCGGACCGTACGAGGACGCCATGCTCGCCGCGGACCCGGCCATGTGCCACAGCCTGCTGTCCGCCCCGCTCAACCTCGGGCTGCTGCATCCGGCCGAGTGCGTGGACCGGGCGGAGCGCGCATGGCGCGAGGGCGCCGCGCCGCTGGCCGGGGTCGAGGGGTTCGTACGGCAGATCGCCGGGTGGCGGGAGTACGTGTGGCAGCTGTACTGGCACTTCGGCGAGGACTACCGCGGCCGCAACGCCCTGCGCCACACCGCCCCGCTGCCCGGCTGGTTCCTGGAGCTGGACGCCGACGCGGTGACCGCGCGCTGTCTGGCCACCGTGCTGGCCCAGGTCCGGGACACCGGGTGGACCCACCACATCCCCCGGCTGATGGTGCTCGGCAGTCGCGCGCTCCAGGACGGCTGGGACCCGGCGGCGGTCACCGACTGGTTCCACCGCTGCTTCGTCGACGGCTACGACTGGGTCATGCTGCCGAACGTCGTCGGCATGTCGCAGTACGCCGACGGCGGGCTCATGACGACCAAGCCGTACACCTCGGGCGGGGCGTACATCGACCGGATGAGCGATCTGTGCGGCCCCTGCGCCTACCGCCCCGGGGACCGCGCCGGTGAGCGGGCCTGCCCGTACACCACCGGCTACTGGGCCTTTCTGCACCGGCACCGGGAGCGCCTGGCCGGGAACCACCGCATGGTGCGGGCGGTCCGGGGGCTGGACCGGCTGAGCGATCTGCCGGAGCTGCTGGCGCGGGCCGCGGAGCGGGGCGACGCCGCGCCATGAGCCTCTGCCGGCATTCCGAATTCCCCTTTCCTCTCGGAGGGGGAGGTGAACGAACGCTTTACGGCGCGTGAAGTATCGCTGCATCTCATGCCTCTTGTCGGCGCCGGATGCCGGGTCTACAACTGACGCATCACCGTGACCCGCAGGCCCTTCAGGAGGTTCCAATTGCGCCGGGAAACACTGAACGGCGGCCGCGTCATCATTGTCGGCGGCGGCGTGATCGGCACCTCCATCGCCTTCCATCTGAGTCAACGCGGATATCGCGATATCACCGTGGTGGAACGCGGACTGCCGGGAGAAGGTACGACGGCGTACGGGACCGGGGGCATCCGGCAGCAGTTCTCGACCCGTGTGAACATCGAGCTGGTGCGCCGCTCACTTCCGTTCTGGCGTGACTTCGAGGAAATGACCGGGGCGCCGATGCATTTCCGGCAGCACGGTTACCTTTTCCTGATTTCGGATGCCGCCACCCTCCGTACCTTCCAGAAGAACGCGGAACTCCAGCGGTCCCTCGGCGTCGATGTGACGATGCTCGACCCCCGGCAGGCGGCCGAGCTCTTTCCCGGTATCCGCACCGACGACCTGCTCGGCGCGACCTTCTCCGCCGACGACGGCTCCGGCTCCCCGGCCGACGCCGTCGCCGGATATCTGCGCGGAGCGCGGGCCAGGGGGGTGGAGGTCCGGCAGCACACCGAGTTCCGCGGGCTCGTCACGGACGCCGACGGCACGGTACGCGGCGTCCGCACCGCCGACGGCACGCTCGACGCCGAACTCGTCGTGCTCGCCGCGGGTCCGCAGGTCCGCGGCGTGGGGCGGCTGTGCGGGGTGGACATCCCCGTACGGCCGCACCCCCGGCAGGCGTTCGCCACCGGCCCGCTCCCTGCCCTGCACGGCGGGCTGCCGCTCGCCGTCGACATGGCCAGCGGCGCGTACGTACACCCCGAGGCGGCCGGGACGGCGATCGTCGGCGGCAACGACCGCGACGCGCCCAGCAGCGACCAGGCGACGGTGGACTGGTCGCGGGTCGAGTCCCTGGCCGGTGCGCTGTCCCACCGCTTCCCCTCGCTGGAGGGGCTGGAGGTCGTCCGCGGCTGGGCCGGGCTGCGGGAGATGACCGCCGACGACCACGCGATCGTCGGCCCGGTAGAGGAGGTGCCCGGGCTGTGGGTCGCGGCGGGCTTCTCCGGCCACGGCTTCATGCAGTCCCCGGCCGTCGGCGCGGCGCTCGCCGAGTGGTGGCTGACGGGCACCCCGCCCCTGGACCTCTCCGCGCTGCGGCTGTCCCGGTTCACCGACCGGGCCCTCGAACTCGAAACCGCCGTCTTCTGAACGGAGCCCGTCATGGCTTGCGACACCCATCCGACCGGGTCCGATCCGACCGGGGCCGAACTGCTCGTCGACACACTCCTCCGGCACGGCGTCGACACCGTCTTCGGCGTCCCCGGCGACACCGGCGTCGTCCTGTACGACGTGTTCGCCCGGCACACCGACGCCCTGCGCCACATCCTCGCCCGGGACGAACGGCACGCGGGCTACATGGCCGACGGCTACGCCCGAACCCACCGGCGCGTCGGCGTGTGCGAGGCGTCCAGCGGCGGCGGCGCCGTCTATCTGGCCGGTGGACTGGGCGAGGCGTACGCCTCCAGCGTGCCGGTCCTCGCGATCACCAGCGACATCCACCGGCGCAGCCGGGGCTCCGGCGCCATCACCGAGATCGACCAGGAGGCGCTGTTCGGCGCCGTCACCAAGTGGTGCCGCACCGCCGAGCGCGCCGCGGACATCCCCGCGCTGGTCGCGGAGGCCATCGCCACCGCCACCGGCGGCCGTCCAGGACCGGTCGCGCTGATCTTCCCCGAGGACGTGCTGGAGGAACACGCGGCGGTCAGCGTCCCCGAGGGCGACCCGGCGCTTCCGGCGGCCAGGACCGGCGCCTCCGAATTCGCCGTCGCGAGTGTCGCCGCGGATCTGGCGCGCGCCGGGCGGCCCGTGATCTTCGCGGGCGGCGGGGTCCACGCCTCGGGCGCCTGGCCGGAACTGCTCGCGCTCGCCGAGCACGCCGCGCTCCCGGTGGCCACCACGATCCACGGCAAGGGCGCGGTCCCCGAGGACCATCCGCTCTCCCTCGGCGTGGCGGGCGGCAACGGCTGCCGCGGCTACGCCAACGCCTACCTCGCCGGTGCCGACGCCGTGCTCATCGTGGGCAGCCGGGCCAATTCCACCGACACCAACGGCTACACCGCCCCGCCCCGCGCCCCCGGTGTCCGGGTGGCGCAGATCGACACCGACGCCTCCCGCGCGGGCCGGAACTTCCCCGGCAGCGTGCCCCTCGTCGGGGACGCCGCGACCGTGCTGGACCAGCTGCGCGGACAGCTTCCGGCCGCCCCCGCCGAGGCCCGGGCGGCGCGCGAGGCGGGCATCGCCGCCGTGCGGGACGCCTGGGCGCGCACCGCCGCCGAAGAGCTGCCGGACCCGGGCGGGGACCGGCTCCAGCCGCGCGAGGTGGTCCGGGTCCTGCACCGGGTGTTCGGCCCGCGGACCTGGGTGGTGGCCGACCCCGGCACCCCGACGCCCAACCTCTCGGCGTACTGGGAGAGCGCGGGGGAGGGCTGGCGGGTGGTGATCCCGCGCGGCCACGGGCCGATGGGCTACGCCATCCCGGCAGCGATCGGCGCGGCCGTCGCCCACCCCGGTGAGCGCGTCGTGTGCGTGACCACCGAGGGCAGCCTGGCCATGGGCGTCGGCGACTGGGAGACCGCGGCCCGCCTCGCGCTGCCCATCACCTACGTCGTGCTGGACAACACCTCGATGGCCTGGATCAAGATGCTCCAGCACCTGTTCCTCGAACAGCGCTACTTCGGGGTGGACCCCGGGCCGATCGACCCGGTCCCGCTGGCCACCGGCATGGGCATCCCCGGCGCCAAGGCCACCACGCTCGGCGGGCTGGAAGTGCTGCTCAAGGAGTCGGCCGACCGCCAGGGGCCGTCGGTCGTCCACGTACCCGTACCCGAGCACAAGGACGCGCCGCCGCCCGTCGCGCCCTGGGAGGCCGTGCTGACCGGACAGTCCACCGGCCGCCCCGTCTACTGACCCCGCCACCGGCTCCCCCCCCGTACCTCCCCGTACGTTCCCTCCCTCCCCTTCCCGATCGTCCGCCCTCTTCACAGCACGTGCAGGTTCCCGGAAGGATCCGCTCATGGAGGCTCACGCAGTACTCCCCACGCCCCCTGATTCCGCCGCCCCCGCGGTCGATCACCCGACCGCCATGCGGGCCGCCCGGGCGAGCTTCACCGGCACCGCCATCGAGTGGTACGACTACTTCCTCTACGGCAGTGCCGCCGCCGTGGTGTTCCCCAAGGTGTTCTTCTCCGACCTCGGCTCCACCGCGGGCACCCTGACCTCCCTGGCCACCTTCGGTGTGGCGTTCTTCTTCCGCCCCCTCGGCGGCGTCCTCTTCGGCCACTTCGGCGACCGGCTCAGCCGCAGGCAGGCCCTGGTGGCCACGCTGCTGATCATGGGACTCGGCACCTTCGCGATCGGGCTGCTGCCCACCGTCGGACAGGTCGGTGTCCTCGCCCCCGTCCTGCTGGTGTTCCTGCGCGTGCTCCAGGGCATCGGGCTCGGCGGCGAATGGGGTGGCGCGGCGCTGCTCATTGTAGAAAGCGCCCCCACGAAACGCCGCGGGCTCTACGCGTCGGCCTGCCAGCTCGGCGTCCCCGCGGGGCAGCTGGCCTCCGCGGGCATGGTGGCGCTGTTCTCGCTGCTGCCCGAGGACCAGTTCCTCAGCTGGGGCTGGCGAATCCCGTTCCTGCTCAGCGGCCTGCTGGTGGCATTCGGCCTCTACCTGCGGAAACGACTGCCCGAACCGCCCGAGTTCCAGGCGCTCAAAGATGCGCGGAAGCGGCCCAAGCTGCCCATCGCGGAGGTCCTGCGCCACGCGAAGAAGCAGACTCTCCTGCTGATCTTCGTGCAGGCCGCGGCCACGATCGGCTACTACCTCTTCACCGTGTACTCGCTGTCGTACGTCGAAGGCGATCTGGGGCTGCCGCAGTCCTGGGCGCTGAGCGGGGTGCTCATCGGCGCCGCGCTGCTGCTCCCGGCGATGCCGCTGTACGCCGCGCTGTCGGACCGGATCGGACGCCGCCCGGTGTACTTCGCGGGCACCCTGTTCATCGCCCTGTTCGCGGTCCCCTTCTTCTGGCTGCTGGACACGCGCAACCCGTATCTCATCGTGCTGGCGATCGTCGTGGCGCTGGTGTGCGGCTACGGTCCCACCGGGGCGCTCAACAGCGTCCTGTATGCCGAGCAGTACCCCACCCGCTACCGGTACACCGGGGCATCGGTGGCGTACCAGATGTCCAGCGTGGTCGCCGGGGCACCCGCGGCACTCGTCGCCGCCGCGCTGGTGTCCGCCACCGGGTCCGGCATGGCAGTCTCCTGGTATGTGATCGGGGCGGCGATCATCTCGCTGATCTGCGTGGTCGCGCTCAAGGAGACCCACCGCACCGAACTGACGAAGGAGTAGCGACGATGGCGGACATCGGGATCGTCATGCTGGACAACCGGATTCCCCGCCCGGCCGGTGACGTGGGCAACCCCGCCAGCTTCGACTTCCCCGTCGCCATGGCGGTGGCCCCGGGGGCCGGGACCCGTCAGGTGGTGGAGCGCTCGGCCGAGGGCCTGCTGCCCGCGCTCACGGCCGCCGCCACCGGTCTCCAGGAGGCCGGTGCGGCCGCCGTGACCACCTGCTGCGGCTTCCTCGCCGTGCATCAGCCGGAGCTGGCCGACGCGCTGCGGATCCCGGTGGCCACCTCCAGCCTCCTCCAGATCCCCCTGGTGCTCCGGACCCTGCGCCACGACCAGACGTGCTGTGTGCTCACGGTCAACGCGAGCACCCTCACCGACGCCCATCTGGAGGCCGTCGGCGTCGGCCCCGCCCTGCGCGACCGCGTCCACCTCGCCGGTCTGGAACACACCGAGCACCTGTTCCACGTGCTCACCGGCGACGACGAACCCCTCGACGTGGCGCGCGCGGAGGCCGAGGTGGTGGCCGCGGCACAGGCCGTGCTCGGCGAGCACCCCGACACCGGCGCGTTCGTCCTCGAATGCACCAACCTCCCGCCCTACTCCGCCGCCCTCAAGGCCGCCACCGGCCGCCCCGTCTGGGACGCGCTCACCCTCATCCGATGGCTGCACGGCGGCTGCGCGGGGCCCGCGGCGCCCGGGACACCGGCATGCTGAACATGGTGCACCTCCAGACCCTCCAGGCGGTGCTCGCCACCGGCTCCCTCAGCGGGGCCGCCAAGGAACTCGGCTACACCACCTCGGCCGTGTCCCAGCAGATCGCCGCGCTGGAGCGGACCCTCGGCGTACGGCTCTTCGAGCGCGGCCCGCGCAACCTGTGGCCCACCACGGCCGCCCTCCAGATGGGCCGCCACGCCACCGCTCTGCTGTCCCGGCTGGAGGAGGCCGAGGAGGACATCCGCGGCTACGCCGACGGCAACCGCGGCCGTCTCAGGGTGGCCGCGTTTCCGACCGTGAGCGCCCAGCTCCTGCCCAAGGCGCTGCGACGCCTGGTCGCCCGCCTCCCCGACGCCGAGATCACCCTCCAGAACGACGGCGACCCCACGGATGTGGCGCTGGCCGTGTGCGAGGGCCGGGCGGACCTCGGCCTCGTCTACGCGTACGACCTCGTCCCCGAGACCTGGCCGGGCGAACTGACGCTCCGCCCGATCCTCGACGAGGAACTGATCGTCCTCTGCGGCCCGGACCAGCACACCGCCGACGCCCACCACGTGGACCTGCGCGAACTCTCCGGAGCCATCTGGGTCACCAACGACGAGGGCACCGCCGCCCACCACAATCTCCTGCGGCTCTGCGCCCAGTCCGGATTCCGCCCCGAGATCCGCTTCACCAGCAACGACTACGACGTCATCCGCGGCATCGTGCGGGAGAACCTGGGCGTCGCGATGGTCCCCGCGCTCTCCCTCGGCATCGACCGTGCGATCACCATGCGCCGCATGCGGACCCGCGGCCCGCGCCGCAAGGTCCTCGCCGTGCACCGCTCCACCGACCCCAACCCGCTGGTGCCCGCGGCTGTCGACGCCATCCGCGAGGCGGCTGCGGAGTTCGTGACCTGGACGACCGAGGCGTTCGGCGCCCGCGTCGACTCGCCCCTCGCCACGACCCCCGGCTGAGCCGAGCCACTTCGGACAAGGACCCCACATGAACGTGGTTCCCCACTGGCAGCTACGCGCCCGATTCGCCCGCTCCCTCTCCGACCTGTACGTCCGCGAGGTCCCCGGAAGCGCCGCACTCCTGGACTTGACCCACCAGGTCAACGCCGATGTGCTTGGCCGGGACGGCGCCACCGCACAGCGCCTGGGCAGCGGCGAGCGGGTGGCCGCCGAGCGCCACGCCGCCCTCCGGGTCGGAACACCCGCCGAGCTGCGTCAGGTGGCTCAGATCTTCGCCGCCCTCGGCATGCACCCGGTCGGCTGCTACGCCCCGCGGGGCGCGGCCACCCCCGTCGTCTCGACCGTGTTCCGGGCGGTCGACCCCGGGGAGCTGGCCCGCGACGCCTTCCGGGTGTCCACCTCCGTACCGGTCCCCGAGACCGTCCCCGCCCTACGGCCCATGCCTCCCGAACTGCTCACCCTCGCCGAGCGCGCCGAGGCCGGGCAAGGGCTGCCCCTCAAGGACTCGCGGCGGTTCGTCGCCCTCGCCACCGCCGCCTTCCCGTCCTCCCGCCTCGGCCACCTCACACCCCGGGTCCTCGACCTCGACGAACTGAACCGCCGCATGGCCGAACGCGACGGCGGCACGGTGGCCGACGACATCCAGGGCCCGCCGCACTGGGACGGCCCGGACCTCCTGCTGCGCCGGACCACCTTCGGTCCGGGGTGCGCGGCCGAGGCCCGTGGCATCGCGCTCACCCCCGCCGGACGGGCCCGCTACGACGCGATGACCGCCGAGACCGACCGGCTGCTCGCCATCGACCCGGTGCTCTCCCGCCAGGAGGCCGCCGCGAAGGTCTGGGCCATGTGCATGCCCGCCACGGAGGCCGGACTCGCCCGGCAGGACCTCGCGTACTTCACCTACCGTGCCACCGACCCCGCGGACCGCCGCCCCGGCGGTCTGGGGCCGCCCGCCGGGCTGGCCGGGCTGCTCCACGGCGGCTGGATCACCGCGGAGCCCATCGTCCACGAGGACGGCCTGTCCCGGCCGGACCCGGACGGCACGCCCCTTGACGCGGACTGGCTGGCCGGGGTGGTGGAGCGCCCCGTACACGACCCGGCGGAGACTTACGCCCGGCAGCGGCGGGAGTCCCTGGACGAGGCGGCGCGAGCGCTCGGCATCGCCCCCATCGCGCCACCCACCGCCCCGGAGGATCCCGCCGACCCCGACGCGGCCGCTTGAGCGCGGTCAGGAGCGCGATGCCGTGTCGTTCAGGAAGCGCAGGAGAACGTTGCGGCCCACCGCACCGGCGATGCTGTGGTACGTGTCGTCGAAGGCGTGGTCGCTGTAGGGGATGGCGTTGAACCGCACCGGGTCGTGTGCCTGCCGCAGCCGGTCGGCGAGCCCGCGGACCCGGGGCTCCCTGATGAGGTGGTCGGAGGCGCCGGTGACCAGGAGGGACGGCATCAGACCTGGCCGGACGCGGTTCACGGCGGAGGCGTAGGCGTAGCGCCCGGGGTACCGGGCGGGGGTGCCGCCGGTGTACTCCTCGGTGATCTCGCGCCCGTATCCCATCAGTCCGTTGTCCTGCCAGGTGCCCTTGAGGTCCGCGGCGGGGTAGAACCCGGCGACGGCGACCGGCGGCTCGGGCAGCCGTGCGGTGCAGCTGCTGGCGACACGGCCGGTGTCCAGCCCGTACGCGACGTTCAGCGCGAGGCTTCCGCCCGCGGAGCCGCCCACCAGCACGGTGCGGGAGGTGTCGACGCCGTACGGGCGGGCCAGCCGGGCGAGCCGGGACATGGCGCAGACGACGTCGTCGGAGGCGTCCTTCCAGCGCGGCGGCGGGGTGAGCCGGTAGTCGATGGACAGGACGGGGTAGCCGTGGTTCGCGAGCCAGCGGTAGTCGCCCGCCCGCTGGTACCGGCTGCCGGTGGCGAATCCGCCGCCGTGGATCCACACCACCATGGGCTTCTTCCCCTGGGGGTGGGCCTTGCGCGGTGCCCACAGCCCGGCCCTGAGGGTGCGGCCCTCGACGCGGTCGTAGCTGATCACACGGTCCGGCGGGGCCGTGGGCTGGTCGACGGCGAGGACGTCGGCGGCGGACAGCGGCACGTTCTGGGAGTGGGCGTAGAGCAGCTGGGTGGTGAGCACGGTGGCCGCGCCGATGGCGGTGACCGCCGAGGTGACCGTGGTCCACACCGCCGTCCGGCGCTTTCCGCGCCGCCATGCCACGACCGCGCCCACGGCGATGAGCAGGCCGAAGACCACGTACCACAGCGGGCGCGGCCCGAGCCAGGTGGTCGCGTAGTACCCGAGGACGGGAACGGCCGGGATGACCGCACCGAGGGTGATGAGCGCCGCCAGCCCCGAGGCCACAAGACCCAGACCGAGGGCGGTGCGACGCGCCCAGCGGGGCAGGGTCCTGCGTGAGGGTATCCGGACACGGGTGTTCATGTCGGGCGGTTCTCCTGTTCGCTGTCGTCGGTGTGGCTCAGGCGCCGTCAGCAGTGAGGAGGGGCCCAGCTCGGGAATTCAGGGTAGCCACGAGGTGAACCGGCCCGGCCACGCGGGTCGCCGGGCCGGGGTCGAGCGGCGTGGCTACTTGGCGTACAGCAGGGTGCCGAAGCCGGTCTGGTCGAAGCCGCCGCTGGTCGAGCCGTAGTCACCGCCGCCGCCCTCGGGCCGTACGCTCTCGGCCATGGCCTTGATGTACGGCACGTCCAAGCCACGCCGTCGGCCGTAGTGGTAGTACAGCAGGTCCCACACCGGCCGGACCTGGCCGCGGCTCGCGGCGGAGATCACGGTGTGCGACTGCTGGGCGCAGTTCTGGCCGGTGCCCCAGGTGTAGGTGGTGAAGGGCACGTCGTGGCCGAGGTTGTACTTGGCGACGTACTGGGCGGCCTTCATGAAGCGGTTGCCGTCGTAGCCGTACAGGTCGTCCCCCTGCGACCAGGCCATTTCGCAGAAGGCGCCCAGCTGGCCCATGCCCATCATGGTGTGGCCCTGGTCCCGGCCTGACTCCTGCCACTGGCCGAGGGCGTAGCCGTCGACGTTGTCGTAGATGTACGGGACGGCGTGGCGGATGGAGCCGTTGCCCGCGCCGCTCTTGAAGTAGCTGACCGCCTGGTCGTACTTCGCGGCGTCGTCGCACAGGATTCCGATGGCGAGGACCGAATTCATGGTGCACAGGTCCCAGTTGGCCCAGTAGTTGGTGATGCAGGCGTCGTTGTGCTGGTTGAGGAACTGGTTGTTGAGCGGGTAGAAGACGTTGCGCATCATCGTCTGGAAGCGGCCCAGGTCGAAGCCGCTGTAGCCGCGCATGAGCTCGGCGGCGCCTGCGAACTGGTAGCCGTAGATCCCGGCGGCCAGGAAGCGGTCCGCGTTGCCGGTGAGCGTGGTGAGGGTGGCCGACCAGGCGTTGAGGATCTTGACGGCGGTGTCCGCGTTCGCGGTGGTGCCCGCGATCTTCCAGCGCAGGGCGTTCTGGTAGGCGGCGTGGATGTCGTTGTAGAGGATGCCGTAGTTCTCGCCGGTCCCGCCGCGGATGACGGTCTGCTGCGGATTGGGGGCCCAGGTGCTCGCGGAGTGGCGGTTGGCGGTCAGGCGGTTCCAGCCGGACAGCCACGGTTCGGTTCCGGCGGCGACGCGCACCTTGGCGCGGTTGAGTTCGCCGTAGGCGTGCAGCATGCCGGGGTGGGTGAAGGTGGCGGGCGCGGCGCCCGCGCTGCCGCCGGTGGCGGCGGCCGCCCCGGCACCGAGGGCGAGGGTGGCGGTGAGGCCGCCCGCGGACCGCAGCAGGGTACGGCGGGCCGGGCGGTGTGCGGGCGGGGGAGTGGGGCCGAGTTCGCGGCTCATCGCTTAAGTCTCTCCGCTCTGGGTGGGGGTGAGGTGCACGCGGTCGAACCGCGTGGTGGTGCGGGCCAGCGGGTCGCGGGAGCAGACCACGAGGCCCACGTGGTACGGGGCGTCACCGAAGCCGGGGACGGCGCCCTCGGCGAGGGGCACCCAGGTGGCGCCGTCGTCGGTGGAGGCGGCCGCGGCGAAGACGGTCCCGGTGCGCCTCAGCCGCAGCAGACAGGGCAGGGTGAGGCGGCCGTTCCCGGTGAAGGCGGACGCGCCCGCCACGACCGGGCGCAGCATGAGCTGCGCGGTGGTCCCGCCGGTGACGATCGCCCCGGCCGCCTGGTCGAACGGCGACAGGGACTTGGCCATCAGCAGCCCGACCCGGTCGGCGGCCGTGTCCCCTTCGCGCGCGACGAGCCGGGCGGTGACCTCGCAGTCCCCATGGACGGACCGGTGCGCGAACTGGCCCGTCATCCCCTGCCCGTTGACGCCGAGATCGGTCCCGGCGCCGCGCACGGTGAACGTCCCCACGTCGTACGAGGTGATCCCGGGGGTGCGGATGGCCACCACGCCGTACGTCCCGAGCGCGCGCTCGTCGAGGACCACATCGCCGAGGTCGTCGTACGACCAGGGCGCGGGCGGCGGGGCGCCGATGTCGAGGGTGAGGGCGGAGTTGGCGGCGCCTGACGCGTTGCCCGCGCCGGTGGTGAGCGTGAACGTGCCGGTCGCCGTCGGCTGTCCGGAGATCAGCCCGGTGCGCTGGTCGACACGTAATGCCTCGGGGAGGCCGGTCGCGGTGAACCGTACCGGCTCGTGCGTGGCGCGCAGAAGATGACGGAACGGGACACCGCGGTTGGCGAACACCGCCTCGGCGGAAATGAGTTGGGGCTTGGCGGGGGTCGGCATGCGTGCGCTCGCGGGCGCCGAGCGCGGCCCGAGCCCGCCGCGGTTCGTCTTCGCCACGGCGTAGTGGTACGTCCGCCCGGGCGTCCCGGTGGCGTCCGCGTACCGGACGCGGGTGCCGAAGCCGACCGGGCCGACGCCGATGGCGACGGTCTCGTACGGGCCGTGGGCGCGTACGGCCCGCAGCACCGTGTACCGGGCGGCGGGGTCCGGGTCGGTCCAGGCCAGCTCGATGGCATCGGCCGCGGCCCTCGCCCGCAGGTCGGTGGCGGTGCGCACCGGGCGGGGCACGGTCCACACAGGCCCGGAGGGGGAAGTCACGGTGACGTTGTCGAAGGCGCCGGTGCCGGTCTCGGCGTACGCCTCGTCGACGCCCAGGCAGGAGGACAGGGTGAGGCCCGCGTACGCGGTGCGCCCGAGCCGGACCTCGGTGGAGCCCACCTCGGTCCACCGGACGCCGTCAGGGGAGATGGCGCCGGTGCAGTGGCGGCCCCGGCGGGTCACCCGCACCCAGTACGGCGCCCGCAGCCGGTAGCCGTCGCCCGCGCCCTCGACGTAAGGGGCGTCCAGCGGTGTGGCCGACGCGGGCAGGGTGCCGAGGTCGGAGAGCGGGAACGCGGCGGCGGTGGTGATGGCCTGTCGCTGGGACGGTGGCACGGGGGTGCTGCCGGTGGCCGAGACGGCAGCCCCGGCCGAGGGGCGCACGGTCCACACGCCGCTCCAGGTGTGCAGCGGCAGCCCCTGGATCAGCATCGAGGCGTGTGCGGCGTCCGCGTCGAGTGAGCCGCGGAGCGTGACGCCGATCGTGGAGTACTGCGAGCTGAGCGGCCACACGATCCGGGCGGTGACCGTGCCGTCGCCGCGCAGCGGCAGACGCACCAGGCGGCAGCTGTCCGCGGTGCCGCCCGCCTCCAGGACGAAGCGCTCGCCGTCGAAGGTGGCGGAGCCCGGGACGCGCGGGGTCCCCACGTCCTCGGTCGACCAGGGCCCTGGCAGCCCGGCCGTGGCCGCCACCCAGCCGGAACTGCCGCTCGTACCATGAGAGTTGGCGGCATCGACCGTGTAGTAGTAGGTCCGCCCGGTGTGCACCGCGCGGTCGGTGTACACCGGTGTCCCGACCCCGGAGGCGATCCGCTCGTACGGCCCGTCGGGTCCGGTGGCGCGCCGGACCGTGTAGCCCGTCGCCCACGCGGACGGCAGCCACGCCAGGGTGACGGAGCGGCGCGCGCCGGTGGCGGTGAGCCCGGCGGGTGACGTCGGCGCGGCGGGCGCCGCCTTCGCCCCGGCGTAGGTCAGCGTGCCCCAGCCCGGCAGGTCGTCGTTGCCGCCCTCGACGGCGCGGGCGCCGCCGCTGCCGCGGAAGACGGCGCGCTCGGTGTGCGGGGTGGGGAGACCGCGTACGCCCGCGTAGTGCGCGTACGCCATCTCGTAGACCGGTGGCAGGGTGCCGCGCGCCTTGTCCGACACAGATGTCTTGAGGTACTTGCCGGTGCGGTCCAGGTCGGGGGAGAAGGGGACGTCGTCGCCGAGGTTGTAGCGGGCGGCGTACTCGACGTTCGCCAGGATCCTGTTGCCGTCGAAGCCCCACAGGTCGATGCCCTGGTTCCAGGCCACCTGGGCGGCGTCGCCCAGCAGGCCGACCGCCAGCTGCTCATGGCCCTGGTCGCGGCCGCTCTCCTGGCCCTGGCCCGCGTCGGTGACGACGCGGTGCCGGACACTGCCGTTGCCCGCGCCGGCCGCGGCGAACCGCAAGCCGTCCTCGAAGAGCGTCGGCTCCTCGCAGAACACCCCGATGGCCAGGACGGTCTGGACCGCCGTGAGGTCCCAGTTGCCGTTGGCGTAGAGCATGTAGCCGGACACCGCCGGATACCAGACGCGCAGAAAGGACTCCTCGCAAGCCGCGACGGCCTCCGGGTGCCACCCGTCGTAGCCGGTGTGCCGCAGCAGCTCGGCCGCGTTGACGAACAGGAAGCACTGCAACCCGGCGCCGAGCGGCCCGTCGGCCCCGGTGACGGCGGTGAGCGAGGCCGACCAGGCGTCCAGGATGTCGCGGGCCTTGTCGGCGTGGGCGCGGTCGCCGGTGACACACCACATGAGGGCGTTCTGATAGGCGGCGGCGGAGTCGGCGACGGCCTCGTTCATGAACCGGGCCGGACCGCGGCCCCAGGAGGTGATCTGGCCAGTGTTGCGCACGGTGTACGCGGCCGACGCGCGGGGGCTTGCCGCGAGTGCCAGGAAGCCGTCGTGGACCGGGGCTTCCCCGGCGGCTACCGCCGCCTTCATCCGGGCCAGGTCGGCGGCGCCGTGCAGCAGCCCGGGGTGGGTGAAGGTCCGGCTTCGGTGCTCGGCGGCCCGTGCCACCGCGGGCCCGGCCAGGCCGCCCGTGCCAGGCACCAGCAGCAGGGCAGCGGTGGCACCGAGGAAGCCCCGGCGCCTCGGTGCGGACGCCGTCATGAGGCGGCGGCCTCGGCGCTGGTGAGGAACCTGAGGTTCGTCACATGCTCGTTCACGTGCATGGGGACGAAGTCCGCGGCCACGTACCAGGTCGGCTTCTTCATGCTGTCGGCGATGACCGTGCCGCCCACCACGAGGTTCTCGAAGGTCACGTTCCTGATGGCGTGTTCGGTGTCGTAACCGAGCAGCAGACACGGGCTGCCGTGGGTGCCGCTGTAGCTGAGGTCCTTGACGTACACGTCCTCGATGCCGCGGCCGACCGAGGTGTTGTACTTCGTGTTGTACATGACCCGCATATGGATCAGCTGGCCCTGCCGGAAGTCCTCGACCCGGACGCCGTCGATGCGCACGTTCCTGATGAGGTTGCTGTCGCCGGGGTTGAGGGCGATGCAGCCCTGGTAGCCGGTCTGGGGTTCGCGGTGGTCGCAGATGTCGAGGTTGCTGAAGGTCAGGTTCTCCAGCACCTCGGGCGCGTCGGTGTTGCCGTGCGTGCCCACGTTGATGGGATGCGCGACGTCCGCCCACAGGGTGGAGTTCTTGACGGTGATGTTCCGGGTGTCGCCGTAGTAGTCCCAGCGGTGCGCGTAGATGGCCACGCAGTCGTCGGCGTTGCGCATGAAGACACCGTCGATCGTGACATCGGAGCTGGAGAACACGTCGATGCCGTCGCCGTTGCCCTTGGAGCTGAAGGAGGCCATGCCGCTGAGGGCGATGTCCTCGGACTCGCCGATGGTGACGGCGTATCCGCCCGGGTTGAGCATCGTCACGGCGCCGATGGTGATGTGCTTCGACCCCTCGACGGTGGCGCCGCCGCCGGGCGCCGCGTGGATGACACCGCGCCCGGTGAGCGCCGCGTTCTCGACGTCCTTGAAGATCACCCGGGACTTCAGTACCGCACCGCCGTCCAGATGGACGGTCTTGCCGGACGGCACGGTCAGGGTGCCGCCGGGAGTGGTGTGCACTCCGGGGCCGAAGTGGATGACGTCCGGATCGTCCGCGGCGGGGCGGTCCGTCTCCAGGGGGCGGGCGAGTAGATGCAGACAGTCGAAGATCTGGTCGTCGGCCTGCACGATCAGGTTGCGCGGTTCGCTGAGCCGGAACCGGGCCGTGTTGCCGCGCACCTTCGGCGTGATGCCGTACGAGTCGGGCCGTATCCGCACCTTCTCCACACCGCCCTTGAGGCAGGTCACCTCGACCTCGACGCTGCCCGAGAAGTCGAAGTACGCGAGCGTCGAGTTCTGCTGACGCCCGCTGCCGGTGGTGGTGTCGACCAGGTTCAGGGTGGCCAGATAGGCGCCGAGCCTGCGCCATCTGCCGCCGGGATTGCGGACCTTGACGGTGAAGCTGTCGGTCTTCACGGGGGCTCCCGACGGCACCGGATAGGTGACGAGCCGTGCCGCGCCACCGGCCTCACCGGCCGTGGCGGTGGTGCCGGTGGTGCCGGTCAGGCCCGCGGCGAGCACGGTGGCACCTGCCGCCTGAAGGGTGGCGCGACGGGACAAGGGCGGGTTCATGGCTGACTCCCTGCGCAACGGAATGCGGAAACCGGTTACTGCGACCAAGTGGCCAGAGCTTCCGCCCGGTCCGGAAACAGAGTCAAGGGTCCGGGCGCACTTTCGAAAGGATCGGTCGCCTCGACGGCGCCCCGCCCGCCGTTGACCCGCCTTCCCGTCAGATCTACTTTAGAAGGCGCTTTCTGAAACCGTTTCCCCGGCGCCTCAGGAGAGTCATGACCAGTGCCCAGCCGCCGAGAGCCGTGTTCGCCATGGACCCGGTGCATCTGCCCCTGCTCTTCCCGCCGCCGCTCATGGACCGGCTCCGACAGGTGGCCGAGATCGACACCGCGCTCGTCGTACGGGACCTCACCGACCCCGCCGCCGCCCCCGCGCTGGCCCGGGCCGAGGTGCTGATCACCGGCTGGGGCTGCCCCCGTCTGGACGCCGGAGCCCTCGCCGCGGCGCCCCGGCTGCGCACCGTCCTGCACGCCGCGGGCTCCGTGCGCTCACTGATCGGCGACGCCCTGTGGGACGGCGGCATCGCCGTGTCCAGCGCGGTCACCGGCAACGCGCTGCCGGTCGCGGAATACACCCTTGCCATGATCCTGCTCGCGGGCAAGGACACCTTCGCCCACCGGGAACGCTTCCGGGACACCCACACCCATCCGACCCCCGCGCAGACCGCGGCCATCGGCAACCTCGGCCGCCGGGTGGGCGTCATCGGCGCCTCCCGCGTGGGCCGCCGACTCCTTGAGCTGCTGCGGCCGTTCGACTTCGATGTCGCGCTGTACGACCCGTATGTGGACGCCGCCGGGGCCGCCGCCCTCGGCGCCGCACCGCTGCCGCTGGAGGACCTGCTGCGCCGCAGCGACATCGTGAGCCTGCACGCCCCCGACATCCCCGAGACCCACCGCATGCTGGACCGCCGGCGGCTCGCCCTCATCCGGGACGGCGGCGTGCTCATCAACACCTCCCGGGGTGCGCTGGTCGACACCCGCGCCCTCACCGACGAGCTGGTCGCGGGCCGACTGAGCGCCGTACTGGACGTCACCGACCCCGAGCCGCTGCCCGCCGCCTCCCCGCTGTACGCGCTGCCCAACGTGTTCCTCACCCCGCACATCGCGGGGTCGCTCGGCAACGAACTGGCCCGCCTCGGCCGCGTCGTCGCCGAGGAGCTGGAACGCCTGGCGGCGGGGCTGCCGTTGGCCCATCAGGTGCGGCATGCGGATCTGGCGCGCGTCGCCTGAGGCCCGCCCCGGCGGCCCGTCCTCACGCGGTAACGATGGGATACGGTTTCCGCACCGGTGCGGGGCGGGCCCCGGCCCGGCCGACGGGGGAGTCACTACGGTGAAGGAGCCGCTACGGTGAGCGAGCGCAAGGCGTCGGGCGGCGCCGGACGGGCCACCATCCGCGATGTGGCGGAGCGCGCGGGCGTCTCCGTCGCCAGCGTCTCGCGCGTCCTGTCCGGCAACTATCCGGTGTCGGACGAGCTGCGCCGCCGGGTGATGAAGGTCGTCCGGGACCTGGACTACGTCACCAACGCCCACGCCCGCTCGCTGGCCGGTGGCGGCACGCCCACCGTGGCCATCCTCATCAACAACATCACCGGCGCCGCCTTCGCCCATGTGGCCAAGGGCGTCGAGGGCGCGGCCACGCTGCGCGGCTGGCTCTCGCTGGTCGGCACCACCGGCGACGACCCGGAGCGGGAGCTGGCGCTGGTGAACCTCATGCGCCAGCAGGGCGTCGCCGCCGTGGTCCTGCTCGGCGGCGCGTACGACTTCGATGAGTACCAGCTGAGGATGGCCCGGTTCGCCCGCTCCCTCGACGCGGCCGGATCCCACCTGGTCCTCGTCGGCAGGCCGCCGCTGGAGGGCGACGTGGCGGCCACCACGGTCGACTACGACAACGAGGGCGGCGCCTACGCCATGGCGAGCCATCTGCTGTCCGCAGGCCACCGCCGGGTCCTCGTGCTGCCGGGACACTCCGAACTCACCACGGCCCAGGGCCGGTTGAGGGGCGCCCAGCGGGCCTTCGAGGCGTACGGCGTGCCGTTCGACCCGGGCATGGTGCTCCACGGCCCGTACGACTACGGCCACGGGTACGAGGCGGTGGAGGAGGGGCTGCGGCGCGAGCTGGACTTCACGGCGGTGCTGGCGGGGACCGATGTGGTGGCCGCGGGCGCCATGCAGGCGCTGCGCGCCGCCGGGCTCAGGGTCCCCGAGGACGTCTCGATCGTCGGCTACGACGACATTCCGCTGGCGTCCCAGCTCACCCCGCAGCTGACGACCGTTCATGTGCCGTACGAGGAGATGGGGCGGGCCGCGCTGCGCGCGGTGGCCGACCGGCGCGAAGGCGGCACGGGCCGCCGTACGGGCGGCGACGGTGCCCATCTGGTGCTGGGCACCCATGTCGTCGTACGGAACTCCGTGCGGCCGCCGGTCCGCCCCGCGTAGCCACCGCCTGACGGTCGTCCCGACCGCACCACTGTCGTAAGCGTTTTCCGCAACTCATCGCGTCCGGCCCCTTGTCGAGCGCGGACCAACCGGCCTACCGTCCACAGCAACCGGTTACTACCGCTTTCGCTCCTTCGGCCTCTGCCCGCCGTTCCTGGCCACCAACGAGCCGCCTCCCCTCGCGTTCCGCGAACGCCGACATCCAAAGGATCACGGTCAGATGAACTTCACCCTGCCCCGGAGAAGGTTCGCCCGCGCCGCCGTCGCGGGGCTCGCGCTGACAGGTCTGCTCTCCGCCTGCGGCGGATCCGGCTCCGGGGACTCCGCGTCCGACGGGGACTCGGGCCCGGTCACCCTCCCCTTCTGGGGCTGGGCCAACGGCCATGAGGCCGTCGTCAAGGCGTTCAACGCCAGCCACCGGAACATCAAGCTCAAGTACACCAAGGTCACCGACCAGCTGACGATGCAGAAGCAGCTGACCAACGCCGTCAAGGCGGGCAACGCGCCCTGCCTGGTGCAGAACACCGCCGAATACGTGACCACCCTGGTCTCCCAGGACGTGCTCGCCGACATCACGCCCTACGTCGGGTCAGCGAAGGACAAGTTCAACGCGGGCGCGTGGGCCGGTGCCGGGGTGCAGGGCAAGGTCTACGGCGTCCCCACCAGCTCCGCGCCCGCCTTCACCATCCGCCGCACCGACATCTTCCGGAAGTACGGCCTTGAAGCCCCCGCGACCTGGGACGACTTCATCGCCGCCGGCAAGGTGCTGAAGAAGCACGGCATCCACATCACCAACTACGCGGGCGAGGACCCGAGCACGCTCGAAGTCCTCGCGATGCAGGCGGGCGCGCACTGGTACGCCATCGACGGCAACGCCTGGCGGGTGAACTTCCTCGACTCCGGAAGCCTCAGGGCGGCGAAGGTGATCCAGCAGATCATCGACAACGGCCTCAACTCCTCGCTCTCCTTCGCCGACTACGCCGCCGTCCAGCGCAACTACGACGCCGGCCGCACCGCGACCCGGCAGATCTCCACCTGGCAGATGGCGGGCATGGTCCAGAACTTCACCAAGTCCGACGGCCAGTGGGCGCTGTCCCCATGGCCGGCCTTCACCGGCGAGCCCGCCAAGACCCCGGCCGGGACCAACCAGAGCGGCGGGCTCACCCTGGTGACCAAGAGTTGCGAGCACCAGGAGCAGGCCGCCGCCGCGGCGCTGTGGATGTCCACCAACACCGGCGCCGTGTCCACCATGGCGAGCCCGGAGACCGGCAACGGCGTCCTGCCCGCGCTGGCCGACAGCGCGCGTTACGTCGACAAGTCGCTCTCCCGCAAGCTGCTGGGGAAGAACTACGGACCGGGCAAGAAGGTGGTCACCGACAGCCTGCGGACCGTCACCACCGACTGGGTCTTCGGACCGGACTGGACCGCGATGTTCACCGAACTCCAGACCGGCTGGGCGAAGGTCCTGAACAAGCAGCAGAAGGTCACCGACCTGCTGGCCCACATGCAGAAGTGGACGGTGGCGGACCTGAAGTCCCGCGGCATCGGCGTCAAGGGCTGAGGGCCGCATGATCCGCTCCCAGCGCTGGAAGGGGGCTGCCTTCACGCTCCCCTTCCAGCTCGGCTTCGTCTTCCTCTACCTCGTCCCGATCGGCTACGCCGTCCACCAGTCGCTGTTCCGGGAACAGCGGTCAGGACTCGGGCTCGGGGGCGCCACCGTGACGTTCGCCGGACTGGACAACTACCGGCAGGGGCTGACCGATCCGGCGTTCATCAGCTCCGTTCTGCGGGTGGTCCTGTTCGCGTGTGTGCAGATCCCGGTGATGCTCGCGGTCAGCCTGCTGCTCGCCCTGTGCCTGGACGGGCTCACCTCGCGGGCGGTCGCCCGGTTCCGGATGCTGCTGCTGATCCCGTACATGATCCCCGGGGTGGTGGCCGCCATCGTATGGATCAACCTCTACAGCCCCGACGTCGGCCCGCTGACCTCGCTCGGCGACGTCTTCGGGCTCTCCTGGAACTTCTTCGCGCCCTCGATGGTCTGGCCGTCCATCGGCAACCTGCTGACCTGGCACGGCATCGGCTACAACATGGTCATCATCTACGCAGCGCTCCAGGCCGTGCCCCGCGAGCTGTTCGAGGCCGCGCGGCTCGACGGCGCGTCCGAGACCCGTATCGCGCTCAGCATCAAGATTCCGCATGTGCGCGGGGCGCTGGTGCTGACCGGGATGCTCTCCATCATCCAGATGCTCCAGATCTTCAACGAGCCCGCGCTGTTCCGGAACGTCACGCCGCAGACGGTCAGCGACAGCTTCACCCCGATCATGATCGTCTACAACCAGGCGTTCAACGCGGGCAACTACCACTACGCCGCGGCCCTGTCGGTGCTGCTCGCCCTCGTCCTCGGCGTGGCCTCCTTCCTCTTCTACCGGCTGACCTCGAAGGAGACCGACTGATGCTGATGACGGAATCCGCCACCGAACGGCCCGGGGAGCGCACCGAACGATCCGGGGCGCGCACCGTACGGCGGCTCGCCCGCCCCGACGCCGCCGCGCGCGGGCGGGGCGGCCAGCGTTTCCTGCTGCTCGGCCTGGTCCTGGCCGGTGCGTACAGCCTCTTCCCGGTGTGGTGGCTGATCGTCGCCGCCACCAAGGACCGGACCGGGCTGTACCAGTCGGGCGGCCTGTGGTTCTCCGGCATGCACCTGTGGGACAACCTGCGCCAGCTGGTCACCTACGACGGCGGCATCTTCCTGCGCTGGACCGCCAACTCCTTCCTGTACGCCGGAGTGGGATCGCTCGGCGGCACGCTCATCGCCCTCGCCACCGGATACGGCCTCGCCCGCTTCGACTTCCCCGGGCGCGGCGTGGTGTTCGCGTGTGTCGTGGGCTCCTTCCTCATCCCGATCGCCCTGCTCACGCTGCCGCTGTATCTGCTGTTCTCGTCGATCGGGCTGGTCGACACCCCCTGGGCGATGCTCATCCCGTGTCTGATCAACCCGTTCAGCGTGTACCTGGCCAAGGTGTACACCGAGGCCACGGTCCCCTTCGAACTCCTGGAGGCGGCCCGTCTGGACGGTGCCGGGGAGCTGCGGATCTTCTTCAGCATCGTGCTGCGGATGATGACCACCGGCGGCGCCACCGTGTTCCTGCTCGCCTTCGTCAACACCTGGAACGCCTTCTTCCTGCCGCTGACCGTGCTGCGCGGCGAGGAGAACTGGACCCTCAACCTGGGCCTGTACAACTGGACCGGCAGACGGCTGGAGTCCGGCATCGACCTGACCAGCCTCGTCCTCACCGGCGCGCTGCTGTCGATCGTGCCACTGGCCGTGATGATGACCGCGATGCGCCGCTACTGGCGCACCGGCGTCACCCTGGGCGCCCTCAAGTGACCGCAGGGGCCCGGGGGAGTGCCGTGCGCCACCGGGAGCGCCTAGGATCGCCCGGTGACCGCCGCGAACCAGCAGACCGCGAAGAGTGAGGCGTCATCGGGCGGCACGCGTGCGGGCGCGGCCCGGAGCGCCACCGTCAAGGACGTGGCGGCGCTCGCCGGGGTCTCCCCGAAGACCGTGTCGAACGTCATCAACGGCTTCACCCATGTGGCGCCCGCGACCCGGGAGCGGGTGCAGCGGGCCGTCCGGCAGCTCGGCTACCGGCCCAACCGGGCCGCCCGCAATCTGCGCCGCGGCAGCACCGGCATGATCGCGCTGGTCCTGCCGGAGCTGGACGTCCCGTACTTCGCAGAGCTGGGCCGCCACTTCCTCACCACGGCCGAGGAACACGGCCGCACCCTGCTCATCGAGCAGACCCTCGGCGACCGGGAGCGGGAGGCGTCCGTCATCCGCGGGCTCGGCGACAGAATCGTGGACGGCGTGGTGGTCAGCCCGCTCGCCCTGCACGGCGGCGCGCTCGCGGGCCATCTCGGCGCCGTGCCGCTCGTGCTCATCGGCGAACGGCCCAGCGGCGGCCTCACCGACCACGTCGTCATCGACAACGTGGCCGCCGCCCGGGAGGCGGTGACCCATCTGATCCGCGGCGGCCGCCGCCGGATCGCCGCCGTCGGCCCGCAGCCCGAGCCGTACATCGGCACCCCGCTGCTGCGCAGGACCGGCTACCGCCAGGCGCTTCGGGCGGCCGGGCTGCCGCTGGACCCCCGGCTGGAGCGCGAGACACCCCGCTACCACCTACGGGAGGGCGCACGGGCGATGGACGCGCTGCTGGAGGAGGCCGAACCGCCGGACGCCGTGTTCTGCTTCAACGACGCGCTGGCCCTCGGCGCGCTGCGCACCCTCTACGAGCGCGGGCTGCGGGTGCCCGAGGACGTGGCCGTGATGGGCTTCGACGACATCGAGGCCACCCGCTACAGCACGCCCAGCCTGAGCACCGTCGCACCGGACAAGGGCGCGATCGCCCGGCACGCCGTCAGCCTGCTGCTGGAGCGGATCGACGCACCGGGCAGGCCGCCCCGGGAGGTGATCGTCGGGCACACGCTGTGCGCCCGCGAGTCCACCGAGGACGGCTCTTGAGGGTCACTGGCCTCCCAGACCGGTGGTGGCCACCGACTTCACGATGCGGCGCTGGAACAGCATGAAGACGATCAGCAGCGGGAGGGAGCCGAGGACCGAGGCGGCCGACTCCTGGGCGTTGCGCAGCCCTGTGGAGTCCTTCACGGTCGACAGCCCCACCGGCAGCGTCATCAGCTGAGGATCGCTGGTGCTGATGAACGGCCAGAGGAAGTTGTTCCAGGTGTTGATGAAGACGAAGATGGCCACCGCCGCCAGGATCGGCCGGGACAGCGGCAGCACCACGCTCCAGAACACCCGGAAGCTGCCCGCCCCGTCGATCCGGGCCGCCTCCTCCAGCTCGCGCGGAATGCCGTCGAAGAACTTCTTCAGGATGAACACCATCGCGGGCGCCACCACCTGCGGCAGGATCACCGCCGCATAGGTGTCGACGAGGTTCATGGCGAGCATCTGCCGGAACAGCGGCACGATCAGGATCTGCGGGGGCACCATGATCGAGGCCACGACGACGGCGAACAGCACCCGCCGGCCGCGGAAGAGGGTGCGCGAGAAGGAGTACGCGGCCATCGCCGACACCGCCACGGTGAGTGCCGTGACGCACACGGCGATCACCACGCTGTTCACCGCCCACACCGGCAGATTGCCCTGGTCGAAGATGGTCCGGTAGGCGTCCAGGGTGAAGCCCGCGTCCGGCAGCCAGTCGACGCCCGACGCGCTCGCGTCGACCTCCGACTTGAACGACGTGTCCACGCCCCAGCCGAACGGCACCAGCCAGGCCACCGCCATCAGCACCAGCGCCAGCAGCGTCAGCACGCGGGGGAGGGGGCCGGTCCCGAGCGTGGGGTGCCAGGCCCGGCCGCCGCCGTGGCGGCGCCGCCGGGCCACCTCCCGGGGCATGGTGGAGCGCGGCTTGCCCGGTGTGCGGGGTGTCAGTGTCTCGGGGGTCATGGCGGGATCAGTCCTCCCTGCGCGAGAAGATCTTCAACTGGGCGAGCGAGAGGATGATGACGACCGCGAAGAACACGTACGAGACCGCCGAGGCGTAGCCCAGCCGGTAGTTGGTGAAGCCGGTGTCGTAGATGTACTCCAGGATCGGCCGGGTGGTGCCGTCAGGGCCGCCCCTGGTCAGCAGGTAGATCTGGTCGAACACCTTCAGCGACGCCATCACCTGGAGCACCGCGATCAGCCCGGTGGTCCGGCGCAGCTGCGGCAGCGTGACCGACCACAGGCGGCGCCACGCCCCGGCGCCGTCGAGCGCGGCCGCCTCGTAGAGATGGTCGGGGATGGCCTGCAACGCGGCCAGGTAGAGCAGGAAGTTGAAGCCCACCGTCCACCACAGGGTCACCAGCGCGAGGGACCACATGGCGTACTTCTCGTCCGTCAGCCAGCCGATCCCGTCGATGCCGACCAGGTCCAGCAGGCCGTTGAGCATGCCCCGGTCCGGCTGGTACAGCATGTTCCAGATCTGGTAGACCACCGCCACCGGCAGCAGGTGCGAGGCGAAGAAGGACAGCCGCCACAGCCACTGGCCCGGCATCCCCGTGTACACCAGCAGGGCCATCACGAGGGCGAGCGCCACCAGGGGGACGGTGGACAGGACGGTGAACCACACCGTGTTGCCGAGGGTCTGCCACACCTGCCCGTCGCCCAGCGCCTCGGTGTAGTTGTCCAGGCCGACGAGGGTGCCGCCACCGGACCCGGTCAGGCTGGCGTCGGTGAAGCTCATCCACAGGCCGATGCCGAGCGGCACGACCAGGAAGAGCCCGAAGAACACCAGGAAGGGGGTGGCGAAGAACCACCCGGTGGCGCCCGGGGACCGTGGCGTCATGACGATGCTCCCTTTCCGTTGTGTTTCCATCGCCATCAGGCCGGATTCGGCTGGGCCAGCAGGGTGTTGATCTGGGAGACCATCGTGCGCACCGCCTTCGCCGGGGACGAGCCGCCGATCGCGGGATCGAGCGCCTGGGACATCCGCGTCTGGAAGTCCGAACCCGAGCCCGCGAACCACACCGGCGGGTCGAGCGCGAGCTGCTTCGCGGCGCCCGCGTACTCGGACTGCGGACGCAGTTTGGCGTACGCCGCGGAGGAGACCGCCGGGTTGTACGCCGGGATGTGACCGGCCGCCGCCCACTTGAGCCCCGACCTGACCAGCTCGGCGACGAACTGGTGGGTGCGCCGTCTGCGCTCCGGATCCGGGTTGTCCTGGTGCGGCAGCACCAGTGCGTGGCTGTCGGCCGCGCCCGCCGGACGGTCGTAGAAGGTGGGGATGGGGGCGCCGCCCAGCCGGTCCTTCAGGGTGGACTGGTAGGTGGCCATGTCCCACTCGCCCGAGAAGATCATCGGTGACCGGCCGTTCGCGAAGGTGGCGATCGCCGTCTGGACGTCCATGGTGCGGCTGTCGCGCGCCAGCTCGGCCATGAACCGCACCACCTCGACGGCGGTGTCCTCGTCGATCTCTGCCTGCTCGCCCGTGAGATCGAAGGTGGCGCCGGTCTGGCAGTACAGCGACCAGAACATCCGCCAGCTCATCGCCGGGTCGCCTGAGTGGCCGAAGACGGGGCCGAGCTTGCCGCCGGACCGGCGGAGCTTGTCCATCAGCTCCAGCGCGTGCCGCGGCGATTCGAAGGGCACGAGCTGCCCTTCGCCGGTGAGGAGCCCGGCCTTGTCCATGACGTCCCGGTCGAAGAAGACGACGAACGGGTGGGTGTCCAGCGGGATGGCGTACGGGGCGCCCTGGTACAGGCTCCGCTTGACCAGCGTCTGGTTGAGGTCGTCCTGCTTCAGCCCGAACTCGGCCAGCAGGTCCGTGTCCCAGGGGTCGAGCAGCCCGCCGGGGGCGTAGCCCTCGAGCCGGGTGAGGTGCATGATGGCCACATCGGGTGAGCGGCCACCGGCGGAGGCCATGGCGAGCTTGGTGTAGTACGGCGGGCCCCACTCCAGCACCGTCGTCCTGACCTTCAGCCCTGGTACGCGCTTCTCGACATCCCGCGTCAGGGACTTCATCAGCTCGCCGTCCGGGCCCGTGAACAGGTTCCAGTAACGGATCTCGTCCGCGCTGGTCACACTCCCGGCGATCGAACCGCAGCCGGTGAGCGCGGAGGCGGTGGCGGCCGCTCCCGCGCCGTACACCGCCCCTCTCAGCAGGCCGCGCCTGGTGAGACCGGTCATCGTCCCTCCTCGCCGGACTGCCGCTCGAACGCGGCGGGACGCAGCTGGGCGGCGCGCACCCGCGCGACGTCCAGCTTGTGGCCACGGTCGAAGCGGTAGACGCCGTTCTGTTCCTGGAACACATCGGTGAGCTGGGTGTAGCAGTAGCCGAACATCCGCGGGTCCTCCAGCAGCGCCGCGGTCAGCCCGGCGAAGCGCTCGTGGAACTCCTCCTCGTTCCTCGGCCGCTGCCCATAGCCCCAGGACACCTCGCGGTCGTCCCCCGCGGCGGCCGCGGCCTCCTCCGGATTCCACCAGATGCCGCCGAACTCGCTGACGAAGTAGGGCTGGCCGCGGTACGGCAGCGACCACACCGCGTCGGTGTCCCGCCTCCCGGGGTTGCCCGCGCGGTCGGGATTGACGTACGGATCGTCCTTGTCCAGCCCCGCCATCTGGCGGCGGAACGCCTCCGGATCCTGCTCGTAGCTGTGCGCGTCGTAGACGTCGGACTCGGCCACGCGATGGGAGTAGCCGGAGGCGTCCAGCACCGGACGGGAGGTGTCGGCGGCCTTGGTGGCCAGGAACATGGCCCGGGTGACATCGTCCAGCACGGTCTGCCGGTCGTGGAGTTCCTGGTGGGTCTCGTTGAGCGGACACCAGCCGACGATGGACGGATGGGAGTAGTCCCGCTCCACGGCCTCCAGCCACTGCGCCACGAAACCGGCGGTCGGCTGCTGGTTGTCCCCGGTGGTAGGTCCTGTAGCGGCACCCCAGTCGCCGAACTCGCCCCACACCAGATAGCCCAGCCGGTCGGCGTGGTGCAGGAAGCGCTCCTCGAACACCTTCTGGTGCAGCCGGGCCCCGTTGAAGCCCGCGGCCAGCGACAGCTCGATGTCGCGGACCAGGGCGGCGTCGTCCGGCGCGGTCATCAGCCCGTCCGGGTACCAGCCCTGGTCGAGGACGAGCCGCTGGAAGACGGGGCGGCCGTTGAGCAGCAGCCGCTTGCCGTCGATGGCCACCGACCGCAGCCCGGCGGTGCACTCGGCACGGTCCACGGCCGCGCCGGAGGCGTCCAGCAGCTCGATCCGTATCCGGTACAGATGCGGATCCTCGGGAGACCATGGCCGCACGCCCTCCTCGGGCAGCGCGAGCACCAGCCGGGGCGCCAGATCGAGGTCGGCGCGTACCGACGCCTCCGTCACCGTGGCGCCGTTCGCGTCGCTCACCCGGGCCGCGATCCGGTGGCCGGGGCGGTTGGCGCTGAGCGGCAGTTCGAGGTGGAACGCCGCGGAGCCGAGGTCGGGGGTGATCCGGGGCCTCCGCAGATGGACCTCGGGCACCGGCTCCATCCACACCGTCTGCCAGATCCCGGTGGTGCGGGTGTAGTGGCAGTCGCTGTTGGCGTACTCGGTGGCCTGCTTGCCCCGTGCCTGCGGACCGTGCCGGGCGTCCCGGGCCCGTACGACGATCACCACCTCGGCCTCGCCCCCGGCCGTGCCCGCCACATCGCCGAGGTCGGCGGTGAAGGAGGTGAACCCGCCGCTGTGCCGGGCCACTTCGCGCCCGTCGGCCCACACGGTGGCGTCGTGGTCGACCGCCCCGAAGAGCAGCAGCACCCGCCGCCCGGCCCAGGACGCCGGGACCCGGACGTGGCGCCGGTACCAGACGGCGGGGTGGAAGTCGGTGTCCCCGATCCCCGAAAGCTCGGACTCCGGGCAGAACGGGACGACGATCCGCCGGTCCAACTCCTGGTGCGGCAGTCCGCGTTCGAGGCCGCTGTCGCCGGGGTCGAACGCGAACTGCCAGGTCCCGTTGAGGTTCAGCCACTCCTCGCGGACGAAACCGGGACGCGGGTATTCGGGGCGCGGGCATTCGGGCCGTGGAACGTTGTTCGGTATATCGGGCGGAGGGGTGGCGGCGCGGGACATGGTCAACTCCGGGGCACGAGCGAGTGGTTCAGCGGGCAGGGGTATGCCATCACCCGCTTACATCGTTGTAAAGACCTGGTACACCTCGTGTTTCAGCGGCTGGACGCATAGGTGTGCACATAGTCGAAGCGTGCCGTGGCGCCCGCGGTGTTCATCCCGACCAGGCCGATCCGGAACGCGCTCACGCCCGGCAGGGTCCAGACGCCCGCCCGCACCCAGTGCACACCGTCCGTGCTGGTGGCGGCGCGCACCTCGGTCTCGTCGTGTGCGGTGTCGGTGTGATACGACATCCGCATCCACAGGGTGTCCGCGGGCGGACCGCCGAACATGGGGCCGTACGCCACCGGGGTCGGTGGTGTGGTCGTCGGACGCTCGCCCTCCTTCGCGAACTCGGTGACGTGCGTCAGCGCCCCGTCGGTGTGGCTCAGCGGGAGGACCGCGTGCACCAGCTTGACGTAGCGGTCGTCGCCGCCGTACAGGACCATCCCGGCCTGCTGGTTGGTTCGTTCCGGAGCGAAGCGCATCTTCGTCTCCACCGTGTAGTCCCCCGGGGGCGCCTCCCTGGTCAGTACCGACGCCGTGTTGCCGCCCAGGTGGAGTTCGGCGTTCTGCGTCGGCCACCACAGGGCGCCGTCGTCCATCGCCACCCCGGACGCCGGGCCGCGGACCCAGGACCACGGCGAACCGGCGGTGGTGCCGGGCACGGTGGCGGAGTCGAAGTCGTCGCTGTACGCGGGGAGCAGCGGGCCGGGCTCCGGTTCGGGCACGGCGGCGGTGACCGGGCGGTACAGCCCCGTGGCGCCGACGTTGTCGGCGGCGGCTCCACGGCCGCGGGTGGCCACGCCGACCTTGCCGGGGCGGACCGCCGCGGCGGGCACGGAACGCACCTGAGTGGCCACCGCGTCCCCCAGCCGGTCGGCGCTCACCTCCACGGTCATCCGGGTGCCGCGCAGCTCGGCCGCCACGTTGTGCCAGGTGTCCCAGGCGAAGTCCGCTGGGAGCGGGGTGAGTTGCCTGCCGCGGCTGCGGCCGTCGATCCTGACATCGGTCACCAGGGCGCCGCGCTCCCGGTCCAGCCACGCCACCACGAAGCTGCCAGGGCCCGTGTGGTCGACGAGCAGTCCGGCGGCGCCAGTGGCCGAGCCGACCCGTAGATCGGCTTCGGCACGCCGGGCCGCCGGGGCGGATCGGTTCGAGACCAGCTGGGCGGGGGAGGCGGAGTCGTGGGTCACGAAGCCCCGCGCGTCCTGTTCGTGGCCGACGCGCCAGCCGCCGTCGCCTGGCCCCGCGTTGTGCCAGCCCTTCAGCGAACCGTCGTTGAACGTGCCGCCCGCGGCCCCCGAGGTCACCGGGGAACGCTGCGCGCCCTGTGACGCGCCCGCCCCGGCCCGTACGGCCGGCCAGCCGTCGATCCAGTCCAGCCGGTCGATCAGCATCGGCCGCTTGGACAGCTTCAGGGTGCCGTCGGCGGCCGGTTTCAGATCCGGGTCGTCGGAGTGGATGGCGTGGTAGACCAGCCAGTCCTGGCCGGACAGATCGGTCTGGACGGCGTTGTGGCCGGGGCCGATCCAGCCGTTGCCGGTTGCACCCAGCACCACGCCGCCCTTGCTGGTGGGGGCCGTCAGCGGGACGCCGCGGTCGTCGGTGAAGGGGCCGGTCGGGCTGGTCGACCGGCCCACCTTGACCTGGTAGCCGCTGTACGCGCCGTCGCAGCAGCCCGCGTCCGAGTAGAACAGGTAATAGTGGCCGCCGCGCCGGACGACGAACCCGCCCTCCATCCGGCGGCCCTGGGCCACCTCGGTGACCGGGCCCTCGATGCGGGTGCGGGCGGCGTTCATCCGCGCCACGCAGATCGTGTCGTAGCTGCCCCAGTACAGGTAGGGGCGGCCGCCCTGGTCGGTGAACTGCGCCTGGTCGATGTTGCCGGTGGCGCAGCCGCTCGGCGACGGCAGGACGGCCCCCTGATCGGTCCACGGGCCGGTGGGGGTGGGCGCGGTCGCCACGCCGACGGTGTTCCGGGAGGACACCGAGTAGTACAGGTTGTAGTGGCCGTCGACATAGCGGATGTCGGGCGCCCACAGCCGGGCGCCCTGGTGCCAGACGGGCTTGGTCTCGGGGGTGAAGACCTCGCCCGCGTACTCCCAGCGCGTCAAGTCGGCCGAGCGGAGGATGGGCAGCATGCGTTCGCCGTCCTCGCCCCTGCTCTGGAACACCGGGTTCTGGGTGCCGTACGCATACCAGAAGCCGTCCTTGCCCCGGATCGTCACCGGGTCGGGGAAGGTGTCCACGGTCCCGGCCGTCACCGGGTTCCGGTAGGCCGGTGTCTCGTGCGCTAGCTGGGTCGTCGTCTGCCGGGGCGTCGTCGCGTGGGCGGCGGGCAGCAGACCGGCCAGCAGCGCCCAGAGCAGCGCCGCGACCAGGGCGCCGGGGATGCGTCTCATCTCCGCGGTCCTTCCGGCTCGAAAGAGCTGAGGCTCGGGTCGTAGTCGGACGCGCCGATGTCGAACATCGGGGTCATCCAGTGGTAGAAGTTGTCGCCGCGCTCCCGGAGCAGGTCGTAAAGGCGGCGCATGAGGCGTTGGCGTACCGGCCGCAGCTCCGGGTGTTCGTACCGGTTGGTCAGCTCGTGGGGGTCGGCGCGCAGGTCGTACAGCTCGTTGACCGACTCCGGGTTGACGACGAGCTTGTGGCGCTCGTCGCGGATCATCCGCTGCGGATACGGGAAGTGGTGGCCGTGGAACTCGGCCAGCAGCTCGCCCGGCCACGGCGGACGCTCGCCCCGGACCAGTGGCACCAGGCTGCGGCTGTCCACGGCCGGTGAGGGGTCACAGCCGGCCAGGTCCAGGATGGTGGCGGTGCAGTCGGTGAGACTGACGAACTCCTGCCGCACCTGAGGGGCCGCGCCGGGGATCCGGACGATGCCGGGGATGCGGTAGATGTCCTCGTACATCGCCGGGCCCTTGTCGTGCAGCCGGTGGGCGCCGGTGAACTCGCCGTGGTCGGCGGTGAAGAACACCGAGGTGTCGCCCGCGAGCCCGAGTTCGTCCAGCCGGGTCAGGATGCGGCCGATCTGCGCGTCGATCAGGGTGACATAGCCCCAGTACACGGCGATCAGCTTGCGGGTGACGTCGAGCGGAATGGTGTCGAAGGTCCAGTGGGCGCTGTAGTTGCGCTGCACCGGGGGCTTTCCCTCGAAGGTCTCGGCGATCGAGGCGGGCAGCTCGACCAGGCCGGGATCGTAGGCGTCGAAGTACGCGTCGGGCAGCAAATACGGCAGATGCGGCCCGAAGAAGTGGGTGGCCAGGAAGAACGGCCTGCCGTCCGCGGCATACCGCTCCAACTGCTCGATGGCGCGGGTGGCGAGATAGTGCTCGAAGGTGGCCTCGACCGGCTGGTGCAGCCGGGCCGCCAGCAGATTTCCCGGGTTGCCGTTGGGCGTGGTGCCGCGGATCGGATCGGAGATCCGGTACGGCGGCAGGTCCCGCTCCTTCAGATACGCCGCGTAGTCCGGGTGGTCGACGGGGTTGTGCCAGCCGGGCAGGTCGGGGCCGTCGAAGCCGTAGGAGGCGGCGTTGCGGCAGGTGCCGACGTGCCACTTGCCGATCAGGCCGAGCTGGTAGTCACGCTCGGCCAGTGCGCCGGGGAAGGTGAACGCGTCCTCGCGCAGATCCTCCAGATAGCCGACGTTGCGCTCGTAGTTGGCCAGCAGCCGGTGGCGGAACGGCGCCTGCCCCGTGAGCAGGCTGGCCCGGGCCGGGGTGCAGATGGCGGTGGGGGTGTAGCACCGGTCGAAGCGGGTGCCGGTCGCCGCCAGCCGGTCGAGGTGCGGCGTGGCCACGTGCGGATTGCCGTAACAGCCCAGGGTGTCGACGCGGTGCTGATCGGTCATCAGGAACAGCAGGTTCACTTCGCGGCCGCCTTCGTGTAGAGGTCACCGTCGTAGAAACCGGCCGGGTCCGGTGTTTTCGCCAGCTGGCCGGTACGGGTGAAGAAGCGGCACATGCCGTCCAGCCATTTCCCGACGCTGCCGTCCTCGGTCTTCGTCACCAGGTCGGCGGTCGTCATGGTCTTCACATGCCCGGCGTCCGCCGCGACCGTGGTCTGATCCGCCTTCAGCATCTTCGCGGCGAGCGCGATGGACTCCTTGGGATGGGCGGCCCGCCAGTCGTTGGCTTCCTGGAGGACCTTGACCACCTTCTCGTCACGCTCCGGCCTCCTTTTGGCGCCGGTGAGGAACGCCGTGGGAAAGGTGGAGCCGGGGATGTCCTCGGTGCTCGCCACCTCCTCCATGCCGGGCACCTTCGCCTTGATGGTGTCGATGAGCGGATACCAGATCCCGGCGCCGTCGATCTTCCCGGAGGCGAAAGCGGACACCACGGTGGGCGCGTCCATCACCACCTTCGAGATGTCGTCCATCGCCATCCCCGCCTGCTGGAGCGCGAGATTGAGCGCCATCTCGCCGGACGTCCCCTCGGGCACGCCGACCTTCCGGCCCCTCAGGCCTCTGACCGAGGTGATGCCGGGTCTGGCGATGACCCGGTCGGCGTAGGTGAGCGTGTTCACCGCGACGATGGTGGCCTTGCCGGAAGCGGGCAGCCACAGGGCGCCGGGCCCGATATAGCCGTAGTCCAGGTTGCCGGTGCCCAGCGCCTGGATCTGCACGGGGCCGTTGACGAACACCTTGTAGTCGGCGGTGAGTCCGTGTTTCTTCCACAGGCCCCGCTGGTCGGCTATCGCCAGCAGACTCGCGCCGTTGTAGTCGGCGATGTAGCCGAACCTGGCCTTGGCGTCGTCGCCACCGTCGCCGGAGGACGAACACGCGGCGACCGACAGCGACATTCCGGTAGCGGAGAGTGCGGAGAGGAGGGCGCGCCGTGTCATGCTCATCTGGTCGAAAGTCCCTTCGGGGGAGGGGCGGGAGGTCAGGCGGGGGAGCCGGCCGGAGCCTGGTGGTAGACGTCGGCCCAGACGGCGTTGCGGATCCGGGCGAACTCCGGGGAGAGCCGTATCTCCTCGGTCCGGGGATACGGGAGAGCCACGTCGAGGACCCGGTGGATCCGGCCGGGCCGGGCGGCCAGCACCACCACCCGACCCGCCAGGTACACCGCCTCGTCCACGTCATGGGTGACGAACAGGACCGTGCGCCGGTCCTGGGTCCAGGTGTCGAGGAGCTGGTCCTGCAACTGCACCCGGGTCAGCGCGTCCAGGGCCCCGAACGGCTCGTCCATCAGCAGGACTTCGGGATTCACGGCGTAGGCCCTGGCGATCGCGCAGCGCTGCTTCATCCCGCCGGAGAGCGTCTTGGGCAGCGCGTCGGCGAAGTCGGCGAGCCCGACCAGCTCGATGGCACGCTCCGCGCGCCGCCTGCGTTCCGCGGACGGCACCTGCGCCAGCTTCAGCCCGAACTCGACGTTGCCGCGCACCGTCAGCCACGGGAACAGCGCGTACTGCTGGAAGATCACCCCACGGTCCGGCCCCGGTCCGGTGACGGGCTCGCCGTTCACCGTGACCGTGCCGGCGGTGGGCTCCACCAGCCCGGCGACCATGCTCAGCAGGGTGGATTTGCCGCAGCCCGAGGGCCCGAGGACCGCGACGAACTCGCGGTCCTCGATGTCCAGCGAGACCCCGTCGAGGGCGGTGAAGGTGGTGTTCTTCATCGGGTAGGACTTGACCACGTTCCGGAATGAGATCTTGGTGCTCATCGGCGCTCCTGCCATGCGGTGAGACGGCGCTCGGCCAGCAGCAACAGCCGGTCCATGACCAGGCCGATCACGCCGATGCTGAGGAGCCCCACGAAGATCGTGGGGACGTCGTAGTAGGTCTGGGCGTGGACCATCTCGAAGCCGAGACCCTGCTGGGCGCCGATCATCTCGGCCGCCACCACCGTCGCCCAGGCCGCCCCGAGCCCGATGCGCATGCCGACCAGGATGAACGGGGTGGACGCCGGGATGACCACCTTGAGGAAGACGGCCCGGTCCGAGGCGCCCAGCACCCGCGCCGCGTCGATGAGTGTCCGTTCCACACTGGTCACCCCCTGGAAGGCGGCCACCACACAGGACATGAACGCGGCCAGGAAGATCACGAATATTTTCGGCGTCTCGCCGATGCCCATCAGGACGATGACCAGGGGGATCAGCGCCAGCGGCGGAATCGTGCGGAAGAACTGTACGTACGGCTCCAGCAGGCCGCGGGCGATCGGATACCAGCCCATCAGAAAGCCCACCGGAACCGCGACCAGGGTGCCGAGCGCGAAGCCCAGCAGCACCCGCCGCAGACTGGCCAGCGCGTCCTGTCCGAGCGTGCCGTCGGCGAGCAGATCGCCCGCCCTGGAGCCGACCGAGAGCGGTCCTGGGATGTCCGCGAGACCCGTGGCGGCGGCCGACGCCCACACGGCCACGCCCAGGACGAGGGCCATCAGGTTGAACACGAGGGGACGGACGGTACGGCGCGCGCCGTGCGGCGCTTCCGGCGGCGCGGGGGTCTTCTCCGTCGCGGTGACCACCGTCATGGATGCCTCGCGGGGTTCATGGGTCCTCCTCTTCGGTCCGGCTGCGGGCCGGATATCGGTTGAGCAGGGGGGATTCACGCAGGACGAGGGCGATGGCGCCCAGGGCGCCGCCGGTCTCGCCGAGCGCCGCCGGACGCAGGTCCACGTGGTCCCGGGCGAGTGGCATCAGGTGTGCGGCGAGCGCCCGTCCGACCGGCTCGAAGAGCGGCGCCCCGGCCGCGGCCAGTTCACCGCCGAGCACGATCACCCCGGGACCGATCGCGTTGCACACCGCGGCCAGCACGGTGCCGACCTGGGTGCCGACCGTCTCCAGGGTGCGCAGCGCCACCGGATCGCCCGCCGCCAGCTCCCCGAGGAGGGCGGGCAGCCCGTCCGCGTGTCCGCCCGCACGGCGGTGGGCGTCGAGCACGGCGCCCACCGAGGCCACCGTTTCCAGGCATCCGGTGCCGCCGCATGAACACGGCCGGTCGCCCGACGCGGCCGTGATGTGGCCGAATTCGCCGGACAGTCCGTACGCGCCGCGGTGCAGCGAGCCGTTCACCACAAGACCGCCGCCCACGCCGTGGGACAGCCGCAGATACAGCACGTCCTGGTCCCCGTCCGCCGCTCCCCAGGTGGCCTCGGCGAGGGCGGCGAGCCTGGTGTTGTTGTCCACCAGGACCGGAGCCTCGAACCGCTTGCGCAGCAGCGCGGGCAGGTCGGCGGCCGTGTGCGCGGTGGCGGGCCCGGATTCCGGATCGCCGACCGGACCGACCACACCCACCCCGATGGCGTTCAGCGCGCCCAGGTGCAGGGTGCCGTCGGCCAGCGTCCCGACCAGGCGCTCGGCCAGGTCGATCCGCCCCTCCCAGGGCAGCTCCGGGTCGTGTGACTCCCCGGCCGAACCGATGACCTCGTGGGCGACGTTGACCGCGGACACCCGCACCGCGCGGCGGGCGAAGTCGATGCCGATGACGTGCCCCGCACGCGGGTTGAGCGTCAGCCTCTCCACCGGCCGCCCCCGCTTCCGCGGTGCCGTTCCAGACGCTGTGGCGACGACCGCGCCGCTGTCGATCAGCTCGGCGACGATGTCGTACAGCGTCGTCCGGGACAGCCCGGTGTGCCGGCCGAGTTCGGCCCGGCTGAGCGGGCCGTGGGTGCGCATCAGGTCCAGTACGTGGTCTTCGTGCCCCCGCCGCAGCCGGGCCAGGGGGCCGTCCTGAGGGTGCATGCAGAACAGCATGCGCACGTCAAATAATTACGTCAACACCCCGGAAAAAACCGTTCGTCGGTCCGTCCGACCGGAGTTCATGGACACGCGGCACCTGTCGACGCAGACTGGCCCGAGCTTCAGGATCACCCCGCACACTCCCCGGGGTTCGCCCCGGCCGACCCGCTGGAGGCGTCGTGGCCGTGCAGATCTGTTCCTTGATCGTCGCTGAGCCGCAGGTGATCCCGCCCGGCGGCTATCGCGTGGTGCGCTTCCCGTTCGGCACCGGCGAGTCGTACGACGCGCTGGGCATGCACCAAGTGGTCCAGCCCGACGGCTACACGATCAAGAACTGGCGTACCGACGACCGCGCCGGGCTGATCTGGCCCTCGGTCGGCGGCTGGGGTGCGCTGACGGCCATGATCCAGTGGGAGGCCGGGGGCTACAGCGAGTTACGGGACCGCTTCGTACGGGATCCGCTCGGGCTGTCGACGGGTGCGGACTCGACCGCCACCGACCACCGGCCCCCTAGCCCCGGCGTGCAGTGCTTCACCAAGCACCACGAGATCTTCGTGCACCCGGGGACGCCGCTGGCGCTGATGGTCTCGCACAACAGCGGCTCCTCCAGGCGGCTGGTGCTCGCCGAGTTCAAGCTGGCCGTCCACCCGGTCTGAGGCGCCTAGATTTGCCTTCGACACGTCTCATTCAGGGAGAGCACGATGCCGAAGGAAGCCCGCCCGGGCACCGGCGAACAGGCCAAGCAGCATGCGCTGACCCAGCTGCGGCAGGCGATCCTGCGCGGCGAGATGGCACCGGCTCAGCGGCTGGTGGAAAGCGAACTCGCCGAGCAGTTCGGGGTGACCCGGGCCAGCATCCGCGCGGCCCTGATCGACCTGGCGGCGGAAGGGCTGGTGGAACGGATCCGCAACCGCGGATCGCGGGTGCGGGTGGTGTCCGTCGAGGAGGCGGTGGCCATCACCGAGTGCCGCATGGCCCTCGAAGGGCTGTGCGCGGCCAAGGCGGCCGTAGCGGCCACCGAGGAACAGCTGACAGGACTCGCCGAGCTGGGCACGGCGATGTCCAAGGCGGTCACCGACGGTGAACCGATGACGTACTCCGGGCTCAACCATGAGCTGCACGGCCGGATCAGGGAGATCTCCGGCCAGCAGGTGGCCGTGGAGCTGCTGGAACGGCTCAACGCACAGCTGGTGCGGCACCGTTTCCAGCTCGCGCTGCGGCCCGGACGTCCTCAGGCGTCCCTGGGCGAGCATCTGGCCATGATCGAAGCGATCAGGGCCCGGGACCCGCGGGCGGCGGAAGCGGCCGTCCGTGCCCACCTCGCGGGCGTGATCGACGCGTTGCGGGCATGACGCGTCAGCCCTGACCGTCCGGCGATTAGTTCGCGAGACCGGGTCAGGACACCGTTTTTAGTTCTTTCCCTTGACTAAACCCGGTCCCGAGCCGAGCCTGTCGGACAGATCGAAGCGCCGCCGGGCGCAGGTGAGCGAAAGATTGGGTACGGAGAAGTGCGTAAAGGCGAGAGGCGCGCCACCGATCCGGCCCTGCTGCCCGCGGTGCCCTCCGCGTTGCGCAGCGTACTGGATCTCGTGGTGTCGGGCGAGGCGACCAGCCGCGCGGAGATAGCGCGGCGCAGCGGTCTGGCCCGGTCGACGGTGGGGCAGCAGGTCGACCATCTCGTCGGGCGGGGCATCCTGGACGAGCTGGAGTCGAGCGAGTCGGTGCGCGGCAGGCCGCCGAGGGTGCTGACGCTCAGCCCGCGGGCGGGGACCATCGCCGTGGTGGACGTGGACACGCTGGAATCCCGGGTGGCGATAGCGGATCTCACCGGGCGGGTGATCGCGCAGGAGACGGTGGACGTCCGGGTCGACGCGGGGCCGGGCGCGGTCCTGGCGGCGGTGACCGAGCGGCTGTCGGGCCTGCTCACGGCGTACGGGCGCGACCCGGACCGGGTCCGCGAGGTGGTGATGGGGCTGCCCGGGCCGGTGGACTTCCAGCGTGGCTGCCCGGTGCAGCCGACCGGCATGCCCGGCTGGGACGGCTATCCGGTCGCCGAGCGGCTGAGCAGCACCTTCCGCGCCCCCGCCGTCGTGGACAACGACTCCAACCTGATGGCGCTCGGCGAGGCCAGCCAGGACGGAGTGGACGCCCCGCTGCTCTGCATCAAGATCGCGACCGGCATCGGGGCCGGTGTCATCATCGCGGACGGCACGGTGTACCGGGGCGCGGACGGCGCCGCCGGGGACGTCGGCCACATCCGCGCCATCGGTGGCGGCGACGCCCTGTGCTCCTGCGGCAACGTCGGCTGCGTCTGGGCGGTCGCCTCCCACCGGAGCGTGCTGCGCGGCCTCGGCATCCCCGAGTCGACCGACGAGGACCCGCTGCACGGGGTGCACGTCCTGGCGGAACGCGTCGCCGACAACGAGCCGCAGGCCGTGCGCGCCCTGCGCCAGGCCGCCACCGAGATCGGTGAGATCGCGGCCATGCTGGTCTATATGTTCAACCCGCGCACGCTGGTACTCGGCGGCCCGCTGAGCGAACTCCGCGACGACCTCCTCTCCGGGGTCCGCGCCGCGGTCTACCAGCGCGCCCTGCCGCTGGCCACGCGCAAGCTGACCATCACCACGGCCCAGCTCGGCAGCGGCTCCGGGATCCACGGCGGCATCGCGCTGGCCACCCGGGACGTCTTCAGCTCCCAGGGCATCGCCCGGATGCTGGTCGAGGACACCGCGGAGGCGGCCTCACCCGGCCGTTGAGGTGGCGTCAGAGCGGGGCGCGGTGCGCCTCGAAGATGGCGAGGCGTGAGGTGATGGCGCGGGACGCCTCGGTCAGCGCGGCGTGCATCCGCGGGATGCTGCTGCCCGCCGTGGGGGCGATGACCGCCAGCGCGGCCAGGTACGTGTGGTCGAGGCCGCGCACCGGCACCGCCACGGCGAGATAGCCGCGGCGGGCCTCCTCGACCTCCACGGCGTAGTCCTGCTCCCGGATCCGGGCCAGCTCGGCGGGGAGCCGGGCGGGGGTGAGGGTACGGGGCGTACGGCGGTCCATCTGCGGGACGACCCGGGACAGCGGGTACTGCTCGGGGAGCATCGCGAGGGTGAGCTTCCCCGCGGCGCTGGAGTGCAGCCGGAGGCGGCGGCCGCCCGCGGTGGACCGGGCCCGGTTGCGGTGCCGCCCGGCGTTCTCGATGCACAGCAGATCCGAGCCGCTGGGCACGGCCAGGTTCACCGCGTTGTCGAGCTTCTGCGCGAGGTTCTCGATGACAGGCCTGGCGGCCTCGCGCAGGGTGCGCTGGCGGGGCGCGCGCAGGCCGATCTCGTACAGCTGGAGCCCGAGCCGGTACTTGGCACCCTCCCGCTCCAGGAGATTTCCGGCGACGAGTTCCTGGCACAGCCGGTGGACGGTGGCCTTGGCGACCCCGGTACGGGCCGTCAACTCCGCGAGACTGAGGGCGAAGTCGTTGTCCCGGAAAGCGGACAGAATGAGGCCGACCTTGCCGAGAACCGACTTGGGGGTCTCGCGGATCTGCCGTGGCTCATTGTCCTTTTCCGCATACACGTACCCAGTCACTGCGTTTGACCTCCTCATCTGCGTGGCGCACCGGTACCGGGGCGGCCACCAGAGCCGAGGAGACGAACGATAGGCGCTTTTCAGGGATGCCGGAAGAGAGCGTGACGATCAGCGGTTCAGCGATCCTTTCGCCAATTTTGTCAATACCCAGGAAAGCCCTCTATTTCATGCGGGCGGTAAGGAGGCGTTTAGCCGCGCCGGACTAGGGGATTTCCGGCAGCACCGCGGATCCGACCGCCTCGATCAGCTCGGTGGGCGGGTCGTAGGAGCCCACGTGCTGGAGGAAGACGCCGGACACTCCGGCGGCGTGCAGCGCCATGAGCCGTTCGGCGATCTGCGCGGCGGTGCCGAACAGACAGAACTCCCGGGCGAAACGCACGGCCGCCTCGTCGCTGATCCACTCCGAGCACACCTTCACCGCCGCGTCCCAGTCCTCGGCGTGCACCAGGTCGGGGTAGACCCCCGCCACCGTGGCGGGGACGTCCACCTCGATCCCCGCGAGGGCGAGGAAGGGCGCCCCGCCGTTCTGCGCGATCGACGCGCAGATCGGTTTGATCAGCCGCGCCTCGGCCTCGACGTCGTCGGTCACCGCGCAGAACGCGGACACCGCCAGCGGCACCGCCCCCGACGCCCGGCCCGCGGCCTCGGCGCCCTCGCGCACCCGGGCGGCGGCCCCGGCCAGGGGCTTCGGGGACACGCCGCTGAGCAGGATGGCACCGTCGGCGATCTCGCCCGCGAGCCGCAGGTTCTTCGGCCCGCTCGCCGCGAGGTGCAACGGAACCGGCGGCCCGGGATCGCGCAGCCGGGAGTGGACACCGCCGCCGAAGTCCCAGCTCCGCCCGTCCAGCAGTGCCCGCAGCATGCCCACCCCCTCGCGCATCGCCGCCGAGGTGGTCTGCCGCATACCGATCGGGCCGACGGAGCTGTTGCCCACGCCGAGGCCGAGGGTGAACCGGCCTGGCGCCAGCTCGGCCACGCTGCGCGCGGCCGACGCCACGACGGCCGGGTGCCGGGTCGCCACATTGGTGACCGCGGTGCCCAGGCCGATGCGCTCGGTGGCCAGCGCGGCGGCCGTCAGGGTGGTGAACACGTCCCGCCACAGCAGCTGCGAGTCGGGAAACCACACCTGGTCGAAGCCCAGCTCCTCGGCCCGCCGCACGGTCCGCGCCACCCGGTCCGCCCGGTCGCACGGCGGTACCCGGATCCCGATCCGCGGCCGGGCCGCCGCGGCGCTCATGCCCGGCCCTCCGCGAGGTCCAGCGCCACGTCCGTGATCATGTCTTCCTGGCCGCCGACCATGCCGCGCCGCCCGACCTCGACGAGGATGGTGCGGGTGTCCAGGCCGTAGCGGGCCGCCGCCGTCTCGGCGTGGCGCAGAAAGCTGGAGTACACGCCCGCGTAGCCGAGGCTCAGGGTCTCCCGGTCCACCCGCACCGGCCGGTCCTGGAGCGGCCGGACCAGGTCGTCGGCGGCATCCATCAGCGGGAAGAGATCGCAGCCGTGCGGCCAGCCCAGCAGATCGGCCACCGCGATGAAGGCTTCCAGCGGGCAGTTCCCGGCGCCCGCGCCCTGCCCGGCCAGCGAGGCGTCGACGCGGGTGACGCCGTTCTCCACGGCGACCACGCTGTTGGCCACGCCGAGGCCCAGATTGTGGTGGGCGTGGATGCCCAGTTCGGTGCCGGGGGAGAGGACGTCGCGGTAGGCGCGGAAGCGGTCGCGCACCCCGTCCATGGTCAGCCGTCCACCGGAGTCGGTGACATACACGCAGTGGGCGCCGTAGGACTCCATCAGCTTCGCCTGCCGGGCGAGTTCGGCGGGCTCGGCCATGTGCGACATCATCAGGAAGCCCGCGACATCCATGCCCAGCTCGCGGGCGGCCGCGATGTGCTGGGCTGAGATGTCGGCCTCGGTGCAGTGGGTCGCGATGCGCACCGAGCGGATGCCGAGCCCATGGGCCCGCGTCAGGTCGCGCACGGTGCCGATGCCCGGCAGCAGCAGCGTGGTCGGCACGGCGTGCCGGACGGCGTCGGTGACCGCCTCGATCCACTCCCAGTCGGTGTGCGCGCCGACCCCGTAGTTGACGCTCGACCCGGACAGACCGTCGCCATGGGCGATCTCGATCGCCCCGACCCGGGCGGTGTCCAGGGCGGTGGCGACGGCCCGCGCCTGGTCGACGGAGTAACGGTGCCGGATGGCGTGCATGCCGTCCCGCAGGGTGACGTCCTGGATGTACAAGCTGGCCGGGGTCACCGTGCTGCCTCCTCGGCGGTGTGGTGGGTGGTTAGGGGGTGTCTTGCCGATCATGCCGGGCTCCCGTCGCCTGGCACGGCACCTCGCGGCCCCGCGCTCGTCGCGCGCAGCGCCGCTGCGCTCTCCTCACGCGGGTTGCGAGCTACCGCACCGGACGCCGCTCGCTGATCCGGCCTGACCGACAAGACACCCCCCAGGCGCTCCGCGGTGCGCAGCGCGGCCGAGGTCATGATGTCGAGGTTGCCCGCGTACGCCGGGAGGTAGTGGGCGGCGCCCTCGACCTCCAGGAACACCGACACCTTCACCGCGCCGCCGCGGCCCGCGCCGTCGGGGACGAGGCCGCCCAGCGGGTCGTCGCCGTCGATCCGGTCGAACTGCACCTTCTGCTTGAGCCGGTAGCCCGGGACATACGCCTGGACACGGCCCACCATGGCCTCGATCGAGGCGGTGACCGCCGCCTCGTCGCACTCCGAGACCAGACAGTGCACGGTGTCCCGCATGATCAGCGGCGGTTCGGCCGGGTTGAGGACGATGATGGCCTTGCCCCGGGCCGCCCCGCCGACCCGCTCGATGGCGGAGGCGGTGGTCTCGGTGAACTCGTCGATGTTGGCCCGGGTGCCGGGACCGGCCGAGCGGGAGGCGATGGAGGCGACGATCTCCCCGTAGTGCACGGGGGTGACGGCCGAGACCGCGGCGACGACCGGGATGGTGGCCTGGCCGCCGCAGGTCACCATGTTGACGTTGGGGCTGTCCAGATGGGCGTCGAGGTTCACCGGCGGCACCACATACGGGCCGATGGCGGCCGGGGTGAGGTCGACCACCGTCCGCCCGAGGCCGCGCAGCACCTCGTCATGGCGGCGGTGGGCGCCCGCCGAAGTGGCGTCGAAGACGATCCGCACATCGGCGAACTCCTCCAGCGCCACCAGCCCGTCCACACCCTCGTGGGTCGTGGCCACCTTCATGCGGCGGGCGCGGGCGAGGCCGTCGGAGTCCGGGTCGATGCCCGCCACCGCCGCCATCTCCAGGGTCTCCGACAGCCGCAGCACCTTGATCATGAGATCGGTGCCGATGTTGCCGGAGCCGATGACGGCGACCTTGGTACGGCTGCTCATGCCTGATCTCCCTCCGTCGCGAACTCGACCGTGACCCGGCCCAGTTGACTGATGTGCGCCTCGAACCGGTCGCCGGGGACCGCGGCCACCATCGGGCCCAGCGCCCCGGTCAGCAGGGTCTCCCCGGCGCGCAGCGGATCGCCCTCGGCGGCGACGGCCGAGGCGAGCCAGGCGGCGGCGTTCAGCGGGCTGCCGAGGCAGTCGGCACCGGTGCCCTCCGAGACCGTCCGGCCGCCGCGGCTCATCGTCATCCGCACCCCGCGCAGATCGAGCCCGGTCAGCGGCACGGGGGTGCCGCCCAGGACGTACAGCCCGCAGGAGGCGTTGTCGGCGACGGTGTCCACGATGCCGATGTCCCATCCGGCGATACGGCTGTCCACGATCTCCAGCGCGGGCAGCGCGAACGCGGTCGCGCGCAGCACATCGGCCACCGTGCAGTCGCGGTGCGGCAGATCGGCACCGAGGACGAGCGCCACCTCCGCCTCCACCTTGGGCTGGAGCAGCCGCCCGGCCGCCACCACACCGCCCTCCGGCACCGCCATGTCGCCGAACAGCGTCCCGAAGTCCGGCTGATCCACGCCCAGTTGGGTCTGTACGGCCGGAGAGGTCAGGCCGATCTTGCGGCCCGCGACGCGCCGCCCGGCGGCCACACCTCGCCCGACGTTCACCCGCTGCACCGCGTACGCGGCCCCGATGTCGCCCTCGGCGAGGAACGTGCGTACCGGCGGGCACACCACACCGCTGCGGGTGGCCTCCAGCAGGGTGTCCGCCGCCTTGGCCACCTCCGGGGGAAGCCCCTGGCCCCGGCCCCCGGTCATGCGTCCGCCCCCGCGACGAGCGGGGTGTCCACGCCGACCGGGCCGAGCCCGGTGGCGCCGCCCGGGGTGCCCAGCGGCTCCGTACGGCCCGGCAGCGGCTCGGTGAAGAAGCGGCGGTTGTCCTCGCGGTGCTCGGGCCGGGCCAGCCGGTCCACCGCGATCGCCTGCTCGGGGCAGGCGGTTTCGCAGGCGCCGCAGTCGATGCACTCCACCGGGTTGATGTAGAGCTTGCGCGTCCCCTGGTAGATGCAGTCGACCGGGCATTCCTCCACACAGGAGCGGTCCATGATGTCGACGCAGGCCGGGCCGATGACGTAGGCCATGTCAGTTCTCCTTCTCTGTGGAATGCCCGGGGAACAGCAGCGCCTCCGGATCGATCACGGTGGCGGCGTTGTTCACGGCGGTGGCGACCTCGCCGAAGCCCACGGAGATCAGCCGCACCTTGCCCGGGTAGTCGGTGATGTCCCCGGCGGCGAACACCCGCGGCAGGCTGGTGGCCATCCGGGTGTCCACGGCGATCCGCCGGGCCTGGAGCTCAAGACCCCAGTGCTGGAGCGGGCCGAGATCGGCGGTGAAGCCGAGGGCGGCGACGACGGTCTGTGCCGGGAGGGTGCGGGTGTCCCCGGTGAGGCGGTGGCGGATCGTCACCTCTTCGAGGCGGTCCGCGCCGTGCAGCCCGGTCACCTCGGTGTCGGTGACGATCTCGATGCCGAGGGCCCGCACCTTCGCCACGGTCGCGGCATGGGCCCGGAACCGGTCCCGGCGGTGGACCAGGGTGACGGAGCGGGCCAGGGGAGCGAGGGTCGCGGCCCAGTCGAAGGCGCTGTCCCCGCCGCCGACGACGACGATGTCATGTCCGGTGTGGCCGGACGGATCCGGTACGAAGTACACCTGCCCACGGCCGAGATAGCCCTCGCCGGCGGGCAGCGGCCTGGGCGTGAACGTCCCCACCCCGCCGGTGATCACCACCGCCCCGGCCCGGACCGCGGTCCCCGCGTCGCTGCGCACCACGGGACGGCCGTCCTCCCCGTGGCGCAGCTCCACCGCCCGCTGACCGAGGAGGTACACCGGCCCGTACGGCTCCGCCTGGGCCACCAGTCCGTCCACCAGGTCGCGGCCGCGCACCGAGGGGAAACCGGCGATGTCGAAGATGGGCTTCTCCGGGTACATCGCGCTGATCTGGCCGCCGCATTGCGGAAGGACGTCCATGACCGCCACGCGCAGCCCGCGGAACCCCGCGTAGTACGCGCCGTAGAGTCCCGACGGACCGGCGCCGATGATGAGGATGTCGGTGTCCACCACGTCCGAAGCGGACGCCGTGGCCGGAACATCGGTAAGAACGCTCATGGTCCGGGAGCGTAGGGACCGCCGTGGCCGGGCCCAATGAAACCGTTCCGTCTGGCGGGACACCGCGCTTCGGCGGAGGTGCCCGCCACTGGGAACGTGGCGCGACCACAGGGATCGGCGTGCTGGGAGGTCATGGCTCATGAACCCGGACAACGGCAGGGCGGGGCGGCTGCTCGTCGCCTGTACGGCGCTCCTCCTTCTCCCCGCCTGCATGGCGGGGACGGTGGACTCCGACGCGGGGGAGGTGTCGGGCGGGCCCACGGTGCGCGTCGCCCTCGGCGTCGACGCCTCGTACGCGCCCTTCTACCTGGCGAAGGAGCGGGGGATGTTCGCCAAGGCGGGCGTGAACGTCGAGCTGATGCGGACCGAGGGCGGCCCGACGGCGAGCCAGGCGGTGACGGCCGGGACGGCACAGCTGGCGGCCAACGCCGACTCCACCGCCCTGCCGCTGATGGCGGGCGATCCGGGGCTGCGGGCGCTGGGTGTCTTCCAGTCCTCCGACCGCTACCTCAAGGTCGTCCTGCGCGACGGCATCACCTCCCCGAAGCAGATCAGGACGATGGCGTCCATCCAGGGCCTCGGCCTGTACGCCACCCACGCCTATCTGCGCCGCCACGGCATCGATCCCTCGTCCGTGAAGATCCACCAGAGCTCCCCGCCCGAGATGCCGGGACTGCTTGAGCGCGGCTCCATCGACGCCTACGTCCTCTACGAGCCGTGGGCCGCCAAGGGCGCGGCGTCGGGCGGCCACATCGCGGGCCACAGCGGCGACTTCGGGGTGACCTATGTGCAGTGGCTGCTGGCGGAGGAGCGCTGGCTGAAGAGCAACCGGGAGGTGGCGGCCAAGGTCTTCCGAGTGCTCGCCGAGGCGGACCGGATGGTGACCCGCGACCCGGGCGCCGCGGCGGAGGCCACCAACCGGCAGGTCAAGCTGCCCGAGGAGCAGACGCGGAAGGTGCTCCCGGAGATCACCTTCCGCGTCCGCGGCCTCACCGGCGCCGACCGCACCCAGTCCGCCAGGATCGTCGGCTTTCTCACCGGGCAGAAACTCATCAAGAAGTCGCCCGATCTGGACCGCGCCCTGCTCAAGGGCTGGTACGAGCGGTACGCGGGTTAGGCCACCGGGCGGGTCAGTTCGACCGTCCCGGTGACACACGCGGTGCCGTCCTCCTTGAGGACGGACACCTCCAGCGAGACGCGCTGCCCCTTGGCGGCGGGCTCGACCGCGGTGACCGTCGCGGTGCAGGTGAGCGGTTCACCGGCCACGGCGGTCGCCCGGTTGCGCCAGCTCACCCCCTCCAGCCGGGCGCCGGGGCCCGACCAGTCGAGGGCGTACTGGACGAGCGTCTCGCCGTGCAGGGTGGACTGCACCACCACATCGGGAAAACCCTCCGTGGCGGCGAACTCCGCGTCGTAGTGGATGCGATGCGCGTTCCAGGACACGGCGCTGAACCGGAACAGCCGCACCCTGCTGTGCGCGTAGCGGCGTGGCGGGCAGACCTGCCCCGCGACGGGGGTGTTCATCCGGCCGCTCCCTTCTCCAGCACGACGATCGTCTCGTCCACGGCCATCAGCTCCGTCCCGTCCTCCGAGGTGAACCGGGTGGACACGCCCAGCAGGACGAACTCCGCCGAGCGGCCCCCCTTGCGGTCCGCCGACCTCAGGGCGCGGGACGCGGTGATCCGGGTGCCCGCCACCGGGACCCGGGCCAGCCGCACCGACTGGCCGCCGTGCACCAGGCGCACCGGCAGCCCCTGCGTACACGGGGACTCCCTGGTGGCCAGCCCGTCCGGGCGCAGCGCGTCCTCGGCCGGGCCGTCCTCCCAGCCCATCATCGCCGCGAGGAACAGCGGCGGAGCCTCCACCGGCTCCCCGGCCGCCTCCCGGTCGCGGGCCCGGGCCACGTACGCGTCGTCGCCCACCGCGGCGGCATACCGGCAGAACTCCTTGACCGTCAGCACCCCGCAGTCCTCGGCCTCCCACTGCCCGATCAGCGCCGGGGCCCGCGCCACCACCTCCTCCAGCGCCTTCACAGGGCGGCCCGCAGTGCCCGGCTGATCCCGAGACCCGCGGTGCGCAGCGCGCCCGCGTGGGCGGCGGCGTCGAAGCGGTACGTGGGCGCGGTGATGGACAGCGCGCCCGCGAGCGAGCCCGCGCGGGCGAAGACGGGGACGGCCATGCTCAGATAGCCCAGCCGGATCTCCTCCGCCTCGGTGGCGATGCCCTGTTCCCGTACCCGCTCCAGCTGGCACAGCAGCCGCGCGGGCGAGGTGATCGTGTACCGGGTGAAGGGCTTGAGCCCGTTGCCGATCACCTCCCTGGTCAGGGGCTTCGGCGAGAAGGCCAGGATCGCCTTGCCGGTGGCGGTGCAGTACAGCGGAAGCCGTCCGGCCACCCGGGACTCCTCGCTCAGCCCGCGATGCGGCAGGATCTTCTCCAGATAGACGACGTCGAGGCCGTCGTGGATCGCGAAGTGGATGGTCTCCCGGGTGGCCAGCAGCAGGTCCTCCATGTACGGCTGCGCCACCTCGCGCAGGATGCGCTGCCGGTGCACCCGCTGGCCGATCTCGAACAGGCGCAGCCCCAGCCGGTAGTCGCAGCCATCGCGCTCCAGCAGCCCCCAGACCACCAGCTCCTGGGCGAGCCGGTGCACGGTGGCCTTCGCCACTCCCGTACGGCGCACCAGGTCGGCGAGGGAGAGGGTGCTGTCGTCGGCGGTGAACGCCTCCAGGATCGGGCGCACCTTGCCGAGCACGGAGTTCATCGAGTCGGGGGACTGCGGTGCGGCGTGGTCGAGCGGGACGACGGTCATGCCCGACACCCCCTCATCGTGTGGCCTCGTCGAGGAAGGACAGGCTGAGCGGGTTGTAGAGCTCAGCCTTCTCGTGTTGCGGCCAGTGCCCGCACTCGTTGAAGATCTCCAGCCGGGCGCCGGGGATCGCCTCGGTGATGGCCTCGGCCTCCGGCACGGCCCCGAACGGGTTCTTGTTGCCCCACACCACCAGGGTCGGCGCCTTGATCCTCGCCATCCGGTCCGGCCGCAGCAGATTCCGTGTCCGGCGGTCGACCTCCTGGAGCGCCAGCAGGTTGTGCAGGTTCTCCTGGAACTCGGGGTGGTGGTAGATCTCGTAGCGGATCCGAGTCAGTTCCTCGCCCAGCTCCTCGTCCCAGTCCGCCCACAGCAGCCGCAGCCGCTCCCGGGTGAAGGACACGTCGTCCTCCAGGGCCGCTGCCCTGGTCGAGGTCTTCAGCCGCTCCATCACCTCGGGGTTCACCTTGGTGCCGCCCATGCACAGCAGCTGAAGCGAGGCCACCCGGTCCGGGTACTCGCTCGCCGCCCAGGACGCCACCCAGCCGCCCAGCGACTCACCGACCAGATGCGCCCGCTGGGCCCCCACCGCGTCGAGGTAGGCCATCAGATGGTCGACATAGGCCGGGATCTCCCCGGGGCGGTCCGGCTTGCCGGTGTAGCCGTGGCCGAGCATGTCGATGGCGTGGCAGCGGTAGCCGCGCTCGACGTACGCCGGGATGTTCCGTACGAACGCCTCCAGATGGCCCGTCGTGCCGTGCAGGAACACCACGTGCTCGCCGTCCTCGGGTCCCGCCTGGAGGGCCCGGGTGGTGACGTCGCCGGTGTCCACATAGGCGTGCCGGTAGTCGATGCCCGACAGTTCCGTCCAGATGCTCATGGCTGCCTTTCGCTGGTGTGATGGTGGGTGGGATCGAGGACGGCGACACCCATGCCGGTGAGCCATTCGGGCAGGGATTCGTAACTCAGCCGCCGTCCGGGGGCGTGGCCGAGCAGGGCCGCCATGAGCAGCCAGGTGCGCACCTCCTGGGCGCCGTTGCCCGCCACCTTCTCGAGTTCGTCGGTGGTGTACCGGGTGATCTCATGGGTCCGGCCGCTTTCCACCAGGCTCAGGAACTCCTCGTCGAAGTCCTCGTTGATGGCGGCCTCGGCGGCCCGGATGATCTCGCGGCGCCTGACGTCGTAGTCCTTCCAGTGGTCGCGGCCGTTCAGCCACGCGCCCACCATGAACTCCTCGTCGTCACCGCGCGGATCGCGCCAGTCCGGCCACGGCAGCCGGTGCGAGAGCCCGCCGGAGCCGATCACCGCCACCCGGCGGCCCTCGGGGAAGGTCAGCACCGCGTCCCGGATGGCCCGGCCCAGCCGCTCGCAGCGCCTCAGCGTGGGCAGCGGATGGGCGAACACGTTCACCACCAGCGGCACGATCTCCACGTCGAGACCGTCCAGCAGATACTGGATGGCATGCGACTGGCCGTGGTCGATCTGGAGCCTGGCCGAGTACGCCAGGTCGAAACGGCCGCCCTCCACAAGGGAGTTGGCGATGTGCCGGGCCAGTGGCACGTCCACCCGCTGCGGGCCCTCGGGGGTGCCGGACTCACCGCTGGCCACGCACTCGCCGACGCCGATGGTGAAGCTGGGGATGAGGTCCAGCCAGAAGCCGCGGAAGTGGTTGGAGCCCACCAGGATCACGGTGTCGGGCCGGGCCGCGGCGATCTCGTCGCGCGCCTCCCGCAGCGCGTCCCGGAACCGCTCGGCGCGGTCCTTGTGGACGGTCTCCTCCCAGTGGGTGTTCATGAGCGTGCTGTGCGAAGCGCCCACACCCAGGACGATCTCGGTCATTCCGGCTCTCCTTCCACCTCGCCGCGGGTGCGGGTGACGGTGTCGACGGCGGTGCGGACCAGGTGGCGGGTCAGCCGCTCCATGGCCCGGACGTCGACGGTGTTCATCCCCAAGGAGAAGTCGATCTCGAAGGGGGCCTCGGTGACCTTCGGCATGCCGACGCGCACCGTGGGCACGCCCCGGCCGCGCAGGATGTTGGCGTCGGTGGCGCCGCTGTTGCCCCGGATCACCTCGTGCGGACGGCCCTCCAGCGCCTCCCAGCCCGCGATCGCGCTGCGGCACACCCAGCTGTCCGGATCGGTCCGGGTCCCGGGAACGGCGAGGATCATCTCCCCGCTGACCTCGATCCCGGTGTCGTCCCGGATCGCGGCGAGCGCGGCCAGGAACTCACGCTTGGCCCGCATCGGCGTGGTGTCCGGGCCGATCCTCAAATCCACCCGGAGCACGCAGGACGCCGGGGTGGTGGCCGCCATGCGCGGCCATCCGCCGCGTACCGAGGCCACCACGCCCTGCGGGGCGACGGTGCCACCGGTGTGGCGGAGCGCATAGCCCGTGAACCACTCCTCCAGGCGCAGCGCGATCGTGCCCGCGTTCGCGATGGCGTTGTCGTACGGCAGGCGGTGGCGCGAGCCCACATAGGTGTGCAGGCCCCGCACGGTGACCTCGAACCACACGAGCCCGACCTCGTCCCAGGACACCGTCCAGCCGGGTTTGGCGATCACCGCGTAGTCGGTCCACACGCCCTGCTCCAGCAGGAACGAACAGCCCGCGCCCTGGCCGGTGTTGTACCGGGCGGAGCCGGGCCGGGCGTTGGTGGGCATGCCGCCCGCGCCGAACGCCGCGACGAGATCGCCGGTGAGCGGCACTCCCGCCCGGCGGACGGCGTCGGCGGCCATCATCACGCACGCGGCGTGCCCCTTCGGGTTGGACGCCCCCAGCCCGGTCACCAGATCGCCGTGGACGGCTGCCCGCGCACGCATGTCGGGGCGCAGCTCGGGGCCGATCCAGGGGACGTCCTCGCTCTCCTCGCCCACCGTCAGGGTGTCGATGGGCGCGTAGAGCATCAGGTCGGGTCCGGTGCCGTCGCCGGTCAGCCGCGCCCACGCGTTGGCCTGCCGGTCGTCGACCGGCTGCACCCGGGCGTCGCATCCGGCGGCGCCGAGGGTGTCGGCGATGTGGGTGGCGAGCGGCCCCTCGTCGCCCGTCGGGCTCGGGATGTCGACCAGGCCCGTGATCAGCTCGCGCAGCCGGGCGGGGGTGATGTGGCGCCATGCCTCGGTGACCCAGGCGCGCCGCCGCTCGTCCAGTCCGGACAGGCCGTCCGTGGTGTCCGTGGCCGCCGGTCCGCCGCCGGTCACTGGTTGATCCTGTGGACCTGGGTCATGGTGGTGCGCGCGATGCGCTGCCCGGCCAGCGGGAGGCACACGGCGAGCGCGGCCCCGGCCAGCAGGGTGAGCAGGGTACGGCCCATGGTCATGCCTTCCGCTCGCGGGTGGGCTTGGTGTTCTCGGGGGAGTCGGGGCCGATCGCGGCCAGCTTCTTGCCGTACTCCTCCTCGCTGAGGTTCCGCCAGGAGGTCAGCGAGACATCGGGGCGGTAGAGCTTCTCCGGGGGCGCGTCGGTGACGTCGACCATCCAGGCGTCCTGGCCGGAGAACTGCCCGTGGAACAGCCAGCGGACGGCGCCCAGGTACTTGGCGTAGAAGCCGAGGGTCTTCCAGCCCTCGGTGAAGTTGACCATCACCCCGACATAGCGGTGGTTGTCGTCGTCCACCGGTACGTAGAACTCGTAGTGGATGAACTTGGGGTAGGCGATGCGCAGCACACCCGGCATCGACAGGGACGCGAAGCCGGGGAACTCCTGCGCCTCGATCGTCGGGTTGATCTTGTCGGCCTTGCCGGTGTTCCCGATGTTGAAGGTCTCCTTGGGCGGCTGCATCTTCCACCACCGCTTGTTGGACCAGTGGCCGACACCGGGGAAATCGGCCTCCCAGTGGACCTCGTCCTGCACCCGGAAGATCCAGCGCCCCTTGGGCACGATCCGGGTGATGTTCCACGTGGGCATGGGCTTGAACAGCCGCCACAGCGCGGTCCGGTGCAGATACTTCGCATGGCCCTCGTCGAAGCCGTTCTCGCAGGCGAAGCGCCAGTTGCCACCGCGCGGCTCGATCCGGCCGCCCATGACGAACCCGTTGCCCACGAGTTCCTCGGGGAGCTGCGAGTCGATCGGGTGCGGCTCCTCGTCGGCGATCGGGATGTACACCCACACCATGCCGAGGCGCTCTTCCACCGGGTACGTCCGCACCGCGACCTTGCCGGTCAGCCGGCAGCCGGGCCCGTCGGTGATGACCGCGGCCAGCTTGCCGGTGGGCAGGTCGAACGTCCACCCGTGGTACGGGCAGCTCACGGTGCCCGGGAACTGCTGATCGCCCTCCGACAGCGGCACCCCGCGGTGCGGGCAGCGGTTGTGCAGCGCGTACGCCGTGCCACCGTCCCGGATCAGCGTGATCTTCTCTCCGCACAGGGTGAACGGGAGCGGTTTGCCGGTGATGTGGCTGGACCAGGTGACCGGGTACCAGTAGCCGCGGAAACCCGAGCCCGCCGCGTCGTAATGTGGCCAGGAGGCCCAGTCCTGGCGGCCGGGTTCCCCCGCTGGTCTGCCGCGGCCCCGGGCGGTGTGCTTGGTATCGGGCGAGCCCTCGACCGTCATCGTGCGTGTCCTCCCGCTGGCGTTGGAACCGTGGCACCGAGAATGCGCGGGCCCGCCGGATTCGCCTACGGACTCGTCCCGCTCAGCAGAACGATGGGTGCGGGGCACCCCGCCGGAGGAACGCCAGGCCATGGGCGTCCCGCTGAGCGGAACCCGCGCCATGCGGTGGCACACCGCCGCGGTCTACCGTGCGCGCACTCGGCGAAGGGAGCACGATGACGAAGACCATCGCAACCCCCCGGCCCCCGGACGGCCCGGTGCCCGGGCCCGGCGGAACACGTGGCGCGGCCCTGTCCGCCACCGGTGTCGGCATCCGCTTCGGCGCCTTCGAGGCCGTAGGGGACATCTCGCTCGACATCGCCGCCGGTGAGTTCCTCTGTCTGCTCGGCCCGAGCGGCTGCGGCAAGTCCACCCTGCTGTCCGCCATGGCCGGGTTCGTGCCGGTGTGCGGCGGCGACCTCACCGTCGACGGCACTCCGGTCGGTGGCCCCGACCCCGACCTCGGCATGGTCTTCCAGAGCAGCGAGGCCCTGTTCGACTGGATGACCGTGCGCCAGAACGTGGCGTTCGGTCCCCGGATGCGCGGCCGGTCCCGGGCGGCCCGCGCCGAACTGGCCGACACCTATCTCGGCCTGGTGGGGCTGCGCCACTGCGCCGACCGGTTTCCCGGCCAGCTCTCCGGGGGCATGCGCCAGCGGGTGCAGATCGCCCGGGTGCTGGCCAACCAGCCGCGCGTGGTGCTGATGGACGAGCCGTTCGGCGCGCTCGACGCCCAGACCCGCCAGGTCATGCAGGACGAGATGGGCCGTATCTGGAAGGCGTCGGGCTGCACCGTCGTCTTCGTCACTCATGACATCGACGAGGCGATCCTGCTGGCCGACCGCATCGCCGTGATGACCGCTGGACCGGCCGCCTCGGTCAAGGCCGTCTACCCCGTCGACCTGCCCCGGCCACGCGACGCGACGGACCAGGGCGCCGCCGAACTCCGCCGGGCCTTGCGGGAGGACATCGGCGAGGAAGTGCGCAAGGCCCTGCTCGACCAGGGGCTCGACCTCGACGAGGAGGCACGATGACCACCGTGACCGCCGGGCCCTCCGCCACCCCGCGCCCCGGGCGGCGCCCCGCCCGCGCCACCGCCGGACGACTGCGCGCGGCCGGGCTGTACGCGGTGTCCGTGTGCGCCGGGATCGCCGTGTGGCAGCTGCTGGCGGTCACGTACGGCTCCGCCCTGGTCGCCTCCCCGAGCCAGACCCTGTCGGCGGCCAGGGAGCTGGCGGCCGACGGCACCCTGTTCAACTCGGTCGTCGCCTCCGGCCGCCGCATCCTGATCGGCTGGGGCCTCGGCCTCGCCGTGGGCGTACCGGTCGGCCTGCTGATCGGGCAGATCCCGCTCGTACGCCATCTGCTCGACCCCTACATCGAGTTCTTCCGGTTCATCCCTCCGGTCGCGTTCGTGACCCTGGCGGTGGTGTGGCTGGGCATCGGCGAGTCCTCGAAGGTCGTGCTCATCTTCTACACGTCGGTCTTCATCGTCACCCTGAACACCAGCGCCGGCGTCATGGCCGTGAACGAGTCGAAACTGCGCGCCGCGGCGAGCCTGGGCGCGAGCCGCCGCCAGATCCTCCGCTGCGTCGTACTGCCCTCGACCGTGCCCCACATCGTCACCGGCGCGCGGCTGGCGATGGGCAACAGCTTCCTGACCATCGTGTCCGCGGAGATCGTCGCCTCGCAGGTCGGCCTGGGCTCCCTCATCTGGACCTCCCGCAACTACGGCCGCATCGACTGGGTCTTCGTCGGGATCATCACCCTGGGCATCCTGGGATTCGTTTACGATCGCGTGCTCCGCATCGCCGCGTCCCGTGTCCTCAGCCGTTATGGAGTGAAACTGTGAGCAGCCAGACGTCCCGGACCCTCCTCCTGGAGCGCTTCGGCACCCTGCCCCGGCTGACGGAGCGGCCCGTGCCGGAACGGCCGTCCGGACAGACCCTCGTACGGATACGGGCCGCACAGGTGGGCCACCTCGATCTGAACATCGTGGACGGCGCGTTCGGCATCCTGCCCGATCTGCCCACCGTGCCCGGCACCACCGGATGCGGCGTCGTCCTGGCCTCCGACACCCACCCCGAGGGCGCCCTGGTCAAGATCAACGGCAAGGGGGTGGGGATGCGCCGGGACGGCGCCTGGGCCGACCACGCCGTGGTGCCGGACGCGGCCGTGTCCCCGGTGCCCGAGGGCACCGACCCCGCCCTCGCGTGCAGCTACTTCTCCCCGGCGGGCTCCGCCTGGGCCGCGGTGCACTCGGTCGCGGGCGTACAGCCGGGGGAGCGGGTGCTGGTGACCGGCGCGGCGGGCGCGGTCGGCGCCCTGACCGTGCAGGTGGCCGCGCGGGCCGGGGCGGAGGTGGTCGGCGTGGTCGGCCGCCCGGCCAAGCTCGCCCACGTCCCGGCGCCCGCCAAGGCTGTGCTGGCCACCGACCTGTCGCCCGAGGCCGTGGGCGGGCCGGTCGACGCGCTGATCGACACTGTCGGCGGCCCGGTGCTGCGCGACGCCCTCGGGCTGGTCCGCCCGCGCGGGCGGGCCGCGCTGGTCGGCTACACCGCCGGACGGGAGCTCGCCGTCGACCTCGCTGACTGGCTGCTGGCCGACGTGGCGCTGCTGCCCGTCAACCTGATGTCGCGGGGCAAGGAGGTCGCCGCCGACACCGAGGCGCTGCTCGGCGACCTGATGTCCGGGGAGCTGACCCTGCCGATCGAGCGCTACACTCCCGACCGGCTCGCCGAGGCGGTGGAGCGGCTGCGCACCGGGGCCGCGGTGGGCAAGGTGGCGCTCGACCTGTCCTGACGCGCGGCGGGTGCCGTGGCCGGTTCCGCGGCCCGCTCAGCGGACCGGATCGCTTGGGCGGACGCCCCGGCCACCACACCATCGGTTCATGGACCTCAGGGATCTCATGGACATCCAGGCGCCCCCGGCCGGTGCCCACGCGGAAGCGGACGGCGCCACGTACCACTACATCGAGACGGGGCAGGGCAGCCCCACCGTCTTCCTCCACGGAGGCGGCCCCGGATGCACCGGCTGGTCGGACTTCGGCCAGGTGTCCCGGCTCTTCGCCGCGGACCGCCGGTGCTTCCTGGTGGACATCCTCCAGTACGGCAAGTCGGCGAAGCCGGTCATCAAGGGCCCGATGTGGGACTACCACGCCGCCAAGACCGTGGCGCTGATGGACACCCTCGGCCTGGAGCGCGCCGACTTCGTGTGCAACTCCTGGGGCGGCACCATCGCGCTCAACCTGGCCGCCGTGTACCCCGAGCGGGTCCGGTCCCTCGTCATCACCGGCAGCATGCCCGTCTTCCACGGCCCGCTCGCCCCGCTGCCGGAGGGCGGCCGCCGCGGACGCAACGCCCGGGACGTGTACTACGGAGGGACCGGCCCCTCGTGGCAGAAGATGCGCGAGCTGATGGCGCGCCTGGAGTGGTACGACCCGGAGGCCATCCCCGATGCCACGGTGACGATGCGCTACGAACAGAGCCTGGACCCGGAGGAGACCGCGCTCGCCGGGGCCTCCGACAACCCGCGCGGCGACTGGCAGGACCTCACCGGAGCGCTCGGCCGCATCCAGGCGCCGACGCTGTTCATGTGGGGCATGTACGACGCGTTCCTCACGCCGGACTATCCGCTGATGCTGGCCCGCATGATCCCCCGGGGCAATCTGCACGTGATGAACGACGTCTCGCACCACCTCCAGGAAGAACGCCCCCACGACTACTACACCGTCGTCTCCGGCTTCCTGAACCAGCGGCACACCTGAAGACAGCTCACACAGCGCGGAGGAAACGTGACCGAGCCTGCCCCGCGGGTCGTCGAACTCACCAGCCCGTTCGCCCGGTTCGCGGGCCGCCTGCTGGTCGGACTGGGCTACGAGGTGGTGCTCGTCGAACCACCGGAAGGCGACGCGACCCGGCGTGAGGAGGGCGGTGACGCGTTCGCCCACTGGCACGCCGGGAAACGTGCGGTGACCCTCGACACGGCCACACCCGGCGGCGCGGCCGGGCTGCGCCGCCTGCTGGAGGGCGCCGACATCCTGCTCGACGGAACGCCCGGCGGCGCGGAGGCGAGCGCCCATGACCTCGGCCACCTGGTGCACATACGCGTCACTCCCTTCGGCCTCACCGGGCCGCGCAGCGGCTGGCAGGGCAGCGACCTCGTGGTGGCGGCGCTGGGCGGGATGCTCGCGCAGGTGGGCGACCCGGACGGGCCGCCGCTGCGGATGCCGGAGGGCCAGGCGGAACACCTCGCGGGCGTGGGCGCGGCCCTCGCCGCGCTGCTCGGGCTGCGGGCCAGGCGGCGCGGTCCCGGTCAGCTCGTCGACGTGTCCGCGCAGGCGTGCGTCGCGGCCGCCCTGGAGGCGGGCACCCTGGCCTATCTGCACGAGGACCGGGTCCCCGGCCGCCCGGGGCGGGTGCATCCACTGGTGCCGCACGGGCTGTTCCGGGCCGCGGACGGCCATCTGGGCGGCGGGCTCGGGGGCAGTCCGCGCATGTGGGACGCGCTGCTGGCGTGGCTGCGCGAGGAGGGCGCGGAGGCCGACCTCGGCGAGCCCAGGTGGCAGGACCCGGTCGAGCGCAAGACCCACCAGGAGCATGTGTTCGCCGTGGTGCAGGACTTTCTCAGCCGCTGGCCCAAGGCCGACTTCGCGGAGCGGGCCCAGGCCAGGAAGCTGCCCTGGGCGGCCGTCGACCTGCCGCATGAGCTGCCGGACAATCCGCAGCTCGCCGCGCGCGGCTTCTTCACCCGGCTGCGGACCCCGCGGGGGGAGCGGACCGACCTGGGCTTCCCGTTCGCGTTCCCCGAGGGCCACCGGCCGGGGAAGCTCGACGTCCCCGCCCCCGGCGCCGATCAGGGCCTGCTCGACGAGCGCCGCCCGGCCCGCCCGGTGGCCGCCGCCGAGGAGCCGGCCCGGCCCGCGCTGGACGGGGTCCGGGTGCTGGATCTGACCTGGGTGCTGGCCGGTCCGTACTGCACCAAGGTGCTGGCCGACCACGGCGCCGAGGTCATCAAGGTCGAGTCCGCGGGCCGCCCCGACCCCACCCGGTTCGCGCCCTTCATGCACCTCTCTCGGGGACCCCGTACCGATCCGGACACGAACGGCTACTTCAACGAGGTCAACCGCAACAAGCAGAGCGTCGCCCTCGACACCCGGACCGAGGACGGCATCGCGGTGCTCCGCGAACTCATCGCCTCCTGCGATGTGCTGGTCGAGAACTTCAGCTCCACGGTCATGACCAAGCTCGGCCTCGGCTACGACACGCTCCGCGAGATCAACCCGCGCATCGTGTACGTGAGCATGTCCGGGATGGGCCACACCGGGCCGCGCAACGGCTGGGTGTCGTACGCGGACACCGTGTCCGCGAGCAGCGGGCTGACCGGCCTCACCGGCTGGGGGCCGGACGACGTGGTCGGTGTGATCTACGGTCACGGCGACATCGTCGCGGGCCTCCAGGCCGCGCTCGCCACCCTGGCCGCGCTGGAACACCGCGACGAGACCGGGCGCGGACAGCACATCGACCTGTCCCAGCTGGAGGCGATCGCCGCCCACATGGGGACCAGCCTGCTCGCCGCGTCGCGGCCGGGCGCCGAGGTGGCCCGGCCGATGGGCAACGCCCACCCCAGGTGGAGCCCGCAGGGCGTCTACCGGTGCCTGGGCGCCGACCGGTGGCTCGCCGTCAGCGTCCGCGACGACGCCGAGTGGGCGGCCGTGTGCGAGCTGATCGGACGCCCGGAGCTGGCCACCGACGAGCGGACGGCCACCGCCGAGGACCGCCGCCGGGCCGCCGACCTGGTGGACGCGGCGCTCGGCGGATGGGCGCGCACCATGCCCGCGGACGCCGCGGCCGAACTGCTCCAGAAGCGGGGCGTACCGGCCGGAGCGGTGCAGGACGGCCGTGAACTCGTGGAGCACGACCCGCAGTTGCGGGCCCGCGGCTTCTACGTGACGGCCGAACACCCGGTCGCTGGCGCCTTCCTCCACGAGGGCGTGCCGATCCGTCTCACCCGCACCCCCGGCTCCGTCCGCACGCCCGCACCCGTGCTCGGCGCCGACACCGACACGGTGCTGCGCGAGGTGGCCGGACTGTCGCAGGAGCGCATCCGGCGGCTGCGCGACGCGGGGGTCCTGCGGTGAACACGAAGGTGAGCACGCGGATGAGCACACCAAGCACGGCGATGACGCTTCCCGCCCTCCTCGACGCCGCCGCTGAGGAGTTCGGCGACCGGGTGTTCCTGCGGGCGGACGGGGTGACACGCACCTACCGGCAGTCCCGCGCGGCGGCCGCCACCATGGCGGCGGCGCTCGCCGCGCGCGGCTGCCGCCCGGGCGACCGGATCGCGGTCATGTCCGGCAACCGCGTGGAGTTCATCGACCTGATCCTCGGCTGCGCCTGGCTCGGCGCGGTGCTGGTGCCGCTGAACACCGGGCTGCGCGGCGAGGGGCTGCGGCACGTCCTGCGCGAGGCGGAACCGTCCTTCCTGCTCGCCGAGGAGGAGTTCACGGGACGCCTCACGGCGGCCGGCTACGACGGCCCGGTGTGGACCGTCGGGGGCGACGGCGCCCCGGCCCCGGGCGGGACGGAAGCGCTCCCGCCCGCGCCGGTGCGGCCGGAGGACACCGCCGCCGTCCTGTTCACCTCGGGCACCACGGGGGCCTCGCGCGGTGTGTGCTGCCCCCACGCCCAGTTCGTGTGGTGGGGCCGTAACGTCGCCGACTCCCTGCGCCTGACCTCGGACGACGTGCTGCACACCTGTCTGCCGCTGTTCCACACCAACGCCCTCAACGCCCTGGCGCACGCCATGACCGTGGGCGCCGCGTACACGCTCGGGCGGCGGTTCTCCACCGGCGCGTACTGGGGCGAGGTGGCCGAGGCAGGCGCCACCGTGGTGTATCTGCTCGGCGCGATGGTGCCCATGCTGCTGGCGCGCCCGCCCGGCCCGTACGACCGTGCGCACCGGGCCTGGCGGGGTCTGTCCCCGGCCACTCCGGGCCCGGCGTACGAGCCGTTCCGGTCCCGTTTCGGCGTCGCCCTGGTGGACGGGTTCGGCTCCACGGAGACCAATCTCGTGATCGGGTCGACCCCGGCCCGCCAGCGGCCCGGCTACATCGGCACCGTGCGCGACGGCTTCTCCGCGCGCGTGGTGGACGATCTGCTCGCCCCCGTCGCGGACGGCACGCCGGGTGAGCTGATCGTCCGCAGCCACCAGCCGTTCGCCTTCTGCACCGGCTACCTGGGCGACGCCGGGCCCCCGGCGCCCGGTGCGTGGCGCCGCACCGGCGACCGGGTGGTCCGGGAACCCGACGGATGGTTCCGCTTCGTCGACCGGATCAAGGACGTCATCCGGCGTCGCGGGGAGAACATCTCCTCGGCGGAGGTGGAGTCGGCGGTCCGCTCCCATCCCGCGGTGGCCGGGGCAGCGGCCTTCCCGGTGGCATCGGAGCTGGCCGAGGACGAGGTCATGGTGGCGGTGACGCTCCTGCCCGGGCGGGACCTCGACCTGCCGGACCTGGTACGCCACTGCGAGGGCGAGCTTCCGCCGTTCGCCGTGCCCCGGTACGTGGACATCGTCCCCGAACTGCCGCTCACCGCCACCGGCAAGATCCGTAAAGCCGTGCTCCGTGAGCGCGGGGTCACGGCGCACACCTGGGACCGGGACACCCGGCGCGGGGCGCCCCCGGTCAGCCGCCCGTCACCCACTCCGTGATGACCTCGGCGTACTCCTCGGGCAGCTGCTCCGGCGCGGGGACGTGCGCGCCCGGGATGATCCGCGTGTCGCAGCCGAGCGCGGTGGCGAACTTCTCCAGGGCGGGCAGCGAGTAGTGGTCCTCGGCGGCGCACACCGCGAGCGTCCGCGCGGTGATGTGCGGCAGACGCGGCTCCATGCCGTAGCGGCGGACCGCCACATGGCCCTCCTCCACCCGGTCCAGCACCGTCACCGCGTCGATCACATAGCGGTGCAGCGCGGCCTCCTGCCCCTCCCGGTAGAAGCCGCGCCGCCGGTTCCACAGCTCCAGCAGATGGGAGCCGTCGGACCGGGGGTCGACATGGTCGACCGGCTTGCGCCGGTCCGCGGTGCGCCGCTTCTCGTCGTCGACGAACGGCGTGGCGGAGAGCAGCAGGCTGGAGACGCGGTCCTGGTAGCGGGCGGCCAGCTCCACCGCGACGACACCGCCCGTGTGGTGTCCCACCAGATGGAAACGCTCCAGGCCCAGCGCCTCGATCAGGGCCCCGGCGGCGTCGGCGAAGCGTTCGATCGTATGCGGCTCCTCGGGTTTCGCCGAGGCGCCGAAGCCGAGGGTGTCCATGGCGATCCCCCGGTGCACGGCTCCGACCAGCGGCAGCACCTCCAGGTACTCGGTCCAGGAACGGGGCGTCTGATGGAGCATCAGCACCGGCTCGCCCGTGCCCGATTCGACGTAGTGCAGCTGCCCGAAGGGGCTGGGCACATAGCCGCGCAGCAAGGAGTCCGTCATGAGTGACCTGCCTGTTCCATCGGACGGGAGGGAGCGGGAGGCGCGCGCCGATGGCGAACACTGTGACGGCCGTCAGGGCGACGGCACCAGGCGGCCGGTCCGCTCTGCGAACCACCGGCCGGGACGGAACCACCGGCCGGGGCGTTCGACATGGCCGACCGAACGCTAATAATTCGATATGGATCACTGAATAAATCTCGATCGCGCGGCAAGCACGGCTTAGGGTATATGCCGATATGTCGATGGATTCGGCGGGTCGCGTACGCACCTGGTGCGACGAGCGGCTCCCCCTGCTCTCGGCGGTCGGTGTCCAGCTCACGGACCGCGAGGTGATGGAGCACGCGCTGACGCAGGCGGTGGCCGAACTGGGCGGTATCGCCGGAACCGTGCACTGGTCGTGCGGGCCCGCGGGCAGCCATGAACTCCGGCTGGTGCTCGCCGGAGGGCTGCCCCGGTCCGCCCTCCAGGAGTGGGAGGAGATCCGGGAGGACGATCCGGCGCTCGCCCCCGCCCGGGCCGTACAGGACGGCGCGTTCGTCTGGATGCCCGCCGTCGACGGGCGCGTTCCGGACGCCCGCCGCCCGGACGCCGAGCGTGTCGTCACGCATACGCTCGGGAGGCTGCCCCGGGCGACCATGGTGGCCGCGGTGCCTCTCTTCGCCGAGGGCGCCCCCGTCGGCGCGCTGTCCGTGTTCACCGGGCCCGGCGCGCCCACCGCTGAGCAGCGCCGCTTCCTGCTGGACATGGCCCGCTGGGCCTCCGGGCGGCTGTCGGGCCCCGCTCCCGCGGCGGGCCGGGCCCGCCCGTGGTGGCAGGAGCAGCCCACCGGGTCCGGGCTCCGCCAGGCCCTGGTGGCGGCCGAGGTCGGGTCCTGGGAGTGGGACATCCGCACCGGCGAGATGGTCTGGGACGCGGCCGGGCTCAGGCTGCTGGGCATACCGCGGGACTACGAGCGCCGCATCGAGAGCTGGGTCGGCCTGATCCACCCCGAGGACGTGCCGCGGGTCATGGCCGCCACGCAGGAGGCGCTGCACGGACACGGCGTGTACGAGGCCGAGTACCGGGTGTGCCGCCCCGACGGCACCACCGGCTGGGTCCAGAGCCGCGCCCATCTGGTGCTCGACGGGCACGGCGAACCCGTCCGCATGATCGGCCGGGTGTGGGACACCACCGAGAGTCGCATCGCGCGGGAGTCCGTGGGGCAGGCGCTGCGCTTCATGAGCGACGCGTTCTGGGCGGTGGACCGGGGGTGGCGGATCACCTTCCTCAACGTCGAGGCCGAGCGCCTGGTGGGTCCGTCCGTGGACGTGCTGGGCGGACCGCTGTGGGAAGGACCCGCGGGCCTGGTCCCCGATCTTGAGGCCCGCTGCCGCCACGCCGCGCTCGACGGCTCACCGGCCGGATTCGACATCCAGTGGCCCACCGACGGCCGTTGGTACCACATCCGGCTGGTCCCCGTGCCCGACGGGCTGACCGCCTACCTCACCGATGTCACCGACACCCGCAACCGTGCCGCGCGGCGCGAGGCGGCCGAGCGGTCCGCCGCCGAGCAGGCGGCGCGGATCCGCGGGCTGACGGCCGCGCTCGCCGAGGCGGTGACCACCCACGACGTGGTCGACGTGGCCGCCATCCACCTGCTGTCCCCGTTCGGCGCCTCGGGCCTGCTGATCCAGGCGCTGGAAGGTGGGCGGCTGCACGTGGTCGGGGCCGTCGGATATCCGCGGGCGTTCCTGCACGAGATCGACGGGATCGCGGCGGTCGACAGCCACCCGCTGCTCCACGAGGTGCTCGCCTCGCGCCATCCCCGCTTCATCGCCTCGCCCGAGGAGTACATCGGCCTGGCCCCCGCGCTCGCCTGCTATCCGGCTCTCGCGCAGAAGAACGCCTGGGCCATGCTGCCCCTGATCACCTCCGACGCCCCCAACGGCGTGTGCGTGGTCGCCTTCGCCGAGCCCCACCGCTTCTCCGCCGACGAGCGCACCCTGCTGACCGCCCTCGGCGGCATGGTCGCCCACGCCCTCGCCCGCGCCCGGCTCTACGACGCCGAGCACGCCCGCGCCCAGGCGCTCCAGCGCGGGCTGCTGCCCCGGGACCTGCCCACGCCGTCCGCCGTCACCGTGGCCGTACGCTACCTCCCGGCCAGCAGCGGCACGGAGGTAGGCGGCGACTGGTACGACATCATCCCGCTGTCCGCGGAGCGGGTGGCGCTCGTCATCGGCGATGTGATGGGCCACGGGCTGGCCGAGGCCGCCACCATGGGGCGGCTGCGCACCGCCGTGCACACGCTGGCCAACCTGGAGCTGCCCCCCGAGGAGGTCCTCGCCCACCTCAACGACATCGTCAGCGACCTCGGCGACGACTCCTTCGCCACCTGCCTGTACGCCGTCTACGACCCGGTCTCCGGGATGTGCTCCATGGCGCGCGCGGGCCATCCTCCGCCGCTCCTGGTACGCCCCGACGGCACCGTGGAGTGTCTGGACATCGAGCCCGACCCGCCCCTGGGCGCCGCGGAACCCCCGTTCGGCACGGCCGAACTGCGGCTGCCCCGCCACGGCCTGCTGGTGCTGTACACCGACGGCCTGGTGGAGTCGGCCACCCGCGACATCGACGTCGGGATAGCCGAGTGCTCCCGGGTGTTCGCCACCGACCCCGGGCGCAGCCTCGCCGTTCCCGGGCGGCCGCCTCCGGCCTGCGGCCCGGACGAGAGCCAGCGCGAGGACCGCGAGCGGCTCGACCGCCTCTGCGACACCCTCCTCGGCGCCATGCTGCCCGCCCAGCAGCTGACCGCGGACGACACCGCCGTGCTCGTCGCCCGGCTGCACCGCACCGCCCCCGAGAACACCGCCGTCTGGCGGCTCCCCGACGAGCCGGTGGCGGCCTCGCTCGCCCGCGACCACGTCCGCGAACGGCTGGAGGCGTGGCGGCTCGACGAGCTGGTCACGACCACCGAACTCCTCGCCAGCGAGCTGGTCGGCAACGTCGTCCGGCACGCGCGGGGCCCCGTCCAGCTGCGGCTGCTCCGCGGCCGGACGCTCATCTGCGAGGTGTCGGACGGCAGCGCCACCACACCCCGGATCCGGCGGGCCGCCGAGATGGACGAGGGCGGACGCGGCCTGCAACTGGTCGCCGCGCTCTCCCAGCGCTGGGGAACGCGCTACACCGCCGACGGAAAGTGCATCTGGACGGAACAGCCCATCCCGCACTCCTGAACGACCCCTGCCCGATGAGCAGTTGACGTAGTCTCCTGGTTGACATGTCCGCCTCTGTTTTAACGAGGTCCACCAGGAGGACGCAGTGCAGCCAAGCTCGCGCATCCGCAAGGTCTCGTTCGTCCTCGGCAGCGCCATCGCCCTGGTCGTGGCCCTGCCCGGAAGCGCCCTCGCCGACCCGCCCAAGTCCCTGCCCGGCAACGCGGAGGCGCTGGAGCAGACGTTCCAGCCCGCCTACGACTACGACACCGACGGCTGCTACCCCACCCCCGCCATCGGCCCCGACGGCACGCTGAACGGCGGGCTCAACCCCTCCGGGGCGCCCAACGGCCAGTGCCGTGACGCCTCGGACCTCGACAACACCAACGGATACGCGCGCTCGAAGTGCAACAACGGCTGGTGCGCGGTCATGTACGGCCTCTACTTCGAGAAGGACCAGGCGTCGATCGGCGGACACCGCCACGACTGGGAACACGTCGTGGTGTGGACGCAGGACAACCAGGCCCGGTACGTCTCCACCTCCGCCCACGGCGGATTCACCACCTACGCCCGTGACCAGGTCCGGTGGGACGGAAACCACCCGAAGATCGTCTACCACAAGGACGGGCTGAGCACCCATGCGTTCCGTCTCGCGAACACCAATGACGAGCCGCCCGAGAACCACCGCGGCACCTGGCAGTTCCCCACCCTGGTCGGCTGGAACGGCTACCCCGCCGGCCTGCGCGACAAGCTGAGCCAGGCCGATTTCGGCAGCGCCAACTTCGGCCTCAAGGACGGCAACTTCGCCGCCCACCTCCAGAAGGCCAAGCCGTCCGGCATCCCCTTCGACCCGGGCGCGTAAGGCAAGGCCCCCCGGTCAGCCCAGGGCACGGTCGAGGTTGAACGCGGCGCTGATGAGCGCGAGATGGGTGAACGCCTGCGGGAAGTTGCCGATCTGCTCACCGGTGCGGCCGATCTCCTCCGCGTACAGCCCGCAGTGGTTGGCGTACGTCAGCATCTTCTCGAACGCGAGCCGCGCCTCGTCCAGCCGTCCGGCCCGGGACAGCGCCTCGACGTACCAGAAGGAGCAGATGGAGAAGGTGCCCTCCTCACCGCGCAGCCCGTCCGGGCTGGCCTGGGGGTCGTAGCGGTAGACCAGCGAGTCGGACACCAGGTCCTCGCCGAGCGCGTCCAGGGTGGACAGCCACTTGGGGTCGGCGGGGGAGATGAACTTGGCCAGCGGCATCATCAGCACGGAGGCGTCGAGCACATCGTCGCCCTCGTGCTGGACGAACGCGTGCCGCCGCGGGGACCAGCCGTGCCGCATGATCCGGCGGTAGATCTGGTCGCGCGTCCGCGACCAGCGGGGCATGTTCGCGGGCAGCCCGCGGTGGGTGGCGATGCGTATCGCCCGCTCGATCGCGACCCAGCACATCAGCCGCGAGTACAGGAAGCACTGGGGACCGGCGCGGGTCTCCCAGACGCTCATGTCCGGCTGGTCCCAGTGCTCGCACACCCAGTCGACCAGTTCGCACACGGTGTCCCAGTGGTCGCTGGCCAGGGGCTTCCCCCACTTGTCGTAGAGATAGAGGGAGTCCACCAGCGCACCGTAGATGTCCAGCTGGAGCTGGTCGACGGCCCCGTTGCCGGACCGGACCGGGGCCGAGCCCAGATGGCCCTCCAGATGGGACAGTTCCTCCTCGGTGAGCTGGCTGCGGCCGTCGATGCCGTACATGATCTGGAGCGGGCCGCCGGGGCCGTCCCGCAGCCGGATGTCCTCGGACAGGAAGCGCACGAACGCCTCGGCCTCGTCGGTGAATCCGAGCCGCAGCAGCGCGTAGATGCAGAACGCGGCGTCGCGGATCCACACGTAGCGGTAGTCCCAGTTGCGTTCCCCGCCGATCTGCTCGGGCAGACTGGCCGTCGGCGCCGCCACGATGGCGCCGGTCGGCGCGTAGGTGAGCAGCTTCAGGGTCAGCGCCGAGCGGTGCACCATCTCCCGCCACCGGCCGCGGTAGCGGGACTGGGAAAGCCAGCGGCGCCAGTACCGCACCGTGGCGTCGAACGCGTGCTCCGCCTCGGCCAGCGGACACGGCCGGGGCCGCACCTCGCCGCCGATGCGGTCGAGCGCGAAGACCGCGGCCTCGCCTTCGACCAGCTTGAACGAGGCCACCGCGTCGGGGCCGTCGGTCTCCACCGTGACGCTGGACGTCAGCGCGAGGGACAGATCGGGGGAGTCGAACACCGTGAGGCCCTGCCGGAGACCCACGGTGTGCGTCTGCCGCCCGTAGTCGAAGCGGGGCGCCACCCGCGCGGTGAAGGGCAGCGAACCGCGGACGCACAGCACCCGGCGGATCAGCCGGTGCCGGTCCGCCTCCCGTGAGTCGTCCTCGACCGGCATGAAGTCCTGCACCTCGGCGACACCGTCGTCCGCGAAGAAGCGGGTGATGAGGATGTTGGTGTCGGGGAAGTAGAACTGCTTCGCCCGGGCGGGCGCGTCCGGGGCCAGCTCGAACGCACCGCCGCGGTCGGCGTCCAGGATCGAGGCGAAGACGCTGGGGGCGTCGAAGCGGGTGGGGCAGTACCAGTCGATCGTGCCGTTCGTGCCGACGAGCGCGGCCGTCCGCAGATCGCCGATCAGGCCGTGTTCCGCGATGGGCAGATACCGGGGCGTGTCCGCCTTGCAGGGGCGAAGGCTCTCGGCGACGGTCATCGCAACCTCCCGCGCTCACCGGTCGCGGTACCTCGGCTTTCAGGATACGTCCGGACGCTCTACGTGTCCGTGGCGATGGCCTTCAGCATCGGCACCCGCGCCGCCTGGCGCCCCGGCCACAGGGAGGCGAGCACACCGATCACGGCGGCCGCGACGAAGAACAGGGCCGTCCTGCCCCACGGGATGACCAGGGGGACACTCTCCTGGCCGACGACGGCCACCGCGCCGATGACACTGCCGACGGCGACGCCGAGCGCCGAGCCGAAGAGGGAGATGGTCACCGATTCGATGCGCAGGACGGAGGCCACGCCCCGGCGGTCCAGCCCGATGGCGCGGAGCATCCCGATCTCCCTGACCCGCTCGAAGACGGCCATGCCCATGGTGTTCACCACTCCGAGGGCGCCGATCAGCACGGTGACGCTGAGCATGGCGTACATGATGTTCAGGAACGGAGCCGTCCGCGCGGTGGCCGCCGTCCGTGCCTCGGCGCGGTCCTGCACCAGCAGCGCGGGGTTGTCCAGGGCGCGCCGGATCTCCCGCTGGAGCGCGGCCGTACGGCCCGGGGCGGCCTTGACCAGGACCGATTCAACGGAGGGCCGGTTCTCGGCGCCGTCCTGGCGCGGCAGGGAGCGGTCGGACACCAGGGTGGGCGTCAGGTCCTCGGGGCCGTCGTAGATCGCGACGACGGGCAGGCTGGTCCGCTCGCCACTGCCGGTGAAGGCACCGGCTACCCGGGAGCCGATCCGCCAGCCGCGCTCGGCGGCCTCCTCAGCGGTGACGGCGATGCCCCGGTCGAGGCGGTCCAGCGAGCCTTCCAGGACGGTGATCGGCGCCAGCCGTTCCACCGTGGCGGGGTCGACGGCGGTGACCGGGAGTGAGCCGCCGCCGAAGACGTCGAAGTAGGTCCGGGCGAGGGCGGTGACGGCCTCCGCGTCGGCGAGCCGGGCCACCCGCGCGGCGGTGTCGTCGCCGACCTCGGCGAAGTCGACGGCCGTGATGCGCAGGTCCGTGGTCATGGCGCGGTCGGTCTCCTGCTCCTCCAGCCGGTTCAGCGAGGCCACGGCCACCGTGACGGCGGTGACCATAGCGAGGCCGACCATGAGGGTGGTCGCGGTGGCCGCCGTACGCCGGGGGTTGCGGCGGGCGTTCTCCACGGCGAGCTTGCCGCGGATGCCCGCCAGCCGGGTCAGCGGGGAGCGCAGCAGCGCGGTGACGCCGAGGGCGAGCAGCGGGGTGAGGGCGATCAGGCCGACGAGGAGGACGGGTACGGCGCCGAACAGGACGTCCGTATCGCCGACGGCGGCAGCCAGCAGCAGCACCCCGCACACCGTGACGGCCACCCCGAGGAGGGTGCGGCGGCGCAGCGAGGTGGCCGTCGAGGGCTCGACCGTACGCAGCGCCGCCACCGGCGGCACACCCGCGGCGCGGCGGGCCGGAAGCCAGGCCGACAGGACGGTGACGCCGATGCCGACCGCGAACGCCGCGACGAGCGCGGTGGGGGACAGCAGCCGCAGTGGCGCGGCCGGTGTTCCGGTGACGCCGAACAGGTTGCTCAGCAGCGTCGCCACGCCGGTGCCCAGCGCGTATCCGGCGATCGAGGAGGCCGTGCCGACCAGGGCGGCTTCCGTCAGGACCCCGCGCATCACATGCCCCCGGGTGGCGCCCACGGCCCGCAGCAGCGCGTGTTCCCGGGCGCGGGCGGCACTGAGCATGGTGAAGGTGTTGGCCACCAGGAAGGTGGAGACGAACAGGGCGACACCGGCGAAGCTCAGCAGCAGCGACGTGAGCTTGTCGCCGTCCCCGGACGTCTCCGTGGACTCCAGCTCCGCCCGGGTGACCGCCTCGACACCGGACGGCAGCAACTTCTCCGCCTCGTCGGCCAGTTGTTCGTCCGAGGTGCCGTCGGCCGTGGTCAGGGTGATCGCGGAGTAGCTGCCGGAGGCGGGGGCGAAGTGGCGCTCGGCGGTGGCGTTGTCGAAGGCGGTGAGCGTGCCACCGGACTCCACCCGGCTGTCCCGGGCGGTGAACACCCCGACCAGCCGGGCGTCGCGGGCCGTACCGCCCACCACGACGCGCGCCCGGTCACCCACCCGGTATCCGGCCCGCTCGGCGGTCCGCCGGTCCAGGGCGATCTCCCAGGAGGTACGGGGGCCACGGCCCTCGACGAGCGGATAGCGGACGTCCTCGCCGCGCTCGCCGGGGACGTAGTTGACGCCCGCGGCCCGGTACAGGTCGCCCACCAGGGTGCCGTCGGAGCCCGCGACGAAGGAGGGGCCCTCCACCACACCGCGGGCCGCGGCCGCCGAGGGCAGCTTCCGCAGCCTCTCCAGCAGGGTGCGATCGACCCGGGAGGCGTGGTCGGGGGTGTCCGGTTCGATCGTCACCGACACATCGGGCTGGGAGTTGGTCTGGGCCCGGACCACGGCCGCCTTCACCGAGTCGCCGTAGAGCAGCGAGCCGGTCACGAACGCCACGCCGAGCACGACGGCGAGGGCGGGCATAGCGAAGCGGAGCCGGTGGGAGCGGAGGGTGCGCAGTGCGGTGCGGAGCATCGGCGGCCTTCGGAATCGGATCGGTAGGGAGGGGAAGATGTGCTGACCGTTGTGATCCTTCCGGCGCGGGTACGTCCGCGGATCCACTGGATGACCGAACCGCACCGCGCCCCTCCCTCGGCCGAAAGGCTGATGTGGCGCGGGCGGCACGGCCGTACCGTGAAGCGCCATGATCACCGAGTTCCGGGCCCGCTCCCGCCTCCGGCAAGTCCTGCTCTGTCTGGGAGGCGCCGTGTCCGTCGTCCTGGTGGCCCTGGAGGGGCAGAACGCCCCTTATCCGTCCGTGGCCTTGGCGACGACGGTGTCCGGGACGCTGTGCCTGGCCGCGCTGGCCGTGCCGGAACGGCTCCTCGCCCGGGCCACCGTGCTCGCCACCGCCGCCTCGTGCGCGCTGACGCTGGTGGAGACCGGGCTGTCCCGGCGTCCCGAGAACACCCCGGGACTCATCGAGCTGTGCGCCCTGCTGTGGCTCGTCACCCGCGCCGTGCGGCGCTGTTCCCCGCTGATGGCCGCCCCGCTGTCCGCGCTCCCCGCCTTCGCCGCGGTCGTCCTCCCGCTGCGGATCGCCGAACGGGGCGAGCACATCAAAGAGGTGATCGGCCTGATCGGGGCGGGCGGCGTGCCGTTCATGGTGGTGCTGGGGCTGTGCCTGCGGCTGTACGACGCGCTGCGGGTCCGGCAGCGCGAGGCCATCCTCCAGGCCCAGCGCCTCGAACACGCACGGGAGTTGCACGACTTCGTGGCGCATCACGTCACCGCGATCGTCGCCCAGACCAAGGCCGCGCGCTTCACCGCGGCGGCCGGTCACACCCAGTCCCCGGAGGATCTGGACCAGATGCTCGCCCATATCGAGCAGGCCGGATCGCAGGCGCTCGGATCGATGCGCGCCATGGTCTCCAGCCTGCGGGACCCCGCCGCGCCCGCCGCCACCAGCCCCACCGGCGGCCTGACCGGACTGCGCGACCTCACCCGGAACTTCAGCGCGGCGGGCCCGACCGCCGAACTGACCCTCGACCCACGGCTCACCGCCCGTCCCCTGCCGCCCGAGATCACCACCGCGGTCCACCGCGTGGTGCAGGAGTCGCTGACCAACGTCCGCAAGCACGCCGCCGGAGCCGCCCGGGCCGAGGTACGGGTCACGCTGCGCCCCGGCACCCCGGAGGAACTGGAGGTGTCGGTGTCCGACGACGGCCGCTGCGCCGCACCGGCCGCCCGCGCGGAGCCGGGCGGCCCGTGGAACGGGGGCGGTTACGGCCTGGTCGGCCTCACCGAGCGGATCGAGCGGGCCGGTGGCCGACTCACCGCGGGACCGGGCGGCGGCGGCTGGCACGTCCTCGCCGTCCTCCCGCTGAACGACGCCTAGGGTTCCACCGGACGGGAGCCGGGGCGCCTGCGATCATGGCGGGTATGACGATCCGGGTGCTTCTCGCCGACGACCAGGAGATGGTCCGTGCCGCGTTCCGCATGATCATCGACTCCCAGCCCGACATGCGGGTCGTCGCCCAGGCGGCCGACGGCACCGAGGCGGTCGACCAGGCCCGCGAACTGCGCCCCGACGTCTGCCTGCTGGACATCCGCATGCCCCGGCTGGACGGACTGGAGGCCACCCGGCTGCTCGCCGGGCCCGATGTCCCCGACCCGCTGAACGTCCTCATCGCCACCACCTTCGACCTCGACGAATACGTCTACCGCGCGCTGCGCAACGGCGCGTGCGGCTTTCTCCTCAAGGACGGCGCCCCTGGACTGCTCACCGAGGCGGTGCGGGCCGCCGCGGCGGGCAACTCGATGATCTCGCCCTCGGTGACCGTCCGCCTCCTCGCACAGATGGCACCCCACCGCCGCGCCCCCGCCCCCTCCGAGGCCCGGCACGCTGGAGGGGGCGGGCGTTCGGACGCGCTGACCGAGCCGCTGACCCAGCGCGAACTGGACGTCGTACGCCGGGTGGCCCGCGGCCGCACCAACGAGGAAGTGGCCGCCGACCTCTTCGTCACCCTGTCCACCGTCAAGACCCACCTCGGCAACGTGCAGCGCAAGCTCGCCGCCCGCAACCGTGTCGAAATCGCCGCCTGGGCCTGGGAGAACGGGATCTGCCAGAGCGAGTGACGGTAGCCCCGGCCCCGGCCCCGTCGTCAGGCGCGGGCGAGCGCGTACGCGGGCGGGGTGCGCAGCGCCCGACGGGTGGGCAGCTCGACGGTGAGGAACGCGATGCCCGCCACCACGACCGCCACCACCGGCGCCAGCCACGGCGGCCCCGCGGGCCACGGGCGGTGCAGGAAACCGGCGGACAGCAGCACCAGCGGGACCACGGACTGGCACTGATGGCCGAAGGGCTCGGCAACACCGCCGTCGCCGAACGGCTCGTCGTCACCGAAGGCGCCGTGCACAAGCACATCCGCAGCATCTTCGCCAAGCTCGGACTGGCCCCCACCGACCGCACCGACCGGCGCGTGGCCGCCGTGCCGCACTATCTCAGGGACGCGCACCGACGGTCCTGACGTGCGCCCGGGGCCTGAAACACACCGGTAGTGGGCAGCGTTCCCCCGCACGGATCGTCGAGAGATCGGAAGGTTCGTATGAGTGGCACGCACCGGTCGCGGCAGTGGTACGAGGGTGAGTCCCGCGACGCGTTCATCCACCGTGCCTGGATGCGGCGCGGCCTCCCCGACCACGCCTTCGACGGACGCCCCCAGATCGTCATCTGCAACACCTGGTCCGAACTCACACCCTGCAACAGCCACTTCCGCGAGATCGCCGACCATGTGAAACGGGGCGTATGGGAGTCCGGCGGGGTGCCGCTGGAGCTCCCGGTGCCCTCGCTCGGGGAGACCCTGCTGCGCCCCACCGCGATGTTCTTCCGCGACCTCGCCGCGATGGTGACCGAGGAACTGATCCGGGCCAACCCCGTCGACGGTGTGATCCTGCTCGGCGGCTGCGACAAGACCGTACCGTCCCTGCTGCTGGGGGCCGCGTCGGTCGATCTGCCCACCCTGATGGTCACCGGCGGCCCCATGCTCAACGGCTCGTGGCAGGGGCGTCCGCTGGGCTGCGGCACCGGGGTGTGGGAGCTGAGCGAGGAGGTACGGGCGGGCCGGATGGCCCGCTCCGAGCTGCGCCGGGCCGAATCGGCGATGATCCGCAGCCGGGGGCACTGCAACACCATGGGCACGGCCTCCACCATGGCCTGTGCCGCCGAGGCACTGGGCATGGCCCTGCCCGGCAACGCGGGGCTCCCGGCCCCCGACAGCAGGCTGCTGGAGCTGTCCCACGCGGCGGGCAACCGCATCGTCGCCATGGTGCGCGAGGACCTGCGGCCCAGCGCGATCCTGACGGCGGAGGCGCTGCGCAACGCGGTGCGCGCGGTGGCCGCCATCGGCGGCTCCACCAACGCGGTCGTCCATCTCCTCGCCCTCGCCCGCCGGGTCGGGGCGGACTTCGGGCTGGACGACATCGACCGCGCGGGCCGTGGCATCCCCCTGCTCGCCGATGTGCAGCCCGCCGGTGCCCACCTCATGGAGGACTTCCACCGCGCCGGTGGACTGGACGCCGTCCTCGGGCAGATCAGGGACCACCTCGAACCGGCCGTCACCATCACCGGCCGCCCGCTGACCGAGGAGCTGTCCGGCCGCTCCAGCGCCGACCTCACCGTCATACGCGACGCGCGGGACCCGATCGCCCACGACGCCGGGCTCGCCGTGCTCCGCGGCAACCTCTGTCCCGACGGGGCCGTCATCAAGCCCGCCGCCGCCACGCCGGAGCTGCTGCGCCACCGGGGCCGCGCCGTGGTGTTCGACGGGATCGAGGACTTCCGGACCCGCATCGACGACCCGGAGCTGGAGGTCGACGCGTCCGATGTGCTGGTCCTGCGCGGCTGCGGGCCGCGCGGCTACCCCGGCATGCCCGAGGTGGGGAACATGCCGCTGCCGCCCGCGGTGCTGCGCTCCGGGGTGCGGGACATGGTGCGGATCAGCGACGCGCGGATGAGCGGCACCGCCTTCGGCACCGTCGTCCTGCACATCGCCCCCGAGTCGGCGGCGGGCGGCCCGCTGGGCCTGGTACGGACCGGCGACTGGATAGAACTGGACGTCGAGCGGCGGCTGTTGAGGCTGGACGTACCGGACGACGAACTCGCCGCACGGCAACCGGTGACCGCCGCCGCGCCACCGGCCACCAGCGGATGGGAGCAGATCTACCGTGACCACGTCGAACAGGCCGACCGCGGCGCGGGGCTCGATTTCCTCTCCGGCACCCGCGGATCGTACGTGGCCAGGGAGTCGCACTGAGGGCGTCGCGCTTAAGGGCGTGGCACCGGGCCCCACAGCGGGATCACAGGAAGGACCCAGGCCCGGGAAAGGTCCGCCGCCTAGCCTCCGGGCATGCCCACGACGCGCTCCACGGACGACGCACTGGCGCAGACCGCCGTACGAGCCCTGATCTCCCAGGCGGAGCTGACCCCCAAACCGGGCCTCGCGGACACCCGTGACCTCCAGGCCCGCGCCACCGGCACCGATCTGCTCGCGCTGCGCTGGTCGGCCAAGTCGCTGGCGCCCGGGTTCGCGGCCATGGCCGCCGCCGCGCGGCGCCCCGGCGAGCCGACCCGGGCGCTCCGCGAGGAGCTGGGCGCCATCGGCCGCTGCGCCGAGTGGACCATGGCGCGGGCCGGTGGCGGCCCGGCCACCGGCGGTGTGCACCACGGGGCGCTGTGGGTGCTGGGGCTGCTGGTGGCGGCCGCCGCCCTGACACCCGGCGCCACGCCCCGGGAACTGACCGCCACCGCCCGCGAGCTCGCGGCCCACGCCGACCGCCGTGCCCCGCGCAGGCCATCGGCGGGCTCGCAGGTGTCCGCCACCTACGGCGCGGCGGGCGCGCGCGGCGAGGCGCGGGCCGCCTTCCCGCACGTACGCCGCGCCCTGGACACCCTGGCCACAGCCCGGGCCGCGGGCGCCACCGAGACCCAGGCCCGCCTCGACGCGCTGCTCACCGTGATGAGCACCCTCCAGGACACCGGGCCGCTGTACCAGGCCGGGCCGCCCGCCCTCCGGCGGGTGCAGGACGGGGCGCGCGGTGTGCTGGAGGCGGGCGGCACCGCGACGGACCGGGGCGCCGCCGCCCTCGCCACCCTCGACGCCGAACTGCGCGAGACGGGCATCGCACCACGTGGGAGCGCCGCACTGCTGGCCGGTGCGCTGTTCCTGGACGCGCTCCCGGCAGCGGCCGGGACCGGCCCCCGGGACCGGGCCCCCGGCATGAGGGGTTAGCCTGGGGGCGCTCCACCGGACACGGGGTGCCCCCACGCGGGGGCTGAGATCACACCCGTCGAACCTGAACCAGTTAGCACTGGCGGAGGGATGTCATCGATGCCACGGCCGCATGCTGCCACTGATCCGGCGCCCCTCGGCGCGGAATCCGTCTTCGACGGGCGGATGCCCTCCGCGCCCGGCGATCTGCGCGTCGAGGCGCGCGGTATCGCGCCGGTCCCGGAAAGTCACCGCTACGGCGGCCCGGGGCGCCTGTTCACCGTGTGGTTCGCCCCGAACCTGACCATGACCGGCGTGTTCACCGGAACCGTCGGCATCGGCCTCGGCCTGGACTTCGCCACCGCGCTGGCCGCCGTCGTCCTGGGCACCCTCATCGGTGCCGTACCCACCGCGTATCTGGGCACCTGGGGCAGCCGGACCGGGGCCGGGCAGCTGCCGCTGGCGCGGCTCGCGTTCGGCCGGGCCGTCGGCGTGCCCGGCGTCCTCCAGTGGCTGTCGTCGGTGGCCTGGGACGCGCTCATCGGGCTGTTCGGCGGTGACGCGCTGGCCCGGCTGTGCGGGCTGCCGTTCTGGCTGGGCGTGCTGATCATGATGGCCGCCCAGGGGGTGCTCGGGGTGCTGGGCTACGAGGCCATCCACCGGATGCAGAAGCTGATGACCTTCGTCCTCGCCGCCGCCTTCGCCGCCCTCGCCGTCAAGCTGCTCGACGGTGTCCACCCCGCCGCCACCGGGTCGGCCCATGGCGCGGACCGCGTCGGCGCCTTCGTCCTGACCAGCACGATCGCGCTGAGCCTGGCGCTGTCGTGGGCGCCGTACGCCAGCGACTTCAGCCGCTATCTGCCCCGCGACACCTCCCGGACCCGCATGTTCTGGTGCACCCTGCTCGGTGTCACCGTGTCCTTCGTGGCCGTCCAGACGCTGGGGCTGTGGGGCGCCTCCGTCTTCACCGACCAGACAGCCCGCGGTGTCGAGACGGCGCTCGGCGGCGGGGCGCTCGGCGCGTTCGGGCTGCTGGCCGTGGCGCTCGCCGCGCTGTGCAGCAACGCCATGAACGACTACAGCGGCTCCCTGGCCCTCCAGACCGCCGGTGTCCGCATCCCCCGCCCGCTGGCCGCGGCCCTCGCCGCCGCGCTCGGCTTCCCGCTGGTGCTGTGGATGCACGCCGCCGACACCACCGCCCGATTCCAGAACGTGCTGCTGTTCGTCGGCTACTGGATTCCCGGCTTCGTCGCGGTCGTGGCCGTCGACTGGTTCGCCCGCGCCCGCGCCCGGGGCGGCGCGCCGGTCGACCTGGCCGCCGAGCGCGCCCGCCCGCAGCCGTGGTGGCCCGCGCTCCTGGCGTTCGGCGCCGCCTTCGCCGCCGCCGTGCCCTTCATGGACACCGGCCTGTACACGGGCCCGGTGGCGGCCGCGCTGCACGGCGCCGACCTCGCGTACTACGCCGCCTTCCTCGCGGCGCTCCTCATCTACGTCCCGCTCAGGCTCGGGCGTCGCACGGCCCGCTGACGACGCGGGCACCGGGACCGGCGGGGCGCGTGGCACCCTGGGCTCTCGTATGATCCCGCACCACCCGAGGAGACGTGCCACGTGCCGCAGAACCAGCCAGCGGAGTCCATCGCCGCCCCGGCGGTGCTCGCCGAGGAGCGCAGACTCCACAAGGACCTCGGCTTCTGGGGCCTGACCGCCATCGGGTTCTCCAACATCCTCGGCTCCGGCTGGCTGTTCGCGGCCCTGTACGCCGCCCAGACCGCCGGGCCCGCCGCGTTGCTGTCCTGGATCGCGGCGGGCGCGCTGTGCGCCCTGATCGCCCTGGTCATGGTGGAGCTGGGCGCCACCCGCCCGGAGGGCGGCGGCACCGTGCGGTGGCCGCTGTACGCGAGCGGGCGGCTGGTCGGCACGATGGTCGGCTGGTCCGTCGTGCTGTCCGTCGGCGGCACGGCCGCCGAGATCAGCGCGATCATGCAGTACGCCGCGCACTATCTGCCGGGGATCTACGACGGCGGCCACCTCACCCTCCCCGGCCTCGGCGTGGCGGTGGGCTTGAGCGTCGTGCTCACCGCGCTGAACTGGTTCGCCGTGCGGATATTCGCCCGGCTCAACAACCTGGTGTCGGTGTTCAAGGTCGTCGTCCCAGTGCTCACGATCGTCGCGCTGTTCCTGTCGGGCACCCACTCGGGGCGCCTCACCGAACACGGCGGTTTCGCGCCGTACGGCTACGCGGCCTGCCTCACCGCCCTCGCGGGGGGTGGCATCGTGTACTCCGTCAACGGCTTCCAGGCCCCGCTGGACTTCTCCGGCGAGGCCCGCAATCCACGCCGTTCGGTACCGGCCGCGGTGCTCACCGGGATCGGCCTGGCCGTGCTGGTCTACCTCGGGCTCCAGCTGGCGTTCCTGTACACCGTCCCGGACTCGGTGCTGGGCCACGGCTGGCAGGGGGTCAACTTCGAGTCGCCGTTCGGCCAGCTCGCCCTCATCCTCAATCTGCACTGGCTGGCCACGCTGCTGTACGCGGACGCCGTGATCTCCCCGGGCGGTTCCGCCTACGTCGGGGTGGCGATCGACGCCCGGCACACCTACGCCCTGGCCAAGAACGGCCTGCTGCCGCGCTTCTTCATGCGCATCGACCCCGCGTCCGGCATGGCACACCGGGCGCTGCTGCTCAACCTCGCGGTCATCGTCGTCTTCATGCTGCCGTTCGGCGGCTGGCAGGACATCGTGAGCGTGATGGGGGACATGTATCTGCTCATCTACGCGGCCTCGGCGGTGGCCGTCGCGGTGTTCCGGGCACACGACCGGGAGCGGGGAGTGCCCCGGGCGGACGGGCAGGTGCCGGGGGTGCGCTGGATCGCGCCCCTCAGCTTCGTGGTGGCCAGCGAGTTCGTGTTCTGGTCCGGCTGGGACGATCTGCGGCTCGCCCTGCCCCTCGTCCTGGCCGGGGTTCCGCTGTTCCTGCTCCAGCGGCGCACCACCGGCGGCCTGCCCGCCCTCGGCGAGCTGCGGCACGGCGCCTGGCTGGTCTTCCACCTCGCCGCGCTGACCCTGCTGTCGTGGCTCGGCTCGTTCGGCGGTTCCGGCCAGTTGCGGGCGCCGTACGACACGGTCGCGGTGGGCGCGCTCGCGCTCGGCGTGTTCGCGTGGGCGGTGCGCTCGGGCGCCGCGCACCTCAGGGCGGGCGCCACGGACGTGCCGCCCATGGCCCCGTCGGTCTGAGCCGCCCGCTCCGGGGAGCCGCGTCGCGCTCTGGCGCGGTGCGGCTCCTTTCGCCGATGATCGAAAGTCGACCCACCGCGCACGACCCACCGCGCACGACCCACCGCGCACGACCCACCGCGCACGACCCACCGCATACGACCGCATACGATCCGCCATGGAGGATGAGCCGCGATGAGTGCTGGCAGTGCCCGACCCCTGCCCGAGAGCACACCCGCCGCGCAGGGTGTGGACGCCCGAGGCGTCGGCGCGTTCCTCGACGCGCTGGAGGCGGCGCCCGGAATCGAGCCGCACAGCCTGATGATCGTGCGCCACGGCCAGCTGGTCGCCTCCGGCTGGTGGGCGCCGTACACCCCGGACCGGCCGCATCTGCTCTACTCCATCAGCAAGAGCTTCACCTCGACGGCGGCCGGATTCGCGGTGGCCGAGGGGCTGATGAGCCTCGACGACCCGGTGCTCTCGTACTTCCCCGAGTTCGACGGCGACATCACCGACCCGCGCAGCCGGGCCATGCTCGTCCGGCACGTGGCGGCCATGGCCAGCGGGCATCTGACCGACGCCCGGGAGCAGGCGTTCACCCGCGACCGGGACGAGCCCGTGCGCGGCTTCCTGCTGACCCCGCCCGACCGCGACCCCGGCACCGTCTTCGCCTACAACCAGCCCGCCACGTACAGCCTCGCCGCGATCGTCCAGCGCGTGACCGGGCAGTCGCTCATCGACTATCTGCGGCCACGGCTGTTCGACCCGCTGGGGATCGGCGAGACGGCCTGGTTGCAGCGTCCGCCCGGCCGCGACCTCGGCTTCAGCGGGATGTACGCCACCACGGACGCCCTCGCCCGGCTGGGCCTGCTGTACCTGGGCAACGGGATGTGGGAGGGCCGTCAACTGCTGCCCGCCGCATGGGTGGCCGAGGCGACCCGGGCGCGGATCAGCAACGCGGACGGCACCGCGGAGGGTGCGGCCTCCGACTGGCAGCAGGGCTACGGGTTCCAGTTCTGGCGGTCCCGGCACGGCTACCGGGGCGACGGGGCGTACGGGCAGTTCTGCCTCGTGCTGCCCGACCACGACGCGGTGATCGCCATGACCGGCGACACCGTGGAGATGCAGACGGTGCTGAACCTGGCCTGGCAGCATCTCCTCCCGGCGCTCGGCCCCGCGCCCCTGGACCACCGCCGGGACGAGGACGCGGCGTTGCGGGCGCGGCTCGACGGGCTTCAACTGCCGCCGACGTACGAGAAGTTCACCGCGCCGGCGGACGCCGGGACGGCGGCCACGACCTTCACCCCGGCGGGCGGCAGTTGCGCGGACCAGCCCCGGCTGGCGGAGGTGACGGTCGCCCCCGGCGGCGACGGCGCCTGGACCCTCTCCCTGGCGGAGGGCGCGGCACGGCTCGATGTGCGGCTCGGCGCCATGGGATGGACGGTGGAGGAGGGCACGGACCAACGGGTCCCGACGGCGGCGAACGGCGGCTGGACCGCCCCGGACACCTTCGTGGCCGACATCGCGTTCCTGGAGACCCCGCACCACCTCGACGTGACCTGTTCGACGGCCGACCGGACGTTCACCGCGCGCTGGCGCACGATGCCGCTGCACCCGGCACCGCTGCCCGCGATGGGCGTCCCCCGCCGCGCCCGGGGGTGAACCCGGCAACCAATGGCGGCTCGGCGGCGACTGTCGCATGGACGGTTCCCCCGAGCTGAGGAGTGGTGTGGTCATGGCGGCCCAGTGGCGGCGCATACGAGGAAACGGTGAACGTAAGCCGGGCTTACCGGGCGTGGCGGTCTGGGGGGTGCCGCTGGCCGTGGCCCTGACGGTCGGCCTCGCCCCTCAGGGAACCGGCTCCCCGGCGGATACCAGCCCGGTGGCCGCGGCCTGGGCCGACGGCGTCGCCGACGGCTTCGCGTCGGTCAACGCGCTCGGCCAGAACGGTACGTACGGAGGCCGGGACGGCAAGACGGTGACGGTGCGGACCCTCGCCGACCTGGAGAAGTACGCGACGGCCGCCGAGCCGTGCGTCATCGTGGTGGCCGGGGCGATCACCATGGACCCCAAGGGCAAGGAGATCAAGGTCGCCTCGGACAAGACGATCGTCGGCCAGGGGACGGCGGGTGAGATCGTCGGCGGCGGCTTCTTCCTCGGCCAGGGCGTGCACAACGTCATCATCCGCAACCTCACGATCCGCGACTCGTACATGGGCACGTGGAACGACAAGGAGCACGACTTCGACGCCATCCAGATGGACGGCGCCCACCATGTGTGGATCGATCACAACGACCTGAAGCACATGGCCGACGGCCTGATCGACAGCCGCAAGGACACCACGTATCTCACGGTCTCCTGGAACCGGCTGGAGAACCACAACAAGACGTTCGGCATCGGCTGGACGGAGAACACCACGGCCGACATCACCATCCACCACAACTGGTTCCGGGAGACGGAGCAGCGCAACCCGTCCGCCGACAACATCGCGCACGCGCACCTGTACAACAACTACCTCCAGGACCTCCCGGGGACGGACATCTCCTCCTCCTACGGCAACTACTCCCGCGGCAACACCAAGATGGTGCTGGAGAACAGCTACTTCGAGGGGATGAAGAACCCCGTCATCAAGGACCCCACCGCCTCGATCGTCCAGCGGGGCAACACCTTCGTGAACACCAGCGGACGCAACGAGAGCGGTGGCACGGCATTCGACCCCAAGGCGTACTACTCCTACACCCTCGACCCCGCCGCCAAGGTGCCGTCGGTCGTGAAGTCCGGCTCCGGGCCCGGCGGCACCCCGGCGAAGTAGCGGGGGCTCAGCCCTGGCGGGCCGGGCCCGTGGACTTCCGGACGACGAGGTCGACCGACATGTCGAGCCGGATCGGGGCCCGGTCCGGCTCACCGGTGACGGCGCCGAGCACCCGTATGGTCTCGGCCGCCATGTCCTCGAAGGGCTGACGCACAGTGGTCAGCGCGGGCGCGGCGGACCCGGCGGCGTCGATGTCGTCGAACCCGACGACCGAGACGTCCCCGGGGACGCGCAGCCCGCGTTCGGCACACGCCTCGATCACGCCCAGCCCCTGGAGGTCGTTGCCGGTGACGAACGCGGTCGGGGGATGCCACAGGCCGAGCAGGGCGTGGGCGGCGCGCCGGGCGGGCTCGGTCTGGAACGGCACCGCCCGGATCAGCTCGCGGTCCGGGCGGATCCCGGCGTCCCGGAGCGCGGCCAGATAGCCACCGAACCGCGCCCGGCAGCAGGTCAGTTCCATCGGCCCGGACACCAGGGCGATCCGCTCGTGGCCGAGTCCGGTGAGATGACGGGCGGCCATCGACCCGCCCCGCCACTGGGTGGCGCCGATGGCGTTCATCCCGGTGGGCGCGTCGCCGATCGTGTCGAGCACGACCACCGGTATGCGGGCCCGCGCCAGCCGTTCCGTGACGACCGGCGGAACGGGCGAGAGGACGAGCACCGCACCGCTGGGGCGGTGCGCGAGCAGGGTGTCCAGCCAGCGGGTGTCGCCTTCGGCGTGGCTCACGGTGAGTGCGTACCCCAGGGGGCGCAGCACCGTGGAGAGGCCGCGGATGAGGGGCGCGTTGACGGCGCTGCCCGCGCAGCCGAACACCACCGCGACCGAGCCGTGGCGCGGGCCGCGCGGGCGCCACTGGTAGCCGGTGCTCCGCACCGCGTCGAGGACGCGGCGGCGGACCTCGGCCGACACTCCGGGCCGTTCGTTGAGGACCTTGGACACCACGCTCTGCGAGACGTTCGCGGCCTGAGCCACCGTCTTCATGCGCACGGTGGGGCGTACTGCGGGTCGTACCGTCATCGTTGCTTCCTCCAGTCCTGATGAGCCGGGTGGGGCGCGGTGCTCTCCCGCACCACGAGGGACGTCGCCAACTCGACACCGCGCCCGGCCGAGGAACCGCGTCGTGCGTGCTCCTGATCGATGAGCCGCACCGCCTCGGCGGCCATCTCCGCGAGCGGCTGACGGACCGTGGTGAGGGGCGGCGTCAGCAACGTGCAGACCGCCGTGTCGTCGAACCCCACCACGGACAACTCCTCCGGCACCCGCAGCCCGCGCGCCCGTGCCGCCTGGTACACCCCGGCCGCCAGCACGTCGGAACCGGCGAAGACCGCGGTCGGCGGGGCGGACAGGGCCAGCAGGGCCGCGGCGCCCTCCGTCCCGGCGGTGACGCGGACGTCGCCGTACCGGGCCAGGGCGGGGTCGGGGGAGAGGGAGAACTCGCGGTGTGCCGCCAGATAGCCCTCGTACCGCTCCCTGGTGCTCGGGGCCGCGGAGGGCCCGCCCAGGAACCCCACCCGGCGGTGCCCCAGTTCGAGGAGATGGCGGGTGGCCGCGGCACCGCCCGACCAGTTCGTCGCTCCCACCGTCGGCATATCGGGCCCCTGCACACCGGCCGGGTCGAGAAGGACGAGCGGCACCGGCAGCTCCGCCAGCGCGGCCGTCTCGTCGTGACAGGGCCGGGTCAGGGCCAGCAGGATGCCGTCCGAGGGCCGCGCGCGGCGGGTGTCGGCCCAGTCGCCGATCCGGAAGCGAGGATGGTCCACCGGGGTGAGCGCCAGGGTGTATCCGAGCCCGAACGCCGCGCGCTGCGCCCCGTCGACGAGTTCCGCCGCCCAGGGCGTGGCGGCCTCTTCGATCAGCAGGTCGAGAATGCCGCCGAGTTGTCGTCGGCGTTCCGTGCGGAGCACATATCCGGTCGCCCGCGCCGCCCGGGTGACGCGGTCTCGGGTCTCCTCCGAGATATCCGGCTTGTCGGCGAGTACCCGGGACACCGTGGAGATGGAGACGCCCGCCGCCTTGGCAACGGCCGCCATCGTCGCACGCGTTGACATGCTGATTTCCCTCCGCTCAGTCGCAAATTCCCGCAAAACTTGGGCGAATATTCCGCCAGTACCGCATGCAAAGCGCCGGTGCGTCAGGTGTTCGGTCCGCTGTCTTGACAGTGGTTTTTACCCGCCTTTAGCGTCACCGTCGCTGAAGTTCCGCAATGTTTTGCGTCTCATTGCGAGGAGACCGTATGCATAAGGAATCCAGACCCCGGCGGCTTGCCGCGGCGGCCGCCGCGGCGGCGCTGCTCCTGGCCGGGTGCGCCGATGGGTCCTCGGACACCAAAGGGTCCGGCAAGCAGACCCTCACCTTCTGGGGGTGGTCGGACATGTCGAAACCGGTCGCCCTGTGGAACAAGACCCATCCCGATATCCAGGTGAAGTTCCAGGCGATCACCTCGAATTTCTATCCGAAGCTCCAGGCCGCCCTCACCGGGAAGTCCGGCGCCCCTGACCTGACCCAGGTGGACTACCCCAATCTCACCTCGACGATCATCGCCGGAAACCTCAAGGACGTCACGGCCGAAACCCCCGAACTGAAAGGGCAGTTCAAGCCCGCCGTATGGGACCAGGTCGTGGTGGACGGAAAGGTCTACGGGATCCCGCAGGACATCGGCACCCAGGTGCTCTACTACCGGTCCGACCTGTTCCGGAAGGCCGGTCTGACCGCCCCCGCCACCTGGGACGCGTACCTGAAGGCGGCCGCCGTCCTCAAGATGAAGTACCCGAAGGCGTACACCACCGCGCTCCCCGCCAACGGCGGCATCTGGCTGGCGTCCCTGGCGAGGAACGCCAAGGCCAAGTGGTTCACCACGGACGACGACGCGTGGAACGTCGGCCTGGACGACCGGCCCACCGAGAAGGTCGCCGCGTACTGGCAGACCATGCTGGACAAGGGGTACGTCAAGGGGGACCAGCACTGGCAGCCGACCTGGTTCAAGGGGCTGGCCCGCGGCACGTATCTGACGTGGATCGGACCGGCGTGGGGGAGTTCGGCCCTGAAGAAGAACGCCCCCGGCCTCTCCGGCAAGTGGGCCGTCGCCCCGCTGCCGCAGTGGTCGCGCGGGGACAGCGCCCCGGTGTACTGGGGCGGCTCCCTGACGGCGCTGACCAGCGCCACCAAGAAGACCGACGCGGCGCTGACGTTCGTGAAGTGGCTGAACACCAGCGCGGCCAGCGCGAAACTGCTGGCCGCCGACGTCCTGCCCGCCTCCGAACGCGGAGGGCGCATCCCCGCGCTCTCCCGGCCCGACCCCTACTTCGGCGGCCAGGTGCCCGGCGAGGTGTTCACCGTACGCGGCACCGCTTCGACCCCGTGGACCTGGGGGCCGACGATGACGGACACCACCAACTACCTCAACGACGCGATGCAGTCCGCCCTCAACAAGTCGACGACCCTGCCGGAGGCCATGCGGAAGGTCGACCGCCAGACCGTCGCGCAGCTGAAGCGCAAGGGCCTGTCCGTCCGATGAGCGCGCCGGACGGGGCCGCGCCGCCGTCGCGGGCGCGCCGCCGCCGACTGCTCCTCGGCGCCGACTGGAAGACGGCGTGGGGTTTCACCGCCCCCTTCCTCGCGGTGTTCCTCATCTTCACCTTGCTGCCGGTGGTCTACGCGCTGTGGCGCAGCTTCCATGGCGCGCGGAAGTCGGGCCTGGGATTCGGCAAGCCCCGCGTGGTCTTCGTCGGGCTCGACAACTACGCGGACACCTTCACCAACCGGGAGTTCCTGGCCTCCGTCGGGCGCGTCCTGCTCTACGGCGTCGTCCAGGTGCCCGTGATGCTGGGGCTCGCCCTCGTGATGGCCCTCGTCTTCGACACCGCGATCGTGCGGCTGCGCAGCCTGTTCCAGCTGGCCGCGTTCCTGCCGTACGCGGTCCCTGGCGTCATCGCGTCCATCCTGTGGGCCTTCCTCTATCTGCCCGGGGTGAGCCCGGTCGTGGACCTCCTCGACGGGCTCGGCGCCCATGTCGACTTCCTCTCCAGGGGCACCGTGCTGTGGTCCATCGCGAACGTGTCGACGTGGCAGTGGACCGGCTACAACATGATCATTATCTATGCGGCGCTCCAGGCGATCGACCGCGACCTGTTCGAGGCCGCGCGCATCGACGGGGCGAGCAACTGGCACGTCGCCTGGCTGATCAAAGTGCCGCTGGTGACCCCGGCGATCCTCATCACCGGGCTCTTCTCGGTGGTCGGCACGCTCCAGCTGTTCTCCGAGCCGACCGTGCTGCGCGCCATCACCAGCAATGTGTCCTACGACTACACACCGAACATGATCGTCTACAACCTCGCGTTCGGATCGGACCAGCCGTACTACTCGGCCGCCGTCGCGGTCGTCATCGCCATCGGCTCGTTCCTGCTGTCCTTCGGCTTCCTGCGGCTGCTCCAGCGAAGGAGCCCCGATGCGTGACACCCGGCAAGCGCCCCGGTCGACCTGGTTCATCCTCACCGCCACGATCGTCGCCCTGACTGCCTACTTCCTCATCCCTGTCGTATGGATGCTGATCGCCTCGACCAAGTCGACCGCCGACCTCAACACCACCTCCGGCCTCTGGTTCGCCCGCTTCGACCTCGTCACCAACCTGGAGGATCTGTTCGCCTACCGTGACGGGGTCTTCCGGCGCTGGGTGCTGAACTCCCTGCTCTACTCGGGCGGCGGCGCCCTCGGCTCGACGTTCCTGGCCGCCCTGTGCGGATTCGCCCTCGCCAAGTACCGCTTCCGCGGCCGGAACGCGCTGATGGGCCTCATCTTCGGCGGGGTACTCATCCCCGGCACGGTCCTCGCCCTGCCGACCTACCTGCTCCTCAACTCCCTCGGCCTGATCAACACCTACTGGGCGGTGATCCTGCCGAGCCTGTCCAGTGCGTTCGGCGTGTTCCTCGTCCGCGTCTACACGGCAGCCGCCGTCCCCGACGAACTGCTGGAGGCCGGACGCCTCGACGGCGCCCACGACCTGCGCGTCTTCTTCACCGTCGTACTGCGCATCCTGCTGCCGAGCCTCGTGACGGTGTACCTCTTCTCGTTCATCTCCATCTGGAACAACTTCCTGCTGCCGCTGATCGTCCTCAACGACCAGTCGCTGTGGCCGGTCACCCTCGGGCTCTACTCCTGGCAGCTCAACGCGATGAGCGAACCCGACCTCGTCCGGATCGTCGTCACGGGCTCCATGGTCGGCACCATCCCCCTGGTCATCCTCTTCCTCGCGCTCCAGAAGTACTGGCGCAGCGGCATCACGACGGGAGCGATCAAATAGCCATGAACCATCGCACGGAGAACAGTCGCACGGAGAACAGCCGGATGGACACCTTCCGCGCGCGCATCGGCGGCTTCGCCTTCGGCGGGGACTACAACCCCGAGCAGTGGGACCGGCCGGTGTGGGACGAGGACATGGCGCTGATGCGGCGCGCCGGGGTCAACCTCGTCACCCTCGGCGTGTTCGCCTGGGCGTCGCTGGAGCCCGAGCCGGGCCGCTTCACCTTCGGCTGGATGGACGAGGTGATGGACCTCCTCCACGCAGGCGGCATCAGCGTCGACCTCGCCACCCCGACCATGGCGCCACCGGTGTGGCTCACCCACGGCCACCCGGATGTGCATCCGGTCAGGGAGGACGGCCAGCGGTTCGGCTTCGGCAACCGCCTCCACTTCGACCCCGCCTCGCCGCGCTACCGCGACCACGCCGCCCGCATCACCACCGCCCTCGCCGAGCGCTACTCCCACCACCCCGCCCTCGCGATGTGGCACATCAGCAACGAGTACGGACCCACCTCGTACGGCGGCCACAGCGCGGTCGCCTTCCGCGAGTGGCTGAAGCGGACCTACGGCAGCCTGGAGGCGCTGAACGACGCCTGGTACACCCGTTTCTGGTCCCAGCGCTACACATCCTGGGACCAGATCAACCCGCCCGAGGTGCCGCGGACCTGGTCCAACCCCACCCGGCGGCTGGACTTCAAACGGTTCGTCTCGGACGCCAACCTCGCCTGCTACGTGATGGAGCGCGACATCGTCCGCTCCTACCGCGACGACATCCCCGTCCTCACCAACTACATGCGCTTCTACAAGCACGCCGACTACTGGAAGTGGGCGGCCGAACAGGACGCCGTGGCCCTCGACATCTACCCCGACCCCGGACAGGACGACGCCCATGTGGCCGCCGCCCTCAACTACGACCTGATGCGCTCGCTGCGCGGCGAACCCTGGATCCTGATGGAGCAGGCCGCCAGCGGTGTCTCCCAGTGGAAGGTCAACAACGTCAAGCGGCCAGGCCGGATGCGGCTGGGGTCGTACCAGGCCATCGCGCACGGCGCCGACAGCGTGCTGTACTTCCAGTGGCGCGCGAGCCGCGGTGGCCATGAGCGGTTCCACTCCGCGATGCTGCCGCACTCCGGCACCGGCTCCCGCACCTGGCGGGAGATCGAGGCACTCGGCACCGAACTGCCGAAGATCGCCGAGGCCACCGGCACCGCCGCGCACGCCGACATCGCGGTGCTCTTCGACTGGAACGCCTGGTGGGGGCTGACCGAAACCAGCGGCCTGCCGCGCAACGATTTCGACTACCCGGCGATCGCCACCGACCACTACCGGCCGCTGCTGGAAGCGCATCACGCCGTCGACACGGTGTCGTTCGGCTCCGACCTCAGCCGCTACAAGGTCGTCGTCATCCCCAACGCCTACCTCGTGGACGACGCGTTCACCGACGCCCTCACCCGCTTCACCGAGAACGGCGGCACCGTGGTCTGCTCCTTCTTCTCCGGCGTGGTCGACGCGCACAACCACGTCCGGCAGCCCGCCTACCCCGGCGCCTTCCGCGCGCTCATCGGCGCGTACATCGACGAGTACTGGCCCGCCCGCCCCGACGAGACGTATCTCCTGACCCTCGCCGACGGGACCACCTCCACCTCCGACTGGTGGCAGGACAGCATCCACCCCGAGGGCGCCCGTGTGCTCGCCACCTACGCCGACGGCCCGCTGCGCGGTGGGCCCGCGATCCTGGCGAACACGGTCGGACGCGGCCGCGTCGTCTACATCGGCACCCGCCTGGAGCCCACCGCGCTGCGCGACACCCTGCTCAAGGCCGTGTCGGCCGCGGGCGTCTCACCGCTCGTCACCGACGCCCCGGCCCATCTGGAGGCCACCCGGCGGACCGGCCCGGACGCGGAATTCCTCTTCCTGCTCAACCACTCCGACACGGACACCGTCCGCGTCCCCCTCACCGCGGACGGCATCGACCTGGTCTCGGGCACGAAGACGGAAGGGGCGATCGAGCTGGCGCCGCTCGCCGTCGCGGTCGTACGCACCGAACCGGCGCGGACGGCGATCTCCGGGCACCAGGTGCGGCCGGTAGGCGGTCCCGCCTAGCCTCGGTGTGTGACCTGGTCGCGGTCGCTGATGGACACCGTGCGTGCCGGGCTGACGATCGAGCGCGCCCGGCTCGAACCGCTGGCCGCGCTCCGGGCGGCGGCCGGGGTGGCGATCGTGATCGGGCTCTCGCTGTGGATCGCCTCCCCGTCGTACGCCGCGTCCGCCGCCTTCGGCGCCTTCTCGGCCGGTACGTCGACGTTCCAGCGCAGCTGGCGGCCGCGCAAGGTGATCGCGCTGGTGGCGGGGGCCGGGCTGGGGCTCAGCACCTTCGTGGGATACCTCGCGATGTCCCATCTGGCGCTCTTCCTGCTGCTGCTCGCCGCCTGGGCGTTTCTGGCCGGGATGGCCTGGGCGGCCGGGCCGACCGCCGGAATCGTGGCGACCACGACGGTCGCCATCATGCTGCTGACCATCACGCTGCCCACCGGGGTGCTGGAGGCGCTGGAGCACGCGGCGGTCATCGCGTTCGGCGGGGTGGCACAGGCGGTGCTGATCACGCTGTTCCCGATCCGCCGGTGGGGGAGACACCGGGACGCGCTGGCCGACGCCCTGGCCGCGGTGGCGGACCACGCCAGGCGGCTGCGGGAGGATCCGGTGGCGCCCTTCGCGCCCGAGCCGATGATCACGGCCCGCAGCGCCGCCGCCGTCACGCCCGCGCAGGCGCGCCGCCGCCCCGCCGCCCTGCACGGCCCGCGCGGCCTGGCCGAACGCATCCGTCCCGCCCTCGCGGCGCTCGCCGACCCCCGGGTCGGCGCCCCCGCCGAGGGTCCGGGCCGGGACCGGGCGCGGGAGCTGCTCGCCGCGGCGGCCGACGTCCTGGACGCGGCCGCCCGGTCGATCCGCCACGGCGCGCCCGCACGGGTGCCGTCCGCGACCAGGGAGACCCTGCGCATCGACGAGACCGACGAGACCGACGAGCAGGATGCGCTGGAGGGGCCCGCGCGGCAGGCCGCCGTCCAGCTGTCGCATCTGCTCACCGAGGTGCTGGAGACCGCCGACAGCAGCGCCGGGGGCCTCGGGCCCACATCCGGCGCTTCCGGCGCGGAGGAGCCCCCGCCGCCGCTGCTGCGGCCGACGGTGTTCCAGATGGTGCCGATCATGCTGCGCGCGATGCGCCGTGAGCTGCGCGGCGACTCGCCCGTCTTCCGGCACGCACTGCGGCTCGCCGCGGTGGCCTGCCTCGGCTATGTGCTCGGCCGGGCGCTGCCCCTGGGCCACGGCTACTGGGTTCCGGTCACCTCAGTGATGGTGATGCGCCCGGACTTCCACCGCACCTACTCCCGGGCCGTGGCCCGCTTCGCGGGCACGCTCGTGGGCGTCGCGCTGGCCACCGGCGCGGTACAGCTGACCCACCCCGGCGCGTATCTCTCCGGCGGGCTGGCCGTGATCGCGGCCGGCCTGACGTATCTGCTGATGCGCACCGGATACGCGGCCTCGCAGTGCACCTCGGCCGCGTACGCCGTCCTGCTGCTCGGGATGGGCGGCGCGGGGTGGCATCAGACGGTGCCGGAACGGATCCTGCTCACCCTGCTGGGCGGGGTGCTCGCGATGCTCGCGTACGTGGCGTACCCGGCGTGGGAGACGCCGCGGATGCTGGACCGGCTGGCCGACTGGCTCGCCGCGAGCGGGCGGTACGCGGCGGCGGTGGTCCGTGGCTACGCCGAGCCCGGCGGGCTGCCCGCCACTGACGTACGGCGTGCCCTGCTCGCCGACCGCGCGGCGCACGCCGCGTGGAACGAGGCCCTGGACCGCGCCAAGCGGGAGCCCGTGCGCCACCGGGGGCTGACCCGTGCGCAGGCGGAGGAGGCGCAGGCGGCGCTGGAGGCGTTCGGGCGGGCGGCGATGCTGCTGGAAACCCATCTGCCGGAGCGCGGCGCGCCGCCGGTGCCGGGGGCCGCCCGGTTCGCCGACGCGCTGGCGGCGGACACCGGGCGGGCCGCGCGCCGTGTGCGGGAGCGGCGCAGGCCGCGCTGGGACCGGGCCAAGGAGGCGCTGGTCGACTGGGAGGCCGACAACACCGCGGAGGCGGTGGTCCAGAGCGGGGCCGAACTGCTCGTACGGCCCCTGGACCAACTGACGACCGCCGTAAGCCGACCGGGGCCCGTGCCGTGAGCGGCGGTGGGCACACCGGTGTGCCACGGGTACCCGCGGAACGGCCCGCCACACGTGGTGTGTCGGCGATCGTCCGAAGGTTGTGACATGCGACCGGAGGTCGGCAGGTCTTCAAGTGATCGGCACATCCATTCCACAGAAGTCGCGTGTAGCGCACGCCATCACCACCGCGCGGGCCCGGCGCGCGGCGACCGCTGCCGGGAATGCGCGGTTTCCGTACGCGGGCGGAGAGCGGTGCGGGGCGAGTGGTGACGTTCATGTGCAGAGGGGGTGTCGGTCGAATGGACTCGTGTGCACGCCATGTGATCGGAAAGTTGGCGGAATGCGTAGTTCCGGATGCCGGGCGATTCGAAGGCAGCCCGTCCCCGTGGTTACATCCTTCCGCGCCGAGACGTTTCCGGGACCCGGCATCCAGCAGGGCCGGGAACGTGCCGCGGTGGCCGGTGGCGGTGCCGCACGTGTGGTGGCAACCACCGGTCGTTACAAGCTCGTTTAGAGATACGTATCCAAGGGAGACGCAGTAATGAACAACGCACCCAAGGTCGCGACCCAGGAGATCTCCGACGCTGAGCTGGACAACGTGGCCGGCGGTCTGGGCGCTGTGGGCGACGCCCTGGGCACCGTGCAGTCCGTCACCGGTCCCGTCACCGGCCCGGTCACCGGCGCCGTGGGCACCGTCACCGGCACCGTCGACGGCGTGACCGGCCTGAACACCTCCGGCATCGTCGGCACGGTCGCGGGTCTCTGAGACCACCGCGTCACCCCATGCCCCGGGCCTGCTGGTCCGGGGCATGCGCGGTCCCCGGCACCCGCCGCACCCGACCCGCGCACACCCCGCCCCGTTCCCCCGCGCCCACGGCCGGTTGAGGAAAGACTCCCGTGCAGTTCCGCCAGCAGGCCCTTTCCAAGCTCCAGTCGGCAGACGACATCGACCTGCCGGTCCGCTACGCCCGCCCCCAGGGCTGGCTCGCGCTGACGGTCACCCTCGTCGTGATGGCCGCGGCCGCCGTCTGGGCCGTGACCGGCACCGTGGCGGACACCCAGGGCGCCTCCGGCATCCTCACCCACGGCCAGGGCAGCTATGTGCTCCAGAGCCCGGTCAGCGGACAGGTCACCGACGTGCTTGCCCAGGAGGGCAGCACGGTGCGGGCGGGCGCTCCGCTGGTGAAGGTCCGTACCCCCGGCGGCCGGTCCACGGCCGTGCGCGCGCTCGCCGCGGGCAGGCTCACCACCCTGTCCGCCTCGATCGGCTCCGTCCTCGACACCGGCGCCAACGTCGCCTCCGTGGAGCGCGTACGCCGCGCCCGCGACCCGCTGACCGCGACCCTGTACGTCCCGGCGGACCGGGCGGCTTCGGTTCCCGCGGGCGCCGCGGTCGACCTCCGGGTGCAGTCGGCGCCCTCCGAGACGTACGGCGTGCTGCGCGGCCATGTGCGGGCGGTCGGCAGGACCGCCCAGTCGCGCCAGCAGATCGGCACCTTCCTCGGCAGCGAACAGCTCGGCGAGGAGTTCTCGAAGAAGGGCCCGCCGGTCGCGGTGGCGGTACGCCTCGACCGCTCGTCGGACACCCGCTCCGGCTACCGCTGGTCCTCGCCGAAGGGCCCGCCGTTCGCCCTCGGCTCCATGACCCTGGCCGACGCGACGATCCACCTGGCCGACCGTCACCCCGCCGATTGGCTGCTCCCGTGACCACGACGAACGACAGCGGCGGACCGCCCCGCCCCGCACCCGCCGGGACCAGCGGACGCCGCCGCCCCGAACCGGCCCGCGGACGGCGGCGCGCCCCGCGCCGCGGGAGCGGCCCGAAGCAGCCGAGGCGGCGCACCGTCCGCACCCCCACCGTGCTCCAGATGGAGGCGCTGGAGTGCGGCGCCGCGTCGCTCGCCATGGTGCTCGCCCACTACGGGCGCCATGTGCCGCTGGAGGAGCTGCGCATCGCCTGCGGTGTCTCCCGCGACGGGTCGCGCGCCAGCAACCTGCTGAAGGCCGCCCGCAGTTACGGGCTGCGCGCCAAGGGCATGCAGATGGAACCGGAGGCGCTGGCGGAGGTCCAGGCCCCGGCGATCCTGTTCTGGGAGTTCAACCACTACGTCGTCTACGACGGCATGGGACGGCGGTTCGGCAAGCGCGGCGTCCACATCAACGACCCCGACAAGGGGCGCCGCTTCGTCACCGTCGAGGAGTTCGGGGCGAGCTTCACCGGCATCTGCCTGGTCTTCGAACCGGAGGACTCCTTCGAGCGCGGCGGCCGCCGCCCCGGCGTCCTGGACGCCCTGCCCGCCCGGCTGCGCGGCACCGGCGGCACCCTGCTGGCCTCGTTGCTGGCCAGCCTGCTGCTGGTGGCGGTGGGCGCCGCGGTGCCCGCGCTCAGCCGCACCTTCATCGACACCTTCATCGTCGGCGGCCAGACCTCGATGCTGCCGCCGCTGTTCGCGTCCATGGCCGTGGCGGTGGTGCTGACCGCGGTACTGACCGGCGTCCAGCAGGCGAACCTGCTGCGCGGACGCATCATCTCCTCCACCCTCGGCAGCGCCCGGTTCCTGCGCCATCTGCTGCGGCTGCCCGTCACGTTCTTCGCCCAGCGCAGCCCCGCAGACCTGGTGCAGCGGCTGCGCTCCAACGACACCGTCGCCGAAACCCTCGCCCGCGACCTGGCCGCGGCGGCGGTCGACGGGATCGTGGTGGTCCTGTACGCCCTGCTGCTGTGGACCTACGACCCCCAGCTCACCCTCGTGGGCGTCGGACTGGCGCTGCTCAACGTGGTCGCGATGCGCATCGTGATCCGGTTGCGCGCCACCAGGACCCAGAAGCTGCGCGCCGACACCGCCCGGCTGACCACCACCGCGTACACCGGGCTCCAGCTCATCGAGACGATGAAGGCCACCGGCGGCGAAAACGGCTACTTCCGCCGCTGGGCCGGTCAGCACGCCATCACGCTGGAGGAACAGCAGCGCCTCGGCGTACCGAGCGCCGTCCTGGCGGTCGTGGCGCCCACCCTCGCCACCCTCAACAGCGCGCTCATCCTGTGGATCGGCGGGCTGCGGGCCGTCGAGGGCCATCTCTCCGTCGGGCTGCTGGTGGCCTTCCAGGCGCTGGTCACCCGCTTCACCGCGCCCATCACCCGGCTGAACGGCGTGGCCGGGCGCATCCAGGACTTCTCCGCCGACGTGGCCAGGCTCAAGGACGTGGAGCGCTTCCCGGCGGACACCTTCCACACCCGCGACGAGGGGCAGCCGGACGCCGACGGCGCCCGCCGCCTCACCGGCCATGTGACGCTGGAGGACATCACCTTCGGCTACAACCCGCTGGACGAACCGCTGCTGCGCGGCTTCTCGCTGACCGTCGGCCCCGGCCGCCAGGTGGCGCTGGTCGGCGGCTCCGGCAGCGGCAAGTCCACCGTGTCCCGGCTGGTGTCCGGCCTCTACAGCCCCTGGGAGGGGGCCATCCGCATCGACGGGCAGCGTCTTGAGGACATCCCCCGCGGCCGGCTCGCCGCCTCGGTGTCCTTCGTCGACCAGGACGTCTTCCTGTTCGAGGGGACCGTACGGGACAACGTGGCGCTGTGGGACCCGTCGATCCCGGACGACGCGGTCGTGGCCGCCCTGCGGGACGCGGCCCTCTACGACGACGTCATCGCCCGCCGCCCCGGCGGCATCCACTGCCGGGTCGAGCAGGACGGCCGCAACTTCTCCGGCGGCCAGCGGCAGCGGCTGGAGATCGCCCGCGCCCTGGTCCGCCGCCCCAGCGTGCTGGTCCTCGACGAAGTGACCAGCGCCCTGGACGCGCAGACCGAACAGACCGTCATGGACAGCCTGCGCCGCCGCGGCTGCGCGTGCGTGGTGATCGCCCACCGGCTCAGCACCGTGAGGGACAGCGACGAGATCCTCGTCCTCGACCGCGGCACGGTCGTGGAACGCGGACGGCACGAGGACCTCGCGGTCGCCGGAGGCCCGTACGCCGAGCTGATGAAGGAGCACTGACATGGCGTCCGTACACCCGGCCGCGGCCGCGGCCATGGACGCCGACGGCGGAGACGCGGTGGTGCGGGCGCTCGGCGCGCTCGGCACCCCCGTCGACGGCGCCGGGCTGCGCAGCCTCCCGCTGGAGGGGCCGCAGGTGCTCTGGCTCGTCGTCCAGGGAACCCTGGACCTCTTCGCGGTCGACGCCGCCGAGGAGGGCCAGTGGCACTTCCTCGGCCGCCTGGAGACGGGCGCCGCGCTCCCCGGGCCCGTCGAGGGCCCGCGCCACACCCTGCTGGGGCGGCCCTCGCAGGACTGCGCGGTGCGCCGCATCCCGCTGCGCGAGCTGTACCGGCCCGAAGCGTACGACGCGTACGGCGCCGCCTACGAATACGACCAAGAGCAGCCGCCGACCCCGCTGGAACACGCCGTGGCGCTCGGCATCAGCCGCAGCCTCGGCGTGCTGTTCCAGGCCCCGCTGGACGGGGGAGCGCCGCCCGGCGAGGAGGCGGCCGACGAGGATCTGCTGTGGCTCCCGGTGCCGTCCGGCAGTGTGGCCTACGGCGCCGAGTACAGCGCCCAGGCCGCGGGCGATCTGCTGATCGACGGCGCGCTGTGGCAGCGGATGGTCAACCAGCAGTACCGGCTCGGCACCGCCGTGGACCGCTGGATCGAAACCATGGAGCGGGCCCACGCGGACCGCACGGCTGCCGGGATCCGGGCGGGTGAGGCCGTCCGCTCGCGCGCCGACGAGACCCTCATCGCGTCCATCGGAGGCCCGCGCCGCTCGCCCCGGGCCGCGGAGGACACCACCGACGACGCCGTGCACGCGGTCTGCCGTGCCGTGGCGGACGCCGCCGGGATCAGCCTCGCCGAACCGCCCAAGGGCCCCGCCGCCGACGACCGCACGGACCCCGTCGAGCGCATCGCCGCCCACGCCCGCATCCGCACCCGCGCCGTCCGGCTGGAGGGCACCTGGTGGCGCGAGGACGCCGGGCCCCTGGTGGGCTACCGGGCGCTGTCCGGGGCGCCGGTGGCGCTGCTGTGGCGGCGCGGCCGGTACGAGGCCGTCAACCCGGCCTCGGGCCTGCGGATCCGCATCGGCCGTGGCACCGCCGACGAGTTCGAGCCGCGCGCCGTGATGTTCTACCGCCCGCTGCCCGAGAAGCCGATGACGATGTGGCGGCTGCTGCGCTTCACCGCCCGCGGCTCCGTGCCGGACCTGCGCAACCTGTGCACCGCCGGGCTGGTGACGGTGGCGCTCGGCGCGCTGGTACCGGTGGCCACCGGCCAGGTGCTCGGCGGGTTCGTGCCGCGCGCCGAGAAGGGCCCCATCGTCCAGATCGCCCTGGCGCTCATCATCTCCAGCGTCGTCGCCGCGTCGTTCCTGCTGCTCCAGAACCTGACCCTGCTGCGTCTTGAGGGGCGGCTGGAGAGCACCCTGCAACCCGCCGTCTGGGACCGGCTGCTGCGGCTGCCCACCACGTTCTTCGCCGAGCGCTCCACCGGCGAACTGGCCAGCGCGGCCATGGGCATCAGCACCATGCGCCGGGTGTTGTCCGGAACCGCCCCGGTGGTGCTCCAGGCGGGGACCGTCGGCGCGATGAACCTCGCCCTGCTGCTGTTCTTCAGCGTGCCGCTCGCGCTCACCGTGATGGCGATGCTGCTGGTCATCTGCGGCATCTTCTTCGCCATGGGCCTGTGGCAGGTGCGCTGGCAGCGGCGGCTGGTGGAGACCGAGAACAAGCTCAACAACCAGGCGTTCCAGACCCTGCGCGGACTGCCCAAGCTGCGGGTCGCCGCGGCCGAGAACTACGCCTACGCGGCCTGGGCCCGCGGCTTCGCCCGCTCCCGCGATCTGCACCAGCGCACCGGGCGCATCAAGAACCTCACCCAGGTCCTCGACGCGGTCTACCTCCCGCTGTGCTCCCTCGTCGTGTTCGTGCTGCTGGCGGGCCCCGCGCGGGGCAGCATGTCGGCGGGCGGCTTCCTGACGTTCAACACCTCCGTCACCATGCTGCTGACCTCCGTCACCCAGCTCACCAACTCCCTGGTCTCGGTGGTGGCCGTCCTGCCCATGTTCGAGGAGGTCAAGCCGATCCTGGACGAGCCGCCCGAGGTACGCGGCGGCAGCGCCCAGCCAGGCCCCCTCTCCGGCGCCCTCCAGGCCAGGAACCTCACCTTCCGGTACGGCGCCGACGGGCCGCTCGTCCTCGACGACGTGTCCCTGGAGGTCCGCCCTGGCGAGTTCGTGGCCGTCGTCGGCCCCAGCGGCTGCGGCAAGTCCACACTGCTGCGGCTCCTCATCGGCTTCGAGCGGCCGGTGTCCGGCAGTGTGCTCTACGACGGCCAGGACCTCGCCGCCCTCGACCAGGCCGCCGTGCGCCGTCAGTGCGGGGTGGTGCTCCAGAACGCGCAGCCGCTGGGCGGCACCGTGCTGGACTGCATCCGCGGCGCCGAGCCGTACACCCCCGAGGAGGCCATGGCGGCCGCCGAACTCGCGGGCCTGGCCGAGGACATCCGCCAGATGCCCATGGGGCTCCACACGATGATCTCCGGCAGCGGCGCCATCTCCGGCGGCCAGCGCCAGCGGCTGATGATCGCCCAGGCCCTCATCCGACGGCCACGCGTCCTCTTCTTCGACGAGGCCACCAGCGCCCTCGACAACGAGACCCAGCGCATCGTCATCGACAGCACCCGCCGCCTCAACGCCAGCAGGCTGGTGATCGCCCACCGGCTGTCGACCGTCATGGACGCCGACCGCGTGCTCGTCATGGAGGAGGGCCGCGTCGTCGAACAGGGCCCCCCGGCCGAGCTGATGGCCCGACCGGGCGGCAGACTCCACGAGTTGGTGCGGCGCCAGCTGAACTAGCCGCTGTGGTTCAGCCTCGCCCGCGCCGGAAGACCGCGTCACCGGCCGCGCCCACGACGAGCCCGAGGACGACCATCACGACGTACGCGTAGATCTCGTAGCCGTCGGGGGCGAGGAACCGCACGAAGCCCAGGATGTGGATCGTCCAGCCGAGCCATTCGTGCAGCAGTCCGCTGCCGCCACCGACGACGAGGACGAAGCAGAGCAGATCCGTCACGGCTGCCAACGGCGACTTCGGGGGAGTGTCCGGGGGAGTGGAGGTCATGTCCCGACCGTAGGAGGGCGCCGGGGGCCACGGGATCGGGCCGAGGTCGGCCGCGCGGTGACCGAAGTCGGCCGCGCGCCGCCCCGGTGTCGTACTTAAGTATCCGCTCCCGCACGCGAGGCCCGGCCGGGGCCGGGGCCGCGTACATTGCCGGGATATGCGCCGTATCCACCGCACCCGCCGGGACTGGGCCGCCGACCTGGGGCTGTTCCTCTTCGCCGCCTGCTTCGCCGTCGTCAGCTCGCCGTCCGTGCCGGTCCCGGAGGACATGAGCCCCGCATGGCGGGCCGCCGAGCAGGCGGCCGGCGGGCTGGGATGCGCGGCGGTGCTGCTGCGGCGCAGATGGCCCGTATGGCTGGCCGTGGCGCTGCTGCTGGCGGGCAGCCAGCTGTCGCACTACATGACCGGGCCCGCGATGGTGGCGGTGTTCACGGTGGCCGCCACCCGGCCCTGGCGCGCCACGGCGTGGGTGGCGGCGGTGGCCTTCGCTCCGCTCCCCGCCTTCCTGTGGCAGCTGCCGGAGCTGCCCGGGGACCGGGCGGACTCCGCCGTGACGTACTTCGCGCTCATCGCCGGGGCCATCGGCTGGGGGCTGTTCCGCCGGTCCCGGCAGCAGCTCATCGCCTCGCTGCGGGAACGCGCCGAACTCGCCGAGGCCGACGCGGAGTTGCGCGCCGAACAGGCCCGGCGGGAGGCACGGGAGGAGATCGCCCGCGAGATGCACGACGCGCTCGGCCACCGGCTGACCCTGCTGAGCGTGCACGCCGGGGCGCTGGAGTTCCATACGAGCGCGCCGAGGACCGAGATCGCACGGGCCGCCGCGGTGATCCGGGAGAGCGCCCATCTGGCGCTGAGCGATCTGCGCGAGGTCATCGGGGTGCTGCGCGGCGGTGCCGAGGGCGAGCGGCCCCAGCCCGAACTGGCCGACCTGGACCGGCTGGTGGCCGAGGCGCGCGCGGCGGGCGGCCGGATCGAGCTGACCGGGCCGCCGGGCGGCCCGGCGCCGCCACCGGTGGTGGGCCGCACCGCGTACCGGATCGTGCAGGAGTGCCTGACCAACGCGCGCAAGCACGCGCCCGGCGCGGCCGTCACGATTCGGCTGGCCGGGACCCCGGCGGACCGGCTGACGGTCGAGGTCCACACCACATCCCCACCCGCACCGGCCCCGGACCCGGCCACGGCCGGTGGTGCGGGCGGCGGACAGGGGCTGGTCGGGCTCGCGGAACGGGCCCGGCTGGCGGGTGGCGAGCTGACCGCGGGACCCGCCGACGACGGCTTCCGGGTGCGCGCCTGGCTACCCTGGCCCGCGGCGGACACCGTGGCCGCCACCGGTCAGGGGTGACACAGGAAAGGGGGGCGTGCTGGTGATCCGCGTCCTGCTCGTCGACGACGACGCGATCGTACGGGCCGGGCTGCGCCTGATGCTGGGCGGCGCCCCGGACATCGAGATCGTGGCGGAGGCAGCCGACGGAGCCGAGGTGCCCGCCCTGGCCGCCGCACACGGGCCGGATCTGGTGCTGATGGACATCCGGATGCCGGGTGTCGACGGGCTGACCGCCACCCGGGAGCTGCGGGCCCGGCCCGGTGCCCCGGAGGTCCTGGTGCTGACCACCTTTCACACCGACGGCCATGTGCTGCGGGCGCTGCGCGCCGGAGCTGCCGGATTCCTCCTCAAGGACACCCCGCCGCAGGACATCGTGGCGGCCATCAGGACGGTGGCGGCGGGGGACCCGGTGCTGTCGCCCGCCGTCACCCGCCGCCTCATCGAGCAGGTGACGGGGGACGGCGGACAGGAGGACCGGGCCGCCACCGCCCGGGCCCGGCTGGCGCTCCTGGGCGAGCGGGAGCGCGAGGTGGCCCGGGCGGTCGGACGCGGCCGCTCCAACGCGGAGATCGCGCGCGAACTGCACCTCGCGCTGCCCACGGTGAAGGCACACGTGTCGCGGATCCTGACCCGGCTCGACCTCAACAACCGCGTCCAGATCGCGCTGCTCGTGCACGACGCCGAGGGCTGAGCCCGGCTGAGACCGCGCTACGGTTTGCGGGCGACCGCTCCGTACATGGCGATGTCCTCGTCCTTGATGCCCTCGCCGCTCTTCGCGTCCGGATGCCACTTGTGCACCTGGGCGACGCCGGGCTCGACCAGCTCCAGCCCGTCGAAGAACCGCGCGGCCTCCGCCTCGGTGCGCAGCCGCATGGGCATGTCCCGCGCCGCGTACTCGCGGGCGACGCGGCCCACCTCCTCCGGGGCGAAGTCGGCGGTGCCGACGGACATCGCCAGGTAGCTGCCCGAAGGCAGCGGCTCCAGCAGGCGGTTGACGATGCCGTAGGCGTCGTCCTCGTCGAGGACGAAGTGGACTATGGCGATGACCGTCAGGGCGACCGGCTTGCCGAGGTCGAGGGTGTCGCGCAGCTCCGGTGCGTTCAGGATGGCGGCGGGATCGCGCATGTCCGCCTCGACGTACGTGGTCTTCCCCTCGGGCGTGCTGGACAGCAGGCCCTGGGACAGGGTGAGGACGATCGGGTCGTTGTCCACGTACACGACCCGGGAGTCCGGGGCGACCGCCTGGGCGATCTCATGCAGATTCGGGGAGGTGGGGATGCCCGTTCCGATGTCGAGGAACTGCCGGATGCCCGCCTCCTCCGCCAGATAGCGCACGGCCCGGTTCATGAAGTCGCGGTTGGCCCGCATGTGGATCGGCAGGGCGGGCCACTCCCGCGCCATCGCGTCGCCCGCTTCCTTGTCGGCGGGGTAGAAGTCCTTGCCCCCGATGATGTAGTCGTAGATCCGCGCCGAGTGTGCGCTCTCGGTGTCAATCCGTTCGGCCGGCCATCCGTTGTCGCGCAACGCCCGCCCCTCCCATCGAAACGTCGGTCACATGTCCCGGGCCCGTCACAGCTCCTCGCGGATCTCGCTGAGCAGGGCCTCGGTCTTCTGGGCGGGCCCCGACTGGGCGCTCACCCGGTCCAGGGCCTCGCGGTACACCACCACGTCGTCGGCCTTGTCCAGATAGACCGCTCCGATCAGCCCGCCCGAGTAGACGATGTCAGGCAACTCGGCGGCCCGGAACCGGAAGACATGGAACGCGCCGGCGGGCATCGCCGGATGCGGGCCGTTGTCGAACGGCATGATCTGGAGGGTCACATGCGGCAGCGCGTTCACCGCGAGCAGATGGTCGATCTGGGCGCGCATCACGGCCGCGCCCCCGACCGGCCACCGCAGCACGGTCTCGTCCATCACGACCCACAGCCGGGGCGGGGACTCGCTGGACAGCAGCTCCTGGCGCCGCATGCGCAGCGCGACCCGGCGCTCGGTGGCCTCGGCGGGAACATGCGGATTGCCCGCGCTCAGCAGGGCGCGGGCGTAGTCCTCGGTCTGGAGCAGGCCGTGGACGAACTGCGGCTCGTACGCGCGTATCTGGAGCGCCGCCTGCTCCAGGCTCAGATACGCGGCGAACCAGTCCGGCATCACATCGCGGTAGACATGCCACCAGCCGCGCTTGTTGGCCTCGCGGACCGACTTCAGAAAGGTGTCGATCTCGTGCTGGTCCGTGACGCCGTACGTCTGGAGCAGCTTCTCGACGTCCGCGAGCCGGAGCCGGGCCACCTTCGCGGCTTCCATCCGGCGGATCGTCGAGTGGCTGACGCCGATCGCCGCGCCCGCCTCGTCGTAGCTGAGTTCGGCCCGGGTCCGCAGCTCCTCCAGCTGTTTGCCGAGGATCATGCGGAGGACGGAGGGAGCGCCGCCCCATGCGGATTCCGCCGCCACTCCCTGCCTCCTCACGCCGCGTTCCACGGTCGCAGTCTGTCACGATCACCCGTCGTGGCCGCATCTGCATCCTACGACTTGCAAATTTCAATTTACCTCTTGCAACTCGTTCATAGCAGATGACACAGTGGACATGCCGTCACCGACTGTGTGACTCCGCGGGAGTTGGCCCGCGGTGCCGGGGGAAGCGTCGGACGGGCCGACCGAAGTGCGGCTCCCCGGCGGCGGAACGTTCGCGTGTGTACGTCGGTAGGCACCGGGCAGTGCAGGACCGGCGCTGCCCACAGTGCGCAGGCAGACGAAAGGCGACCGATCGTGGTTCCCCCCACCCTCCCCCTGCCTTCGGCTCACATGCCGCGGAAGAAGTCCCCGCAGTCACCCCAGTCCTCGCATCCCGCGAGCGGCCCGCCGGGGCTGCCGCGCAGTGGGCGCCGTGGGCGGCGGCTGGCTCTTCCCGCGGGCCTGTCGGCCGGGTTGGGCTACGACGCGGTCGGGATGTCCGCGGAGCACGGGAAGCGGGTCATGGACCGGCTGCCCCGCATCGGCTGTGTCTTCGCCTGTGATGAGCACTGGTGGTGGATCGTGCCCGCCGGATCGCAGGTCGGGCTGGTGTGGCCGGCCGTCACCAGCTATTCGGTCGGGGCGTATGTGGCGCCGCCGAGCGGTCCGCGTGGCGCCAGGGCGTCCCGCAACCTCCGCCTGATCCACCATCCCGAGGGCGATTCCCCGTACACGCCGCCGATCCCGCTCTACTTCATGGCCTGCCACATCGCCGGTGTCATGCCGTGCTGGTCGGTCACCGAATAGCCGTACCGCCACCCCGGCGGTCAGCGGCGGTAGCCCGCCACCGCGTCCTGGGCGAGCTTCTGGGAGATCCGGAGGGCCGTGCGCACCGACTGCTTTCCCGCGATGGCCGCGCTGATCTGCGCGGACACCTTGTTGCCGAGGTCGGCGAACTGCGGGATGCCGACGAACGAGATGCCCTGGTACGGGCGCGGGCCCACGCCCGGGTTCCTGGGGTCGGCGGAGTCCTTGACGGCCGCGTACTCCTGCCGGTACCAGGCGGCCGCCGCCCGCTGGTAGTTGGGGTTGGAGTACAGCGACTGCCTGCTCCCGGACGGGGCCTCGTTCCAGCCGAGGGCGCCGCCGATCTGCGCCTGGTACTGCTTCGACGAGGCCCAGGAGATGAACTTCCAGGCGGCGTCCTTCTTCTTGGACGCGTTCTCGATGCCCCAGGCCCAGGTCCACAGCCAGCCCGCCCGTTTGGTTTCCTCGTGCGGGGCGGGAACGTAGCCGACCTTGCCCTTGACCGCCGAGCCGTCGGCCTCGATCGACGTCGCCAGCGAGCTGGCGTCGTACATCATGGCGCACTTGCCCTGCGAGAACTCGGCGAGGATTTCCAAGACGCCTTTGTGTGCGGCGTCGGGCTCGCCGTACTTGCGCACCAGGCCGACATAGAACTGGATCGCCTTGGTGAACTCCGGCGAGGTGAGCCGGGCGTTCCACTGCATGTCGTACCAGGAGCCGCCGAAGGTGTTCACCACGGTGTTGATGGGCGCGAGGTTCTGGCCCCAGCCGGGCAGCCCGCGCAGGCAGATGCCGCTCGCCCCGTCGGTGCCGTCGATCTTGGCCGCCAGCGACGCGACCTGCTTCCAGGTCGGATCGCGCGGCATGGTCAGCCCGGTCTTGAGGAAGAGGTCCTTGCGGTACATCAGGAAGGAGCCCTCGCCGTAGAAGGGCTCGGCGTAGATCTTCCCGTCGGCGCCGGTCACGGCCCTGGTCAGGCTGGGGAAGATGTCCTTCTGGTCGAAGGCCCTGTCCGCCTTCTCATAGGAATCCAGCGGGGCGAGCCAGTGGTTCCTGGAGTAGAACGGCACCTCGTACGCGCTCACGCTCGCCACGTCGTAGTGTCCGGCCTGCCGCGAGAACTCCTTGTTCATCCTGTTCCGCGCCTGGTTCTCCGGAAGCAGGGTGTAATCGACGGTGATGCCGGTCCGCGCGGTGAAATACTTCTTCGTGTACTGCTTCAGGGTCACCATCTGGGGATTTTTGGTGGCGAGCACATGGATGGTCTCCTTCCCCCCGCGGGAAGCGTGCACGCCGGTGCCCTGGCAGCCGGAGACCGCCAGAGCCGCGGCGAGCGCGGCCGCCGTGGCCGCGCGGGTGAGAACGAGACGTTTCATCGCACTCCGATGGTCATGGTGAGCGCATCGGATCCCTCCGGAACACCCGGTCAGATGTCCGGCTTGCCCGGTAATGAGCTGTTCGTATGCAGCATAGCGGCACGTCCGGACCGTGACGACCGTCAGGTGGGGCCGCGCGCCTGCGCCGCGCGCCGGGTGAGCGAGTCCGCGGCCACGGCGGCCAGCAGCACCCCGCCGGTGACTATGAACTGCACGGCGTCCTGGATGCCCAGCAGCGCCATGCCCGAGGCGATCGACTGGATGACCAGCGCCCCGAGCAGCGCCGACCACGCCGAGCCGCGCCCGCCGAACATGCTGGTGCCGCCGATCACCGCCGCGGCCACCGCATTGATCAGCAGCATGCCGGAGCCCGCCGCGCGGGCCGTCGTGGGGCTCGCCGAGGTCAGCCCCGAGGCCACGAACAGCCCGCCGATCGCCGCCAGCGTCCCCGACACCATGAACATCGCCATCCGCACCCGCGCCACGTCCACCCCGGCGCGCCGCGCCGCCTCCACACCGCCGCCCACCGCGAACACCTTCCGCCCCGAGCGGGTGCGGCGCAGCAGCAGATCCGAGCCGACGACCACGGCCAGGAAGATCAGCAGGGCCAGCGGTACGCCCTGGAACATGCTGAGCACATGGGCGGTGCCGAAGGCGACCACCGCCAGGACCCCCGTGCGCACCCCGATCCCGGCCGCCGGCCGGTACGGCATCCCGGCCTCCTTGCGCCGCCGCCGGGTCCGCCGCGCGGCCAGGAAGTACCCGGCCGTGCCGACCGCCGCCAGGCCGTACGCGATGACGCCGCCGCTGAAGTAGAGGCTGGTCAGCGCGGCCACCAGACCGCTCTCGTCGATGTTGATCGTGCCGCTCGCGCCCAGCAGGTAGAGGGTCAGCCCGTTCCAGGCCAGCAGCCCCGCGAGGGTCACCACGAACGCGGGCACCCCGACCCGGGCGAAGAAGAACCCGTGCACGGCGCCCACGGCCGTCCCCGCGGCCACCGCCACGATGACGGCGAGCCACTCCGGCATGCCCAGATTCACGTTCAGCACGGCGAACGCGGCGCCCGCCAGCCCGCTGACCGAGCCCACCGACAGATCGATCTCGCCGATCAGCAGCACGAACACGATCCCCACCGCGACCAGGCCGGTGGCGGCGATGTCCACGCTGAGGTCGGACAGATTGCGCGGTGAGAGGAAGTTGGCGTTCAGCCCCTGGAAGACGAGCCAGATCACCACGAGACCGAGGACGACCAGCAGCGGGCCGCGCTCACCCACCCGCGGCCCGCGCCGGGCCGCCTCGCCGCCGTGCAGCCGGTGCCGCACCGCGTCGGCGTACCCGCGGATGTTCTCTCCTACGGCCATGCCCCCTCCTCGCCGGTCGTGCGGTGGGCCACGGCGTTGTCGGCGGCGCCGGTGATGGAGGAGATGATGCGTTCCTGGGTGGTGGTGGGCACCTCGAAGAGCCCGTTGTTACGCCCCAGCCGCAGCACCGCCACCCGGTCCGCCACGGCCTTGATGTCCCCCATGTTGTGGCTGATGAGGAGCACCCCGAGACCGCGGTCGCGCAGCTCCTCGATCAGGTCCAGCAGCTGGCTGGTCTGCTCGACGCCCAGGGCCGCGGTGGGCTCGTCCAGCAGCAGCACCTTGGGCGCGCCCAGCAGCGAGCGGGAGATCGCGACGGCCTGCCGCTGGCCGCCGGACAGGACGGCGACGGGGGCCCGCACATCGGGGATGCGGATGGACAGCGTGTGCATCAGCTCGCGGGCGCGCCGCTCCATCTCCACCTCGTCGAGGATTCCGGCGCGGTGCACCTCGCGGCCGAGGAAGAGATTGCCGACGACGTCGAGGCTCTCGCACATCGCGAGGTCCTGGTAGACGGCCGCGATGCCCAGCGCCTGCGCGTCATGCGGCCGCTTGATCAGGACGGAGTGGCCCTCCCACTCGATGACGCCCTGATCGGCCGGGCCGACCCCGGCGATCACCTTGACCAGGGTGGACTTCCCGGCGCCGTTGTCGCCCACCAGGGCGACCACCTCACCGGCCCGGATCTGGAGGTCGACGTCCACCAGCGCCTGGACGCCGCCGAAGCGCTTGGACACGCCGCGCAGCGACAGCAGGGGCGGAACCGGCACGGGGAATCACCTCCCTCAGCGGGTGAGACCGGCCCGCTCACAGGCGGGCCGCAGCTTGGGCGTGCAGATCTGCTCGACCGTGTACACACCGTCCTTGACCACGGTCTTCCTGATGTTGGCCACCGTCACGGGGATCGGGGTGAGCAGGGAGGCCGGGATGTTCCGGGTGGTGGTGTTGTCGACCGTGGTCGGGGCGATGGAGCGCAGGCTCTGGCCCCGCCCCAGGGCGACGGCCATGGCGGCGGCGGCGTGTGCCTCGGCCCTGAACGGCTTGTAGACGGTCATGTACTGGTCGCCGCTGACGATGCGCTGCACGGCGTCGAGGTCGGCGTCCTGGCCCGTGACCGGCGGCACCGGCCTGATCCGGGCGGACTTCAGGGCCGAGATGGCACCGGTGGCGACGGTGTCGTTGACCGCCAGGACACCGCCGATCCGGTGCGGGCCCAGCGCGGTGATGGCGGCCTGCATGTTGGCGTACGCGTTGTCCGACCGGTACTCGATCACGTCGTACGACTTGCCGATCCGCACCTTGTCCTTGAGGACCGACATCGCGCCCTTCTTGAACCAGACCGCGTTGGGGCTGCTCGGATCGCCGTTCATCATCACGATCTGGCGGCGGTCCCCCTCAGCCCGCATGGCGGCCAGCAGCGCCCGGGCCTGGAGCCTGCCGACCTGTCCGCCGTCGAACGAGGCATAGCCCGAGATCGGGCCCTCCGCGAGCCGGTCGTACGCGATCACGGGGATGCCCGCCTTGTGCGCCGCCTGCACCGAGGAACGCAGCGCCTTGGCGTCCACGGCGTCGAGGATCAGCGCCCCCGCCCCCCTGGTGATCATGGAGTTCATCTGCCGCTGCTGGCTCGCCACGTCGTCGCCCGCGTTGGCGTGGTCCACGGTGCAGCCGGGGCACAGCTCCTTCACCCGCTGCTCGATCAGCGGGCGGTCGGACTTCTCGTACCGGGTGACCTGCTGGCTCGGCAGCAGCAGGCCGACGGTGAAGCCGTTCCCGTGCTGCGCCCCGCCGTTCCCGTCGCAGCTCGCCAGGGACGCGGCCAGCAGCCCAGCGGCCACGGCGGCGACGGCGCCGCGCGTACGGGACATCCTCATCTCACCCACCCCCTTGCCGGACGCGGGGCCAGGGCCCGCTGTCACCGGGCTCGGTGTCACCTGCCTCGGCGTCGTCTGGCCCGGCGGCACCGGGCTCGGCGTCACCGGACTCACGGCGCGGTACGACGATCTCGCTCCACACCTGCTTGCCGCCGCCGACCGGTACGGAGCCCCAGGACGCCGACGTCGCCTCGACCAGCAGCAGCCCCCGGCCACCGGTCGCCTCCCAGTCCGTGACCACCGGCTTGGCGGGCGCCCGGGGGGAGGAGTCGGTCACCGCGACGCGCAGCCGGTCCACGGCGTACGTGAGGTCGAGTCGGACCGTGCCGTGTGTGTGCATCAGCGCGTTGGTGACCAGCTCGGAGACGACCAGCAGCGTCACATCGCCCTGGTCCGCCAAGCCCCACGAGCGCAGTGTGCGCGCGGTGAAGCGGCGGGCGTGCATCACCGCGTCGGGCAGCCGCCACACCAGCCACCCGGCCCTGATGGGCCGGACCCGCATGCCGTCGTACCGCAGGAGCAGCAGCGCCACGTCGTCGTCCCGCCGGTCGGCCACCCGGAGCAGCGCGTCCGCCATCCGCCCGAGATCCGCGGGGGCGGCGGCCAGCGCGTCGCGCATCCGGCGCATGCCCTCGTCGAGATGCAGCGTCGAGGACTCGACCAGACCGTCCGTGAGCAGCGCCAGGACCGTGCCCGGGGCCAGCGGCTCCGCCGTCATGGGGAACTCCGCGTCCGCGACGACCCCCAGCGGCAGCCCGCCCTCGACCACCACCTCCTCGGTGGTGCCGTCCGGCAGGCGCATCAGCGGCGCCAGATGCCCGGCGCGGACGAACCAGGCGTTGCCCTCCTCCATGTCCAGCTCGACATAGGCGCAGGTGGCGAACAGATCCGTCTCCATGCCCACCAGCAGCCGGTTCGCGTGGGACACCACCACGTCCGGCGGATGCCCCTCCACCGCGTACGCGCGGACCGCCGTCCGCATCTGGCCCATGATCGTCGCGGCGGCGGCGCTGTGCCCCTGCACATCGCCGATGACCAGCGCCACCCGGCTCTCGGAGAGCGCGATGACGTCGTACCAGTCACCACCCACCTGGAGTCCCCGCATCGCGGGCAGATAGCGGGCCACCGCCACTCCGCCGGGCAGCTGCGGCAGGCTGCGCGGCAGCAGCGAGCGCTGGAGCATCGTGGCCAGCTCCTGCTCGGCGTCATACGCGTGCGCCCGCATCAGGGTCTGGCCGACCAGCCCCGCGGTCGCGGTGAGCAGCGATCGCTCCTCGGGGCCGAACGGATGCGGCGCGTCCCAGCCGATCAGACAGACCCCCGCCACCTGCCCGTGGGCCGGGAGCGGCAGCACGGCGAGCCCGCCGGTGCCGATGCCAGCGAGCCCCGGCTCCAGTGCCGCACCCGCGGGCCACAGCCTCGGACGGCCCTCGAGCAGGGCGGCCCGCAGGCTCGGCAGGGCGTGGACGGACACGTCGGGCCACTCCGATTGCCATTCCGAACGCCACAGCTCCGGCCATGCGTCGGCCTGCGGCGGATCGAGCCCCACCACCACCAGCCGGTCCGCCTGGAGCTCGGCGAGCGCCACCCGGTCCGCTCCCAGCGGCTCGCCCAGTGCGGCGATCACCACCCGGCTCACGTCCCGGACCGTCATCGCGTTGTCCAGTGCGGTCGTCAGCCACTGCACCCTGGACACGTCGTCGGCGCGCGAGCGCAGCGCGGCGGCGCTGGTGACCACGCCCACGACACGCTCGGGCCGTCCCGTCGTATCGGTCCCCACCCGGCAGCTCAGCCGCAGCCAGCGCACCTCGCCGGTCGAGTGGCGGATCCGGAACTCCAGCTCGCGGTCCCCGGCCACCCGAGCGGTCGGCTCGACGACCGACAGCAGCGCGGGCAGATCCTCCGGCACGGTGCGCGCGAGCAGCGTGTCCACCGTGCCGTCGAAGTCGTCCGGGGCGATACCGACCAGGTCCAGCAGGGTCGCGTCCGCCTCGATCAGGCCGGTGCCGGGCAGCAGGACGAACGATCCCACCCGCAGACTCCGCAACGCCGGACCCAGCAGCCTGGCCGCCCCGGTGCAGTTCGCCGGGCGGGAGGCGCCCGCCGCCCGCAGCCGGGTGGCGATCGCGTCGGCGTACCGCAGCAGAAAGCCCCGCTGCTCCGCCTCGAAGCCGTCCGTGGCGCTGCCCACGATGAGCAGACAGCCCAGCCTGCTGCCCTCGCCGCCGAGCGGCAGCGCGCCCAGTGAGGCGCCGGGCCACCGCGTCGCCGACCCGTCCTGCTGGGCTGCCTCTTCCCGCTGGTACGTGGCCATGCCCGCGGAGTCCAGCCACAGGGGGCGGCCGGTGCACAGCGCGTCGGCGGCGGGGGAGCGGTCGGACAGCGTGCAGTGCTCCGGCAGGGCAGGGGAAGCCGCGGCGGCCCCGGCCGCGTTCGCGGTCTCGACCAGCCGCAGGCCGTCGCTCCCCTCGCCCAGCACATAGACGGCCGCCAGCGAGACCCCGGCGAACGCCAGGACCCGCTCCCTCCCGGTGGGGTCCGGCGCCGGGGACATCGCATCGGCACCATGGGGCATGTTCCCGTCTGCCTCCCCTCCGTGCCGCAGGTACGGGCAGGTGGAAGTCCCCGGAACACGGGCGGCGGGGGCAGGGGTGCCGCATCCGGCGAAGCCGGACCGCGCCGCCCAGGAGTGGCAGGGCACCCACCCACCAGAATGTCACAGCTCAGGGAAGCCGCACGGGCCACGCCCCGGGGCGTGCGGCCGGCAGGCGGCTACAGCATGTCGACGATGCTGGGCGGGGCGAAGAGATGGCGGGCCCGGTGCTCCAGGGCGAGCACCGCGGGAAGGTTCCCGGACGCGTCCGACACGCACCGCTCGCAGTCATCGTCGGCCTCGGGCAGCTCCGCGACATGGCGGGTGGCGATGTGCCGGGCCAGCCGGATCTGGGTCGACACGATGGAGTCGTGGGGATCGCAGTCCACCCCCGGCCCCAGCTCCTCCAGCGCGGCGTCCACCAGCTTGGGAGCCTGCTTCATCGCCCGGTACAGCTCGGTGCACTTGCCGCATCCCCACATCCAGGGCGGAGGCAGCGGCCACTCGTCGGCGGGGTCCACGTTCCTGGCGCTCATGCCGTCACAGTAGCGAACCAAGAGGGCACGCACGGTGACTTGACGTAAATCCCCTCAAGAGGGGGGCAGCCGAGACAGGAACGCGGAACCGCGCGTGTGTGCTTACGGCTTACGGGCGACGCCGGCCCAGAAGGACACCTCTTCGTCGGTCACGTCGCCGGTCTCCACTCCCGGGTCCCCGGTGGCCAGATCGGTGCGCCAGCGATGCGGCACCACCAGTCCGGGCTCGATCAGCTCCAGACCGGTGAAGAATCGTTCCACCTCGTCCCGGGTGCGGATTTTCCCCTGAATTCCCCCGCTGTGGTAGATCTGCACGGTGCGCTGGGTGGCCTCGGGGTCGAAGTCCGGGGTGATGTGGCTGAGGACGAGGTACGAACCGGGCGCGAGCGCGTCGACCAGCTTTCCCACGATCCCGTGCGGTTCCCAGTCGTCCGGCACGAAGTGCAGCAGCGCGCACAGGCTCAGGGCCACCGGCTGGGACAGGTCCAGCACTTCGGTCACGCCGGGGGAGGAGAGGATCGTGTCGGGGTCGGCGACATTGGCGTCCACGTACGCGGTGCGCCCCTCGGGACGGCTGCTGAGCAGCGTCTGCGCGTGGGCCAGCACGATCGGGTCGTTGTCGGCGTACACCACCCGGCACTCCGGGGCCACCGACTGGGCGACCTCGTGCAGATTGGGCCGGGTGGGAATGCCGGTGCCGATGTCGAGGAACTGGCGGATGCCGCGCTCGGCGGCGAGGAACCTGACCGCGCGCTGCATGAACGCCCGGTTGGTGCGCGCCGCGACCATGACGCCCGGCCACAGCGTGAGCACCTTGGCGGCGGCCTGGCGGTCGGCGACGTAGTTGTCCTTGCCGCCCAGGAAGTAGTCGTACATCCGGGCGCTGTGCGGTCGTCCTTGGTTGAGCGGGGTGTTGGGGGGCTCCGGCCCACTCCCGGTCTGGGGTGCTACACCTTGCGCGGCCACGTGGCGTTCTCCTCCGGTTCCGGGGGCGATCCCTTCCGCATGGATCGTAGGCCGTCCGGCGCGGCCGGTTACTCGCGGGTTCGCACAACGGTGCGCGAGGGTACGGCCGTTGACTCAGCCCACCCGTACGCGGCCGCCCGAGAAGTGGCCGACCGCCTGGTCGATCTCGCTGACCGACTGGCGGCGGGCGAACACGGGGAGGTGGAGCCGCGATACGCCCTTCCAGGACCGCCGCGTCCGGCTCCGCGCCTCGGGCTGGTCCAGCCCGGTGGCCCCGGGGGCGGTGGCGGCACCGGGGGCGAGTGCCACCCGCAGCACGGTGAGGCGTTCACGGCCCTTCACCTGGACATGGGTGACCGCGGCCCAGGGGAGCACGACGGGCTCGGGCGCCGCGTCGATGACACAGGTCAGGCCCTCGGGAGTGACGCGCATCGCGACCGTGGAGATCTCCTTCGTGGCCCAGGTCTGCTTGAGCCGCTTCAGTGCGGCGAACCGGCGCTTGGAGTCGTACAGCCAGAGCGGCACCAACCACAGGGACAGCAGGGGCCAGGTGAAGGAGAGGCCGTGGCTGAGCAAGACGAGATGGATCGTCAGCAGGGAGGCGACGACGAACACGGAGGCGCCCACCCCGGCCCACGCCTGCACCGGCAGGCTACGCAGCAACGAGGCCCGCACTCGGGCCACCACCCCCGGGTCGGTCTTGACGACATACTCCTGGTCCGACCCCTGTTCCATGTGCATGACGACAGTCTCGATCACCCGGACGCGGAAAGCCAAGTCCCGACCTGGAGGGATGCATCCGTACGAGCGCCGGAGGACACTGGTCGTAACGGTCGCCGTGACAGGGAGCCCTTTCATGACCACACCGCGGGACCTGATGATCGTCACCATGGACGCGGAGCCCAGCCGCCTCGTGGAGCGGGGCGATCTGTCGCTCGCGCTCGCCGGAGCCGAGCTGATCGACCTCCTGGGCGCCCAGGAGGCCGGCCTGGACGGCGAGCGCATCGTGCCGGGACCCGCGGGCGCGCCCGCCGACCCGCTGCTGCACCAGGCGGCCTCGGCGCTCGTCCGGGAGGCCCCGTACGAGTCCATCGGCGACTGGCTGTGGCGCAGGGGCCGCGGGCTGTCCGCCACCTATCTGTCCGCGCTGGAGGCGGACGGGCAGCTCGTCCGGCAGCGCAACCGCCGCTGGAAGGTGTTCTGGACCCGCGAACTGGCCCTGGTCGACACCGATGCCCGCCGGCGGGCGGCGCACCGCGGGCGGTCGGACGAGCCCGTGCTGGCTGCTCTGACGGAGGCCATCGGGGTCCGCGATCCGGGCGGCGAGGGGGACATGAAGGTGTCCGACGACGCGGTGGAGCGTGTGCTCACCGCCCTCGACGACGCGCTCGCGGAGCTGGCGGCCGAGCGGCAGCGGCGGGACCGGCGGCGCGACGCGGCGGCCGTGGACAACGTCCGCCGCGGCTACTGAGCCCCCACGGTCACTGAGCCGCCACGCTCACCGGCCGAACCGGTGCGTCCCTGACCAGCCGGGATCCCCGGTGGTGGCGAAGCGCACCCACGCACCGTGCATCTCCGCGGCGAGCGACGGCGGGACGTCCGGCCCGAGCAGCCCGTCCGGCGTACGGAGCGCGGGCAGATCGGTGTTGTCGAACACGAACGGGAGTTCCGCGGTGTGGCAGGCGCCGAACGGGCCGTCCCGCCAGTCGAAGTCGTAACCGAACGCCTTGCCGTGCAGCGACACCAGCCGTCTGCTCCCGCCCCGGAACATCGCGTCGATGGCCGCACTGTGCTGTGGCCGCTGATAGAGCCGCGATTCCTGGGTGTTCGTGCCCACCATGAGGTCCACCGGGGACACCTCGGACACCTCGTCGAGTACCACCCCGAACGGGGTGACCCGCGCCCCGGGGTCGGGCAGCTCGCCCACCGCGGACACCAGCCGCTCATCGGGGACGTCGGCGAACCCCGCCACCGTCGCCGGAACCCCCAGCCGGTCGGCCAGCGCCCGGGTCGTCTCCGCCGCCTCCGCGCCGGTCAGCGTGTGCAGTCCGCCGCTCTGGCTGATGGCGCGCCGGAACAGTCCGGACGCCTCCGGCGTCACCAGCAGCGCGCTGACGATCATCCCGCCCGCCGACTGCCCGAACACCGTGACCCGGTCCGGATCGCCGCCGAACTCCGCGATGTGCCCGCGCACCCACCGCAGCGCGGCGAGCACGTCCAGCAGGCCGCGGTTGCGCGGCGCGTCCGGCAGATCGAGCCAACCGGGCGCGCCGAGCCGGTAGTTGAGCGTGACCAGGACGACGCCGTCGCGGGCGAAGGACGTCCCGTCGTACACCGGCGCCTGGCCCGTGCCGGACAGGAAACCACCGCCGTGCAGGAACACCATCACCGGTGCGTGGCCGTCGGTCCGTTCCTCCGGAGCCCAGACGTTGACCGTCAGATAGTCGTCGCCGCGCACCCAGCCAGGACCCATCACCGGGCTCAGGTCCAGCGGGAACCGCCGCACCGGGGCCGGGGCGGTCGGCCCCGGGCCGTCGAGCCCGCGTACGCCGTCGACCGGTGTCGGCGCCGCGAACCGCGCGGCACCGGTCGGGGCTTTGGCGTACGGGATGTCACGGAAGACCTTCACCGCCATGCCGCCCACTCCTTCACCGCGAAACGGCCGCCGTCGCGCCGCACTTCGGCCGCGCCCGGGCCGGGGAAGTGCGCCGGGAACAGCAGGGCACCCTCGTCCGCCGCCGACTCCAGCACCCGGCGCCGGGCGATCCGGGCCCGGGCCTCGTCCTCGTCGAAGCAGGGGCAGTCGCCGGGCTCGGCGATCTGGAGCGGGCTGTGCAGCAGGTCGCCCGCGAACAGCGCCCGGTCCGTGCCGGACCGCAGCCGTACGACGGCGGATCCCGGCGTGTGGCCGGGGGCGGGTTCGAGGCGCAACTGGGCGTCGATGTCGTAGTGGTCGCCCTCCCACAGCACGGTCTGCCCCGCCCGGTGGACCGGGGCCACGCTGTCCTCGAACACGTTCGCCATGCGCGAGCCCGAGCGGGTCCGGTGGCCGTTCTCCGGGTTCCAGTAGTCGAAGTCGGCGCGTGAGATCACGTACCGCGCGTTGGGGAAGGTCGGCCGGTACTCGCCGTCGACCAGCGTGGTGTTCCAGCCGACGTGGTCGCCGTGCACATGCGTGCAGATCACCGTGTCGACGTCCTCCGGCCGCACGCCCGCCGCCGCCAGCTCGCTCAGGTAGTTGGTGTTCAGGTGGTGGAAGAACGGCATGTGCGGCCGCTCGCGGCCGTTGCCGATGCCGGTGTCGACGAGGATGGTCCGCCCCTCGCTGCGCAGCACCCACGTCTGGATCATCGTGCGCACCTCGTCGGCGGCCGGATCCAGGAACTCGGGCACCAGCCAGCTCTCGTGCGCGTGCCAGTGCTCCACGGGCACATCGGGAAAGATGAAATCGCGGGGGAGGCCCTTGGTGGGCAACTCGACCACGCGGGTGATCTCGACGTTGCCAAGTGTCATCGTGTCCATGCGTTCCAGCGTGCTCCCCCGCCCCGGGCGGGCGGTATCCGTCACATGACTGCACCGGGGGATACAGTCGGGTGATGACCATGGTGGGGAGGGAGCGCGAGAGCGCGGCCGTGCTCGGTGTGACCAGCGGCGTGCTGATCGTGACGGGGGAGCCCGGCGCGGGCAAGAGCACCCTGCTCGGCCTGGCGTCCGACCGCCACCGGGGCCGGGTGCTGCGGATGACGGGCAGCGAGAGCGAGGCGAACCTGCCGTTCGCCGGGCTGCACCAGCTCCTCCGACCGGTCCTCGCCGACACCGCCCACCTGCCCGCCCGCCAGCGCTCGGCCCTGCTCGGCGCGATCGGTTCCGCGGACCCTGGCGCCGGGATCCCGGGCCCTGGGATCGCGGGCGCCGGCCCCCGGCTCATGGGCCACGGAGCCATCGGCCGCGCGGACACCGCCCCCCGAGCCGCCGACGGCGGGGGCGTCGGCGCCGCCGCCCTCGCCGCCGACCGCAACCGCCCCGGCCCACCCGATCGACTCCTCCTCGGCGTCGCGCTGCTCGCCCTGCTGTCCGAGCTGGCCCAGCGGTCGCCGCTGCTCGTGCTCGTCGACGATCTCCAGTGGATCGACACCGGCTCCCTCGAGGCGCTGGCCTTCGCCGCCCGGCGCATCGACGACGGACCCCTCGCCGTACTCGCGGGAACGCGAGGCGCGGCCGCCCCGGCGGCGTTCGCCGGATTCCCCACGCTCACGCTGGGCCCGCTGGACACCGCCGCCGCCGTTCAACTGCTGGACCGGCAGCCGCATCCGCCCACCGGCGGCCGCCGCATGCGCATCCTCGACCAGGCCGCCGGAAACCCGCTGGCCCTGGTCGAACTGGCCCGCGCACACGGGACGGACGGGGCGCACTCCCCGGACCCCACCGCCGAAGACCTCCTCCCGCCCACCGACCGCCTGATGCGGCTCTACGCCGCCGACCTCGACGCCCTGCCCGACGCCACCCGCCGCGCGCTGCTCCTGGTCGCCGCCGACGAACGGGCCGTGGCGGGCCGGATCGAGGCGCTGGCCCCGGCCGAGGCCGCCGGGCTGCTCCGGATCACCGGCGGCGGCGACGCCCGGCGGGCCCGCTTCCGGCACCCGCTGATCCGGTCGGCGATCTACCACTCGGTACCGCTGGCCGCCCGGCGCGCGGCGCACCGCGAGCTCGCCGCGGCGCTCACCGGGGAACCCGACCGCCGCGCCTGGCACTTGGCCGCCGCAGCGGAGGGCCCGGACGAGGAGATCGCCGCCGCGCTGGAGGAGTCCGCGGGCCGGGCCCGTACCCGCGGCGGGTACACCGCCGCCGTCACCGCGCTGGAGCGCGCCGCCGAGCTGAGCCCCGCACCGCTGAGCCGCGCCCGCCGCCTGGTGGCGGCCGCCCGCGAGGCCGTCGCCACCGGCCAACCGCACTGGGTGCGCGAACTCGCCGCGCGGGCCCGGGCGCTCACCGACGACCCGGCGCTGGTGGCCGAGGCATCGCTGCGGGTCGGGCAGGTCCTCACCCTCAGCGCCGAGCACGACACCGCGGTGACGCTGCTGACGCGGGCCGCGGAGGACCCCCGGCTGCGCCGGACGGCCACCGTCCTGGCGTCCGTGGCCGGGTTCTACTCCGGCGACGAGGACCACAGGACCGCCATCCGCGAACGCGCGCAGGGCGACACCTGGACCCGCACCGTGACCGACCCCACCGAGCGCCGCTCCGAACACGCCGCGGCGCTCCCCGCGCTCGTGGAGCGGGCGGACGGCGACCCGGCGCTGCTCAACTCGCTCGGCGCGATGGCCTGGCTGCTCGACGAGACCGCCCTCGCGGTACGGATCTTCGACGAAGCCCTCGACCGCTGGCGGCTGCGCGGCTCCCTGCCCACCGGCCTCGGCTGCACCGCTGGGTGGGCCTACCTGGACCACGGGCTCTGGGCGCAGGCCCGGCTCACCGCCGCGAACAGCGCCTCCTCCGTCGCCGGGCTGCCGCACCTCGAAGCCGCCGTACGGACCCTCGAAGCCGCCCCGCTGGCCCTCACCGGACAGACCGCCGAGGCCCGCGCCGCCGCGTCGGCCGCCCTGTCCCTGGTCGACCCGGACCGCAGCCGCGCGGTCGCCGTCCGCGCCCGCTGGGCGCTGGGCATGGCGGCCGTCGCCGAGGGCGACCAGAGCACCGCGTACGAACAGTTCCGGCTGCTGTTCACGGCCGACGGCGACCCCTTCCACTACGCCTGCTCCCACGCCGGGCTCGCCGAACTCGCCGCCGCGGCCGTACGCACCGGCCATCACGCCGAGGCCGCCGCCATCGTGGAACGCACCGAGAAGCGGCTCGCCGACGACGCCTCACCCCGGATGCGCGCCCTCATCCACCGCGCCCACGCCCTCCTCGACCCGCCCCGGGCGGAACCGCACTTCACCTCGGCCCTCGCCGACCCGGCAGGCCGCCAATGGCCCTTCGAACGCGCCCAGATCCTCCTCGACCACGCCGAATGGCTGCGCCGCGCCCACCGCATCGCCGAGGCCCGCCCCCACCTCCACGCCGCCCTGGAAACGTTCCACCGCCTCGGCGCCCACCCCTGGACCGACCGCGCCCGGGCCGAACTCCGCGCCGCCGGCGTCGACCCGGCCCCCACCACCCCGGACGCCCTCACCTCCCTCACACCCCAGCAACAGCACATCATCCGCCTCGCCGCGAAGGGCCTCAGCAACCGCGAAATCGGCGAACGCCTCTTTCTCTCCCCCCGGACCGTGGGTTCCCACCTCTACCGCAGCTTCCCCAAACTCGGCGTCACGGCCCGCTCCCAACTCCGCGACATCATCGAGACCGCCGACCCGTCATAGCCCCATGGCGTGGCCTGAGATGATCAAAATTGATCGCATGCGAAGCCTGACTCTTCACCTCGTCGCATCAGCGTGAGGTTGAGAAAAGCTCCGTGACTGTGGGGCGGAGCGCTTCGGTGATCGAGGCTGCGGGCCGTAGCTTCAGGCGCTATGTGATGGGGCTGCGTAGCCATCCATTGTGTTCAGCGCATCGTCGGGCGGTGGCGAGGACGCTCGCAATGGCGGGCGACGGGTCCTTCGCGGGCCACAGCACCGAGAGTTCTGCCACGATCGACGGATCGACGACATCGCGACGAATGATGCCGGTGCTGGCCTTCGCGGCGTGCTCGGCGAACGATGTAGGGGCCAGGCCGACATCGCGTCCGCTGGAGATCCGGGCGAGCATGGCGTTCACCGGCGGTTCCTCGAACGCGCAAATCTTAGGTGAGAAGCCTGCTTCGTGGCACGCGGCGACGATGCCGTCGTAGTACGCCGGCGCGAGACGGCGAGGGAACAGCTGCAGCGTCTCGTCGCGGAGGACCGTCACCGGGATCGTCGGTGCGGCAGCGAGGCGATGGCGAGTGCTGAGGAGCGCGGAAACGGGCTCTTCACGGAGAATCTCGCCACCTACCCCGTCGAGCGGCTGCGGTGAGAGGGCGAGACCGATGTCCAGGTCGCCGGCACAGAGCCGTTCGGGAATCTCGGCGCTGAAGAACTCTCGAGGGGCGACCGTGAAGTCGGGGTGGTCTTCCTGGAGAGCATCCAGAAGCACCGTGAGCGTGTCGAAGCTCGTGACCGGCGTATAGCCCAACCGAATCGTCGTCGCGATCCCTGCCCCGGCCCGCCGGGTGAGCTCCACGGCTTGCTCCAGCGCAGCTAGCGCTATCGGCGCCTCGTGAACCAGCGTCCGGCCCGCCGCGGTGAGCTGCACCCGTCGGCTCGAACGCACAAAGAGCGGGGTTTCGAGGGTCTCCTCAAGCTTGCGGATCTGATGACTCAGGGACGGCTGGGAGATGTAGAGACGCGTGGCTGCGCGGCCGAAGTGGAGTTCCTCGGCTACGGCCATGAAGTAGCGGAGGACGCGGGGGCTGACATCCATAGACGAATCCTATTGCCCGGCGTCCGGACAAGTCTTGGACGCCCGCAGGATGGCCGCCGTAGCTTCGTTTCACGCCACGGGAGACGTTCTCACCTGCCCCGTCGAGTCTGGCCGAGCCTGGCCGGATCCGGTCTCGCTTGACGTGATGGCCTCCGTAGCACATCAGCCCGGCAAGGAGAGAAGCATGAACATCACCGTGATCGGACGAGGCAACAACGGCGGCGAGGCCGGCCGATCTGTGGGAACGTGCCGGGCACCAGGTGACGCGGCTGGGGCGTGGAGGCGGCGACGTCGGCGCCTCGGAGGCGGTGCTGCTCGCCGTCCCGGGAACCGCCGTGGAGGTGTCATCCGTCGTCGGGCTTGAGTGCAAGACGGTGCTCGACGCCACGAACCTCTATGGCAGTGCCCGGCCTCCGGCCGGGTTCTCCTCCAACGCCGAGTACGTCAAGTCGGTGACGGGCGGGCCGACGGCGAAGGCGTTCAACACCAACTTCGCCTCTCTTCGGGCAGATCGCCGACGCCCGTGTACAGCCGAGCAACCTGTGGTCCGGTGACGACGAAGCCCAACGCCTTGTCAGGCAGCTCAGTCTCGACGCCGGGTACGACGCGGTCCGCTCGGGCGGCCTGAGCATGGCCGCCACTCAGGAAGACATGGCCGACCCGATCTTCGCGACCGCGCAGTCCGGGCTCGGCCGGTTCGTCTACCGGATGGCATCACCCGAACAGCTCTGACCCTCACCATCGAACGCTCAACCCATCACACAGAAGGAACCATCATGACACGCACCGCAAAGGCCGGACTCGAAGCACTGCTCACCCCCGGGGAAAGCGTCCTGGTGCTCATCGACCACCAGCCCTTCCAGTTCGCCAATCTCAACAGCCACGACTCAACCATGATCGTCAACAATGCCGTCGGCCTGGCCAAGGCCGCGAAGGCGTTCGACGTCCCCACGGTGCTGACCACGGTGATAGAAGAACGTGGCGGCTACCTCATCAAGGGCCTCCAGGACGTCTTTCCGGACCAGAAGCCGATCAACCGCACGTTCATCAACACCTGGGAAGACCGTCGCGTCGTCGACGTCGTGGAGCGAACGGGGCGCAAGAAGCTGATCATTGCCGGGCTGTGGACGGAGGTCTGCGTCGCCATGCCCGCCATCCAGGCGCTGGGTGAGGGGTACGACGTCTTCGTCGTCACGGACGCCTGCGGCGGGGCCAGTGCCGAGACGCACGACATGGCGGTGCGTCGCATGGAGCAGGCCGGCGTGGTGCCCATCACCTGGATGGCCGTGATCAGCGAATGGCAGCGCGACTGGGCTCGCGAGTCAACGGCCAACGCGCTCCAGCAGGTTCTCTCCGACCACGGCGGCGGTAGCGGAATCGCGCTCGCCTGGGAGCTGCAACTGCTGGCCACACCCACCGCCGATGGTGCTGGTGTGTAGCGCTGGCCGCTGCTGACCCGGAGGGGGCGAGCGTTCACGGCCGTGAACGCTCGCCCCCTCCGGGTGTTTCGACGAGCGGTCGGCGACCCCACACCACGAAGAAAAGCGCAGAAACATCGTAAGGATGGTCATGTCCGCCACAGGCGCATACGCGCCAACGGCATCATCGACGCCTCGCCGAGGCCGGCCTCAACTGCTGCGCAGACAAGAGCTACCAGAGGGCAGGCGGCCCGGTCCGGCTCCCCTGCCCCGGTCGATGGGACAGTCTTTCTGCCGGTCAGCAGGCCGGAAAAGGCTCAGTGAGGGATCAAGGATGGAAATCGAACTTTTGCCGCATATCGGCGTCGCGTCGTTTCGGATCGGCATGCACTTTGACGAGGCGATGGCGGCAGCCCGGGAGTGGGGTACGGTCGTGAATGGCCCAGATGAGCGGCCACCCGGCAAGTTCGTCGTCTCACACGAGGAATTCCGGTTCGCCTTCGTGCTCATCTTCCGCCAGGACGAGTTTCTGAACTCCATCGAGGTGTCGCGCTTCCGTAACGAGAATGCGGACGTCCGCGTCCTGCTCGAAGGGCTGGACGTCTTCCGTACGCCGCATGAGGGGTTGCAGCAGCAGCTGGAGGAGCGGGGCCATCCGGTGGAAGAGAACGATCTCGGCTTCGACGGACTGCCGGATCTCAACGTCATCCTTGCCAATACCAGCAGCTACGAATATCCCATGGACGAAGAGGGCGACCCTTTGTACTACGACTACGTCTTGGTCTCGGACCGCATCACGCCCTGAAGCCCGTCAGTCGCGGGCCTGTGGCCAGTGGGGCACCTGGAGGACGGTGCTGCGGAGGAGAGTGGCCAGGACCGGGTTGCGATTGTGGGACATGGCCGATCGGAGTGCGTAGGGTGTGCTGCCACGGCAGCACCGGGCGGGCGAGGCCGGTTTTGGTGGCGAACGCGCCCACCAAATCGTCGAGGTAGGCGTGGGACTCGACGCCGTCGGTCTGGGCCCCGCGCTGGAGTTCCACTCGCTGTGCAGGCCCTGCATCACCCACCTGATCGAGGACGGCCACGACCCGCTGTTCGTCCGGCAGCAGGTCGGCCACCACCACGCTTCGACCACCGCGATCTCCATCTGAGTCTCCTCCGACTTCCGCACCCGCTCTCCGCGTCGCGTCCTGGACGCCACCATCGAGGCCGCTCTGCGGCCGGGAAGGACCTCCTGATGCCACGCCAGATCAGCTACCGGTGGTGCCTGCGCGAATGATGGCCGCCCGAGGCGTGTGCCACCGTCGCCGAACTCATGCCACACCCGACCGAACGCGGCATCACGCTGTCCTCCTCCCAGGTCCACCGCTTGGTCTCCGGCCCCCCGGAACGACTGTCCCCGCCGGTGCTGGTCACCCTCTGCGGCATCCTCGACTGCACGCCCGCCGACCTGATCCTGCGAACGCCGCACCCTCGCCGACACCCTCGACCGCCTCCTCGACGACGGCGCCGGCCGTGTCGCTCCTTCACTGAAACCCGGGTTCGCCGCGACGATCACCCTGAGCAATGTGATCCAGGCACCCGCCGGGCTGGTGGCGGTCGTCGCGTTCTTCGGCGCCAAGAGCCGCATCATCGGCATCGGATCGGCGCTGACTCCGACCGCCTGGGTGCTGGCCACCATGTTCGGCGCGGGCCGCCCTCGTGGGCCTGTCCGTCGGCGGGCTGCGTGCCGGGCTCATCCGGCGGTGGCACGGACGTCTCGGGTTGGTGTCGGTCGCGCTGCTCATCGCTTCTGCCACCACCCTCGCCAAGTGGTTCTTCGGCCGGAGCGACGCCTTCGGGCCGCTCGGGCTCGCCGGGTGGCTGCTGTGGGTGGTCTGGACCGTGGCGTACGGCGTGCTCCTGATCCGGCTGGACCCGGAAGTGGCGGAGAAACAGAAAAAGCCCCGGCTGCCTTGAGCCCGGGGCGTTCCGCCGCGTATATTGGGGATTTGTGTGCCTGCGCATATTCGGCACATATAAGAACTCGATGAAGCCATCATATCCAGCGGGAGTTGAATTGTCAAACGCGGAATTGCGTCAGGAACAGGAATTCATCGACCTGCTCCTTGCGCGCCTCGCCGAGCTGCGGGCCGGGGCCGAGGAGGCGGTGGGTGACGCCCTGGCGATGGAGGGGCGGAACTTCCAGGCGCGGCTGGAACGCGATGTGCTGGTGGCCGAGCGGTCCGGGCTGCTCGCCGCGTTCGACGCGGGGGAGCGGGGGCTGTGTTTCGGGCGGCTCCAGTTCCGTGACGGCCGCGACCACCACATCGGGCGCATCGGCATCCGGCGCGACGACGCGGAACGCACCCCGCTGGTCATCGACTGGCGGGCCGATGTGGCGCGCCCGTTCTATCTGGCGACCGGCCACACCCCGATGGGGTTGCGCCGCCGTCGGCACATCACCACCGAGGGCGGGCAGGTCACCGCGCTGCACGACGAGATCCTGGACCTGTCGGACACCGTGCGGACCGGGCACGAGAACAGCGACGCGGACGCCGTGCTGCTCGCCGCGCTCGACTCGGCCCGTACCGGGCGGATGCACGACATCGTGCAGACCATCCAGGCCGAGCAGGACCGCATCATCCGCGCCCCGCACCACGGTGTCCTCGTCGTGGAGGGCGGCCCCGGTACGGGCAAGACCGTGGTGGCGCTGCACCGCGCCGCCTATCTGCTGTACGCGCAGCGTGAGCTGCTGGCCCGCCGTGCGGTGCTGGTCCTGGGGCCCAATCCGGCGTTCCTCGGCTACATCGGCGAGGTGCTGCCCGCGCTCGGCGAGACCGGTGTGCTGCTCGCCACGCTCGGCGAGCTGTACCCCGGGGTGACGGCCACCGGCACCGACACCCCGGCGGCCGCCGAGGCCAAGGGGCGCGCCACGATGGCGGACGCGCTGGCCCGTTTCGTAACGGACCGGCAGGCGCTGCCCGACCCGGAGATCGTGATCGACCACGACGACGGTGACCTGATCCTGGACGCCGACATCGCGAGCGACGCGCGGTGGCGCGCGCGTGAGACCCGGCTGCCGCACAACCTGGCGCGGCCGCACTTCGCGTTCAGTGTCATCGACGCGCTGACCGCCCAGCTGACCGACCGGATCGGCGCCGACCCGTACGGCGGTCCGAACCTCCTCGGCCCCGACGACATCGCCCAGCTCGGCAAGGCCATCGCGGCGAGCCCCGAGGTGCACGCCGCCATCGACGAGCTGTGGCCCACCCTCACCCCGGAGGGGCTGGTCGAGGACTTCCTCACCGACCCCGTCCACGTGTCCGACGCCGACGCCGCCGCGATCCGCCGCACCGGCGGCGCGTGGACCCCGGCGGACGTGCCGCTGCTGGACGAGGCCGCCGAACTGCTCGGCGAGGACGACTCCGCGGCCCGCGCCGCCGCCGAGGGGGCGCGGCTGGAGCGCATCGAGTACGCGCAGGGCGTGCTCGACCTCTCCTACGGCTCCCGCACCCAGGAGTTCGAGGACCGCGAGGACGACGAGTCGGAGGTGCTGGCCGCCCACAACCTCATCGACGCCGAACGCCTGGCGGACCGCAATGAGGAGGCCGACCACCGCAGCGCCGCCGAACGCGCCGCCGCCGACCGCACCTGGGCCTTCGGCCACATCATCGTGGACGAGGCGCAGGAGCTGTCCCCGATGGCGTGGCGGCTGCTGATGCGCCGGTCCCCGACCCGTTCCATGACGCTGGTCGGCGACCCCGCGCAGACCGCTGAGCCGGGCGGCTGCGGCTCCTGGCCGTCGATCCTCGCCCCGTACGTCGAGGACCGCTGGGAGCACACCCGGCTCGGCGTCAACTACCGCACCCCGGCCGAGATCATGGCCGTCGCGGCGGACGTGGCCCGCACCGCGGACCCCGGCTTCGAGCCGCCGCGTTCGGTCCGCGCCACCGGTGTACGCCCCTGGGCGCGGCACACCGCCGACCTGCCGGGCGCGGTGGCCGACGCCGTGGCGCGGGAGTCGGGGGCGGAGGGCCGCCTCGCGGTGATCGCCCCGCCCGGCCACCACGACGCCCTCGTGGCCGCGCTCCCGGACGCGTCCGGCGGTCGCTCCCCGGACCTGACCAGCCCGGTGGTCCTGCTGGACCCGCGGCAGGCCAAGGGTCTCGAGTTCGACACGGTGATCGTGGCCGAGCCGGGGGAGTTCGGGACGAGCGACCTGTACGTGGCGCTGACCCGGGCGACCCAGCGGCTGGGAGTGGTGCACACCACGCCACTGCCGAAGGGGCTGGCCGGGATGGCCGAGCCGGACGGTACGGGCTGACGGGTCCGGCACGGACCGCCCGTGGCCCAGGGGGAGTTGGCCCCGCGGGGACAGGGAGCCGCGGGGCATCGGTGTCCTGAACGGCGGGGGACACTTCCGCGGCAATCGGAGGAACGCCTGGTGGGCGCCGCGGTCGATTTGCCCCCGGCCCGGGGCCGTGTGCGACAGTGGACCGCCCGCCCGGCCGGGCGCGCCCCTGCGCGCAGCCGCCGACGGGCTCCCCATACCTCATCAGGACAGTCTCCGGTCGCGCCCGCGCGCGTCCGGGCTGTCGCCGTCCTCCACCCCGTCCATCCTGAAGGCAGCGATGCTGGCAACGACTCTTCCTCCCCGGACCACGGACCTGTTCGACCAGGGCCTGGAGTTGCGACCCGGTTCCGCGCTGCTGCGCTTCGGCGCGGCGCGGCCGCGACCGGCCGGCCGGATCAGCTGGTCGGGCCCGGGCGCAGCGGCATGGCTCGACGACAGCCGTGGCCACGTGTGGACCGTCGGCGGCGCGGAGGCCGCCGCCGGGCTCGTCCTGAGCGCCGCGCAGCGCCGTCCCGAGCAGGTGCGCGAGTTCACCGGGCCGCGCGGCACCGACGCCCTGGTCGCCCGCCATCTTCCGGTGGACGACATCGTCGAGTGGGTGTTCCGCTGGACGATGGAGGAGCCGCCCGTGCAGCGGGGCGAGGAGCGCGTGGTCGTCCTCGACGAGAGCCACCACGACGAACTGCTCGCCTTCCTCGGCGAACACAGCCCCGCCTACTCCACCGGCCCCGACTCCGCGAATGTGAGCCTGTGGTGTGCGATCCGTGACGACGAGGGCCGGATGGTGGCCTGTGGCGCCCTGAGCAGCCTGCGGGACAGCGGCGCCCCGCTGATGGCGTCCGTGGCGACGGACGCCGCCCAGCGCGGCCAGGGGCTGGGCGCGGCGCTGACGTCGTGGCTGACCCGGTACGCGGTGCGCCGCCACGGCTTCTGCACGCTGTGGCAGCTCGCCGACAACGCCCCCGCCGAACGGCTCTACACCCGCCTCGGCTACCGCAACGAGGACCCCTGCGTGGCCGCGCGGATCTCCGTCAACTGAACGTGGCGGGACTCATGACAACAGTCACACCGGCCCCGGGAATGAACCGGGCGCAATAGTAGATACCCGCTCGGCGAAATCGGAGACTTTTCGGCTCTTGCCGACATGTCGTATCCGGCTTCGCCGCGGGGCCGGTGTCCTGCCCGGCTCCAAGTCCACCAGGGGTTCCGGCGGCAGGGCACCGTCACATCTCCTTCACCGGAGCGGCACAGCACACCTCGGTGTTCCTTCGCAAGCGTCGGCCGCGCTACGACCCCGGGTAGTAGCGAACACTTGTTGCAGTGGTTTCGGCGCGGCCCTAACAATGACGGCCCACACCGCGCCTCGGCAGTCCTGGCTTCGCCGCGTACAGAGTCGGCCGCACATGGGGGAGGGCGTGCCGTGACTACCGAGTGAGGGACACGCATGAGCAAGCACCGGACCACCAAGACCCACCACCGGAAGATAGCCGTCGCCGCCGTCGCGGTGGCCGCCGTGGGTGTGCCGTCCGTCGCGATGGCGTGTCTGAACGGGCCGGACGACAAGAGCAACGCGGCCCATGGCGTCGAGACCAGCGCCTCCGCGAAGCAGGAGCACGGACAGGGCCGGGAACAGAGCCAGTCGCGGCACGAGAAGAAGGGCCACCACCGGGACGCGGACGAACCGGCGACGACCAAGCGCGCCGAGGCGACGAAGCGGGCCTCGCGGTCGGCCTCCGCCACGCCGAGAACCCGTACGACGTCCACCCCCGCCACGACCCTGTCGGACACCGCCCCGGCCGCGGCGAAGTCCAAGGCCCCGGCCACCACCGCGCCCGCCACCAAGGCCGCCGCCGCCCCGTCGTCCGCGGCGTCCAGTGCCGAGGCCCAGGTCGTGGAGCTCGTCAACGACGAGCGTGCCAAGGTGGGGTGCTCGCCGGTGAAGGTGAACGCGAAGCTCACCGAGGCCGCCGAGGCCCACAGCGAGGACATGGCCGAGCACAGCAACATGTCGCACACCGGCTCCGACGGGTCCTCGCCCGGCGACCGGATCACGCGCGCGGGCTACTCGTGGAGCACCTACGGCGAGAACGTGGCCTACGGCTACGGCTCGGCCAAGAGCGTGATGGAGGGCTGGATGAACAGCTCCGGCCACAAGGCCAACATCCTGAACTGCGACTTCAAGGAGATCGGCGTCGGCCTCTCCGGGGCCGACAACTACTGGACGCAGGACTTCGGCACCGCCCGCTAGCACCCACACGCCCTCCCGCCCCGCACGCTTTTTGCGGTTCACGCTGAGTTCGCGTTCCTGCGCCCGTTCGCGGATGCGCACCATTATGGTCGGGTGCCATGCACGTGGCAGGTGTCCTCGACAGGGTGACCCGCGCGGCCGTGGGCCCGGTGGTGCGGGCCGGAGGGCCGCGGGGCGGGGCGCCACTGACCGGTGAGGCGCGGCGGCGCCGCGTGGCGGTGGCCTTCGTCGTCCTCGTGGCGGTGCTGCTCGCCCAGATGGCCGTCGCGATGGTGACCGCGGCCGTGGAGCAGACGCCGACCATCGACGAGCCGGTGTACGTGGGGACGGCGAAGACGTACCTCCAGGAACACAGCCTGCGGTTCAACCCCGAACACCCGCCGCTCGGCAAGCTCGTCATCGCCACCGGGCTGCTGTTCGCCCACGCCCGCCTCGCCCCCGGCTTCACCGGGGACCAGGGGGCGCTGGGGCGGCGCCTGCTGTACGAGTCGGGCAACGACCCCTGGCAGCTGATGCTGTGGGCGCGGCTGCCGGTGATCGTGCTGACGCTGCTGTTCGGGCTGGTCGTCTTCGCGTTCGCAACCGAGCTGGCCGGTCTCCTGGGCGGAGTGGCGGCGCTCACCCTGTACACGTTCTCGCCCGATGTCATCGCGCACGGCTCGCTCGCCACGCTCGACGTACCGATGGCCGGTTTCCTGCTGACCTCGGTGTGGTTGCTGTGGCGGGCGCGCCGCCGCCCGTTACGCCACCTGCCGCTCGCCGGGGCGGCGCTCGGCGCGGCCGTGGCCACCAAGATGAGTGTGCTGCCCGCGGTTCCGGTGCTGATGCTGCTGGCGGTGCTGTCGTACGCGTACGCCCGCTCCGGCACATCCGGCACCGGATGGCGCGGCACCGCATGGCGCGGCAGGGTGCGGGTCCTGGCGCTGGGGGTGGCGGGCGCCGTGGGCATGGCGCTGGTCGCGCTCGCCGTGGTGTGGGCCACGTATCTCGCCGTGGACCCGCGGCTGCGCTGGACCGCGCCCGGCAACGTGCCCGCCGTCCACGGGCTGCGCGGGCTCGCCGTCGACCTGCTGCCGGTGCCCGAGCCGTTCCGGGACGGGATGCGCATCCAGTTCGGATTCGAGAACCAGCTGTGGCGCGGCTTCCTGTTCGGCCGCCAGTACGACGGCTCGCTCTGGTATTACCTGCCCGCCGCTCTGCTGGTGAAGACGCCGCTCGGCATGCTCGCGCTGTGGGCCGTCGGCGCCGTCGCCATGGTGGCGGTGCCCCGGATGCGGCCCGCCGCGCCGTACGTCCTGCTGCCCGCGGCCGTGCTGCTGGCCGTGGCCATGAACGGAGCCCGCGACCTCGGTGTGCGGTACGCGCTCTTCCTGCCCATGTTCCTGGCGGTCGCCGCGGCCGGGGTGGTCACCCTCCGGTGGCGAGGGGCCCGCGGCGTGACGGCGGTGCTGGTGGTGTGCGTGGCGGTCAGCTCGCTGCGGACCTTCCCGTACTACCTGCCGTACGCCAACGAGGCGTTCGGCGGTCCGGCCGGCACCCACCGGCATCTCCACGACTCGAACGTCGACTGGGGCCAGGACCTGGGGCGGCTGGCCGACCGGCTCCGGGAGCGCTACCGGAACCAGCGGGTGTGGCTGGTGTACAAGGGCAGCGGTGTGCCCCCCGCGTACGGCATCCGCGCCCACGACCCGCGCCGGGTGTCCCCGGACCGGGTGCGCGGGCTGCTCGTCGTGTCGGACTCCTCGGTCGCCCGCGCGCAGGGGCGGCTGGCTGCGCTGATCGAGCGCAGCCGCCCCGTCGACGAGGTCGGCCACTCCATCACCGTGTACCGGAAGGGCTAGCCAGGCGTTGTCCGGGGCCGGTTGCTCCGTTTCCCGTCACGATCTGTAAGGTTCACCTCTGCACGTGCGGGGGCGTGTGCCGGAGGTTGGTCTCCTCTGTCGTGCTGCGCCCGCTCATCGGCCGCCGACACCGAGGAGGGGAGCCCATGTCGTACCCGCCGCCACCCGAAGGCCACGCCAACGCCGGGCCCTACGGATACCCACCCCAGCAGGGCCCAGCGCCCGTGCCACCCCCACCGCCCATGCCGCCGTCCATGCCACCGCCCCCGCCGCCCGGCGGTCAGCAGGGTTGGCAGGGGCCACCGGGGTACGGAGGCCAGGGGGCCCAGGGCGCACCGTACGGCGGGTCAGGGCCCCAGGGCGTTCCGTACGGCGGCGCCATGTCCGCCCCGCAACCGCCGCCGCCCGCGCAGCCGCAGAAGAACACGGGGCGCACCTGCCTCAGCGCCTTCCTCGGCATCGTCGGCGGGCTCGCGATGCTCGGCGGTGGCGCGCTGACCGCGCACGCCTACTCCAACCACAGCCAGAACATCGCCAACCGCACCGAGTACGGCGCGTCGATGTGGCGCAACGAGCGCGCGGACGCGCTCTTCCCGGACACCCTCGCACCCCGCAAGAACACCCAGTCCGAGACCACCGACCGCAAGCGCGCGCAGTGGCACCGCGTCGGGATATCCCAGCAGACCGGCTGTGACGACGGGCTGAGCGGCGCCGCCGCGACCGAGGCGAAGAAGCTGGGCTGCAAGGCCGTGCTGCGCGCCACCTATGTGGACCCGACGGGCAACACCGTGGCGACCGCCGCGCTGATCGTCCTGCCGGAGAGCGACTCCGCGAAGACGGAGATGAGCACGTTCTTCGACGCCGAGAAGGACAAGGACAACCCGGGGCCCGGTGTGAAGGCGTACGGCGTCCCCGGCACCATCGCGGCCAAGTGGAGCGACGCGCGGGCCAACGGCTCGGCGGGGCAGTCGGTCACCGAGATGTACCTCCCCTACGCCCTGATGGTCTCCGCGGGTGCCGTCGACGGCCGCAAGGCGGGCGAGCTGCCGGGCGAGTGGGGCCGGTACAGCCTCGACGCCAAGCAGGACCGCGCGCCGTGGCGCGGCGCCGCCGACGGTCTCGTCGACGCCCTGAACCTGCACCTCATGGATCTGCTGATGGAGGGGACCTCATGAGCGTCCGGCGACACACCGGCGCGCGCCTCGGCGCGGCCGCGACGGCGGCCGTCCTCGGCTCGGTGCTGGGCGTGGTGGCCGCGCCGCCCGCGGCCGCCGCCACCCCCACCCCCACCAGCTGGGAGGCGAAGGCCCTCGGCCTGGCGTCGGCACAGGCCACCGCCCAGGGCGAGGGCATCAAGGTGGCGGTCCTGGACAGTGGCGTCATGACCAACCACGTGGCGCTGAACGGCAAGGTGACCACCGGCCCCGACTTCCTCAAGGACGGTCTGAAGCCCGGCGATCCGCGCTGGGGCGGCCATGGCACCGCGATGGCCTCGGACGTCCTCAAGGTGGCCCCGAAGGCGAGCATCCTGTCGGTCCGGGTGATCGACGACAAGAAGGACCACGGCGGGGAGATCCGGCAGGGGATCAGCCCGGTCGCCCAGGGCATCGACTACGCGGTCGACCACGGCGCCGATGTGATCTCCATGTCGCTCGGTGGCGAGATGTTCGGCGACTCCTACGACGAGGACGAGGTCGACGCGCTGGCCAGGGCGGCCCAGAAGGGCATTCCGGTCGTCGCCTCGGCGGGCAACGAGGGCGACATGTTCAACGACGCCTCGTACCCGGCGGGCTATCCGGGCGTGATCGCCGTGGCCGCCACCCAGCAGGGCGGCGGCCGCGCCGAGTTCTCCACGGTACGGACGTACAACTCGGTGGCCGCGCCCGGCGTGGCCATCATGAGCGCGAAGAACACCGGCGGCTACGAGCCGGTCAACGGCACCTCGCCCGCGGCCGCGCTCACCTCGGGCGTGGTGGCCCTGATGCTGTCGCACAACGACAAGCTGACCCCGGCCCAGGTCCGCACCGTGCTGACGAAGACCGCACACCATCCGGCAGGCGGGCGCGACGCGCTGGTCGGGTACGGACCGATCGACGCCGCGGCCGCCGTCCGGGCCGCCGCGAAGCCGCCCGCCGACGGGACGGTCCCGGCGAAGTACACGGGCAAGGAGCACCTGGCCACCCCGGACGGCACGCCGAAGACCCAGCATCCGCCCCTGGAGACCGATCTGGTGACGATCGGTCTCGGCTCGGCGGGTGTGGGCCTGCTGATGGTCATCGGCGCGGTGCTGATCACCCGCGCGGGCCGCCGCCGCGCGGCAGCGGCCGCGCGCTGACCCGCGGTGGGGTGGGTGGCGGCTCGCCACCCACCCCACCGTCCCCGCCCGTTCCCGCCGCTCAGCGCCGCGGGGTGAGCAGCGCGGTGAGCATGTCGCGCAGCCAGCTCCGCAGGGCGTCGATGTCCGGGTCGAGCAGCAACCGGCCCGCCGCCGCGTCGTGGATCGTGAGGACCGCCGCCGTCAGGGACCCGGGGTCGCTCAGCCCGGGCGGCATGGCGCCGGGGTCGACGTACGCGGTCACGATCGGCTGGAGCGTTTCGCGCAGCGCCTCGCGGTGCCGGATCAGGGCCGCCGCGGTGTCCGGGTCGCGCGCCGCGTACAGCATGAAGTCGGTGCGTACGAGCACCCACGTGCGGTCGATGAGCAGCGCGTCCACCACCCGGTCCAGCAGCGCCGCCAGCCCCTCGTCGGGGGTGGCGCCGTCCAGCGCGTCCCGCACCTGGGCCGTCTGAAGCGCGGCCTGCCGCTCGTAGAGCGCGAAGAACAGCTCGTCGAGGCTGTCGAAGTTGGAGTAGAAGGCGCCGCGCGTGTACCCGGCGGCCTCGCAGATCTCCTCGATTCCCACGCGGCCGAAGCCGCGCTCCGCGAAGACCGTGAGCGCCGCGGCCAGCAGCCGTTCCCGGGTCTCGGCCCGGCGCCGGGTGACGCGCGTGGGGGTGCCGTCCGCGCGGCGTCCGCTGCGCAGCGCCCGGCGGTCGAGTGCGCTGTTACTGGCTTCCGTCATGCCGCCCATCCTAGTTCGATACACTCGTGTATCCGATACGATGATGTATCGAACCCGTCGGTGATCGAGGGAAGTGCGGATCAGTGAGTCAGGTGGATACGGACCACACGGAGACCCCGGACGCGGCCACGGCCGCGCAGAGCGGTGAGCCGGACGCGGACCGGCCGAAGAAGGGGAAGGCCCCGGCGCCCGGGGGATTCCGGGCCCGGCTGCGCGGCGCGGTCCCGCCGCGCATCGCGGCGATGCTCGTCGGCGCGCTGCTGCTCCAGCTGGGATTCGTCCTGTCGTACGTGGGGGCGTTCCACCATCCCCAGCCGCACCGCATCCCGATCGCGGTCGCGGCGCCGGAGCGGGTGGCGCCGGGCGCGGTGGAAAAGCTCAACGCGCTCCCAGACCACCCGCTGAAGGCCACCGCCACCGACGAGGCCACGGCCCGCGAGCGGCTGAGCGACGGGGAGATCAGCGGTGCGCTGATCGTGAAGCCCCAGGGCCGCACCGACACCCTCCTGGTCGCCGGTGCCGGAGGCGCCTCCACGGCGACCGCGCTGGAAACGGTGCTGGAGAAGGCCGAGAAGTCGCAACACCGCGGCGTGTCCGTGGTCGACGCGCATCCCGCGCAGGCGGGCGACGCCCGGGGCTTGAGCAGCTTCTACCTGGTGGTGGGCTGGACCGTGGGCGGCTACCTGCTCGCCGCGCTGCTGGGCGTGTCCCTCGGCGCCCGCCCGGCCACCGCCCGCGCCGCCGGGCGGCGCCTGCTGGCGGCCGTGCCGTACGCGGTGCTCTCCGGCCTGGGCGGCGCAGCCATCGTGGGCCCGCTGCTCGGCGCCCTGAACGGACACTTCCTCGCCCTGTCGGCGATCGGAGCCCTGGTGGTCTTCGGCGCCGCCGCCGTGACGATCGCCTTCCAGGTGCTGTTCGGCGTCCTCGGCATCGGCGTCACGGTGCTGCTGTTCGTCGTCCTCGGCAACCCCAGCGCCGGTGGCGCCTACGGCCCCGAACTGCTGCCCCCGTTCTGGCGGGCGCTCAGCCCCGCCCTCCCCAACGGCGCCGCCACCCATGCCGTACGCCACGTCATGTACTTCTCCGGCCACGGCATCACCGCCAACCTGGCGGTGCTGGCCGCCTACGCCCTCGGCGGCGCGCTGGTCGCCGTCCTCGGCGTCACCCTGATCCGGCGGCGGCGCGCGGCCGGGGCCGAACGCCCGGCCGCCGTGTCCGGCTGAGCCTCAGCCGCCGTTGCCGTGAGTGACGCGGATCTTGGACTGGCCGTGCGGGAGTTCCTCCCAGTCCTCCATGAAGCGGGCCTTCAGACCGTGTTTCGCGGCGAGGTCGACGAGGGTTTCGGTGCGGTAGTAGAAGTCCTCCCGCAGGACCTGGTGCTCCTTGCCCTCGGTGCGGTCGAAGGTGAAGTCGAACCAGCCGCCGGGCGCCAGGATCCGGCCGACGTTGGCCAGGCACTCGTCGATGACCGGCAGCGGGGAGTGGGAGAACACGCTGTGGGCGTGGACGACGTCGAAGTGCGCCTCGGGCAGGAAGCGCAGAGTGAGGTCCCGGACGGGGGTCAGGGTGGGAAGCCGGTCCTGGAGCTCGGTGTGGACCAGGGTGTCCTGCGCGGCGACCAGGATGTCGGGGGAGATGTCGACGCCGTAGTAGTGGCCGGGTTCGAGGTGGCGGATGAAACGCCACCCCGCGCGCAGATTGCCGCAGCCGATCTCCAGTATGCGGTGCTCGGGGCGCAGCCCGTGCTTGAGCAGATAGTCGAACTGCATCGCGCCCAGCGCCAGCCACCGCTCCCGGGTACGGCCGCCGACCGCCGCGTCCGCGCTGGCACGGGTGTCGGAACGCATCACGGCGCGGTAGTAGTCGACATGGTCCGGCCAGCGGTAGCGCAGCCAGGCGTCCCGGGTGGCCCGCACCAGATGGCGCGGTACCCGCTCGGGGTGGCGGAGCGCGTAGGAGACGCGATGGCCGAGGCTGGCGCGGTTGACGGTGACGTTCTTGGCGGGCATGAAAAATCCTTTCCCGGGGACGCGGCCTGTGTGTCGCGGCCCCTGAACTCAGCATCCGTGCGGGTGACGGCCGTCGGGGTCGGCGGACCGGCCACCGGCCCGAGGCGGTTCGGGCGATGCCGGGGTCAGCCGATCGGATGATGCGCGGCGCGGTGCCCCGTAATAGGACTGGCTACGGGAGAGAGGGAGGGGCGGCGATGTGGCGCGGTCAGGTGGGGGAAGGCGAGTGGGCCGATCCGGACGCCCGGTGGCTCCGGTGGGTCATGGACGGGGCGTTCCTGCTGCTGCTCGGCTCGTCCCTCGTCCGCTTCCTGACCCGCGACCACGAGGGGACGCACACCGGACTCGCCGTCGCCCTGTTCGCCGCCTTCGGGCTGCTGTATGTGCTCGGGCGGCTGCTGGCCCCCGCGCCACGCCCCGGCGCCCGGCCGAGCGCCCGGCACCTGGCCTGGCTGGGCGCGGTGTCGGTGGTCTGGGCCGGGCTGCTGACCCTCTCGCCGAGCGCCACCTGGTGCGCCATGCCACTGCTGTTCACCGGGCTCCAGACGCTGCCCGCGCGCACCGCGGTGCCGCTGGCGGCCGTGCTCACCGTGCTGGTCGTCGCCACCGAGCTGCGGCTGTCCCACGAAGGGCTCAACCCGAACGTGGTGATCGCCCCGCTGGCCATCAGCGCCGTCGCCACCGCCGTCCTGGTCCATCTCCAGCGCCAGACGGCCCGGCAGCGCCTCCTCATCGACGACCTGGTGTGCACCCGCCGCGATCTGGCCACCACCGAGCGGCGGGCGGGCATCCTCGCGGAACGGCAGCGGCTGGCGAGCGAGATCCACGACACCCTCGCACAGGGGCTGTCCAGCCAGCGGATGCTGCTCCAGGCCGCCGACCGCACCTGGTCGTCGGACCCCGGCGCGGCCCGCCGCCACATGCGGGACGCGGCCGAGATCGCGTCCCGCAGCCTCGCCGAGGCCCGCCGGTTCGTCCATGACCTGGCCCCCGCCGACCTCGCCGACCGCACCCTCGCCGAGGCGCTGCGCGCGCTGGCCGACCGGGAGTGCGGCGAGGGGCTGACCGTCGGCTTCCGGCTGGACGGGGTGCCGGGCCCGGTGCCGGAGCGGGTCGAGGCCGCGCTGCTGCGCATCGCCCAGGGCGCCCTGGCCAACGTACGGGAACACGCCTGGGCGACCCGCGCCGCGCTCACTCTGACCTGGCTGGACGACCAGATCTCGCTGGACATCGCCGACAACGGCCGCGGCTTCGACCCCGAGCGGCCCCGGACCCCGGACACCGGCCGGGAGCGGGGCCACGGGCTGCCCGCCATGCGGGTGCGGGCGCGCCAGCTCGGGGGCACGCTCACGGTCGAATCTACCCGGGGGGAGGGCACCGTCGTCTCGGCGGCCGTCCCCCTCGCCACCTCCTGATGTCCACAGCCCCTGACGTTCACCGCCACCCGACCACGGAGGACCGCCGCACCATGACCCCGACCGACGCCGCCACTCCGCCCGTCCGGCTGCTGCTGTGCGACGACCACGCCGTGGTGCGCGCCGGTCTGCTCGCGCTGCTGTCCAGCACCGCGGGCATCGAGGTGGTCGGCGAGGCGGGCAGCGGCGAGGAGGCACTTGCCATGGCGGCGCGGCTGCGGCCCGATGTGGTGCTCATGGACCTCCAGCTCGGGGACGGCATGGACGGGGTGGAGGCCACCCGCAGGCTCGCTTCCGCCCGGTCCACGGGCGACGAAACGGCCCCGCGGGTGCTGGTGCTCACCATGTTCGACACCGACGCGGACATCGCCCGGGCCATCGAGGCGGGCGCCACCGGCTATCTGCTCAAGGCCGAGCGGCCGGAGGAGCTGTTCGCGGCGATACGGAACGCGGCGGCCGGGCGCACCGCGCTGTCGGCGCCGGTCGCCGACCGGCTGATGGCCCAGATGCGCACGCCCCGCCCCGCCCTCTCCGAGCGCGAGCGGGACATCCTCCAGCAGCTCGCCCGGGGGCTGGGAAACCGGGAGATCGCCCGCGCCCTGTTCATCAGCGAGGCCACGGTGAAGACCCACCTGGGGCGGATCTACGGGAAGCTGGGCGTGGACACCCGGGCGGGCGCGGTGGCCGTCGCCACCGAGCGGCGGCTGCTGGGCTGACCCCTTCCGTCCCTTCTGCCCCTTGCCGCCCGCCCTGTCGGAGTCCGGCGGCAGGACGCATCGGATGTTCCGTGCGATGCCTGGCGGCCCTCGCCGGCGCCCCGGAGAGACATCCAAACTCTGGCCCCTCACCCAGGGACGATTGCCGCGAAAATAGGGCCGTACGACGCCTTGACACCCCAATACATCGGATGTTCTGATGCCGATGCGTCCTGGTAAAAGGGACCGGCCAAAGGAGTCGCAATGGGTCGGATCACAGCAGCGACGGTCAGGGACTTCTGTTTCCGCACGCCGCGAGCGCACCATGAGGTGGCCGCCGGGTACCCTGCGCCTGTCTTATTCAGCAGCTGAATTTCCCCCTCCCCACCAAGCCCCCACACGCCGCGATCGGCGGCTTTCTCTCCAGCATTCGCACGCGCCATTCCGTGCTGCCGGAGTGCGTCCATGTGAGCACGCAAAATTGAAGTGGACACTGCTATGAAAAGACGACTCCTCGTGAGTGCCACCGCGGCGGCTGCCGCATTGGGTCTCACTTTGTCGGGATGCTCTTCCGGCGGCGGCACATCGGGCCAGTCGAAGGACAAGCTCACCTGGTCGATGTGGATCGCGGGCTCGGCCGACAAGGCCGCCTGGCAGAAGGTCGCGGACTCGGTCAAGAAGGCCGGAGGCGCGAAGGTCACCATCCAGGGTGCGCCGTTCGAGGACTACTTCACCAAGCTCCGCACCCAGCTGAGCGCGGGCAGCGCCCCGTGCATCGTCAGCATGCAGAGCCTCCGCGCGGCCAACTACACCGATGTCCTCCTGCCCCTCGACTCCCTCGCGAAGAAGCAGGGCGTCGACCTGTCGCAGTTCGACTCCACCGCGCTCGACGCCCTGAAGGTCGACGGGAAGATCTACGCCCTGCCCTATGACACCGGCCCCATGCTGCTGTTCTACAACAAGGACCTCTTCAAGCAGGTGGGCGCGAAGGCCCCCGAGCCGGGCTGGACGGTGAGGGACTTCGAGGCCGCGGCGGCGAAGTTCAAGGCCGCGGGGAAGACGATGTACGGCTCGGCGATCGGGGACATGAACCTCGAGTCGATGATCCTCGGCTACAACGGGGGCCGTGTCATCAAGAAGGACGGCACGCTCGACACGTCGGACCCGAAGTTCGCCAAGGGCCTGGACTGGCTCGGATCGCTGGAGAAGAAGGGCTGGGCCACCCAGGCGAGCTCGGACACCTCGGTCGCGGGCAACGACTTCGTGGCCAAGAAGGTGGCCATGTACCCCGACGGCCCCTGGTCGCTGCTCGACCGCAAGGGGAAGGCCAACTTCAACATCGGGATCACGACCATACCCGTCGGCAAGGCCGGCACCACCCCGTCCAGCTACTCGGCGGGCTCCGGCTTCGGCATCTCCAAGCAGTGCAAGTACCCCGACCAGGCCTTCCAGGCGGTCAAGACGATGACGAGCCAGAAGGTGCTGACGACGCTCGCGCAGCAGGGGCGCGCCTTCCCCGGCCGTACGGCGGCGCAGCAGGCGTGGTACGACAACGCCAACATCGGTGGTGTCGAGACCGTCCTCAAGGCGGCGCAGAAGGCGTCGACCCCGCTGCCCGGGAACAAGCAGAGCGACCAGCTCCAGCAGCTGTTCTTCCAGTACGGCATCCAGGCCGTGAACGGCCAGCAGTCGGGCCAGCAGACGATGAAGTCCATCGCGGGGCAGCTCCAGAAGTGAGGCGACCCGAGGGCACAGGGGCGACCGGGGCAAGAGAGGTCAGGAAATGACGGAATCGGTGTCCCAGCCGGTGCTCGCGTCGACGTCCGCCGTTCCTCCCGGGGCGGCGGCGTCGGTGCCGGCGGCTGGTACGGGCGCGGTCGCCGTGGCGGGCGTGCCACGGGAGGGGCCGAAGCACAGGAAGGCGGGACGGGAGTCCGGGGAGCGGTCGGGGCAGCGGCAGATCGGGCGCCGTTCGTGGTGGGGCGCGGTGTTCGCCACTCCCCACTCTTTCGGGCTGGCGCTCTTCACGGTCGTCCCGATCGTCGCGTCCCTCGTCGTGAGCTTCATGAACTGGCCGATGCTCGGGGAGCACTCGTGGATCGGCCTCGGCAACTATCGTCAGCTGTTCGACGACCCGGTCTTCTGGACCGTGGCGCGGAACACCGTCGAGTACGTGGCTCTCTATGTGCCGCTGAACCTCGTGGTCTCGCTCGGGCTCGCGGCCTGGCTGACGCCGCGTATCCGGCACCGGCATGTCTTCCGGGTGCTGTTCTTCATTCCGACGATCACGCCGCTCGTGGCGAATGTCGTCGTATGGCGGATGCTCTACCAGCCCGGCGGCCTGATCGATTCGAGCTTGCAGTCGACGGTCGGGGCGCAGGCGCCCAATTTCCTCGCGGACAGCACCTGGGCCATGTTCGCGGTGGTCGCGATGAGCGTCTGGGCGGGTTTCGGCTACAACATGCTGATCTTCTCCGCCGCCCTCGACGCGGTGCCGGACAACCTGCTCGAGGCGGCGCAGATAGACGGCGCGAGTGCGTGGCAGGTTTTCTGGCGCATCAAATTCCCCGCCATTTCCCCGTCGATATTCTTCGCGACGATGATGACGCTCATCACCTCGTTCCAGGTGTTCACCCAGCCGTTCCTGCTGACGAAGGGCGGGCCGGGGACGGCGACCGAGACGCTCGTGCAGTACATCTACAACACCGGCTTCCAGACCCAGCAGCTCGGGCTCGCCTCGGCGGGCGCCTGGGTGCTGTTCGTGATCATTCTCGGCATCACGGCGGTCCAGTTCCTCGGCCAGAAGCGTTGGGTGCACTATGAGTAGCGAGACGCAGGCGGCGAAGGCCGGTTCACGGGCCCGGCAGTCCATCGGCTATCTGATTCTGTGCCTGATCGCGCTGGCGTTCATGGCGCCGCTCATCTACATGGTGGCCACCAGCCTCAAGCCGGAGGCCGACACCTTCACCACGCCGCCGACCCTCTGGGGCTCGGAGATCCGCTGGCAGAACTACGCGGACGTGTTCAGCTATCTGCCGTTCCAGCGGTTCATCCTGAACGGTGTGTTCGTCGCCGCTGTCGGTACCGCCATCAACGTCGCGGTCGCCGCGTTCAGCGGTTACGCCTTCTCGCGCCTTCGCTGGCGCGGCAGGAACGTCGTCTTCGTCCTGTTCCTGGCGACGCTCATGATCCCGCAGGACGTCCTCATCATCCCGATGTACGTGATGATGCAGAACTTCGGATGGGTGGACACCTTCCAGGCGCTCATCATCCCGTGGGCGTTCACCGCGCTGGGCGCGTTCCTGCTGCGGCAGTTCTTCCTGACCGTGCCGCAGGAGCTGGACGACGCCGCCCGCGCCGACGGCGCGGGCACGGTGCGGACCTTCATCGCCGTGATGCTGCCGCTGGCCCGCCCGACCCTGGCCGTGCTCGCCGTCTTCACCTTCATCAGCTACTGGAACTCCTTCCTGTGGCCCCTGGTCGTCGTCAACGACGTGAACGCCCGGGCGACCATCCCGCTCGGTCTCCAGGCGTTCTTCGGCCAGCAGGGAACCCAGTGGAGCCTCGTCATGGCGGCGTCGGTGATCTCGATGCTGCCGACCGTGCTCCTCCTCGTCCTGCTCCAGAAGCACCTCGTCCGGGGCATCGTCACCAGCGGCCTCGGCGGCCGCTGAACCTTCACAGCCTCATCCGAAAGGAATCCGCGTCAATGGCCATCCCCGCCTGGTTCACCGAGGACCGCTTCGGCATGTTCATCCACTGGGGTCTGTACGCGCTGCCGGCCCGACATGAGTGGGTGAAGAACCGGGAGCGCATCACGGACGAGGACTACGACCGCTACTTCCGCCACTTCGAGCCGGACCTCTACGACCCGCGCGCCTGGGCCCGGGCCGCCAAGCAGGCCGGAATGAAGTACGTGGTGCTCACCACCAAGCACCACGACGGCTTCTGCCTGTGGGACTCCAAGCTCACCGACTACACCTCGGTGCACACGCCCATCGGCAAGGACCTCGTCGCCGAGTTCGTCGACGCCGTGCGCGCCGAGGGGCTGCGCGTCGGCTTCTACCACTCGCTCATCGACTGGCACCACCCCGACTTCGTCGTCGACGGCCTCCACCCGCGGCGCGACGACCCGCCGGAGGAGATCGAGCGGCTGAACGAGGGCCGCGACATGGCCCGGTACCGCGCGTATCTGCACGGCCAGGTGGAGGAGCTGCTGACCGGCTACGGCCGCATCGACTACCTGTTCTACGACTTCTCGTACAAGCGCGGCAGGCACAGCGAGGTGTTCAACGCCAAGGGCGCCGACGAATGGGGCTCGGAGGAACTGCTCGCGCTCACCCGCCGCCTCCAGCCCGGGATCATCGTGAACGACCGGCTCGAAATCCCCGGTGACCTGGTCACACCGGAGCAGTACCAGCCCGACAAGGCCATGGAGGTCGACGGCGAGCCGGTGGTCTGGGAGGCGTGCCAGACCCTCAACGGCAGCTGGGGCTACGACCGCGACAACCTCAACATCAAGAGCGTCGAACTCCTGGTGCGGATGCTCATCGACGGAGTCTCCAAGAACGGCAACATGCTGCTGAACGTCGGGCCCACCGGGCGCGGCGAGCTGGACCCGACCGCGGTCGCCACGCTGGAGGGCATCGGCGAGTGGATGTCCCGCCACGCACGCTCGATCTACGGCGCGGGCCCCTCCTCACACCGCGCCCCGGTCGACGCCCGGTACACCCAGCGCGGAAACCGCCTCTACCTCCACCTCTTCTCCTGGCCCTTCACCCATGTGCACCTCCCCGACCTGGGCGGCAAGGTGGAGTACGCGCAGTTCCTGCACGACGCGTCCGAGATCCACTACCGCGAGATCGACCCCACGGCCACCGCCCAGAACACCACGCTCGGCGGCCAGCCCCCGGGGACGCTGACCCTGTCGCTGCCGGTGGTCCGGCCCGATGTCGCGGTGCCGGTCGTGGAGCTCTTCCTGCGGGAAGGCGCCTGACCGTCGGCGGGCACCGGACACCGGGCCGGGCCCGCCGTCACAGCTCCAGCACGGCCTGCACCGGCAGATGGTCGCTGGGGAACTGCCCGCCGCTGGAGTAGGTGTTGATGGCGGCGTACCGGACGCGCACCCCGGGTGAGGTGAGGATCCAGTCGATGCGGTCGCCGTCCGGTACCAGCGGCTTGTAGCCGTGGAAGGTGGCGTACAGCTTGCTGCGCCGGTCGGCGGCGTCCCACGCGTCGGCCAGCGCGCCGCCGTCCAGCATGGTGTCGTACACCGGGTTGCGGTGGGCGGCCACGTTGAAGTCCCCGGTGACGACGCGGGGGAGGGAGGCGTCCAGCCCGCGCAGCCGCTCGGTGATCAGCCCGGCGGCGCGCTCGCGGGCGTACTGGCTGAGATGGTCCAGATGGGTGTTGAGGGCGTAGAACTCCCGGTCGGTGGCCCGGTCGTGGAAGCGCACCCAGGTGACCATGCGCACCACGGCGCCGCCCCAGGTGTTGGAGCCGATCACATACGGGGTGTCGGACAGCCAGAAGTGGTCGTACTCCAGCGGCTCCAGCCGTCTGGTGTCGTAGAAGACGGCCATGAACTCGTCGCGGCTGCCGCCCGCCCGGCCCGTGCCGAGCCAGTCGTAGCGCGGGCCGAGATCGGCGGCGATGTCGCGCAGCTGCCCGTACAGCCCCTCCTGCGTGCCCAGCAGATGGGGCGCGGCGCGGCGCAGCAGCTCCCGCATGACCGGGCGCCGCTCGGCCCACGAGTTGGGCGTGGTGTCGCTGGCGTAGCGCAGGTTGAAGGTCATGGAGTGCAGCTGTGAGCCGTCCACGGGGACGGCCGGGCCGTCGCCGGTGGTATCGGCGCGGGCCTCCGGCTGGGGGTTAAGCGGAAGTGCGAGGGCGGCGGCGGCCGCGGCGCGCATCCCGTGACGGCGGCTGAACAGAGGTGCGGGCATGGCTCCTCCAAGGGTCCGGCGTTGAGACCAGTATCAGGCCGTCCGGTGGGAATGAAGTGGCCTGCGGGAGCCGCGAGTTGAAACGTACGGAGGCCGGACGCGGAACGGGCGGCTCACACCGGGCCGCTGCCGCCGGGAAGTTCCGGCAGCCGGGGGGTGTAGAGCCAGTCGGTGAACAGCGAGTCCAGGGGCTGTGCCGTATGGCGCCGCGCCAGGGCCGTGAACTCCATGGTGGTGACGGTGGAGTGACGGTGGGCGGCCGTCCACTCCCGCAGGCAGGCGAAGAAGGCGTCGTCCCCGAGGACCGTGCGCAGCGCGTGCAGCGTCAGGGCCCCGCGGTGGTAGAGCCGGTCGTCGAACATCCGCGCCATGCCCGGGTCCGCGACCAGCAGATCCTGCGGCTGCTCCGCCAGCGCGGCCCGGAACCGGGCGGCGTGGACGGCGGCCGGGACGCCGCCGGAGAACTCCGACCACAGCCACTCGGCGTACTTGGCGAAGCCCTCGTTCAGCCAGATGTGGCGCCAGTCGGCGAGGCCCAGGCTGTTGCCGAACCACTGGTGCGCCAGCTCATGGGCCACCAGCCGCTCACAGCCGCGCCGTCCGTCGACATGGTTCGAGCCGAAGACGGAGAGCGTCTGCGCCTCGACCGGCACCTCCAGCTCGTCGTCCGTCACCACCACCGCGTACTCGTCGAACGGATACGGGCCGAACAGGTTCTCGAAGACGGCCATCATCCGGGGCTGGCGGGCGAAGTCGTGGTCGAAGCGGTCGCGCAGCCGCGGCGGTACGGCCGCCCGCTGGGGCACCGGGCTCACCGCCTTGTCCGTCAGCTCGACCAGGTCGTACAGGCCGATCTGGACGGTCGCGAGATACGTGGACATCGGCGCCGGGTGCTCGTACACCCAGGTCGTGGTGGAGGCGCTGACCGTGCACGACTCCAGGGTGCCCGCGGCGACCACCGCGTACGGCGACGGCGCGGTCACCGCGACCCGGTACGACGCCTTGGCGGAGGGGTGGTCGTCGCACGGGAACCAGGACGGCGCGCCGATCGGCTGGCCCGCCACCAGCGCCCCGTCCTCCAGCTGCTCCCAGCCCAGGTCGCCCCAGTGCCGGGTCTTCACCGGCCGTGGCACCCCGACGTACCGCACCTCCAAGGTGAACGGCGTCCCGGCGGTCAGCGGGCGGGCCGGGCGGACGCGCAGCTTGTCCGCCCGGTGGGTGTAGCGGGCCACGCGGACTCCGTCGACCAGCACCCCGTCCACCCGGAAGGCGCCCAGGTCCAGGCTGAACCCGGCCAGCGGCTCGCCCGTCGCGCCCGGTTCGGCGACCGCCGAGATCCGGGCCCGGCCCGAGATCCGGCCGGTGCTCGGACGGCAGGTCAGCTCCAGGTCGTAATGGGTCACCCGGTAGCCGCCGTTGCCGTGCCCCGGCAGATACGAATCCCCGGACCGGTCCGCCCCGACCGAGCCGCCCGGCGCGGTCTGTGCCCGGCCGCCCTTGCCCCTGCCCCTGCTCACTTCGCCGTGTCCTCCGTCTTCCGCATGTCCCGCTCCTTCTCCGGCTGCCACGCCGCGATCGGGTTGCCGAGCCACCGGGTGCCCGCGGGCAGGGCCTCGCCACGCATCACCAGCGACGCCGGACCCACCGTGGCACACGCGCCGACCGTGACGCCCGGCAGCACGATGCCGTGCGGGCCCAGGGTCGCGCCCTCCTCCAGCACCACCTCGTCCATGCGCATGATCCGGTCGTGGAACAGATGGGTCTGCACCACGCACCCCCGGTTCACGCTCGCGCCGGCGCCGATCCGTACCAGATCGGCCTCGGGCAGCCAGTAGGTCTCGCACCAGGCTCCGCGCCCGATGCGCGCGCCGAGCCCCCGCAGCCACCAGTTCATCAGCGGTGTGCCCGAAACGGCCCCGGCCAGCCACGGTACGGCCAGCACCTCCACGAAGGTGTCCGCCAGCTCGGTGCGCCACACGAACGAGCTCCACAGCGGCCGTTCGGCCGCCCGGAACCGGCCCACCAGCAGCCACTTGGCCAGCACCGCGACCGCGCACGCGACCAGACCGCCAGCGAACAGCAGCACCCCGCCGCCCGCCAGGGCCGCCGGGAAGCCCCAGCGCCCGGCGGCCGCCGCGAAGGCGGCCAGCACCAGCACCGCGAGCGCCGCGCCGCCCATGACGGGCACGATCCGGCACAGTTCGACGGCGCCACGCGCCCACTTCAGCCGCCGCGCCGGGCGGTACGTACGGCTCTGGTCGCCCTCCTCGGCCGCCCGCGGCAGCTTCATCGGCGGCATCCCGAGCCAGGAGCTGCCCGCCTTGGCGCCCTTGGGCGCGGCGGACAGCACGCCCACCAGGCCGCGCTTGGGCACCGAGCTGCCGCCCGCGGCCATGCCGGAGTTGCCGAGGAACGCCATCTTGCCGACCCGCGACTCGGCGATCCGCAGCTGCCCGCCGCCCAGTTCGTACGAGGCGACCATGGTGTCGTCGGCGAGGAACGCGCCGTCGCCGACCGTCGTCATCGACGGCAGCGCCAGCACGGTGGACGCCTCGACATCGCGGCCCACCTTCATCCCGAGCGCCCGCAGCCACACCGGGGTGAACAGGCTCGCGTACAGCGGGAACAGATGCACCCGCGCCATGTCCATCAGCCGCTCGGTGGCCCACGCCTGCCAGGCGATCCGCCCGTGCACCGGGTGATGACCCGCGCGCAGGCCGATGCCGAGCGTGCGCACCCCGGCCAGGATCAGCAGCGCGTAGCAGACCATCCCGGCCACGGTCGCCAGTGGCACGGCGGCCAGCGCGTGGAACAGCGCCTGGTCCGCGCCGTGGGTGCCCCGCACGAACAGCGCGAGGACGGCGAGCGCGGGCAGCAGCGCCAGGGTGGGCAGCAGCGAAAGGCCCAGCGAGGTCAGCCCGTACACCAGCGCCCAGCGCCGGGTGCGCGGCGGCCGGTCCTCCGGCCGGTGCTGCGCCGCCTTGCCGGACTTGGCGGCCGGTACGCCCGCCCAGCGGCGCCCCGCGGGCACCGCACCGGTCACCCCGGACCCCGGGGCGATCTCGGCGCGCTTGCCGATCCGGGCGCCGGGGAAGAGGGTGCTGCGCGCGCCGACCGTGGCGCCCGCGCCGATCCGGATGCGGCCGATCCGCAAGCAGTCGCCGTCCAGCCAGTGGCCGGACAGATCGACCTCGGGCTCGACCGCGCTGCCCCTGCCGAGTTTGAGCATCCCGGTCACCGGCGGCAGCGCGTGCAGATCGACATCCGGGCCCATCCGCACGCCGAGCGCCCGCGCGTAGTGGGTGAGCCAGCTGCCCGACAGGCCGGTGGCGCCGCTCAGTTCGGCCAGCCGCTCGGCCGTCCACAGCCGCAGATGGACACCGCCGCCGCGCGGGTACGTCCCCGGCTTCAGCCCCCGCAGCAGCAGCCGCGCACCGCCCGCGGCGATCGCGATCCGGCCCGGCGGCGAGACGAAGAACAGCCAGCCGAGCACCACCCACCACCAGGACACGGTGGGCGCCCAGGGCGCGGAGCCGAGAAGGTGCGGCACATTGAGGACGGCGGCCGCGGCCACGCCCCAGCGCAGCCCGGCGACCGTCAGCAGCGGCAGCGTCAGCAGCGTCTGCGCCACCCCGGTACGCCGGCGGACGGGCCGTACGGTGCGCGGGGCCGTCACCTCGCCGCCCATCGCGTCCAGCGTCCGGGCCAGCGCGTCCAGCCGCGGGTTCTGGTAGATGTCGCTGACCGAACCGCTCGGGAAGCGGTCCCGGATCCGCGACACCAGCTGGGCCGCGGCCAGACTGCCGCCGCCCGCCGCGAAGAAGTCGGTGTCCGGACCGCTCGCCGGGGTGCCCAGCACCTCGCCCCACAGCTCGGCCAGCCAGCTCTCGGTCCCGGTCAGCCCATCCGCCGCACCGGCCGTGCCGACCCCCGGCAGCGGCCAGGGCAGCGCGGCCCGGTCCACCTTGCCGGACGTACGGGTGGGCAGCGTGTCCACCACCGCGAGCAGCGGCACCAGCGCCGCGGGCAGCACATCCCGCAGCCGGTCCAGCGCGTCCGCCTGGTCGAAGCCGCTCTCCTCTTCGGGGACCACGTAGCCCACCAGCAGCTGGTGGCCCGCCTTCGTCGTCCGCACCGCGGCCGCGGCGCCCGCCGTGCCCGGCAGCGCCTGGAGCGCGGCGTCCACCTCGCCCAGCTCGATCCGGCGGCCGCCCAGCTTGACCTGTTCGTCGGCCCGGCCGACGAACAGCAGCCCCTCGTCCTCGGCGCGCACCAGGTCACCGCTGCGGTACGCCCGCGACCAGCCCAGCGCGGGCAGCGGGGCGTACTTCTCGGTGTCCTTCGCCGGGTCGAGATAGCGGGCCAGGCCCACCCCGCCGATCACCAGCTCGCCGACCTCGCCCATGGGCACGACCTCGCCCCGGGAGTCCACGACCGCCAGCTCCCAGCCGTCCAGCGGCAGCCCGATCCGCACCGGGCCCTCGCCGGTCAGCTGCGCGGCGCACGCCACGACGGTGGCCTCGGTCGGGCCGTAGGTGTTCCACACCTCACGGCCCTCGACCGCCATCCGCTCGGCCAGTTCCGGCGGGCACGCCTCGCCGCCGAAGATCAGCAGCCGTACGTCGTCCAGCGCCTCCACCGGCCACAGCGCGGCCAGCGTGGGCACCGTGGACACCACGGTGATCTCCTGCTCGACCAGCCAGGGACCGAGGTCCACACCGGTGCGCACCAGCGACCGGGGTGCGGGCACCAGACAGGCGCCGCTGCGCCACGCGAGCCACATCTCCTCGCAGGACGCGTCGAACGCCACCGAGAGACCGGCCAGCACCCGGTCCCCCGGGCCCATCGGCTCGTCCGCCAGGAACAGCCCGGCCTCGGCGTCCACGAAGGCCGCCGCGCTGCGATGGCTGACGGCGACGCCCTTCGGCTTGCCCGTCGAGCCGGAGGTGAAGATGATCCACGCGTCGTCGCCGGGCCCCGGGCGGCCGGGGGCGCCGTGCGGCTCGGCGCGCGGCGCCATCTCCAGACCGGTGCCGAGCACCGCGCTCACCCCGGCCTCGGAGAAGACCAGTTCGGCCCGCTCGTCCGGGTCCTCCGCGTCCACCGGGACGTACGCCGCCCCGGCGGCCAGCACGGCGAGGATCCCGACGTACAGATCGGCGGTCCCGGACGGGACGCGGATGCCGACCCGGTCGCCGACGCCGACGCCTGCCCCGGCCAGCCGCCGCCGCACCCGCTCCACCTCGGCGAGCAGCGCCCGGTAGCTCAGCGCGGCCGTGCCGTCGTCGACGGCGGGGGCGTTCGGGTAGCGGCGGGCCGTCTCGCGGAGGACGTCGACGAGGGTGCGCTCGGCGTGGGCGCCGCCCCCGGTGAACAGGGCGCGCGGCGGCACGGGCTCCGCCACGGTGGGTGCCGACGGCGGGGCGATCAGTGTCTGGGAGTCGTGTACGAGGGTCATCCGGCCTCTTAAGGAGTCAGCGGACCGAGAGTTCGGCGACACCGTCCGGACCACCGGACCATCGGCCTCCGCCATTCCGGCTCCACACTGAGCCGGGTCCCGAACACCCGCTCGCGGCCGATGGCTGCCGCGAGGGCGCAGCTTCGGCGCGGCCCTTCAGCAGCCGCCCCGAATCCGCGGCCACCGATGGCTGAAAAGGCTTGTTCCGCCCCCCAACCGAACCGGCACCGCTCCACGCCGAGCAGGCAGTTTACCCAGCGTTAACAGGAGCCGCAGATCTTACGGTGTGCTCGCGGCCCCGGCCGGTGGCCGCGCGTCCAGGCCGCCCGTCACCCCCGCCCGCTCCCGTTTCTTGTGCGGCATGCCTGGTGGGAGCCGGTTTCGCGATGTCGTTCGCGGTCCGCCGCACGCCCGCGGAGCGGCCGGTGATCCTGTGTCCGGACTCACAGCCGCCCCGGGCAGGGCGGCGCATCTTCGGCCACGGTCCGCCACCGGACGGCGCTTGGCCGATCGTTCAAAGCGACCCGGATCATCTTGGCCGATGCGCGCATCCCCGCGCCCGCCCCGCTGCCGCATCATCAGGGGCCATGCGGCAGCGGAAGGAGCGGGTCGGTGCAGGGTGAGAACAAGCTGACAAGGCGCCGGAGCGTGGCGGGCCTGGTCGCCGACGCGAGCGGGGGCCCGCTGCGGCGCACCATGGGGCTGAGCCAGCTCACGCTGCTCAGCGTGGGCGCCACCCTCGGCACGGGGATCTTCGTGGTGCTGGGTGAGGCGGTGCCCGAGGCCGGTCCGGCGGTGGTGGTGTCCTTCGTGCTCGCCGGGGTCACCGCGCTGTTCTCGGCGCTCTCGTACGCCGAGCTGGCGGGCATGATCCCGGGCGCCGGTTCCTCGTACAGCTACGCCTACGCCACCCTCGGCGAGCTGGTGGCCTGGGTCTGCGGCTGGTGTCTGATCCTGGAGTACGGCGTGTCGGTGGCCGCGGTCGCGGTCGGCTGGGGCCAGTACGTCAACGAACTGCTCCAGCTCACGATCGGCTGGACGCTGCCCGACTCGCTCGCCGCCCCGCCGGGCGCGGGCGGGGTGCTCAACGTGCCCGCCGCGGTGATCGTCGTCCTCGCCATGGTGGTGCTGCTGCGCGGGGCGCGGGAGAGCGCGCTCGCCAACGCCGTCATGGTGACGGTGAAGGTCGTCGTGCTGCTGATGTTCTGCGCCGTCGCCTTCACCGCCTTCCACGCCGGGAACTTCCGCCCGCTCTTCCCGCTCGGCACCGCCGGGATGACCGCGGGCGCCGCCTCGCTGTTCTTCTCGTACATCGGCTTCGACGCCGCGTCCACGGCCGGAGAGGAGGCGAAGAATCCGCAGCGCGATCTGCCGCGCGCCATCATCCTCTCGCTCGCCCTGGTCACCGCCCTGTACTGCGCGGTCGCGCTGGCGGCGGTCGGGGCGATGCCCTGGCAGCGGTTCGCGGGCACCGAGGCCACGCTGAGCCAGGTGCTGGTGCGATCGGTCGGCGGCGGCAACCTGTGGCCCGTCCTGCTGTCCATCGGCGCGGTCATCGCCACCACGAGCGTCGTGCTGACCGTGCAGTACGGCCAGATCCGCATCCTCTTCGCGATGTCACGCGACGGGCTGATGCCTCCGCTGTTCTCCACCGTCCATCCGCGGACCGGGGTGCCGCGCGCGGGCACCGTCATCGTCACCGCCTTCGTCACGGTCCTCGCCGCGCTCATTCCGCTCGGCGCCCTCGCCGATGCCACCAGCATCGGCACCCTCTTCGCGTTCGCCCTGGTCAACCTGGCGGTGCTGATCCTGCGGCGGCGCAGCCCGGACGCACCGCGCGGCTTCCGGGTGCCGTTCGCGCCGCTGACCCCGCTGCTCGGCGTGGCCGCCTGCGGGTACGTGATGTTCGGGCTCGGCACCGACACCTGGATCGCTTTCGGCGCCTGGATGGCGGCGGGGCTCGCGGTCTACGGGCTCTACGGCATCCGCCACTCCGCGCTCGGCCGTAACCCCACCCCCGAGAAGACCGTCCAGGAGACCGCTTCATGAGCACCCCCGCCCCCGCCATCGCCCCGGCCGCCGACGTCGTCGCGCTCACCCGCGCCCTGGTCGACACCCCGTCCGAGAGCGGCGAGGAGGCCGCGCTCGCCGACGCCGTCGAGACCGCGCTGCGCGCCCTGCCGCATCTGACGGTCGAGCGGATCGGCGACTCCGTGGTGGCGCGCACCCGCCTGGGCCGCGACCGGCGCGTGATCGTCGCGGGCCATCTGGACACCGTCCCGGCCGCCGGGAACCTGCCCGCCCGCCTCGATCCGGAACGGCTCCACGGGCTCGGCGCCTGCGACATGAAGGGCGGCGTCGCGGTGGCGCTGCGGCTCGCGGCCACCCTCACCGCCCCCGTCCACGACGTGAGTTACGTCTTCTACGAGTGCGAAGAGGTCTCCGGCGACCGCAACGGCCTCGCGCGGATCGCCGCGGCCCGGCCCGAACTGCTCCACGCCGACCTCGCGATCCTCATGGAACCCTCCGACGCCGGGGTCGAGGCGGGCTGCCAGGGCATGCTGATGGCCGACATCACCGTGCGCGGCGCCCGCGCGCACACCGCCCGCGCCTGGCGAGGGGTCAACGCGGCCCATCGCGCCGCCACCGTCCTGAAGCGGCTGGACGACCACACCGCCGAACGCGTCGTCATCGACGGCCTGGAGTACCGCGAGGGGCTGAGCGCCGTCGCCGTGCGCGCGGGCGTGGCCGAGAACGTCGTCCCCGACGCCTGCGTGATCACGGTCAATCTGCGCTTCGCGCCGAGCCGTTCGGCCGAGGACGCCGAGGCTTACGTAAGGGACCTCTTCCCCGAGTACGAGGTCGAGATCACCGAGGTCACCCCCGGCGCCCTCCCCGGCCTCGACCGGCCCGCCGCCGCCTCGTTCGTCGCCGCGGTGGGCGCGGTGCCCCGACCCAAACTGGGCTGGACCGACGTCGCCCGGTTCACCGCGCTCGGCACCCCGGCCCTCAACTACGGCCCGGGCGATCCGTCCCTGGCGCACACCCCGGGGGAGTACGTGCCCCTCGACCAGCTGCGGGCGTGCGAGGCGCGGCTCGCGGACTGGCTCGGCGGCTGACGGGGCCCTACGCGCGGGGGCCCCCGAGCGTCCGCAGCTGGAGCCACAGCACCAGCCGCTCGTCCGGGTCGTCCAGGTCGATGCCGAGCTGGGAGCGCAGCTGACGGAGCCGGTAGCGGCAGGTGTTGGGGTGCACGGCGAGCCACTTCGCCGCCCGGGCCATGTCGCAGCCCGCGTCCAGCCAGCACACCAGGGTGCGGGCGTAGTCCGTCCCGTGGCCCTCGTCGTACGCGAGCACCTGCCGCCACGCGCCAGCCGCCAGCTCCCGCCGCTCGCCGAGGAGCCCGGTGAGCCGGAACAGGACGGCCCGGGCCCGCACCTCGTGCACCGCGGCGACCGTCTCGTCCGGGCGGAGCACCCGCAGCACCAGATCGGCGTCCTCCCGCGAGCCCGGAATCCGCGCCGGGTCCGGCACCGCCTCGCCGAGCCCGGCCCGCACCGGCACCCGCAGCGCCTGCCCGGCGCGCCGCACGATGTCCTCCGCGAGCCGCCGCTGCCGCTCCCCGGCGGGCCCGCCGGGCTCCCCGTCGCCCGGCAGCAGCGCGTACACCACCCCGTCGACCAGGACGCACGCCTGCCGCCCGTAGCGCGCCTCGCACTGGAGCCGTACGAGGTCCAGCAGCCGCGGCGCGGCCTGTTCGCCGTCCGGCGACGCGGAGACGGCCGGGTCCAGGGCGAAGGCGGCCACCCGCAGCGGGGTGCCCGGGGTGAGGCCCAGGCGCTGGGCGGCGGTGGCGGGCTCGGCGGTGCCGTCCAGCAGGCGGCGCAGCAGATCGCCGGTCAGATGCCGGGACAGCTCGGCCGCCGCCCGTGCCCGCAGCAGCAGGAGAGCGGCGGTGGAGGCGCCCTGGGCGAGCTGGGTCCCGGCGTCGGCGGCGAGCGTCCCGTCGTCCACGACCCACAGCGAGCCCAGGGTCTCGCCGCCCGCCCGGACGGCGACGGCCAGCCGCGGCAGCTCGCCCTCGCCGAGGGCGGCGAGCCGGACCGGGCCCTCGGCGGCGAACAGCACCCGGTACTGCTCGGTGTTCTCGGGGCTGTCCGGCACCTGACGGCCGAGGATGCCCTGCCGCCTGGCCTCGTCGACCGGCTGCCCGGGCACGGTGGAGTACGCGAGAACGCTCTGCCGCGGATCCTCGATCACGGTGGCACCGCCGACGGCCGCCGCCACCGCGCCCGCCAGCGAGAACAGATCCCCGAGCGCGGCCCCGTCGCCCGCCGGGGACGGCCGCGCCCCGACGGCCTGGGCGAGCAGCAGATGGACGTGGTGCCAGGCGGCGTCCTCGTCCACGGCGAGCAGCGCCGTACCGCACTCCTCCGCCTCGGCCACCGGCCCGGCCGCGCCGCGCACCACGGCCCCGGCCATCCCGGCGGCGGCCGCCTCCCGCACCAGCGGCCCGGCGTCCTCCGCCCGCACCCCGACGGCCAGCAGCAGCGCGCCGGGCGCCCGGGCCGGGAGCGGCGCGTGGGCGTCGTACAGCAGCACCTCGGTGACGGGCGCGGTGAGACCGGCCGGGGAGCTGAGCGGGCGCAGGGTGGGTTCGCCGAGAACGGCGAGGATGTCCCCGAGAGTGCGGGCGTCCATGGGTGCGGTGCCGGGCCCTTCCTGTCATGGTTGGCCGATCGGCACAGGACCCTAGGCTGTCTTTGTGCGTCCGGACAAGGGGTGTCCGGGTGCGGGCCGGGAGACTCGATGGCATGACACCAGCAGTGACGATGGACGCACGCGCGCTCGCGTCCGCCGCCGCCCACACCGCCGGGGTCGCCGTCCGCACCGTGGACGATGTGGCCGGTATCCGGGCGGTGGCCGACTTCCTCGCCGACGTATGGCAGCTGCCGCACACCAACCCGCCCTATCCCAGCGAGGTGCTGCACAGCCTCGTGCACGCGGGCGGCGCGGTACACGCCGCGTACAGCGCCGGGCCGCACGGCGACCGGCTCGCCGGGGCGGCCGTCGCGGTCTTCGGACCGCCCGCCGACCGAAGCGCGTACTCGTTCGTGGCCGCCGCCACCGCCTCCGACCGCGGCGTCGGCTTCGCGCTCAAGCAGGCCCAGCGGGTCTGGGCGCTGGACCGCGGCGCCCGCACCATGCGCTGGACCTTCGACCCGCTGGTGGGCCGCAACGCCCGGTTCAACCTGGTCAAGCTGGGCGCCGTCGGATCCGAGTACCTGGTCGACCTGTACGGGCCGATGAACGACGGGGTGAACGACGGCGACGAGAGCGACCGGCTCACCGCCGCCTGGGACCTGCGCACCACCGCCGCAACGACCGACGAGGCCGCCGACGGGGCGGCCCGCGCACGCGCCACGGAGGTCCGCACGGCCCCCGACGGCGGTCCGCTCGCCGTACGGGACGGCCGGCGGCTGTGGTGCCGGGTGCCCGAGGACATCGTCGCGCTGCGCGCCGCCGACCCCGCACAGGCACTGCGCTGGCGGCACGCCGTGCGCGAGGTGTTCACCGACGCGTACGCCGAGGGGCTGCGCGCGACGTCGATGTCCCGCGACGGCTGGTATCTGCTCACCCCGAACACCCCTGAGGAACCGCGCTCATGAGGCTCGAACGCGTCGAACTGCTCCATGTCGCCCTGCCGCTCGTCACCCCCTTCCGCACCTCCTTCGGGACGATGACGGCCAAGGACACCTTCCTGCTGCGTGTCGTCACGGACGAGGCCGAGGGCTGGTCCGAGTTCGCCGCCGACCCGGAGCCGCTGTACTGCTCCGAGTTCGTCGCCGGTGCCGAGACCGTGATCCGCGACTTCCTGCTGCCCCGCGTCGCCGCACTCCCCGAGCCGACCACGGCGGCCCTTGCGCCCGCGATGGCCGCTGTCAAGGGGCACGAACTCGCCAAGGCCACCGTGGAGACGGCCCTGCTGGACGCCGAACTCCGCGCGTACGGCATGCCGATCGCCACCTTCCTCGGCTCGGTCCGCGACCGGGTGCCCGCCGGGGTCTCCGTCGGCATCAAGAACTCCCTCCCCGAGCTGATCGACGACGTCGAGCGGTATCTCGACGAGGGCTACGTCCGCATCAAGCTCAAGATCGAGCCCGGCTGGGACGTGGAGCCGGTGCGCGCCGTACGGGAGCGGTTCGGCGACGCACTGCCCCTCCAGGTCGACGCCAACACCGCGTACACCCTCGCCGACGCGCCCCATCTGCGGAAGCTCGACGCCTTCGGCCTGCTGCTCATCGAGGAGCCGCTGGCGGAGAACAACCTCCACGCCCACGCCCAGCTCCAGCGGCGGCTCACCACCCCGGTCTGCCTGGACGAGTCCATCCACTCCGCGAGCGACGCGGCCTCCGCGATCGCCATGGACGCCTGCCGGGTCATCAACGTCAAACCCGCCCGGGTCGGCGGCTACACGGAGGCCCGCCGCATCCATGACCTCGCCACCGCCCACGGCGTCCCGGTGTGGTGCGGCGGCATGCTGGAGACCGGCATCGGCCGGGCCCCCAACCTGGCCCTCGCCGCCCTCCCCGGATTCACCCTGCCCGGCGACACCTCGGCGTCCAGGCGGTACTTCGCCGAGGACCTCACCGAGCCGTTCGTCCTGGCGGACGGCCATCTCCCGGTGCCCACCACGCCCGGCATCGGCGTCACCCCGCTGCCGGACGTCCTCGCCCGCTTCACCACCGCCACCCGGGTGCTGTACGCGGACGCCCGGAAGCCGTAGTGGGCACCGGGGCCGGGGCCGGTCAGGCCTGCTGGAGGTCGCGCAGCAGATAGCCCGCCTGGAAGCGGCTCTTCGCGCCGATGTGCGCCATGATCTCGGAGATGTGGCGCTGGCAGGTCCGTTCCGACATGCCCAGCCGCCGGGCGATGGACTTGTCGTTCAGGCCCTCGGCCAGCAGGCTCGTGATCGCCTGGCGGATCTGGTCCGAAATGGCCTTGGCCTGTTCCCGGGAGATGGCGGAGGCGAAGGGGACGGACCGCAGCCAGGTCTGGTCGAAGACGGCCCGCATGAATTCGATGATGTTGGGCTCGCGGATCACCAGGGCCGCCTCGGAGTCGTCCTGGACCTCGATGACGGCGAGGCTTCGGTCGAAGACCAGCATGCGGCGCAGTCTGTCCTCGGACGTCCGGACCTTGGCACCGAGCTGGGTGACCCGGTCGACGTAGGTGAGGGTCGGCCGGCTGTAGCGCGCGGTGTGCTGGCAACCGGTCACCCGCACCCTCGACCTGGCCACCTCACCGGGCTATCTCTACCTCAGCTCAGACGACGAGGCGCAGGTGGAGGCGGACTACCACCGGCTGCGCGAGCTCGAAGAGAACGGCCTGTACCACTCCGACAACGCGAGATTGGGTTGATGAGACAATGGCGCAAGCGCTTCCGCAGCTGGACGGCCTCGGCGACATCCCCGCGGACTACGAGCACGTCCAGAAGAACATCGCGCCGGGCGACGAACTCGCCGTGCCCGGCGGCCCCTTCAAGTGGTACGACGTCCACCGCGACGGCCAGGACGTACCGAAGGACGTCCGGGAGGAGGCCCGCGAATACCTCCGTGACGAGGCCGCGGCCGGCCGGCTGGGGCTCCGCGGCGAGCTGGGCTTCATCCTCAACCACCGGGCCGGCGACAAGTACTTCGTGCTCGTCGGCGTCTGGCGCAACAACAACGAGTTCTGGCAGACGCTCTACTTCAAGGACGGCGCGGGCTTCCAGCCCTACCCCGTCCCCGACGGCGCCCCCCGCCCCACCCAGGAGGTCGTCGAGCTGGACGCCACCTCCCACGAGCGGCGCGCCTGGTCCCGCTATCTGACCTCCGCCCGCGACGAGGCCGCCAAGCGCGCGTACATCGAGGACCGCTGCACCGGCATCCTCGTCTGACCCCTCGACCGGTCCTCCCGCTCCCCGTCTGCCACGATCTACGGCATGGACGACACGCACGGCGTCAACGCCGCGGCCGATGAGGAGCGGGGCTATCTGCTGGACAACCGGCAGACCGAGGCGGGCATCCGGTTCGGCGCCCTGGCCGAGCTGTTCGACCCGAGCACCTTCCGCCACGTCGACCGGCTCGGCATCGGCCCCGGCATGCGCGTCTGGGAGGTCGGCGCGGGCGGCCCCTCCGTACCCGAGGGGCTGGCCGAACGGGTCGGGCCCAGCGGGCAGGTGATCGCCACCGACATCGACGTGTCCTGGACCCGCACCACGGCCACCGGTCCCGACCGGGTGATCGAGGTGCTGCGCCACGACGTGGCCGCCGACCCGCCGCCGCCCGGCCCCTTCGACCTGGTGCACGCCCGCCTCGTCCTGGTGCACGTCCCCGACCGGGCCGAGGCCCTGCGCCGGATGATCCAGGCGCTGCGGCCCGGCGGCTGGCTGCTGCTGGAGGACGCCGACCCGGGGCTCCAGCCGCTGCTGTGCCCGGACGAGTCAGGCCCCGAACAGCGCCTCGCCAACCGGCTGCGGTCCGGTTTCCGCGAGCTGATGGCCGGGCGCGGCGCGGACCTCGCGTACGGGCGCACCCTGCCCCGGCTGCTGCGCGAGGCGGGCCTTGCGGACGTGTGCGCCGACGCGTACTTCCCCATCGCCTCACCGGCCTGCACGGTGCTGGAGGACGCCACCGTGCGGCAGATCCGGACCCGGCTGGTGGCCGCGGGCCTGGCCACCGACGAGGAGATCGACCGGCATCTGGCCAACGTCGCCACCGGACGCCTCGACCTGGCCACCGCCCCCATGATCTCCGCCTGGGCGCGCCGCCCCTGAACACCTTCTAGCGCAGCCAGCCGAACGACCGCTCCACCGCCCGCTGCCAGTTCTCGTACTCCGCCTCCCGCCGCGCCGGGTCCATCGTGGGCAGCCACTGCCCGGCCCGGTGCCAGTTGCGGCGCAGCCCCTCCAGGTCCGGCCAGTAGCCGACGGCCAGCCCCGCGGCGTACGCGGCGCCGAGCGACACCGTCTCCGAGACCATCGGCCGCACCACCGGCACGTCGAGCACATCGGCCAGGAACTGCATCAGCAGATTGTTGGCGGTCATGCCGCCGTCGACCTTCAGCGCCTTCAGCGGTTCGGGCGAGTCCGCGTTCATCGCGTCGACCACCTCGCGGGTCTGCCAGCCGGTGGCCTCCAGCACCGCGCGGGCCAGATGGCCCTTGGTGATGTACGAGGTGAGGCCGACGACGACGCCGCGCGCGTCGCTGCGCCAGTGCGGCGCGAACAGGCCCGAGAAGGCGGGCACGATGTAGCAGCCGCCGTTGTCCTCGACGGTGCGGGCCAGCGTCTCGATCTCCGGCGCGCTGTGGATCAGGCCCAGCCGGTCGCGGAACCACTGCACCAGCGAGCCGGTGACCGCGATCGGCCCCTCCAGGGCGTAGACCGGCGGCTCGTCGCCGACCTGGTAGCCCACGGTGGTGAGCAGCCCGTGCCGGGAGCGGACGGGGCTGGTGCCGGTGTTGAGCAGCAGAAAGCTCCCGGTGCCGTACGTGCACTTGGCCTCGCCGGGCGCGAAGCACGTCTGCCCGAACAGCGCCGCCTGCTGGTCGCCGAGGGCGGCGCCGATCCGCACGCCCGGCAGCACCGACCGCGCCACTCCGTAGCCCTCGGCGGAGGGGCGGATGTCGGGCAGCATCGCCCGGGGCACCCCGAAGTACGCCAGCAGCTCGTCGTCCCAGGTGAGGGTGCGGATGTTCATGAGCATGGTGCGGCTGGCGTTGGTGACGTCGGTGATGTGCAGCCCCCCGGAAGGGCCGCCGGTGAGGTTCCAGATCAGCCAGCTCTCCATCGTGCCGAACAGCACCTCGCCGCGCTCCGCGCGCTCCCGCAACCCCTCGACGTGGTCGAACAGCCAGCGGATGCGGGGCGCGGAGAAGTAGGTGGCGGGGGTGAGCCCGCAGCGGTCGAGGAAGAAGTCGTCACCCGTGCTGCGCCGCAGCTCCTTGACCAGCTCGTCGGTACGGGTGTCCTGCCAGATGATCGCGTTGCCGACGGGACGGCCCGTACGGCGGTCCCACACCACCGTCGTCTCGCGCTGATTGGCGATGCCGATGGCCGCGATCTGCTCGGGGCCGACGCCCGCGTCGCTCAGCGCCCGGGGTACCACCCGCCGCAGATGGGACCAGATCTCGGCGGGGTCGTGCTCCACCCAGCCGGGCTTGGCGTAGTGCTGCCGGTGCTCCCGCTGGGCTACGGAGGCAAGGCGCCCCTGATGGTCGAAGAGGATGCACCGGGTGGACATGGTGCCCTGGTCGATGGACAACACATAGCGTTCAACCATGGCCTTGCCTGCCTTCGTGGCGATACGAGCAGGTCAGTGGGTACGGGCGGGACATGGGGGATCACCAGCGGGCCGCGCCGAGGTCGCGGGAGATCGCCCGTGCGGCGTCCCGGGTCAGTCCGACCAGTGACGGCTGGGGCCGGCCCTTGCCGTCGCAGACGCGCTCCACGGTGCCGGACACCCCGACGGCGCCCACGACCAGGCCGCCCTGGCCGCGGATCGGTGCCGCGATGTCCGCCTCACCCATGACGGTTTCCTGGACCGCGGACGCCCATCCGGCCTCCCGGATCTCGCCCAGCGCCCGGTGCAGCGCCTCCGGGGTGACCAGCGTGTGCCGCGTATAGGTCTCCGGCTCCGCCTCCACGACCGGCTCCACCGGCGTCGCCCCGAACGCCAGCAGGACCTTGCCCAGGGCGCTGGCGTGCAGCGGCAGCAGCGAGCCCACGTCGAGGGTCTGGAAGGTGTCGTCGGGCCGGAAGACATGGTGGACGATCAGCACCTTGCCCTCCAGCGGCACCCCGATGCGGACCGCCTCCCCGCTCCGGGCGGCGAGGGCGTCGGCCCAGTTGAGGGAACGGGACCGCAGCTCGTTGATGTCGAGGTAGCTGGTCCCCAGGTGCAGCAGCGCCGCGCCGAGCTGGTACTTGCCGGTCGCCCGGTCCTGTTCGACGAAGTCGACGCTCTGGAGGGTGCGCAGGATGCCGTGGGTGGTGCCCTTCGCCAGGCCCAGCGAGGCGGCCACCTCGCCCAGCCCGAGCCGACCGGAACCCTGGGCGAGCAGCCGCAGGATCGCCGCCGCCCGCTCGATGGACTGCACCGGGCCGGCCATGACGTGATCGTAGCTCTTCGGGCATGCGTTCACCCCCGCAGGGGAACGTTCGGTAATGCCGACCAGGATTCGTTGACCCCGCCGGTCGTCGTCCATAACGTCCGTATCAGGACATGAGGAACACGACCGGCGGACCATCCGGAAGGAGGAGATATGACGGACCAGCTGACCGTCCCGTGGACCGGCGGCACCTACGTCGATCATCACTTTCCGGTGCCGCATCTCCACGAGGCCGTCGCCACCGTGCGGCGGCGGGCGCATGCGCTGCTGGCCGATTGGGGGCTGGCCGCCGACACCCTGGAGGACGCGCTGCTGGTGGTCTCTGAGCTGATCACCAACGCGGTTCTGCACGCCCTGCCCCCGGCCGTTCTGCGGCTGCGCTGGAGCGAGACCAAGGGATGCGGCACCCTGCACATCGCGGTCACCGACGGCGGACCGACGCCCCGGGTGCCCGGTTCCGCCGAGGAGGTCGAACCCGATGAACACGGGCGCGGGCTCGGCATCGTCACCGCGCTCTCGGCCCGCCACGGCACCCACCCGGACCGTGGGGGAGCCATCACCCGGTGGGCGGAGATGCCCGTCGGCTGACCGGTGCGCCCGCGCGGCGAGGGCCGGGTTCACTGGCGCTCGTGCGGGGAGATGGCGAGGACGGCGACGTCGTCGTGGAGCGCCCGGGCGTAGGTGGGCAGATCCGTGTTGAGGAACTCGATGACGTCGATGGGCTCCGGCGGCGGCGCCCCGGCGAAACGGTCGCGCAGCCGGTCGAGGAGGGGGTAGAAGGCCCCCGTCGCATCGCGGGCCTCGATCAGCCCGTCGGTGCACAACAGCAGCACATCGCCGCGCAGGAAGCGGTGGTGCACCGGCACCGGGCTCTCGTCGGCCAGCGAGCCCAGGCCCAGCGGCAGGGACGGCGGCCCGCTCAGCGTCATCACCTCGCCCCGGGAGATCAGGACGGGCTCGATGTGCCCGTGGTTGATCACCGTCAGCCGGTGCGCGAGCGGGTCGTACTCGATCAGCGCGGCGGTGACGAACAGCTCGTCGTCCGGGATCTCCGCGGCCTCCCGCGCCATCCGCCGCTCCAGCCGGGCACAGACCTGCCGCAGATCCCCCGGTTCGTAGACGGCCTGGCGGAAGCCGCCGAGTACGTCGGCGACGGTACGGACCGCCTGGAGCCCCTTCCCCCGGACATCGCCGATGATGGCCCGCTCGCCGGTCCGGGTGGCGCGGATGTCGAAGAGATCGCCGCCGATCATGGTCCCGGCCTCGGCGGGCCGGTAGAGCCCGGCGGTCAGCACATGGCCGACCTCGTGCGGGAGCGGCCGCAGCAGGGTGCGCATCAGGGCCTCGGTGACCGAGGTCGCGTGCACCAGCTGCTTCTCCTGGCGCTTGCGGTGGGCGGCCAGCGCGGTGCCGAGGGCGCCGACCAGGGCGGTGGAGAGGTACGAGGCGACGTAGTGGCGGTCCCAGAGATAGCCGACGCTGCGGCCCGCACAGCAGGGGGTCCCGGCCAGCACCCCCTCGAAGGCCACCGTGAACAGCGTGACACCGGCGACCCCGACCGGCCCGAGGGTGAACGCCGCCACCACCGGCAGGGCGATCAGCAGGAAGCTCACCGGCCACTCCACCGGGGTCACCGGCTCGACCGCCAGGATGGCCGCCACGTACAGCACCGGCAGCCAGCGCAGCCACACCGGGGGAGCGGGCACGCCCGGCAGCGTGTCCCGGATCGTCGGCGTCACGCTCCTGGGCGCCTTGGAGCGCACGGGGTGCACGGTGCGCTAGCCCTCGTCCGGCCCGTCGCCCACGACGCGGATGACGCTGTTCGGGCAGAGCCGCGCGGCCAGCCGGGCCTTCCCGTGCAGGGCGGGTGGCGGGTGGTCGTCCAGGACGACGACCAGGCCGTCGTCCTCGGCCTGGTCGAACAGCTCCGGTGCGTGCAGGGTGCACTGACCGGCTCCCCGGCACCGGTCGCGGTCCACCTCGACGCGCATCACGCTCACCCTTCCCAGGTGACGGGGAGCCGGTGGACTCCGTAGATCAGCATGTCGTCGCGCAGCGGCACCTCCTCGCGCGGCACCGCCAGCCGCAGGGTGGGGAACCGCCGCAGCAGCGCCGGATAGCCGGTCCGCATCTCCATCCGGGCCAGATGCTGGCCCAGGCACTGGTGGACGCCGTGGCCGAAGGCGATGTGCTCGGTGGCGTCGCGGGTGAGGTCCAGGTCGTCGGGGCGGTCGGGGAACCGGGCGGGGTCCCGGTTGGCGGCGGCGATCGAGGCGACCACGGTCTCCCCGGCCCGCACCCGCGCCCCGGCGATCTCCACGTCCTCCCGGGCCACCCGGACCGTGCCGAACTGGACGATGGTCAGATAGCGCAGCAGCTCCTCGACCGCGCCCTCGACCCGCTCGGGGCGCTCGCGCACCAGCCGTGCCTGCTCGGGGTGGCACAGCAGCGCGAACGTGCCCAGGGCCAGCATGTTCGCCGTCGTCTCATGGCCCGCGATGAGCAGCAGCAGCCCCACCCCGGTCAGCTCGGCGTCGGAGAAGTCCGCCGCCGGGTCCGCGCCGTCCGCGCTTCCTGTCGCGCCCGCGTCGTGGACCAGCCGTGACAGCAGCGCCCCGTCCGGCCGCCGCCGCTTGGCCGCCACCAGGTCCCGCATGTAGTCCCACACCGCGTCCCGGGCCGCGAAGATCTTCTCCTCGTCCTCGTCGATCCGGAACAGGGTGGCCGACCACGCCTGGAAGGCGGCCCGGTCGGCGTACGGCACCCCCAGCAGCTCGCAGATCACCAGCGACGGGATGGGCTGGGCGAACGCCCGCACCAGATCGGCTGGCGGGCCGGTGCGCTCCATCGCGTCCAGATGGTCGTTGACGATCCCCTCGATGCGCGGCAGCAGCTCCCGCATCCGCCGCACCGTGAACCACCGGGAGAGCAGCCGCCGGTACCGGGTGTGCTCGGGAGGGTCCATGCCGATGAACGAGCCCAGCCGCCGCGGATCGTCCTCCCGGACCGGAAACGCCCGGACCGGCGACGAGGCCCGCACCCGGTCCGAGCTGAACCGGTCGTCCGCGAGCAGCTCGCGCACGTCCTCGTAGCCGGTGAGCAGCCAGCCCGCCTTCCCGTCCGGAAAGGCGAGCCGCGCGGCCGTCCCCCGCGCCCGGAGCGCCCCGTACGCACCGGGCGGGTCGAACGGGCAGCCGCGATGGCGGGGCAAGGAGGCCGGGGACGGCCCGGATGAGGTGACGGACACGGATGCGCTCCCTTCCACCAGCTCTTCACATTCGAGCGTAAACGGTAGAAAGCGGGCCTACTCGGCGTAAACCGGTGCCACAGCGGACCGGCCCGTCACAGGCCGAGGGCGTCCAGGCTCGCCTCGACGGCCAGGACACCGCCGAGGCCGAGCACCGCGAGCACCGTGGTGTACGTGGTGCGCGCCTTGATGGCGTCGATGACGGAGAGGTTGAAGTACTGCTTGAACATCCAGAAGCCCGGGTCGTTCACATGCGAGAAGGCGATGGAGCCGCAGGACACCGCGAGCACCATGAGCTCGGGGTGCACCCCGCTGCCGTCGAGCAGCGGCTGCACCACCCCGGCGGCCGTGACGACGGCGACCGTGGCCGAGCCGAGGGCCACCCGGAGGATGACCGCGATGAGCCACGCCAGGAAGATCGGGGAGACCGGCCAGCCGTGGGTGAGGTCCTTGATGTAGTCGGCTATCCCGCCCTCCACCAGGACGCCCTTGAAGGCGCCGCCCGCCCCGATCACCAGCAGGATCATCGCCATCGCCTGGGCCGCCTCGTTGCACGACTTGCTGACCTCCGCGAGCCCCCGCCCGATCCGCGGGCCGAACGCCCACAGCGACAGCAGCAGGGTGAGCAGCAGGGCGATCGGTGCCGAGCCGATGAAGGTGACGACGGGCAGCGCCGCGTCGGAGTCGGGCACGGACATGTCGTACACCGCGGCACCGGCGATCAGGACCACCGGGAAGAGCGCCACCGACAGCGACCAGCCCATGCCGGGCATCTCCTCGTCGCTGAAGGTGCGCTCGGTGACCAGGCCCTCGGGGATGCTGGGGTTCATCCGCCGGACGAACGGGAGTCGCGGCCACACCAGGGCGATCAGCGCGCCGATCGGCACCGCGAAGAAGAGGCCGTAGAACAGGGTCAGCCCGACCGACGCGTCGAACGACGCGGCCACCGCGGTGGGTCCGGGGTGCGGCGGCAGGAAGCTGTGCATGGTCGACAGGGCGATGGACATCGGCAGCCCGACCCACAGCAGGTTGGACCGGGTGACGCGGACAATGGTGAACGCGATGGGCACGATGATGACGAAGGCCACCTCGTAGAACATCGTCACGCCGATCAGCATCGCGGTCACCACCATGGCCACCTGCACCCAGCGCAGCCCGAAGGTGTCGACGAGCTTGCCCGCGATCCGCTGGGCGGCGCCGCAGTCGCCCATGACCCGGCCGACCATGGCGCCAAGACCGATGACGATCATCGTGTCGCCGATCTGGTCCCCGATGCCGCCCGCGAGGACGTCCGGGATCTTCTCCAGCGACACGCCCTGCACCAGCGCGACGCCGACCGCCACCAGAAGCAGCGCGATGAAGCCGTTGAGCTTCAGCTTCGTCATGAGGAACAGCAGGCTCAGCACGCTGATCCCGACGATGACAAGAGGCATGCGACCCCGCTCCACATATGTGTACTCGGTCTATGTATGGAGATGGAGGCTAGGTTGGCGCCGGAGGGCAGGTCAATAAGCGTGCGCCACCTTGTTGTTGAGGGGTGCCGCAACCCTTCGTCCCACGGACGAATGGACTTTCAGCCGATCTGTCGCGCCAATGACTTGTATGTGCTCATGCTGGCCCCATGACGGAAGAGGGCGAGAACGTCCCCGCTTATCGGACGGTCCGGGTGGCCGCGCCGGAGGCGCCGGTGGCGGCGGTGGCGGACGTGGAGGCATGGCGGTCGCGGGAGGCGTATCCGGAGATCCTCTCGGCCGGCGGGCCGGTGTTCGGGGTGGTGCGGGAGCGTGAACAGGGCGGCTGGGAGCTGGTGTCGCCGTTCTCGGGGCTGGCGCCGCAGGACGCCCGTGAGGCGATGGGCTGTCAGTTCCGCAAGATGGCACAGGAGGCGGAGGCCGCCGGTGACATGGCGGCCCACGCGGAGTGCCGGGCGGCAGCGGAGCGGATGGACTGGGAGGTCATCGACGAGATGACGGTCCGGGGCAGCCGGTTCCGGGTGGTGCGGGCCGAGCGCTTCCTCCGCTCAGGACCGCAGGGGCCCGAGCCGCCGCGGATCACCGACCTGGACCCGGCGCCGCCTGGCGAGGCACACAGGGCGCCCGACCCCACCTCGGGTTTCGTGATCGACCCGGTGACCGCCACCGGTGTGTCCGACGGCCTCCTCAAGCTCGAACTGCTGTCGATGCTGCCCAAGCGCGGCAGCGTCCCCCAGGAGGTGCGCGACGACTGCCTGCGCGCGGCGGACACCCACCCGGGAGGCGTGCTGCTGCCGCCGACGTACATGACCGTCGAGCGGTCCGGCGGCGAGTGGCGCTCCGACTGTACGGGGACGTCCGCCACCCCCCAGGGCGCCCGGGACACCCTGGCGCTGGAGATGCGGGTCCTCATCCCGTGGAAGCTCGGCCTCGAACCCGCCGAGCGCGCCCCGTACATGGCCGCGGCGGACCGGCTGGACGCCGAGCGGGGCGATGAACTGAGGGTACTGGGGCGGCTGTTCAGGATCGTGCGGGTCGAGCGCCTGGTGCGCATCGGCCCGGACGGCCCCGAGGGCCCCCGCCCCTCCGACTGGGACCCGCAGCCCCCGGTGAAGCTGCACGACCAGCAGCTCCGCGAACAGGGCCTGCTCACAGACGACGCCGAGGACGACGAGGGCGCCGGGGACGACGACCTCGAACTCGACGCGCACACCCGGAAGCTGGCCGAGCTGTTCGATGAGGAGGAGGCCCGCCGCAAGGCCCGCCCCGAGGGCCGCTGAGTGCGGCGGCGACGAAAGGCGCCACGTTCAGCGGCCCCCTCACGGTGGCCGTGCGCTTCCCCGGATCAGACCTCCAGATCGGCCTCGATCCGGCGCAACTGGTGGCGGGCCATCGCCAGGTTGGCCCGGTTCTTGTCGAGCGCCAGATAGAGGAAGAGCCCCTGGCTGTTGCGGCCCTTCAGCAGCCGGATCAGGTGGTACTGGCTGCCGAGGGTGATCAGGATGTCCTCGATGCCGTCCTTGAGGCCGAGCTGTTCCATGGTGCGCACCTTGGCGCGGACCACATCGGTGTTGCCGGCGGCGGCCACCGTCAGGTCGAGTTCCTTGCCGCCGCCCAGGGTGCCCAGGGCCATGCCGCTGGAGTAGTCGACCAGCGCGACGCCGAGGGTGCCCTCGATAGACGTCATCGCCTCTTTGAGCGCGGTCTGGGTGTTCGCCATGATCGAGTGGTTCCTTTCGATGGATGGTGTTGAAGGTGGGGGTGTCCGGGGGTGTCTGCGGGAAGTCAGCTCTGCTCGGCCTTGCCGAGCGCTTCGCCCACCAGCTCGGCGACGCGGGCGCCGGAGCGGCGGGCCTCCATATGGAGGCGGCCCACGTTGGTGCGATCGCCCGCCAGCACGGTCAGGACGGCCGCGGGGCCCGCGGCGTACGTGGCGACGTAGCCCTCCTCGCCGCGGACCAGCAGTTCGCGGAAGGCTCCCCGGCCGGTGGCGTCGGCCAGGGACTGCGAGACGCCGAGGGCCGCGGCGGTCAGCGCGGCGACGCCCTCGGGTTCGAGGGAGGCCGTGTCGTGTGCCAGCACCAGACCGTCGCTGGTGGCGACCAGGGCGCCGGTCACATGAATGACGCGGGCCCGCAATCGGCGCAGCTCGTCCAGGACTTCGGCTTCGGCGGCCAACAGCTCTCTCCTCTCCGCACGCTGTCGCGGGTCGGGCGCGCGTCGGCGCGGGTCCGCGCGCTGCCGCGGGTCCGGGCGCTGCCGCAGGGCGCGTCTCACGACGGGAGACCCGAGGCGGCGGGGGCGGTCGGGGGAATCACAGGTGTGCCTCCAAGGCGTCACGGAGCCGACGCAGCAGTGGGGCGTCGGGTTCGGCGAAGTCGACCGCGGCCGGGACCGGTTGCGGGACCGGCGGCATGGGGGTGCGCGAGGGCCGGGGCGTCTCCACGTAACCGGCGGCCGCCAGCCGCCGTACGTCGAGCAGTGTGTGGAAGGCGGGGCGGCCCAGCGCCCGGGCGATCCCGGCGGGGGTGCGGACCCCGTCGGCGAGCGCCAGCACCGCGCGCTGGCGGCGGGTGACCGGCGGCAGATGACCGTCCGGGCGGCGCAGCACCACCGGTTCGGTGTCCACCGGCGGATACGGCCACAGGCTGTCGAGGAGCTTGCCGCGCCGCCGGATCTCCCGCTCGACGGCGGCCGCGCCCACCGGGCGCACCGGGCCGAGCCAGTGCGCAGCGCCCCGCTGGAAGCCGCGCGGTCCGCTGCCGGGACCGAGCGCGAACCAGGCCGCGTCGAACAGTGCGCCCAGATGGCAGATCTCCAGCTCCGCGTCGGTCAGCCGCCCGCTGTCCACCAGGAACCGGCCGACCCGCCCGGCGGCGGCCGTGCGGTCGACCGCCTCCCGCCAGCTGTCGGCGGTCAGCCGCCCGCCGGTGGTGAGCAGCACGTCCAGGCCCGGCGCCTCGGGGCTCTCCGCGTGCACGATCTGCCCGTCCGCGAGATAGACGGTGCCCGCGTCGCACAGCAGGGCGCCGCTGGCCCGCTCGTCGGCCAGCTCGGTGAGGCGGGGCGCGCGGCCGGGTCTCATCAGAGCGCCAGCCGCTGCGACAGATCGCGCAGCCGCATCCGGGCCATCGCCAGGTTCCCCTCGTGGCGGTCGAGCCACAGGTAGAAGAAGACGCCGCTGTCGAAGGCGGTGTCGACGAAGCGCAGCAGGTGGTAGCAGGTGTGGGTGGTGACGATGACGTCCTCCACGGGGGCCTCCCCGGGCGCCCCGCCGTCGCTCTCGTCGAAGCCGCCCCCGCCGCGCGGTTCGAGCGCCGCGAACGCGGACTGCTCGGCGGCCATGCGCGCCAATTCGGCCGTCTCCGCCGCGGTGGCCTCGGGGTCGCCGTGGCGGGTCTCGCCGACCATGCCGAGCGCGAGCCCACTGGTCCACTCGATCACGGCGGCGCCGCGCGCGCCGTTCACCGTCATGGCGTCGAGCAGGCATTCGTCGATACCGGGCATGCGGTCTCCCCTCCTGCGTTGCCCGTGGCGCGCCCGGGGGCTTCGCCAGTGACGGAGAGGTTACGCACGGTTCAGCGGATGGGGGTGAAATCTGTCGTTGGGCCGACACCGCGTACGCCGTGTAGTAAGGTCCGCGGCCCTTTCGGGCCTCCGCGGCCCCATGGCCCCCGGCGGCATCGCGGCGGGGGAGTGGCCGGTACGTCGGCCGCCGCCCGGCACACCGCCCCGGACCAGCCGGTTCGCGCCACGCCGCGAGGGTCCGTACGCAAGCGTCGGGGGCCTATGCGGCTGTCGTACCGCCCGTGCCGCGGCCGCGCCGGATCGTCGCGGCCGCCGGGCCGGGCGTAGCGGGAACGGGCTCTTCTGGGTTACCGCGAGGGAGACGCATCATGCGATTGTCCTACGCAGGCATATGACAGATGGATAGGCGCGAGGCGCCTTCCACTCGTTGAGCTGACCGAATCCCGACGCTCAGTTCTCGTCGGGCGCCACGCCGCCCCCGTCGGGCGTCACATGGCGCGTTGCCTGGGGCTGACGCAGCGGGACGACGCCCACACAGCGCCCGTCCCGGTCCAGCAGCCGCCCCATGTGCTTCACCGTGCGCAGCACCACCGAGCGGTCGTCGATGGCCAGATGCGGCACCTGCCGCGCCACATGCGCCTCGAAGCCGTGCACATCGCTCATCGCGCGCAGCCAGACGTCGATCACCACGTTGTGCGGACCGGCCGTGATCGAGCACGACCGCACCTCCCGCATCCCGGCCAGCAGCCGGGTGGTCTCCCGCAGATGCCGCGCGGGTACGGACGCGAAGTACACCGCGGACAGCGGCCAGCCGGACAGCGGCCGGGCCAGATCGCAGCGCAGGCTCACCCAGGAGGCCAGCAGGACGCCCAGCCGGCGCCGCACCGTGGTGGTTCCCGCGTCGGCGGCCGCCGCCAGGTCCCGGATGGACATCCGGCCGTCGGCGCCCAGCAACTCCAGCAGCCGCGCGTCCAGCGTGTCCGGGCCCGGGGCGCCGCGGGCCGGTTCGGGCGCGGGGCAGGCCGCCGCCTCCAGCCGGGCGCACTGCGCCGCGTCCAGGCTGCGCAGCCGCCACCGGCTGCCCTCGGTCGGCATGGCCGTGGCCACATGGGTACGAGTGGCCCGTACTCCCGGTCTCCCCCGGAACAGCACCGTGCCGAGGTGCGCCAGCTCATCGAGGTCCGCGGTCTGCACGGTGGCCACCAGATCCCGGCTGCCCGCCGTGAGCTTGACGTTCGCCACCGCCGGATCGGCCGCCAGCGCCTCCGCCACGTCCTCGCCGACCCCGGGCTCGGTGTCGATCTCCACGACGGCGGTCACCACGATGCGCGCGTCGGAGAGCCGCGGATAGGCGGTCACCCAGGCCAGCCCGGCGTCCTCCAGCCGGTGCCAGCGCCGCGCGGCCGTCACCGGGTTCACCCCGAGGACGTCGCCGACCAGCGTCCACGGGGCCCTGGGGTGGATCTGGAGGGCGTGCACCACCGCCCGGTCCAGTTCATCCAGTTCGCCTTGCGGTTGCCCGGCGGAAAACTGCGTGTCCATGGGCGGCTGATTCCTGCGCGATGTGGCCGATTCTCGATGGAATGCTGCACCGTAGCACGCGGAAAACACACCGGCCCAACACTGCTGCCTACCTGTTCACCGCACGCGAGGAGTGAATCCGGTCCATGAAGGATCAGCTGGCCCCCGAAACCGTCCGGACCGCGTTGCGCATCGAGAACGCCACCCTCATCGACGGCACCGGGGCGTCCCCGGTGACCGACGCGGTCGTGATCAGCGACGCCGAGGGCACCCTCACCTACGCGGGACCCGCCGCGACGGCGCCTCCCGCGCCCGCCGGCGACCCGGACGGACACCGGGTCGTCGACGCCGGGGGCCGCACCGTCCTCCCCGGCTTCTTCGACTGCCACACCCACCTCGCTTACGCACACGCCTCCCCGCCCGGCCGCCGCGGCGAACTCGACCCGGTGCTCGTCACGTTCGACACCGCCACCCGCATGCGGCAGACCCTGGACGCGGGCATCACAAGCGCCCGCGACCTGGGCGGGCTCGCCGCGGGCTACCGCACAGCGGTGGAGAGCGGACGGATCACAGGACCCCGGCTGCACACCGCCGTACGGATCATCAGCCACACCGGTGGCCACGCCGACGTACGGCTGCCCGACGGCACCGACCTCAGCGGCGGCTCGATGTCCGAACTGGCCGACACCGTGGACGAATCCCGCCTCGCCGTGCGCAAGGTGCTGCGCGAGGGCGCCGACCTGGTCAAGGTCTGCGCCACCGGCGGCATGGGCAGCCCGTACGACCAGCCGGAGGACGAGGGGCTGCTGGAGGAGGAGATCCGGGCCGTGGTGGACGAGTGCCGCCGCCACGGCGGCAAGCCCGTCGCCGCCCACGCCCAGGGCACCGCGGGCATACTCAACGCCCTGCGCGGCGGCGTCACCAGCATCGAGCACGGCTACGGACTGAACGACCAGGCCCTGGAGATGGCGGGGGAGCGCGGCACCTTCGTCGTACCGACCCTCTCCACCGTCTACGCGGGCATCAACAAGGACACCATGGCGCCCTTCCACTACGAGAAGAAGGTCCGCTGGTCCGGCATCACCAAGGAGAACATCGCCCGCGCCATCGAGCAGGGCGCCCGCATCGCGCTCGGCACCGACGCCGCCGTCTGCCCGCACGGCCAGAACCTGATGGAGCTGAGCTACCTGGTGGACCTGGGCATGGACCCCATGGCCGCCATCGTCGCCGGAACCCGCACCGCCGCCGAACTCCTCGGCGTGGACGACCGGCTCGGCACCCTCACCGCGGGCCGCACCGCCGACCTCATCCTGTGCGACGGCGACCCGCTCACCGACATCGCCGTCCTCGGCGACCCCGCCAACATCCTGTGCGTCGTCCAGGACGGCGCGGTCAAGAAGGACCTCCTGCTCCCAACAGCCACGAAAGGGGCGCGACCCTGATGGCATCGCTGACGGGAATCCCCGCCCAGAACGGCGAGTCCCCGGACAACGGCAAGCCCCGCGGGCTCGACCGGGTGCTCTCCCTCATCGAGCGGGCGGGGAACGCCCTGCCCAACCCCGTCGTCCTGTTCGCCGGGCTCTTCGCACTGCTGGCCGTCGTCTCCACCGCGCTCTCCGCCATGAGCGTCTCGGTGAAGGTCCCCGGCACCGACGACACCAAGAACATCGAGGGACTGCTCACCGGCACCGGGCTGCGCTGGCTGCTGCAGAACCTGATCCCCAACTTCGCCACGTTCCCGCCCATCGGGGCCGTCGTGGTCCTGATCATGGTGGTCGGGCTCGCGGAGAAGACCGGCCTGCTGGAGACGGTGATGCGGGCCACCCTGGCCCGCATACCGCGCGCCGCACTCCCGTACGCGGTGGCGCTCGTCGCCAGCCAGGCGCACATGATGAGCGACGTCGGGGCCATCGTGCTACCGCCGCTGGCCGCCATGGTCTTCAGGAGCGCCGGACGCCACCCCGTGGCGGGTCTCATCGGCGGCTTCGCCTGCGTCACCGCGGGCTACGCGGCCGGGTTCACCATCGGCTCCCTCGACGCCCTGTACGTCGGGATCACCCAGCAGGCAGCCGCGGTGCTGCCCGCCGCCGAGGGGCTCCACATCCACCTGCTCATCAACTACTTCTTCACCGCCTCCAGCAGCATCGTCCTCGCGCTGCTCGGTGGATTCCTCATCAGCCGCGTCCTGGAGCCGCGCCTCGGCCCGTACGAGGGCACCTACGAGCCGGCCGACGGTGAGTCCGGGCCGGAGGACCTGGGCCTCACCCCGGTCCAGCGCCGCGGCCTGGTGGTCACGGGTCTCGTCGTCACCGGTTATCTGGCCCTGGTCCTCGCGCTCTGGCTGCCGCCCGGGGCCCCGCTGCGCGGCGAGGGCGGGGCCTTCGTGCCCTCGCCCGTGCTGGAGGGCATTGTCCCCGTGCTCTTCTTCGCGTTCCTGCTGGCCGGGGTCACCTACGGCTTCACGGTCAGGAAGCTCACCGGTGCGGATGACGTGGTCACGGCCATGACCGACTCGATGAAGAACATGTCCGGCTACCTCGTCATGATGTTCTTCGCCGCCCAGGTCATCGCGCTGTTCACCTGGTCCAATGTGGGGGTGCTGATGGCGGTGAAGGCCGCGGCACTGTTCAAGGCCACGGGGGTGACGGGCTTCTGGGCGATCATCGCGTTCGTCCTGCTGGCCTCGGTCCTCAACCTCTTCATCCTCTCCGGGTCCGCCCTGTGGTCCCTGGTCGCCCCCGTCTTCCTGCCCGCGTTCATGCTGATGGGCATGAGTCCGGCGCTCAGCCAGGCCGCGTTCCGCATCGGCGACTCCGCCACCGGGGTCATCACGCCGATGAACCCGTACCTCTTCCTCATCCTCGCGATGGTCCGCCAGTACGAACCGGAAGCCCGGCTCGGCACCCTCATCTCCCGGCTCGCCATCTTCGTCGTGCCGTTCATGGCGGTGTGGCTGGCGATCCTGGGGATCTTCTACGGATTCGACCTGCCGCTGGGCCCGGGCGCCACCATCGGCATGAAGTGATTCCTTCTCGGCAAGCGGCGTTGCGAACGGCCCCGGGCGACCGCCCGGGGCCCCGCCCGCGCTCAGGCGCTCAGTACGTGCGTCCCCAGCAGGCCGAACAGCAGGACGCCCACCGCGACGCGGTAGATCACGAAGGCGTTGAAGGAGTGCTTGGCGACGAACTTCAGCAGCCAGGCGATCGACGCGTACGCCACGACGAACGACACCACCGTGCCCACGACCAGCGGCCCCGCGGCCACCCCGCCGCCGAGCGCGTCCTTCAGCTCGTACAGCCCCGCACCCGTGAGGGCGGGCAGGCCGAGGAAGAACGACAGCCGGGTGGCGGCCAGCCGGTCCAGGTCCAGGATCAGCCCGGTGGACATCGTCGCGCCGGAGCGGGAGAAGCCGGGGAAGAGCAGCGCGAGGATCTGTGAGCCGCCGACCAGCATGGCGTCCTTGAGCGAGGTGTCGTCCTCGCCGCGCTTGTGGCGGCCCATCCGGTCGGCCGCCCACATCAGCCCACTGCCCACGATCAGCGATCCGGCCACCACCCACAGGGACGCCAGCACCCCCTCGATCAGCGGCTTTGCGGCGAGGCCGACGGCCACCACGGGGAGGGTGGCGTAGATGACCCACCAGGTGAACTTGTAGTCGTGCCGCTCGCGCAGCTCCCGGTTGGCGATGCCCCGGCCCCAGGCGCGGGCGAAGCGAACGATGTCCTTGAAGAAGTAGAGCAGCACCGCGGCGATGGCACCGACCTGGATGACCGCGGTGAAGGCGACGACGGCCTTGTCGTCCACCGGGATGTCCATCAGCCCCTCGGCGATCTTGAGGTGGCCGGTGGAGGAGACGGGCAGGAACTCGGTCACCCCCTCGACGACGCCGAGGACCACGGCCTGGCCGATGCTGATCGCGCTCAACGGAGCCATCCCTGCGCTGGAGACATGTCCCTCTTTCTAGCACGACGCCCGATACGCCCAGGGCGCGCCGGTACGCGACCCAAGTGCGTACCGGCGCGCCCCGGACCGGGCTCCGGCCCCGCTAGCTGGTCAGGTTGATCAGCATCGGCAGTGAGACGAACGCCAGCACGATGCTGATGATCACCGAAGAGGCGATCCGGTGCTCCTCGCTCTTGACGTGCTGCGACGCGAGCATCATCGGCACGGGAGAGACGGGGAACGCCAGGATCAGGGCCGTCTGCGCGGCGACCTGGTGCCCGGCCAGTACCAGCCCGATGGCGTAGGTGCTGAGCGGCAGCACGATCACGCTGGTCAGCGCGATCGCGATGGCCCCCGGGCTCAGCTCGGGCCGGCCGACGCGGGCCAGGGTGACGCCCACCGACAGCAGCGCCACACCCGAGGCGGCCTGGCCCACCAGCGACAGCGAGCTCTCGATCATCTCGGGCGGACGCACCCCGGCCAGCGCGATGATCAGCCCGAGCAGCGGGGCCCAGGCGAACGGCTTGCGCAACGGCTGGAGGACCTTCACCCAGGTGGGAACGGGCTTGGCCGCGGCCGGTGGCGCGGTCCCGCCGCCGTCCCGCTCCTCCTCGGCCGCGGCCGGTCCGCCGCCCGAGGACACCAGGGCGCGGGCGGGCGCGGACGCCGTCGCGGTGGCTTCCGTGGCGGGCGAGCGGCCGAGGTTGAGCAGGATCAGCACGAGGGGGTCGAGGAGGACGTTGACGAGGATGCCCGCGATGGCGATCGGGATCGCGGCCTTGGCATCGCCGAACAGGCTGCCCAGGATCGTGACGCCCATGAAGGCGTACTGCGGCTGGACGGAGGCGAGCGCCAGGATCGACGCCCGCTCCAGCGGCAGCCGCCCGGCCAGGCGCAGACCCAGCAGGATCAGCCCGAACAGGCCGAGCAGCCCGAGGGCGAGCATGCCCACCAGGGGGCCCTGGCCGAGCAGGATGTGGCGCGGGGTGTTCGCGATGCCCAGGAAGAGGGACGCCGGGAGGGCGAACTCCATCGTGAGCACCCGGAGCGCGTCCGCGCGCTGCCCGTCGAACGACGTGCCCCGCCCGGCCCCGTAGCCCAGGGCGATGACGAGGAAGACGGGCACGACGATGGTGAAGATGTGCGAAAAAGACATGGTCCAGTCCCCAATTCAGCCGGTAGGTGCGGTTCGTCAGACCGGCTGGATAGGGCGGTAGACCGGGCTCCACATGGCCTCGCGGACCGTGCGGTCGAGCTGGTCGTCGGCGATGGGCGTACGGGCCACCCCGTCGCGCGCGGCGGCGCGGGCGACGGCCGCGGCGACCGCGGCGGAGGTCTCGCGCAGCTGGTCGACCATCGGGAGGACCGGGGCACCAGGGGTGCTGGAGTCGATCATCCCGGCGATCTGCTCGGCGGCGGCGAGCAGCATGCCCTCGGTGACCCGGGTGGCCCGCGCCACGATCGCGCCGAGACCGAGCCCGGGGAAGACCAGGGCGTTGTTGGCCTGCCCGATGACATGGGTGACCCCGTCGTGGGTCACGGGCGGGAAGGGGCTTCCGGTGGCGATCAGGGCCCGTCCGCCGGTCCACCGGACCAGGTTCTCGGGCGTGGCCTCGGCCAGCGGGGTCGGGTTCGACATCGGGAGGATGACGGGCCGCTCGGTGTGGGCGGCCATCTCCCGCACGATCTCCTCGGTGAAGGCGCCGCCCTGGCCCGAGGTGCCGATGAGGATGGTCGGCCGGGCGCGGCGGACCACCTCGGTGAGCGCGATGCCGCCGACCTGCTCGTCCCGGTGCCAGTCGGCGACATCGGCCGCCCGCCGGGCGTACCGCCGCCGGTGGTGGTCGAGACCCTCGGCGTCATCGGTGATCAGGCCGTACCGGTCGACGCACCAGAACCGGTCGGACGCCTCCTGCGGGCCGAGCCCGTCGGCGATCAGGGCGTCGCGCAGCTGGTCGGCGATGCCGAGCCCGGCCGAGCCCGCGCCGAAGATGACGATGCGGTGGTCGCGCAGCGGCGTACCGGTGACCCGGGCGCCGGACAGGACGGCGGCCAGGTTGACGGCGCCGGTGCCCTGGATGTCGTCGTTGAAGGTGAGCGCCTTGTCGGCGTAGTGGTCGAGGATGCGCCGGGCGTTGCCGGACCCGAAGTCCTCCCAGTGCAGCAGCGCGTCGGGGAAGACGCGGCCGACGGCGGCGATGTACTCGGCGATGAAGGCGTCGTACGTCTCGCGGTCCACGCGCGGATGACGGTTGCCCAGGTAGAGCGGGTCGTCCAGGAGTTCCTGGCGGTTGGTGCCCGCGTCCAGGACGACCGGGAGCGCGCGGGCGGGGTCGATTCCGGCGGCGGCGGTGTACACCGCGAGCTTGCCGACGCAGATGTCCATGCCGCCCACGCCCCAGTCGCCGATGCCGAGGATGGCCTCGCCGTCGGTGGCGACGAGCAGGTCCACGTCATCGGCGCCCAGGCCGCTGGCGCGCAGCGCGCGCTCGATGTCCTGCGGGGCGTCCACCGAGAGATAGACGCCGCGGGAGCGGCGGTACTCATGGCTGTAGCGCTGGATCGCGGTGCCGACCGTGGGGGTGTACACGATCGGCAGCATCTCGCTGAGGTGCTGGCCGAGCAGGTGGTAGAACAGCACCTCGTTGCGGTCCTGGAGGGACCGCAGATACACGTTCTTGTCGAGGTCGGTGGGCTTGGCCCGGTACTGGGCGTAGGCGCGGGTGGCCTGCTGTTCCAGGGTCATGACCTGGGCCGGGATGAGGCCGGTCAGTCCGAGGGCGTCGCGTTCGGACTCGGTGAACGCGGTGCCCCTGTTGAGCCGGGGATCGCTGAGGATGGCGCGCCCCCGTGCGGTGGTCTTCATGGGTACTGCTTCCTCTACTGGTCGTGCTTCGCGGTGGGTGACACCGCTAAAAATCACGGTACCAAGAGGTTGAAACGCGGACCTTCAGGGGTCCGTGGTCTATGCACTGATCAGAGGTGTCGACCCGGCGGGACGGCGGGCCCATCGGGCCGCGATGACCGCGCACACCATCAGCTGGAGCTGGTGGTAGAGCATCAGTGGCAGGATCACCGGGCCCGCCGAGTCCCCGAACAGCACCGCGGCCATGGGCAGCCCGGTGGCGAGGCTCTTGTTGGAGCCGCAGAAGACGATGGCGACCCGGTCCTCCCGGCCGAACCCGAGGCGCCGCGCGGCCCATGACGTCGTGGTGAGGGCCGCCGCCAGCAGCGTCGCGGCCAGGCTCAGCAGGGCGAGCAGCCGCACCGGAGTGATCTGCTGCCAGACGCCATCCGTCATCCCCCGGCTGAACGCCGTGTACACGACGAGCAGGATCGCACCGCGGTCCAGCAGGCCGAGCGCCCGCCTTCGACGGACGGTGAACTCCCCGATCCAGCGGCGCAGGCACTGCCCGGCGGCGAAGGGCAGCAGCAGCTGGGTGGCGATGCTCAGCACGCCGTCGGCCGAAAAGCCGACCGTGGAACCGATCAGCCAGGCCGCCAGCAGCGGTGTGACGGCCATCCCGGCCAGGCTGGAGTACGTACCCGCGCAGATGGCGGCCGGGACGTTCCCCCGGGCCGTGGAGGTGAGGGCGATGGAGGACTGGACGGTCGAGGGGACGACGCAGAGGAAGAGAACGCCGGTGTAGAGCCGGTCGGTGAGCAGGAACGGGGCCAGACCGCCCATGGCCAGCCCCAGCAGCGGGAACAGCAGGAAGGTGCTCGCCCCGACCAGGAGGTGAAGCTTCCACTGCCGCAGGCCGTGCACCGCCTCCCGGGTGGACAGCCGGGCGCCGTACAGGAAGAAGAGCAGTCCGATGGCGATGTCCGCGGCGCCCTCGACCGCCCCGGCCGCCCGTCCGGAGGCGGGCAGCAGCGCCGCGAGCGCGACCGTGCCGAGGAGGGCGGCGACGTAGGGGTCGACCGCCTTCCTCAGCCGGCCCGGCCATGACCGCGGCCATGGCCAGGACAGCGACTTCACGTCAATCACCGCTTCCGCTTTCGTGATCGCTGCCTGCCGTGCCCGCGCTGAGGAGCAGGGTGTCGAGGGCGCGGTCGATCTCCAGCCAGGAGTCGGCGAAGGAGTTGTCGATGACCACCAGGCCGATCTTCGGCCCGGCGACCGGCGTGGGCTCCTCCGGCTCCTCGTCGGATGCGCCCGGGCACGGAGTGGGCGGGGTGGGCGCGGCAGCCGCGGCAGGCGTGGCGACCCCTGCTGCCTGACTGCCGCACAGCACGCCCGCGGTGGCCGCGAGGACGATTCCCTTGGCGGATGCCCGGGTAAAGCCGCTCTCTTTTTCCGTCTTCCGGTGACGGCCGGTACCGGCCCGGAAAGGCGGGGGCGACACGGAACGGAATCCGTGGGTCATACCGTGGCCGGATGGTGATCGGCGTGATGCCTGCTGATGTTCGCCTCCAGCAGTTCCGTGGACCCCCGCACACCGATGCAGTCGGTCTCCCGGGTGTCCGGCAGCCGGCCGTCCGCCTTTTTCAGATCGACCAGCGCTCCGTCGATCGCGCCGTGCGCGGCGAAAAGGCACGGGGTGCTGTAGATCGCGATGTCGACGCCGAGGTCCGTCAGCTCGGAAAGCGAGAGCCGGGGGGATTTCCCGCCCGCGATCTGATTGAACAGCAGCGGCTTGTCGCCGACGACCGTACGGATCCGGCGGATCCACTCCACGCTGCGCACCCCGTCGACGAGGACCACATCCGCGTCGGTCTCCGCCAGCGCGGCGGCCCTCCGCAGGATGTCCGCCTCCTCGGTGGCGTCCGTGCGCGCCACCACGAGCATGTCCTTCCTGCTGCTCAGCACCAGGTTGAGCTTCTCCAGGTACTCCTCGAGGGGCAGCACCAGCTTGCCGTCGGCGTGCCCGCACCGGCGCGGCCGCTTCTGGTCCTCCAGGATCACCCCGGACGCCCCGGCGCGTTCCAGCCGCTGCACCACATGGCACGCGACCTCGGGGTCCACATAGCCGTCGTCGATGTCCACGAGCAGATGGTGCCCGGGGAACGCCAGCCGCAGCCGCTCCACGAAGTTCACCATGTCCGGCCAGGCGATGAATCCGATGTCCGGCAGTCCGTAGTACGACGCGGCGAATCCGAAGCCGGAGACGAAGAAGCCGTCGTAGTGGCGGGCCGCGATCGATGCCGAGTACATGTCGTAGATGCCGATGAGTGGTGTGGTGCGAGACGATCCGATATCTTCTCGCAAGGCGTTGCCGTATCGCATGGCGTTCCCTTCTGGACACATTTACCGAAGCTCAAGAAACGGTAAAGTGGCACACCGTGACGGGGTCACTGGATTCCAGGGAAAAAGATGCCGGTGCGGGCTCGTAGGGGGGTCGAGTGCGCCTTGAGAGGCGGGCGGTGAGAATGAGGTGACGCCCGCGGCCCCGCCAGGCGACGCTCGCGGACCCGCCCTACGCCTGGCCCGCCGGGGACAGCAGGGTCCCCAGCGGGCCGAGGTCGAGGTTGAGGTCCGCCATGCGCAGCCCGTGCCGGTCGCACATCTCCTCCATGCGCTGCTGGAGGAGCATCAGCGTCAACCCGATCCGCTCCTCCTGCTCCTCCGTCAGATCCCCCTTCTCGACACGGTGCAGCGCCTGGCGCTCCATCAGCTGACGCAGCAGCTCGACCACGGTCAGCACGAGCTGGGCCAGATCGCGTTCCACCGAGTCCGGATCGGTGCTCAGGCGCTGGGCGGGGCGGTCGGGAGTGGCGGACATGCGGCGGTGGTTCCTTCCGGTCAGAGCAGCGGCGGAGCCGGGTGGTCGGCGTCGACGGGGGCGATGACCGCGCGCAGGTCGATCCGTACGAGATCGACGTCCGCGATGGACAGCACGAGGTCCCCGGTCAGCACGACCCCGCCCTGGAGCAGCCGGTCGAGGATGTCGATCAGGGAGACCTCGCGGCCCGCGAGCGCCCGGGCGTCCTCCTCGTCCAGCGCGGTGCTCACGCGGTCTCCCGGTGGGCGGCCGGTTCGGGCGGGAGGGCGAAGGAGTACGGCGCCCAGGGGCCCGTCACCTCGACCCGCACTCCCTGCTGGCCCTCGGCCGCGGCCAGGACGCGGGCGCGGAAGTCCTCGGCGCGGTCGGCGGGCACCAGATAGGCGTCGTTGGCGATGTTCTCGCCGCCGCCGTCCCCGCCGCCCGCCTTGGCCAGTTCGCCGCGCTGCGGCCGGTGGGCGACCCGCTCCACGGCGATCTCCCCGGCCTCGTCCGCGATGCGGGCGGCCGTGCGCACCGCTGCCTGCCAGGCGTCCTCGGTGCCGCGCCGCCGTCTGCGGCGCGCGGCGAGATAGGCCCGGCCCGGGCTGAGCCCGGCGTCCCCCGTGCCGTCCCCCGCGCCGTTCTCCGAAGCGCTCTCGGCTTCTTCCCGGACGTCCGTATAGACCTTGACGCCCCATTCGACACGTCCGGTCAGCCGCTCCAGCAGCGGCAGGAACGCGTCCCGGCGCTCCTGGAGCACCTGCCGCACCCGGTCCTCGTCCCGGTACACGGTGGCCAGCCGCAGCGGCAGGACGGCGCCCAGCGGGGTCAGCGCCGCCACCACCCCGTGATGCCCCCGGGCCAGCGATTCGAGCCGGGGCAGCTCCTCCAGCCGGGCCTTCAGCGCCTCCTCCCCGAACTCCCCGGCCGGAACCGGGCCGACGGCCGCGGCCAGCTCGCCGGTCTCCACGAGCCCCACCTGCTCGTGGGCCACCCCCCGCAGCGCGGCGACCGCACGCGCGGCCTCGGGGGTGGGGCGCAGCACCGCGTAGGCGTACACCATGTGCTGTGCGATCTCGGTCACCCGTCCACGCTCCTGTCGCTCCCGTTCCCGGTCCGTGCCCTCAGCTCCGCGATCTCGGCGCGCAACCGTGCGTTCTCCTCGCTGAGGGACCGTTCCGCCCCGTCGGACCCGCCGCCGTCCACGGCCGGGGGCCGGGCGCGCGAGGACAGCGACGGATCGTGCTCCCACCAGTCGATGCCCATCTCCTTCGCCTTGTCGACGGAGGCGACGAGCAGCCGGAGCTTGATGGTGAGCAGTTCGATGTCGAGCAGGTTGATCCGGATGTCGCCCGCGATCACCACGCCCTTGTCCAGCACCCGTTCCAGGATGTCGGCGAGGGACGGGGCGTCCCGCTGGTCGTACGAGGCGGGCAGGCGCGGCGCGCCCAGCCTGCCCGCTACCGGTTCTGTCATCGTCTCGGGGCTCGTCTCTGCTCGTACTGTTCCAGCTCGTCCAGCCGGTCCAGCAACTCGTTCTCGCGGCGGTCGTACTCGTCCTCACCGATCCGCCCGGCCAGCAGGTCCTGTTCCAGTGCGGTGAGGGCGCGCCGGACCGGAGCCGGGTCGTAGTACTCACGCTCGGCGGCCTCCAGTACCTGCTCGGCGACCCACACGGTCGTGCGCACCGGAGCGAGCGGAAAGGTGAGGAGCCCGGTCAGCAGTCCCACGGCGCCCCCACCTCTCAGGCCACGAAGCTGTACGGGGGCAACGGGCCGCGCAGCCGGAAGTCGTACCCGTCCCCGTAGCCCTGCGCCAGCTGCTGCGCGGCCTGGGAGAACTCCGCGGCCCGCGCCCGCTCCACCAGGAACGAGGCGTTCAGGAAGTCGTCCCCGGCCGGGGACGACACCACCTTGTGGCGGGCCATTCCCGCCAGGCTGCCCACGACCTGCTCGGCGAGTCTCTGCTGCCGCGCCCCCAGCTGACGGGCGACCAGTTCACCGAGGACCACCCGGTCCTCGTACGAACCGCTGCCGTCGCGGGTGCGCTCGTTGAGCCGCCGCGCGTCGTCGGACTCGGCCAGCACCTCCCGCAGCAGATCGTCCTGGGAGCGGGCCGCCTTCAGGTTGAACTCCGTGGTGGCGTGCAGCTCGTCGAGGCCGCGGACGTAGTCGGCGCGCTTGGCGTCCAGCGCCGACTTCACCGCGACCTCGTCGGGGGCGAGCAGCCCGAACCGCATCGGCAGCACCGCCCCGTCCGTCATCAGCCGCTCCTGCACCGCCTGGTGGGCGGTCAGATCACGGCGCTTGGGGCGCAGGGTCTCCGGCGCCGGGCTCACCACGCCCGTCAGCGGGCCACTGGTCACCGCGCGCGGCGCGCCGGCCACGCCACCCACCGCGCGCAGCCCGTCCAGCCGCAGCGGATGGTCGGAGCGGGTGATCGCGTAGAGGTAGAGATGCATGGTCACTTGTCCTCGTCGTCGTCACGCCCGAACACATTGCCGATGGCATCGATGGCGCCGGTCAGCGCGCCCTCGGTCTTGCCCCGGGCGCCGCCCTCGACGATGTTGCCGACGATGTCGCTGAGCTTGTCCGGGGCCTTGCGGCCGGATTCCAGATCGAGGCGGTTGCACGCCTCGGCGAAGCGCAGATAGGTGTCCACGCTGGCGATCACGATGCGTATGTCGATCTTCAGGATCTCGATGCCCACGAGGGACACCCTGATGAAGACATCGATGACGAGGCCGCGGTCCAGAATGAGTTCAAGGATGTCGAAAAGGCTGCCGGTCCCTGAACCGGTCGAGGTCGTGGCTGGTACTCCGCCGGTCTGCGTCATGACGGTCACGTGTGGTCGTCCTCTCGCTCGCTCGGTCTGCCCGAGAGCAGGTACGGACGGGACGGCATCCGTGTTCAGTCTTGATACGGGCGACACATGTGGGACGCGCCACGAACGAGCGCCCCACGCCACGGAGTTCGGTGGCGCGGGGCGCGAGAGGACGGAGAAAAAGAGCCGGGTGCGGTGGCTAGCGGCCGCGGTCGAGCTGGCCGCGTGCGTAACGGCGCAGCCTTTCGTAGCCCAGGAGCATGCCCTCCGCGTCGAGGGTCACCCGGTACGAGGCCATGATGGTCATGGTGTCCGGCACCCGCTCCAGCTCCACCACCTCCACATCGGCCAGCCATCCGTCCTGCGTCGGCTGAAGCGTGGAGACGGATTCCGGCGAGCTGCCCAGCAACTCGCCGAGCTGCTGGGCAGCGCCGCGCATGGCCTGGGCCGCGGGAACCCGGCGCGGCCGGTCGTTCGTCTCCGGGGTGTCCGGATCAATGCTCGTCATGGTCCTACCGTGCCAAGTCCGCGGACCGCGTGCTGTGCGGATCGCCAAAGCGCGTGACCGGCAGATCCTCCAGCAGGGTGGCGAGCGCGCCGGTGACCAGTGCGCACACCTCGTCCGGATCGGCCTCCGCCAGCGACTCCTTGCCCACCACCACCCGCATCAGACCGATGCCGAGCAACCAGGAAAGGGCCAGGTCGGCGCGGAGTTCACGGTCCTGGGCGGCGCTCAGGGAGGCCAGCACCCGGGCGTAGTCGTCCCCGATGTCGCGCGCCGCGGTACCGATCTCGTCGCCGCTGCCGACGGAGCGCAGCAATGTGGCCAGCGCACGGTCCTCCCGGGCCGGGTCGTCGTGGTCATCCCCACCGCCGTGCTCGCCGCGCCCGAGCATGCCGCGCAGCGCGGTCTCGAACAGCTCACCGGGCGGGGTGGTGTGCAGCTGTTCCTGGCCATCGTGCGACACCACTTCTCCGAACAGGGCCTTCTTCGAGCCGAAGTAACGGAACAACAGCGCCTGGTTCACTCCGGCGCGCTCCGCGATGTCGCGCACGGTGGCCCGCTCGTACCCCCGCTCGGCGAACAGCGCCGACGCCGCCTCCAGCAGCATCCGCCGCGTGCCCCGCGCGTCCCGCCGAGGTGCTTCCGGTGTGGTTCCACTCATCATCCACTCCTGTCGTCGGCAGCGGCCGATAGGCGCCGTTGACCGTATCAAGGGGACCGGCCTAGCTTTGTAAGCACGTGCTTACGCCAGGGAGGTCACGGTGACCACAGCGGAGACGACACCCATCGCCTATCCCTTCAACCACCACGAGGGCCTGGAGCTGTCCGGGGCCTATGAGGAGGCGCGCGACCGCCCCGGACTGCTCAGGGTGCGCATGCGATACGGCGAATCCGCCTGGCTGGCCACGCGGTACGCCGACGCCCGACTCGTCCTCGGCGACCGGCGGTTCAGCCGCGCGGAGGCCCTGAACCGGGATGTGCCACGGCAGGGCGAGGGGCGCATGGACGGCGGCATCCTGAGCATGGACCCGCCCGACCACACGCGGCTGCGCATGTTGGTGGCGAAGGCGTTCACCGTCCACCAGGTGGAGAAACTCCGGCCGTACGTGCGCGAGTTGACGCAATCGCTGCTGGACGAGCTGGAGGCCGCCGGGCCGCCCGTCGACCTCGTGGACCGCTATGCGCTCCCCATCCCGGTCGCCGTCATCTGCAAGCTGCTCGGGGTGCCGGAGGAGGACCGGCCGAAGTTCCGGGTGTGGAGCGACGCCGCGCTGTCCACCAGCGCCCTGACGGCGGCGGAGTGGGAGCGCAACCGCGAGGAACTGCGCGCGTACATGCGCCAGTTGGTGCAGGAACACCGGGAAGCCCCGCGCGACGACATCATGACCTCGCTGATCGAGGCGCGCGACCAGGGTGACCGGCTCTCCGAGCTGGAACTCGTCGACCTGTGCGTCGGCATCCTCGTCGCCGGACACGAGACCACGGCCACCCAGATCCCCAACTTCGTGATGGCGCTGCTCGACCACCCCGGTGAGCTGCGGCGGCTGCGTGAGGACCCCGAGCTGATCAAGGGCGCCGTCGAGGAGCTGATGCGGTTCGTCCCGCTCGGCATGGGCGCCTCCCAGGCCCGTTACGCCACCGAGGACGTCGAGGTGGGCGGCACCCTGGTGCGGGCCGGGGAGCCCGTCCTGGTGGCCGTCGGATCGGCCAACCGGGACGCGCTGCGCTTCGACGAACCGGGCAAGCTGAACGTCGCCCGCCCCGCCACCCAGCACCTGGGCTTCGGCCACGGGGTGCACCACTGCCTGGGTGCGCCGCTGGCCCGGCTGGAGTTGCAGGAGGCCCTGGGCGCGCTCGTCGGCCGCTTCCCGGACCTGCGCCTGGCCGGGGACGTGGTGTGGAAGGACCAGATGCTGGTGCGGGGCCCGCGTGTCATGCCGGTGGGGTGGTGAGCGGGGTGACGTGGAAGGCCGAGGTCGACGGCGGCCGCTGCATGGCGTCCGGCATGTGCGCCGGGATCGCGCCCGATCTGTTCGTACTTGACGACGAGCGGGCGCGTCCGCTGAGCGAGGAGGTTCCGGAGGAGGAACGCGTACTGGACGTGGCGGACTCCTGTCCGGCGATGGCCATCACCATCGTCGACGCGGCCGCGACGGTGGTCGGGCCGCGTCCCTGAGGGTTTACGTCCCCTGAGGGCCTACGTCCCCGAGGAGTTACGTCCCTGACGGGTTACGGAACGGCGGGCGGCGGGGAGGACGCGGCGGGCGGAGTGGTGACCCCACCGGCCCCGCTCGCCGCCCCCGCCCCGAGCCCGGCACCGTTCACCACGTTCGGGTCGAGGCTCTGCTCGCCCCCGTTGTCCGCCGTGCTCACGGAGTTGGGAGGGGCCGTGGGCTTGGACGTGCCGACGATGAACGTGGGCTCGCCCGGGGCGGGCTTGGGCGGGGTGGTGAAGTCCGGGCCCTGGGTGGGAGTGGTGGTGATCTGCGAGACGGCGGAGTCGAAGTTGACCATCCCCGTCTTCTCCATCTGGGTGATGTGGTCGAGCACGGTGTTGTTGGCCTGGACCGCGAGCCTGCGCACCAGCGAGTTCTTGGTGGTCTGCCGGATCTTGGCGATGGAGCTGAAGATCTGGCCGTGGGTCACGCGCAGGATGTTCGACCAGTACGTGTCGAAGTCCTTGCCCGTCTTCGCGTTCATCGTGTCCACGAACCCCTGCTGCTGCGGGGTGGGTTTGTTGGGCAGGGTGATGCCGAGCTTGGGAGCGATGTCCCGGTCCATGGCGTCCAGCAGCTGATGGCCGTCGAGCAGATGCTTACCGGCGGTCTTGACCTGCTCCGTCGTTCCCTTCTGGATCCCGATCTTCCCGGCCGGGTACTCCCAGAGCCCGGCCAGCCGCACCTTGACCACGAAGTCCTTGTCGGCCCCGCTGAGCGGCCCGAACTGATTGTTCTGCATCTTCGAGAGGTTCGTGGCGGATTCCTGCGTCAGCCCGGTCATCACGGGCGAGACGATCACGGCGAGGGTGACCACTACCGAGCCGATGAGCAGTGAGGTGCCTGTCACAAAATACCGTGATCGCATGGAGCCTCCTGGCGGGGACCGCTTGTCGTTGTTCGGAGCACTTGTCGCGTAAAGCCGGCGTCAGTCGATGGCCGACACCATTGAATACGGACCGTTCACTTCCGTCGCTCAGACATCATGCGGATTTTTACCCGCTCTTGGGTGGACGCGCCGTGACCTGTGCGGTCGCTACGATCCCGTGGTGGCCCTCTTCCTGATCGAGCGTCCCTCGCCCCACCCGGTCGACGAGACCTGGCGGCGCCTGACCCACTGGCAGCGGCACGGCCGTTACGTGCCGTTGAGCAGCGTGGGCGTGCGGACCGAGGGGCCGACGGGGGTGGGCACGGTGGTGGTGGCCCGCACCGGGGTGGGAAGGGCCGGGTTCGACGACCCCATGGAGGTGGTGCGCTGGGAGCCGCCCGGCGCCGGACGGCCGGGTCTGTGCCGACTGGAGAAGCGCGGCACCGTGGTGCGGGGCTGGGCCGAGATCGAGGTGTGGGCGCGGGGCGAGGGGGCGCGGGTGGTGTGGCGGGAGGAGGCGCGGGTGTCGGGGCTGCCGCGGCTGCTGGACGCGCCGACCGCCGTGGCCGGGCGCCTGGTCTTCGGCAGGGTGCTGCGCGGGCTGCTGGAGGCGTAGCCCCGACGGGGCGGCCGGCTAGGGAGTGCCGGTGGCGAAGGCGTCCGCGCGGATGTGGGTCAGCGGGGTGGCGGACACCCGGTACCGGCCGTTGGGCACGTGGTCCGACTTGGTGACGTGGACGGTGAGCGGGCCCGCCCACTCGTAGCCCTGCTCCTCCGCGTGCCGCATCAGGCTGTCCGTGAGGGGCTGGCCCGCCTGCTTGCCGTGCCGGGACAGCTCCTCGTACACCTCGTCCGACAGCTCCACGGCATAGGCGTTGGGCACGACCACCCGGCTCGAACTGCACACCACCGCCTGGCTGTCGCATTCCGCCCGCAGGGCGCCGAGCAGTTCCACCGGCTCCGTGTGGAACACCTTGGCGATCACTGCGTCCTCGAAGCGCTCTATCGCTCGTTCGATCCGGGTCAACGTGTCCATGCTCTCCGTGCGGTCCATGCGCAGGCGGGTGCCCGAAAAGCAGCGGGTGCATGTACGGAACTACGGTCCGTACATGCACCCGCGCTCTGGGTGAACATGGTGGTAACGCGCTCAGCCAGCGCGGCTGAGCAGCGTCTTGACCCCGGTGGCCGTCAGGGTGACCGCCTCCGGAGCGCCCGCGTCGATGGTCAGCGAAAGCTCCTCGGAGGGCCAGCCCTGAGCCAGCGCGCCCAGCGGCACCTGGTGGTAGCGCTCGATCTGCGGCAGCGCCTGGTGCATGCGCTCCGGAGTGGTGAAGACCGGCACCAGCTGGGCGCCGTCCTCCTGCTGGAACACCGGCAGGGTCACGGCCTGCGGGTCGGTGTTCTCGGCACTCTCGGCGGCGGGAAGCAGTACCTCACTGCCCGCGAGAGTGTTCAGCGCGGACTCGTCCGCACGGTCAGCGGCCAGCTCGCTGAGGGCGTGCTGGGTGGCGGTAACGGCGTTGTCGTCGGGAAGAGCAGTCATGATTCCGTCCAAGATCGGTATGTGCCGGGTGGCCGTGCCCGGGGAGCGGGCGTCCTGGCCACGGCTGGCTCGAATACCCGGTTGTATGGCACTCACACATCCCATGGCGGAGTGATTTCGTTTTCTGCTCCGACAGCGCTCGGAACGCCGCTCGGATACCGCTCAGGTGCCGCGGTATGCCTTGTAGTTTCGGAAGAGCAGATAAGTGTCGAGGATGTCGGAGGACGCGCTTTCGACGGACCGGTAGATCCCCCACTTGGGCCGCTGGTAGTCGCCCTGGTCCGGCATCTTCACGTTCGACATGCTGCCCTGCACCGCGACCGGGGCGCCGGAGCCGGTGCCGTTGCGGGCCGTGAACGTGGCCTTGCCGCTGGAGCCGACGGTCAGTGTCCACTCGATGGTGATCCACTTGTTGCGCAGCGGCGAGAGGTCGGTCGAGGCGATGTCCGGCGAGCCGGAGTTGGCGTACGCACGGGCCCGCAGCGTCTCCTTGCTGCCGCTGCGGCCGAGGTCGAGCGTGATGTACGGACCGCCGTTGTCGACCGGGGTCTTGGTCTGGAAGATGTGTGTGAACTTGCTGGTGCCGTGCAGCGAGGACGGCATGTACATCTCGTAGGAGAGGGTCCAGGTCTCCCCGTCCCGCATCGTCAGCTTCGTACCGCCCTGCACCATCCCCTTGGACTCGGTGCGCTGGCGGTCGCCGTCGCCGGTGGTGTCCCGGTCGTCCTTCCAGATGTTGAAGCGGTAGTGGTCACCGCCTTCGACCACGACATAGTCCCGGTCGGGGTGCTGGTTACCGCGGTCGGCCTCGATGCCCTCGAACGCCTTGAGCCCGACGCCGGACGGGCTGGGGTTCCAGACCAGTTGTGGCGCCCGGACGGCCGCGGCGGCCCGGGAGGCGCCCGATGTCAGCTGCCCGAGGAGGGGTACGCCGACGGCCGTGGCGGTCATGGAGCCGAGTAACGTCCGACGACTGAAACCGCGTGGAGCAGAGTCTTCTGCCATGGTGGGTCCCTGTGGAGGAGGTCGGAGGAGCTGGGGAAAGGTGGATCTCACGCGCCTGCGTGGGGCGCGGCGCGTACATACGATGGACTGGACCATTAAGGTCGTCAAGGCTCGCGACACGGTTATTCATCCCATGTCTTGGCAATGACCGCGGCGGCCGCTCCCGGGAGGGGAACGACCGCCGCGGTCGGAAACGCGCTCGGTGAGCGCGGAGTTGAGTGGACGTCAGATGGACGCCGCGTCGATGACGAACCGGTAGCGGACATCGCTGGAGAGCACCCGCTCGAAGGCCGTGTTGATCTCCTCCGCGCGGATGGTCTCGATCTCGGCGCCCACCCCGTGCTCGGCGCAGAAGTCCAGCATCTCCTGCGTCTCGGCGATGCCGCCGATGAACGAACCGGCGAGGGTCCTGCGGCCCATGACCACCGAGAACAGGTTGAGCGAGATGGGCTCCTCCGGGAGGCCCACGTTCACCAGCGCGCCGTCGGTCTTCAGCAGCTTCAGGTAGGCGCCGAAGTCCAGCGGCGCGGACACCGTGGACAGGATGATGTCGAAGGTGCCGGCCAGCTCCTCGAAGGTCTCCGGGTCGCTGGTGGCGTAGTAGTGGTCGGCGCCGAGCCGCAGCCCGTCGTCCTTCTTGCGCAGCGACTGGCTGAGCACGGTGACCTCCGCGCCCATCGCGTGCGCGAGCTTGACGGCCACATGGCCGAGGCCGCCCATGCCGAGGACGGCGACCTTGCTGCCCGGCCCGGTCTTCCAGTGGCGCAGCGGGGAGTACGTGGTGATGCCCGCGCACAGCAGCGGGGCGGCCACGTCCAGCGCCAGCCCGTCGGGGATGCGCACCACGTAGTTCTCGTCCACGACGATGCCGGTGGAGTAGCCACCGTAGGTGGTCTCGCCGTACTTGTCGGTGGAGGCGTACGTGGCGGTGTGGCCCTCGGTGCAGTACTGCTCCTGGCCCTTGAGGCAGTTCTCGCAAGCCCGGCAGGAGTCGACGAAGCAGCCGACGCCCACCCGGTCGCCGACGGCGTACCGGGTGACACCCGGGCCGACCTCGGTGACGACACCGGCGATCTCATGACCGGGCACCAGCGGGAACGGCACCTCGCTCCAGCCCTCCCGGACCTGGTGGATGTCCGAGTGGCAGATACCCGAGTACTTGATGTCGATCACCACGTCGAACTCACCGGCCGGGCGGCGCTCGATCGAGGTGCGCTCCAGCGGGGCCTTGGGGGCAGGTGCGGCGTAGGCGGCAACGGTACTCATGGGCGTATCACTCCTTGCGGTGTTCCGTGTTCGGACGCCTTCGATTCCATGGCCGAACACGATGGCAAGGGTGCCAAGGAGAGGCAGGAATGGCCAAAAGGTGACTCAGTCTGCGAGGATGGTGGCTAGCGGGCGGGTGGCATCGTCGGCGCTGTTCAGATCGCGGTCCAGGGTTTCCGGGGTCAGCCGGGTGGTGATGAGACTCACCGCCGCGACCACCGTCATATAGACCGCGACAGGTATCCAGGAGCCGGTGAACGCGGTGAGCAGGGCACTGCAGATCAGCGGCGCGACACCACCGCCGATCACCGAGGAGAACTCCCGGCCCAGGGCGACCCCGGCGTAGCGGTAGCGATTGCCGAACAGCTCGGGGAAGTAGCTCATGTGCACGCCGACCAGGCCCTGACAGGCCAGGATGAAGCCGACCGCCATCGCCACCGCGATGGCCACCTCCGAGCCGGAGTTCAGCGCGATGAACGTCGGCGCGGGCAGCAGCACCATGGCGGTGAGGATCAGCGAGCACACCGGGCGCCGCCCCACCCGGTCCGACAGCGCGCCGAACCCGAAGGCCGCCACGCCGCCGCACAGGGAGCCGAGCAGCAGCACCTCGGGCACGAAGTCCTTCTCGACGCCCACGCTGGACACCAGGTAGGAGGCCATGAACACCTGGTAGGTGTACGACTGCGTGCTGACCCCGAAGTTCATGAGGATCACCAGGAGCAGCGGCTTGCGGCCGTGCCGGAAGACCTCCTTGACCGGTGAGGCGGGCCGCTCGTGCTGCGCCTTCAGCTCCTGGAACACCGGGCTCTCGTGCAGCCTGCGGCGCATGATCATGGCCGCCACGGTCACCAGCAGGCTGCTGGCGAAGACCAGCCGCCAGCCCCAGGACATCAGGGCGTCGTCGGGCAGTTGCTGCGCGAGCATCCAGGCCACCGCGCCCAGTGCGGTACCGAGCGCCGCGCCCGTCATGACCAGGGACGACAGCCTGCCGCGCCGCCCGGTGGCGGCCGTCTCGGTGAGCAGTGTCGCGCCTCCCGCCTGTTCGGCGCCCGCGCCGAAGCCCTGCGCCATGCGGCAGATCAGCAGCAGGATCGGGGCGAGGATGCCCACCGCCCCGTACGTCGGGAGCAGACCGATGGCGAGGGTGGAGCCGCCCATCAGCAGCAGGGTCGCGATCAGCACCCACTTGCGGCCGAGGCGGTCCCCGAAGCGGGAGAAGAAGAGCCCGCCCAGCGGCCGGGCGGCGAAGCCGACCGCGTAGGTGCTGAAGCTGGCGAGAATGCCCACGGACGCCGAGACGTTGGGGAAGAACAGATCGCTGAAGATGAGCGCCGATGCGGTGCCGTAGATGACGAAGTCGTACTGTTCGAGCGCGGTGCCGACCAGACCGGCCCAGGCCGCGCGGCGTACGGCGCGCGGGTCGGCGGGCGGCTCACTGGTGGGGGCGGTGGCCGGTGGCGGGGGAGTGGCGGTGTTGTTTTCCATGATCCATGCCTCCTTGAACGGATCGTCGTGCGGGAACGGGCATGTGTGGGGACGGGCATGTGGGGGACGGAGGGTGCGGGGACGGAGGTGTGCGGGTCAGACGGCTCGGGTGTGGAGGGCGTCGGCGGCCGCCGCGGCGGGGCCGTGGCGGACGATGAGGTCGATGAGTTCGGCGACGCGCGCGATGAACTCCGGATGGCCCGTCAGACCGTCGCCGAGCAGCCCGCTCTCCAGCACGGCCTCGACGAACGCGGTACGGGGTCCGGCGGGTGCGCGGGCGGCCAGCTCCGCGAGCGGTTCGCGCGCCGGGTCCGCCATCGCGGCCGCGTGCGGACCGGGCGAGAACCCGGACGGCGGCGCCACGCAGCACAGATAGGCGGCCACGGTCAGCGCCAGATGGTGGGGCATCCGCCCGGCCCGCAGATGGAGCAGTGCCGGTTCCGGCACCCGCTGGCGCAGCTTGACCGAGCCGTCCGAGCCGACCTGCCGGGTGCGGTGGCCCAGTGCGGTGTTGGCCCAGCGGTCGAACAACTGCCCTATGTAGTCATCCAGTTGGATGTCGACGGGCACGGTGAGGCTCGGCAGATAGTCGTCGTGGAGCACACCGTGCGCGGCCTCGGCGATGAACGGCCGGGCGATGGCGTCCGGGATGGTCTCCCGGCCGTCCAGCGCGCCGAGATAGGCGATGAGCGAATGGGTGCCGTTGAGCAGCCGCAACTTCAGCAGCTCGTACGGTTCCACATCGTCCGTGAACAGCGCCCCGCCGTGTTCCCAGCGCGGGCGGCCCGCCGCGAAGCAGTCCTCCATGACCCACATGGAGAACGGTTCGGCCGGTACGGGCACGGCGTCGCGCACCCCGAGGCGGTCCGCGACCGCGTCCCGGTACGCCTCGGTGGTGGCGGGCACGATCCGGTCGACCATGGAGCTGGGGAACGTGACCGAACGGGTCAGCCAGGGCAGCAGCTCCTCACGTTCCGCCGCGGGAAGCGCCTCGGTGAACTCGTGCACCAGCCGCCGGGTCTGGGCCCCGTTGCCCACCAGGTTGTCGCAGCTGAGTACCGTCAGCGGCCGGGCGTGGGTGCGTGACCGGGCCTGGAGCCCGCGCACGATCCGCCCGATGGTGGTCCGGGGCGGGGCGTCACCGCGCAGATCGGCCCGTACCGCGGGGGAGTCGAGGTCGAGCCCGTGGGTGCGCGGGGAGAAGGTGTAGCCGTGCTCGGTGACCGTCAGGGTGACGATGGCCGTGCCGGGCGCGGCCAGCGCGTCCCGCACCTCGTCCGGCTGCTCCGTGGCCACCAGCGCGCCGGTGTGCACGGCGGGCACGGTGCATCGGGTGCCGGAGGGGGAGAGCTCCACCACCGCGTAGCGCAGTTGCTGCTCGCGCAGCGCCCGGGCCACCGTGGCGGAGCGGCCCGCGACCCCGAGAATGCCCCAGGGTCCTTCGGCGTGGTCCAGCGCGGCCGCGGTGTGCACGGCCTGGTGGGCGCGGTGGAAGTTGCCGAGTCCCAGATGCACGATGCCGGTCTCGGTGGGCGGCCGCCGTGGCGTGAGCACGGACGCGGCGGTGGTGGCGCGGCCCAGGCGCGGCAGGCGCGCGGGGGCCGCCGTGGGGGTGCCTGTCATGGGGGAGTTCTCACCAATCCGTCATCGAGCCGTCGCGCCGTCGCGCGACCGGCAGGTAGGCGGGTTCGTACGGGAAGCGGGCGGCGAGCGCCTCGTCCACCTCGACGCCGAGGCCGGGCCGGTCGCCCGGGTGGAGATGTCCGTCGGCGTAGGACCACGCGTGCCGGAACACCTCGTGCACGACCGGCTCGTAGCCCATGTACTCCTGGATGGCGAAGTTCGGCGTGGCCAGGCCCACGTGCAGCGACGCGGCCAGCGCCACCGGGGACACGTCCGATGGGCCGTGCGGGCCGAGCCGTATCTGCCAGATCTCGGCGAGGGCCGCGATCCGCCGCAGATGGCTGATCCCGCCCGCGTGGCTCACACAGGTCCGTACGAAGTCGATCAGCTGCTCGGTGATGAGGGACTGGCATTCCCAGACCGTGTTGAACACCTCGCCGATCGCCAGCGGCACGGTGGTGTGCTGCCGGACGTGCCGCAGCACCTGCTGGTTCTCCGCGGGGGTGACGTCCTCCAGCCAGAACAGGTCCGCGTCCTCCAGCGCGCGGCCGAGCCGGGCGGCCTCGCCGGGGGTGAGCCGGTGGTGCACGTCGTGCAGCAGTTTCAGCTCGGGCCCGACATGGTCCCGTACGGAGCGGAGCACCTTCGGCGCGTGCCGGAGGTAGGCGTCGGTGTCCCACACCTCCTCGGCCGGGGCGGCGCCGCGGCCCGCCGGTTCGTAACCCGGGCCGCCGCGGCTCACCCCGTACACCGTGTCCAGCCCGGGGACGCCGCTCTGCGCCCGCACCGCGTGGAACCCCTCAGCGCGCCGCGCGTCGATCGAGTCCAGCAGCTGGGGGACGTCCCAGCCGGTGGCATGGGTGTACGTGAGGATCCGGTCGCGGACCGAGCCGCCCAGCAGCTGGTAGACGGGCTGGCCGGTGGTCTTGCCCTTGATGTCCCACAGCGCCATGTCCACCGCGCCGATGGACGTCATCGTCACCGGGCCGCGCCGCCAGTAGACCCCGCGGTAGAGGTACTGCCAGGTGTCCTCGATCCGCGCCGGGTCGCGGCCGATGAGCAGCGGCGCCACATGGTCCCGCAGATACGAGGCGACGGCCAGCTCACGGCCGTTGAGCGTGGCGTCGCCCCAGCCCACCAGGCCCTCGGCGGTGGTGATCTTGAGCGTGACGAAGTTGCGGCCGGGGCTGGTCACCAGCACCTCGGCGCCCGTGATGGTGTCACTGTGCGGCGTCGTGCTCATCGGGCCACCGCCACCACGTTGCGCAGCGGCTCGCCCGCGGCCAGCCGGCCGATGTTGGCGGTGATGTCGGCGGTGCGGCCGATGAAGGTCTGGCGGGTGAGTCCGGAGGAGTGCGGGGTCATCAGTACGTTGTCCAGCGTCTCGAAGGGGTGCTTGCTGGGGGCGCCGGTGTGTCCGCTCGCCGGGTAGCGGTACCAGACGTCGAGCGCCGCGGCCCCGATGGTGTGCGTGCGCAGGCTCTCGTACAGCGCGTCCTCGTCCACGACGGGACCGCGTCCGACGTGGACCAGCACCGCGGACGGGCGCATCCGGGACAGCTCGGCCCCGCCGATGAGCCCGGTGGTCTCCGGGGTGTGCGGTGCCGACACCACGACCACATCGGAGGTGTCCAGCAGGGTGCCGAGGTCGTCGATGGTCCCGGACCACTCCAGCCCCTCGGCCGCCGCGTCCACCGCGCCGCGCCGGGTGACCGCCGCCCCGCGCGCGCCGAAGGCCCGGAACCCCTGCCAGCAGCGGGCGCCGATGTGGCCGAAGCCGACGAAGCCGACGGTGGCCGCGGACAGCGAGTCCATCCAGGGCGAGCCCGGGTCGTGGGCGGGGGAGTCCCACACCGCGCGGCGCAGCGCGTCGTGCTGGCGCAGAAAGCCACGGCGCAGCAGGATCGCGGCCGATACGGCGTATTCGGCGATCGAGTCCTCGTGGTGGAAGGTGTTCGCCACCTGCGTGCCGGGCGGCAGCGCGGACAGCTCGATCTTGTCCGTCCCCGCACCGGCCGTGTGGACCAGCCGGAGCCGGGTGGCGAGGGCGGCCGTACGGGCGGAGCACTGCCCCGCCACCAGCACGTCCGCGTGGGCCACCGCGGCCTCGACCGCCGCGCTGTCCCGGGGGTCGGGCCAGCTGACGTTCGTACCCTCCGGAAGGGCGGCCTCGAACTCGTCCCGCAGCGGGTGCAGATTGGGGTCGGCGACCACCACGGTCAGCTGCTCCGCGGTCATGACATGACCTTCCCCGCCGCCACCGCGGCCCCCTCCGGAGCGGAGTGCGCCGGGCCGGTGGACCCGCGCACGATGAGCTGGGTGGGCAGCCGCAGGGTGCGCGGGGTCTGCCGCTCGCCGCCGAGGATCTGCCCCAGCAGCTCGTGGCCGAGCGCACCGGCCCGGGCCATCGGCACCGCGATGCTGGTCAGGGCCGGCTGCGCCACCTCGGCGAACGGGATGTCGTCGACGCCGATGACGCTCAGCCGCTCGGGAACGCTCAGCCCCAGCGCCCGGGCACCGGAGATCACTCCCAGGGCCATCAGGTCGTTGTGCGCGATCACGGCGGACGCTCCCGATGCCATGACGCTCGCCGCGGCGGCAGTTCCGCCCGCCACCGTCTCGGCCTGCCAGCCCAGCAACTCCAGTTCGAGACCGGCCCGTTCGGTCTCGGCGCGGATCAGCGCGACCCGGTGGGAGTTGGACCAGGAGCGCTGCATGCCCTGGACGTAGGCGATCCGCCGGTGGCCGAGCGCGGCCAGGTATTCCACTGCCTGGCGCAGCCCGTGGGCGGCGTCGGCGATCACACAGTCGGCGCCCGCCGTCTCCCGGTTGACCAGGACGACGGGGGTGCGCCCGCACAGGTCGAGGACCTCGTCCGCGTCCAGCCGGGGCGAGCACACGATCAGGCCGTCCGCCTGCCCCTTCAGATGGGCGATCACCTCGCGCTCACGGCCCGGGTCGAGGTCGGTGTCGGCGAGCACGACGGTCTGGCGGCGGCGCCAGCCCTCGTCCTGCGCGGCCTTCACGAACGAGCCGAAGACGGGGTTGGCGATGTCGGGGACGACGACGGCGACGGTGGCGGTCTGCCCGCCGGTGACGGTCTCGGTGGCACGGGCCACCGGTGGTTCGTAGCCCAGGTCTTGCGCAACTGTCAGGATCTTGCGCAAGGTCTGCGGCCCGAGCCGGTCCGGGTTGCTGAACGCCCGGGAGGCCGTGGAAAGCGCCACATTGGCGCTCTTGGCGACGTCGGTGAGAGTGGGGGCCATACGGCATGGTGTTCACCGTTGCGCAACCTTGTCAACGCTTGCCAAGGTATTGGCAAGGCCCCGGTCCGGTGGTCTGAATCCTCCACCGGACCGGGGCCGCGAGGCTCTGCCTCAGTGCCTCAGTGCCTCACTGGCTCAGCCGAGGTCGACCAGCAGGTCACCGCCCTCCACCTGCTGGATGGCGTTGATGGCCACCCGGGAGACCCGGCCCGCCTTCGGCGCCGCGATGGTGGCCTCCATCTTCATCGCCTCGATGGTGGCCACGGTGGCGCCCGCCTCGACCTGGTCGCCCTCGGTGACGGTCAGCGTCACCACCCCGGCGAACGGCGCGGCCACATGGCCCGGGTTGCCCTTGTCGGCCTTCTCGGTGGCCGGGATGTCGGAGGCCGCCGAGGTGTCCCGGACCTGGATCGGGCGCAGCTGGCCGTTCAGGGTGGACATCACCGTACGCATGCCGCGCTCGTCGGCCTCGCCGATGGCCTCCAGCTCGATGAGCAGCCGCACGCCGGGCTCCAGGTCCACCGCGTACTCCTTCCCCGGGCGGATGCCGTAGAAGAAGTCCTTGCTGTCCAGCACGCTGGTGTCGCCGAAGGTTTCCCGGTGGGTCTCGAACTCCTTCGTCGGACCGGGGAACAGCAGCCGGTTCAGGGTCCGGCGGCGGTCGTCGGCGAGCTGCCGCCGGTCGTCCGCTGACAGCTCCTCCGTCGTCGGCTTGGCCTCGGCGCGGCCCTCCAGCGCCTTGGTGCGGAAGGGCTCGGGCCAGCCGCCGGGCGGGCTGCCCAGCTCGCCGCGCAGGAAGCCGATCACCGAGTCCGGGATGTCGAACTTGTTGGGCTCGGCCTTGAACTCCTCCGGCGACACACCGGCGCCCACCAGGTGCAGCGCCAGGTCACCGACGACCTTCGAGGACGGGGTGACCTTGACCAGGTGGCCGAGCATGCGGTCGGCGGCGGCGTACATCGCCTCGATGTCCTCGAAGCGGTCGCCGAGGCCGAGCGCGATGGCCTGGGTGCGCAGATTGGACAGCTGGCCGCCGGGGATCTCGTGGTGGTACACCCGCCCGGTCGGCGAGGCGAGGCCCGCCTCGAAGGGCGCGTAGATCTTGCGCACGCTCTCCCAGTACGGCTCGAGACCGCCGATGGCCTCCAAGTCCAGGCCGGTCGGCCGCTCGGAGTGGTCGGTGGCGGCCACGATCGCCGACAGCGAGGGCTGTGAGGTGGTGCCCGCCATGGACGCCACCGCCCCGTCCACCGCGTCCGCACCGGCCTGGATCGCGGCCAGATAGGTGGCGAGCTGTCCGCCCGCGGTGTCATGGGTGTGGATGTGCACCGGCAGGTCGAACTCCCGGCGCAGCGCGGACACCAGCTTCGCGGCGGCCGGGGCGCGCAGCAGCCCCGCCATGTCCTTGATGGCCAGTACGTGCGCGCCCGCGTCCACGATCTGCTCGGCGAGCCGCAGGTAGTAGTCGAGGGTGTACAGCTTCTCCGACGGATCGGACAGATCGCTGGTGTAGCACAGCGCCACCTCGGCGACCGCGGTGCCGGTGTCCCGTACCGCCTCGATGGCGGGCCGCATCTGCCCGATGTCGTTGAGCGCGTCGAAGATGCGGAAGATGTCGATGCCGGTGGCGGTGGCCTCGTGGACGAAGGCGTCCGTCACCTCGGTCGGGTACGGGGTGTATCCGACGGTGTTGCGGCCGCGCAGCAGCATCTGGAGACAGATGTTGGGCACCGCCTCGCGCAGCGCGGCCAGCCGCTCCCAGGGGTCCTCGGCGAGGAACCGCAGCGCCACGTCGTAGGTCGCGCCGCCCCAGCACTCCAGCGACAGCAGCTCCGGCACGGTGTGCGCCACCGCCGGGGCCACGGCGAGGAGGTCCTTGGTGCGGACGCGGGTGGCCAGGAGCGACTGGTGGGCGTCCCGGAAGGTGGTGTCGGTGATCCCGATCCGCGGCGACTCGCGCAGCCACCGCGCGAAGCCCTCAGGGCCCAGCTCGGTGAGGGTCTGCTTCGACCCGGCGGGCGGTGTCCCGTCCGGCACCAGCGGCAGCTTCCCGGCCGCGTCGATCAGCTGGGGCCGCGGGCCGTGCGGCTTGTTGACGGTGACGTCGGCGAGATACGTGAGCAGCTTGGTGCCGCGGTCGGCGGAGTGCCGCGCGGTCAGCAGATGCGGCCGCTGCTCGATGAACGAGGTGGTGATCCGTCCGGCCTGGAAGTCCGGATCGTCCAGCACGGCCTGGAGGAACGGAACGTTGGTGGACACCCCGCGGATACGGAACTCCGCCACCGCGCGCCGGGCCCGCCCGATGGCGTGACCGAAGTCGCGGCCCCGGCAGGTCAGCTTCACCAGCATCGAATCGAAGTGCGCGCTGATCTCGGCACCGGCGTGGGTGGTACCGCCGTCGAGGCGGATGCCCGAGCCGCCCGGTGAGCGATAGGCGCTGATCATGCCGATGTCGGGGCGGAAGCCATTGGCCGGGTCCTCGGTGGTGATCCGGCACTGCAGCGCCGCACCGCGCAGATAGACGGTGTCCTGGGAGAGGCCGAGGTCGCCCAGGGTCTCCCCGCCCGCGATCCGCATCTGCGACTGGACGAGGTCGACATCGGTGATCTCCTCGGTCACCGTGTGCTCGACCTGGATCCGCGGGTTCATCTCGATGAAGACGTGGTTGCCGTCGCGGTCCAGCAGGAATTCCACGGTGCCCGCGTTGCGGTAGCCGATCTGCCGGGCGAACTTCACCGCGTCCCCGCAGATACGTTCCCGCAGCTCCGGGTCGAGGTGGGGCGCGGGCGCCAGCTCGATGACCTTCTGGTGGCGACGCTGGAGCGAACAGTCCCGCTCGAACAGGTGCATGACATTGCCCTCGGCATCGGCGAGGATCTGCACTTCGATGTGGCGGGGCTCGACGACCGCCTTCTCCAGGAAGACCGTCGGATCGCCGAACGCCGACTCGGCCTCGCGGGCCGCCGCCTCGATCGACTCGCGCAGCAGCCGCGGCTCCTCGACGCGCCGCATCCCGCGCCCGCCACCGCCCGCGACGGCCTTGACGAACACCGGGAAGCCCAGCTCCTCCGCCGCCGCCACCAGCTCGTCCACATCCGAGGAGGGCTCCGACGAGCCGAGCACCGGCACCCCCGCCGCCCGGGCCGCGGCCACCGCCCGCGCCTTGTTGCCGGTCAGCTCCAGCGTCTCCGCGCTCGGGCCGACGAAGGTGATCCCCGCCTCCTCGCACGCCCGCGCGAGGTCGGGGTTCTCGGACAGGAAGCCGTACCCGGGGTACACCGCGTCGGCTCCGGCCCGCCGCGCCGCGGCGACGATCTCCTCGACGGACAGATAGGCCCGCACCGGATGGCCCGGCTCGCCGATCTCGTACGCCTCATCGGCCTTGAGCCGGTGCAGCGAGTTGCGGTCCTCATGGGGGAACACCGCGACGGTTCTCGCCCCCAGCTCATAGCCGGCGCGGAACGCCCGAATGGCGATCTCTCCGCGGTTGGCGACCAGCACCTTCCGGAACATGACCCATCCCTTCCTACTGCCCGTCCTGCTGCCCGGTACGGGCGCAAGCGTGCCCGCGACACTACTGCTGCCCAGCACGCCGGACGGCACCCTTGTGATCCAGTTCGCACCTCGGGCATGGTGCCCGGGGGACCGAACGGCGTTCCCCGGAAGAGTCCACAGGCTGCTCTGCCGAGGAGGACCATCGTGAGTGCCCCGTCGTCCGCGCCCCACCATGCCCCGCCGTACCCCCGTCAGCGCGCCAACTACGTCGACCCCGCGCCCGCACTGATCACCGGCCCCGCCGTCAGCCCGCTCCGGTTCGTCGGCGGCAGTACGGGATGGCTGGTCACCGGATACAACGAGGCCCGGGAGGTGCTGCGGGACCCGCGCTTCAGCGCCGAGCGGTGGCGCGGCGACGACACGGTGCGGCCCGTCCCGCAGACCGTCCGGGAGAACCGCGGCAATGGGCCGGGGTCGTTCCTGGGCATGGACGCCCCCGAACACAGTCACTATCGCGGGTTACTCACCCGCTACTTCACCGTACGGCGGATGCGCGCCCTCGAACCCCGGATCGACGGCATCGTCACCGACTGCCTCGACGCCCTTCAGGGCGCGGGGAAACCCGCCGACCTGGTGGAACACTTCGCGCTGCCGGTCCCCTCGCTGGTGATCTGCGAAATGCTCGGCGTGCCCTACGCGGAGCGCGAGACCTTTCAGCGGGCCAGCGCGCAGATCCTGGTCCAGGACCAGTCGGGCGGCCAGTTCGACCAGGGGATGCGGACGATCACCGGCTTCCTCGGCGAGCTGACCGCCGCAAAGCGCCGCGCTCCCCAGAGCGACCTGATCTCGTACCTCACCTCCGTCGGCGAGCTGTCCGACGTCGAGATCACCAACATGGCGGCCCTGCTGCTGATCGCGGGCCACGAGACCACCACCAACATGCTCAGCCTCGGCACCTTCGTCCTGCTCCAGAATCCCGAGCAGATGCGGCGGCTGCGCGAGGACGACGACCTGGTGCCCGGCGCGGTCGAGGAGCTGCTGCGCTACCTGAGCATCGTCAACGCCTTCCCGGTCAGGATCGCGCTGGAAGACATCGAGATCGGCGGCGTCACGGTCACGGCGGGCCAGAGCGTGGCGGTCTCGGTCCCGGCAGCGAACCGGGACCCCGCACTGGTGGACGAGCCCCATACGCTCGACGTCGGCCGCCCCCGCAGCAGCCACCTCGCGTTCGGCTACGGCATCCACCAGTGCCTCGGCGCGAACCTGGCCCGGATCGAGCTGGCGGCGGGTTACCGCGGACTGCTCGGCCGGTTCCCGGACCTCGCGCTCGCGGTGGCGCCGGAGGAGGTGCGGATGCGCAGCGACATGGTCATCTACGGGGCCCATGAGCTGCCCGTGACCTGGTGAGCACCCGGTGAGCGCCGGTTGATCGAACAGCGCTTGACAAAACTTCTTGCCGCACCGGCAAATGGGGGCCATGGCAGACGAGGACATTCCCGAGGTGCTGAACGCCGTCGGCCCCCGCTTGCGGGCACTGCGGCGGGAGCGCGGAGCCACCCTGGCCCAGCTGAGCGAGATCACCGGGATCTCGCTCTCCACCCTCTCGCGGCTGGAGTCGGGGCAGCGCAAGCCCACCCTGGAACTGCTGTTGCCCCTGGCCAAGGCCCATGGTGTCCAGCTGGACGAGCTGGTCGGCGCGCCGCCCACCGGCGACCCCCGGATCTATCCGCGCCCCTTCAGCAGGCATGGGCAGACCTTCGTGCCGCTGACCCGCTATCTCGGCGGGCTGCACGCGTACAAGCAGATCCTGCCCGGCCGGAAGACGGGCGCGGACGCACGGCCCTCGCAGGCGGTGCACGAGGGGTACGAGTGGCTGTACGTCCTCTCCGGCAAGCTGCACCTCGCCCTCGGCGAGCACGATCTGATCCTCACCGGGGGCGAGGCCGCCGAGTTCGACACCCGTACGCCCCATGGCTTCGCCAGCGCGAGCGCACAGCCCGTCGAATTCCTCAGCCTCTTCGGCGCCCAGGGCGAGCGCATGCATGTGCGCGCCCGCCCCGGCGGCGACTGAACGCCGTACGTCACCCGGCGTAGACGTCCTCCACGAATCGGCCCTCGGCCATCAGGGCGTCCAGCCAGCGCTGCGCCGCCGCGTCGTCCGCGCCGGGGGTGTGCGCCACGTACACCGACCGGAAGGCGTCCCGCACACCGGGCGCCATCCGGGCGCCGTCGCCGCACACGTACACCGCGGCGCCCTCCGCCAGCAGTCGCCAGATCTCCTCGGCGTCGGCGGCGATGCGGTGCTGGACGAAGCGGTGGCCACCGACCGGGGCCTGGCTGAACGCCGGGCGCATGGACACCGCGCCCGCGGCCTCGGCGGCCCGCAGCTCATCGGCGTGCAGATAGTCCGCGTCCGGCGCGTCGCAGCCGAAGTAGCACAGCGCCGGGGCGAGTGGCGCGCCGGACTCCACGAGCGCCCGCCGGTCGGCGATGGTGCCGCGGAACGGGGCGAGTCCGGTACCGGCGGACACCATGATGACCGGCCGGTCCGCGTGGCTGATGCGGAACGCGTCCCGGCAGGGCTGCACCCGGGCGAGCACGGTGTCCCCGGCCCGCACCGCGTTCAGATGGCCGGAGCCGGTGCCCTGGAAACCGCTCGCCTCGTCGCGCAGCAGCGACACCATCAGATCGACATGGCGCGGCGAGACGGCGGGGGAGGAGGAGACCGAGTAGTGGCGCGGCCGCAGCGGCGGCAGCAGCTCCAGCAGCACCGGCCAGGTCAGCGTCTCGCGCAGCGCCGGATTGGCCTCGATCAGATCCAGCAGGGTGCGCTCACCGGGGGGCTGCGCGGCGAGCGCCGCCTTCTCCGGCGGGCACGGGTTCAGCTCGGCGAGCAGGGCCAGCTGCTCGGCGTCGGGGCGGTGGTTCAGCTCCACGTGGTGGGTCAGCAGCTCCCGTACGGCGACCGGCCGGTCCACCGCCAGCCCGCCGCGGCGGCCCGGGCGGGCGGGCACGATGCTGAGCACCGTCTCCGGGTCGGCGTGGAGCAGCGCGGTGGCGCGCGCCACCAGTGACGGGTCGTGTCCCGGGAGCACGGTGAGATGGTCGGCGGTGCGGTACGTCATCCCCTCGGGCAGGGCCAGCCGCACGAACCGCTTGACCCGCGGATACGACGGATCGCTCAGGCTGCCGGTCTCGGTGACCTCCATCGCCACCATGCCGTGCTGCCTCGCCAGCGAGTCCAGGGGCCCGCCGGTGACCTCGGTGACGGTGTACGCCGGGCCGTCGCTCGCGGTGTCCCCGGCCGGGGCCGCGCCCACGGTGGCCGGGTCGCCATGGCGCTCCAGCAGCGCGGTCCGCAGCCGTTCGGTGAAGTCCCGTACGGTGCCGCTGAGATCGCCCGAGGCGTCGGCCGCTGCCCGGTCGATCAGCGAGGTGGCGCCGAGGGCGGCCAGCCGCTCGTCGATCAGGGTCGGCACGCGCTGGTAGGTGGCGGCCCAGTTGCGGTCCCCGACGCCGAGCACCGCGTAGCTCACGCCGTCCGCCGCGCCGGGACCGGCCTTCTCCAGCCAGGCCAGGAAGGCGGCGGCGTCATCGGTGGGCTGCCCGTTGTAGGAGGCGGCGGTGATGATCACCGGACGGTCGGTGGGCAGCCCGCCCGCGTAGGTGTCGAGCGGGGCGACCTCGGTGGCGCAGCCCAGCTGGTCGGCATCGGCGGCCAGGTCCTCGGCGAAGGAGCGGCAGGTGCCGAAGTTGGTGCCGTACAGCAGCAGCGCACCGGTGTTCTGGCGGACCCGGGTGGGCAGCGAGGCGTCCCGGGCGGGCGCGCTCTCGGCGGCCACCGCGGCGGCCGCCCCCACCGCCCGCTCCCGCGCGGTGCGGCGGACGAGCCGCAGGGTCAGGCCCTCGGGCTTGAGGGTGAGGGACTCCTTGATGTGCAGCCGGTAGTCCGCGTGGTCGATCAGCCGGTAGCGGTGCACCAGCATCGCGAGCAGCATGGTGGCCTCGTGCAGCGCGAACTGCCGCCCGATGCAGGCCCGTTCACCGGTGCCGAAGGGCTTGTACGCATGCACGGGACGCGCCGCCTCGGCCTCCGGGTCGAAGCGCGAGGGGTCGAACAGCTCCGGGTTGTCGCCCCACACCGCGGCGCGGTGCAGCATCGGGGTGAGCACGATGGCGGGCTGTCCGGCCCGCATCGGCACCCGCCCGCCGAGCATCGTGTCCTCGCGCGCCTGCCGGGAGAAGGCGGCCGCGGTCGGCCACAGCCGCAGCGCCTCGTTCAGCACCTGGCGGGTGTAGCGCAACAGCCCCACCTGCTCGAACGTCGGCTCCGGGTCCGCGTCGGCGCCGAACAGCGCGTCCGCCTCCCGCTGCACCCGGCGCAGTTCACCCGGGTTCTTGGCGAGGTAGTGCAGGGCGAAGGACAGCGCGCCCGAGGTGGTCTCATGACCCGCGATCAGGAAGGTGATCACCTGGTCCCGGATATTGGCGTGGTCCAGCGGGGTGCCGTCGGACGGATGGGTGGCGCCGAGCATCAGCCCCAGCAGATCGTCCGTGCCCGTCTCGCCCGCGGCGACCCGGGCCTGGATCACCTCGTCGACGACGGACGTCAGGTACGCGGTGTCGGCGCGGAACGCCTCGTCCTGCTCGCTGTAGTCCACGTCCGGGCGGCGCGCCACCTTGCGCATGCTCCACTCCAGGCAGCGCACCATGGCCTGGACGAACGGATGCGGCTCATCGCGGTCGAACGAGCCGAAGTCGTAGCCGAAGCCGGCGAGACCGATGGTGTCCAGCGTCATCCGCGTCATGTCGTCGGTCACCGCGACCGGCTCGCCGCTCGCCGCGCGGCCGTCCCAGGCGTCGATCACCCGCCGCGCCACCTGGAGCATCACCGGGTGGTACGTGCGCATCGAGCCGAGCGCGAAGGCGGGCATCAGGATGTCGTGCGCCTTCGCCCAGTTCGGCTCGTCGTTGTACGCGGTGAACAGCCCGTCGTGGGTGAACTCCCGGACGTTCTCCAGCGACTGGTTGACGTACTTGGCGAACCGCTCGTCGTCGCAGAGCTCCGCCACCAGGTCGGGGTCGCTGACGAACAGCATCTCGGTGCCGTGCAGCCGCCGCCGCAGCACCGGGCCGTGGCGCCGCGTCAGCTCCATGGCCTGCTGGATCGGCGTGTTGTTCGTCTGCTGCGAGATGTCGACGAGCGGGACGCCGTCGGCGCGGCTGCCGTCGGCGGTGTCGGCCGGAAGGAGGGGGGTTTCGGTCATGACGATGCGATGCCTTCCATGCGGGGGATGTCTCCAGCCTCGCCCCGGTGGATCACCTCGCTCGCACGCCGCACTACATGATTTTGTAGTGCCGGACGGCGCGACGGACTTGCGCACCCACGGTCCGTGATGTCAAGCGGTCCGTGATGTCAGGAAGCGGCAGGAAGGGGAGGGCGGCCCGGCATGGACGAGCACGAGGTGCCGGAGGAGGCGCGGAGGATCCTCGGCGGCGAGGACTGGGTCGTCTGGCGCAACCGCTCGCTGCTGCTCTTCGACCGGGTCCCGGTGCCGTGCGCGCTGTGCCGCACGGACGGCGAGGTTCTGATGGCCAACCCGGCGATGGCCGCCGAGTGGGGCGCCACCCCCGGGCAGCTGGCCGGGCGCAATGTGCTGGAGCTGTTCCACCCCAGCGCGGCCGATCAGGTGTACCGCATCGTGGAGGCGGTCCGGCTCGGCCATCGCTCCCGTTATCCGATCGAGGTGCGGTGGCAGTCGCCGGACGGGACGCGGCGGTACGGCGAACTGACCGCCGACACCGTGAGCGACACCGACTCCCCGCTGTGGCTGCTGGTGCTGCTGCGGGTGCTCGGTGAGGAACCCCGGCCGCCGGCGGCCGGGGCGGCGGACGACGCGCCCGGCGAACCGGAGCGGGTCGGGCCCCTGGAGGCCCGGATCCTGGCGCTCGCCGCGGGCGGCCACACCACCGCGCAGATGGCCCGGCAGACCGGCCTCACCGGGGACGGCGTCAACTACCACCTCACCCGGCTCTCCCGGCGCTGGGGCGTCGGCAACCGCGCGGAGCTGGTGGCGCGTGCGTATGTGCTCGACGTGCTGGCCCCGGGGGTGTGGCCGCCGGAGCCGGTCTGAGGTGTGGTGGTGACTCAGCCGCGGATGGTCACGCCGTGGTGCGTACGCAGCCGCCGCAACTCCCACAGCGACAGGGCGGTCACCGACAGCGGGCCGCCGAACACGGCGCACAACTGGGCGGCCAGGGGCCCGTTGTCGGGCAGCCCGTCCGGCAGCACGGTGAAGATCGCGATCAGCCACACCAGCACCCCGGTGAGCACGGGCGGCAGCGCGGCGTGCACATAGGCGGTGTTGAAGGCGCTGCGCGCGACGTACGCGGAGGCCAGGAACAAGAACACCAGCGCCCATGGCAGACCCACCATCAGCGGCAGGCCGACCGCGAACAGCGTCACGCCGTGCAGCCCGTGCAGCAGGGTCGTCTGGCCCACCACATAGGCGAAGGCACCGAAGGCCCCCAGCGTCAGCACATACCAGCCCACCGTCTTGAGCGGGCCGCCCAGCCGGGAGCGCAGTTCCGGGCGCCGGTGTGAGGGCGCATAGAGGATGAAGCCGAACACGACCAACGGTCCGGCGAGGAGGAGCAGGAACGGAGTCAGGAAGAGATTGGCGGCACCGTCGGTCGCCGCACCGCTCCAGCCGCCGTCCGCCCCGTACACGTAGACGAGTGCCACGGTCGCGAGTACGCCGAGGACGGAGCGGGCGAGCTGGACGCGTTCGACGAGCTGGTCGCGGACCCGCCCGCCGCCCTCCTTGTCGAACAGCCGCTTCGCCACCCGGTTCGCCGAACGGACCAGCGGGATGAGCGGCGAGAACAGCCACCACCGGCGACGGCGCACCGGGGCCGGCGGATACGGGCCGGGGCGCTGCGGAGGTCTGCCGTACGGGGCGGGCGGCGGCGGACCGTAGGGGTTCTGCGGTGGCGGACCGTAATACGGATTCTGCGGCGGCGGTCCCCACGGACCGCCTCCCTGCCCAGGATTGTTCGGCGGCTGCCATCCCCCCGTAGCCACGTGCACTCCTCCCTTGATACGTGCCGTGGTGGCGAATTCTAGCCATAAAACGTTGCCATGCACTGGCCAGAGGCAGTGCAATATGACATGCTACCGACATGACCGGTACGCGTTCCCGACCCGGCATTCCCCGCCCCTCGGATGTGCTCGTCGTCGGGGCGGGCGTCATCGGCGCGGCCTGCGCGTATTACTGCACGTCAGCGGGGCTGCGCGTCACCGTGGTCGAGCGCGGCGCGATCGGCGCCGGCACCACGAGCGCATGCGAGGGGAACATCCTGGTGTCCGACAAGGAGACCGGACCCGAACTGGATCTGGCGCTGCTGTCCTCCCGGTTGTGGCGGGAGATCCGGGACGACATCGGGGCCGACGCCGTCGAATACCACGCCAAGGGCGGCGTGGTGGTGGCCGGTTCTGACGCCACCGCGGCGGGGCTGCGGCGGCTCACCGCGCGGCAGCGTGCGGCCGGGGTGGAGGCGGTGGACATCCGCCCGGACGAACTGCCCGCACTGGAGCCGAACCTGACCCGCGAGGTGGCGGGCGGCGCCCACTACCCGCAGGACGCGCAGGTGCAGCCCGTGCTGGCCGCCGCACACCTGCTGCGCCACGCGCGCGCCCGGGGCGCGACCGTCCACAGCGGGGTGAACGTGACCGGCTTCCTCCGGGACGGGAGCGGTGCCGTCACCGGCGTACGCACCGACTCGGCCACGCTGCCCGCCCTGCATGCCCGATGGGTCGTCAACGCGGCGGGCACCTGGGCAGGTCAGCTCGCCGACCTGGCGGGGGCGCCGGTGCCGGTGTTACCCCGCAAGGGGTTCATCCTGGTCACCGAGCCGCTGCCGCGTGTCGTACGGCACAAGGTGTACACCGCCGAGTACGTGGCCAACGTGGCCAGCGACGACGCCGGACTGGAGACCTCGGTGGTGGTCGAGGGCACCCGGGCGGGCACCGTCCTGATCGGCGCCAGCCGCGAGCGCGTGGGATTCGACCGGAGCGTGGCGCTGCCCGTGCTGCGGAGGCTGGCGGACCAGGCCATCGGCCTCTTCCCGTTCCTCTCCGACGTCGCGCTGCTCCGCAGCTATCTGGGGTTCCGCCCCTACTGCCCCGACCACCTTCCGGTGATCGGGCCCGACCCCCGCGCCCCCGGCCTCGTCCACGCCTGCGGCCACGAGGGCGCCGGGATCGGCCTGGCCCCCGCCACCGGGCATCTGCTCGCCCAGGCGCTCACCGGCCGGTCACCGGATCTGCCCCTCACACCGTTTCGCCCGCAGCGATTCGAGGAGGCCGCCGCATGAACCGCACCCCGTTCACCTTCCGCTTCGACGGCCGGACGATTCACGCCGAGCCCGGCCAGAGCGTCGCGGCCGCGCTCATCGCCGACGGGCAGCGCGCGTGGCGGCGCACCCGCGAAGGCGGCCGTCCGCGCGGGATGTTCTGCGGCATCGGCGTGTGCTTCGACTGCCTGGTGACCGTCAACGGGCGCCCCAACCGCCGTGCGTGCCTGGTCGAGGCCGCGCCGGGGGATGTCATGGAGACCCAGGAGGGGGCGGGCCGTGCCGACCTCGCCTGCTGAGCACGACCGTTTCCCTTACGACATCGCGGTGCTCGGCGCCGGGCCCGCCGGGCTGTCCGCGGCCACCGCCGCCGCGGCCCAAGGCGCCCGGGTCGCGCTGCTGGACGCGAGCCCCCGCCCCGGCGGCCAGTACTGGCGCCACCGCCCCGACGACGACGGCGCCGCGCACCACGACTGGCCTCTCTTCCAACGGCTGCGCACGGCCGCGCACACCCACCGTGCCCGGCTCGACCATCTGCCCGGCCACGCCGTCTGGCACATCGAGCGCACCGCCGCCGGTTTCGTCATCCATGCCCTGAGCGACGGCGGCGACGGGGAGTCCCGCGAAGTCCGCAGCCGTACCGTCGTCGTGGCGACCGGCGCCTACGACCGCCAACTGCCCTTCCCCGGCTGGACTCTGCCCGGCGTCTACACCGCGGGTGGAGTGCAGGCCCTGCTCAAGGGGCACGGCGTCGTCGCGGGGCGGCGCATCGTCGTCGCCGGGACCGGGCCCTTCCTGCTGCCGGTGGCCGCGGGCCTGGCCGAGGCGGGCGCCACGGTCCTCGGCGTCTTCGAGGCCGGGCGGCCCACGGCCTTCGCCCGCCACCCGCTCACCACGCTGCGTGCCGCCGCCAAACTCGCCGAGGGCGCCCACTACCTGCGGACGCTGCGGCGCCACCGGGTCCCGTACCGCACCCGTACCACGGTGGTGGGGGCCGACGGCACGGACACCGTCACCGGGGCGGTGGTGGCGCGGCTGGACGACCGGTGGCGGATCGTGCCCGGCACCCGGCGGCGGCTGGAGTGCGACACGGTGGCCGTGGGCTACGGCTTCACCCCGCAGACCGAGATCCCGCTCCAGCTCGGCTGCGCGATGCACCGGGACGCCGACGGCAGCCTGACCGCCCGCGTGGACACCCGGCAGCGCTCCACCGTGCCCGGTGTCTATGTGGCGGGCGAGGCATGCGGTGTCGGCGGTGCGCAACTCGCCTGTTTGGAGGGCGAGTTGGCCGGGCTGCACGCCGCGTACGCCACCACCGGCGCCCGCCCCGACGCGCGCCGCCTCGCCCGGCTGCTGCGGCTCCGGGCCACCCGGCGCGGCTTCGCCGCCGCGCTGCACGCGGCGTACCCGGTCCGGCCCGGCTGGCGGGATTGGCTGACCGAGGACACCGTCGTCTGCCGCTGCGAGGAGGTGACCGCCGGGACCATCCGCCACGTGGCGAAGGACCTGGGCGCCACCGACCCACGGTCGGTGAAGCTGTGCGCACGCCCCGGCATGGGCCTGTGCCAGGGCCGGGTATGCGGCTACGCCACCGCCGTCCTGACCGCCGCCCACGCCGGGCGCGAGGTCACCGAGGAGGATCTGCGCGGGCTGGCGAGCAGGCCGATCGCCCAGCCGGTGCCGCTCGGACGCTTGAGGAATTCCGGGCGCGGAACCATGCCGCACCACGACGAGGAGGGCGCATGAACGCACAGGCCAAGTCATGGCACGGGGTGCTCGTCGCGACGGCGCTGCCGCTGCGCGAGGACACCTCCGGACGGCTCGCGGTCGACTTCGACGGTTACGCCGAACACCTCACCTGGCTCGCGGAGGCGGGCTGTCACGGCGCCGTCCCCAACGGCTCCCTGGGCGAGTACCAGACCCTCACCGCCGAGGAGCGGGCCCGTGTCGTCACCACCGCGGCCGAGGCCGCCCCCGAGGGCTTCACCGTGATGCCCGGAGTGGCGGCGTACGGCGCGGACGAGGCGCGGCGCTGGGCCGAGCAGGCGGCCGAGGCGGGCGCCCCCGCCGTGATGCTGCTGCCGCCCAACGCCTACCGCGCCGACGAGCGCGCCGTGCTGGCCCACTACCGGGAGGTGGCCAGGGCCGGGCTGCCCGTCGTGGCGTACAACAACCCCATCGACACCAAGGTCGACCTGGTGCCCGAGCTGCTGGCGGAGCTGTACCACGAGGGGCTGATCGTGGCGGTGAAGGAGTTCACCGGCGATGTCCGCCGCGGCTACCGCATCCATGAGCTGGCCCCCGGGCTCGATGTGCTGTGCGGCAGCGACGACGTGGCCCTGGAGCTGGCCGTTGCCGGGTCCCCCGGCTGGATCGCCGGGTACCCCAACGCCTTCCCGCGCGCCTGCGCAGAGCTGTGGCGGGCCGCCACAGCGGGCGACCTCAAGGCCGCGCTGCCGCTCTACCGCACCCTGCACCCGCTGCTGCGCTGGGACGCCAGGACCGAGTTCGTGCAGGCCATCAAACTCAGCATGGACATCGCCGGGCGCTACGGCGGACCCTGCCGCCATCCGCGCGTACCGCTCACCCCCGAACACGCCGCCACGGTGCGCAACGCCACCGAGAAGGCCCTCGCGGAAGGGCTCGGCTGAACCCATGCGCAGCGACCGGGCCTTCCACGCCGTGGACTCGCACACCGAGGGGATGCCGACCCGCGTCATCACCGGTGGCGCCGGGGTGATTCCGGGCGCCACCATGTTCGACCGGCGCCGGTACTTCATGGAACACCTCGACCACATCCGCCGGTTCCTCATGAACGAACCGCGCGGACACTCGGCGATGAGCGGGGCGATCCTCCAGCCGCCGACCCGCCCCGACGCCGACTGGGGCGTGCTCTTCATCGAGACCTCCGGCTGTCTGCCGATGTGCGGACACGGCACCATCGGCGTCGCCACCGTCCTGGTGGAAACCGGCATGGTGACGGTCGAGGAGCCCGTCACCACCATCCGGCTCGACACCCCCGCAGGGCTGGTCGTGGTGGACGTGGCCGTCGAGCGGGGCGCGGCGCGCGGGGTGACGCTGCGCAACGTGCCCTCGTTCACCCTCGCGCTGGACCGCACCGTGAAGACCGGCGCTTACGGCGACGTCGGCTACGACATGGCCTTCGGCGGCAACTTCTACGCCATCGTCGACCTCGACGCCCTCGGCATCCCCTTCGACCTGGCCCACAAGCACCGAGTCATGGAGGCCGGGCTGACCCTCATGGCCGCCATCAACGAGCAGGCCCGCCCGGTCCACCCCGGCAACCCCGAGATCGGCGGCTGCCACCATGTGTATCTGGCCGCCCCCGGATCGAACGCGGAACACTCCCGGCACGCCATGGTCATCCACCCGGGCATGTTCGACCGCTCGCCCTGCGGCACCGGCACCAGCGCCCGCATGGCCCAGCTGCACACCCGCGGACTGCTGCCGCTGCACACCGACTTCCGCAACGAATCGTTCATTGGCACCCACTTCACCGGCCGCCTGGTCGAGGAGACCACGGTCGGCGGGCTGCCCGCGGTGGTGCCCACCGTCACCGGGCGCGCCTGGATCACCGGCACCGCCCAGTATCTGCGCGACCCCGACGACCCGTTCCCCGAAGGCTTCGAGCTGTGAAGAGCCGCCCATGACAGTGCCGCCCATGAAGACCATCGACGCGGCTGCGGTCGCCGCCGCCCTGTCCCCGCACACCGCGATCCGCGCCCTCCAGCAGGCGCTGCGGGACGGGCTCGACCCCGAGGCCGACTCGCCCCGCAGCGTGGTGCCGGTGGACCACGGGCAGCTGCTGCTGATGCCCGCCGAGGGCCGTGGCCCCCGGGGCCGCGCCTACGCGGGCGTCAAGATCGCCACCGTCGCGCCGGACAACCCGGCGCGCGGACTGCCGCGCATCCAGGGGCAGTATCTGCTGCTGGACGGCGAAACCCTCACCCCGCTCGCCCTGCTGGACGGGGTCGCGCTCACCAACCTCCGTACCGCCGCGGTGTCCGCCGCGGCCGCCGACCTGCTCGCCCCGCCCGACGCCTCCCGGCTGGTGCTCTTCGGCGGCGGCCCGCAGGCCCACAGCCATCTGGCCGCGCTCCGCGCGATCCGCCCGCTCACCGAGGTCACCGTCGTCGGCCGTACCCCGGAGCGGGCCCGCCGACTGGCCGAGGGCTTCCCGGAAACCGCCGGGGTCCGCCTCACGGCAGGGGAGCCGGACGCGGTCGCGGACGCCGATCTGATCGCCTGCTGCACCACGGCCCGGGACCCGCTGTTCGACGGGACCCTGCTGCCCCCGCACGCCACCGTGCTGGCCGTGGGATCGCATGAACCCGACGCCAGGGAGGTCGACGACCACACCGTCCGCCACGCCACCGTGGTCGTCGAGTCCCGTGCCGCCGCCACCCGCGAGGCGGGCGACCTGATCCAGGTCATCGACCGCGGTCTGCTCGACCCCGCCCAGCTGCTGCCCCTCGCCGACCTCGTACGCGGCTCGGCCGTGGACAGCGGACGCCCCCGGCTGTTCAAGAGCGTGGGAATGGCATGGGAAGATCTCGTGATCGCCGGTGGCGTCCATGAGGCCACCGAGTCCGGTGAGCGCGACGGATGAAGGAGGCCACCGCATGACCGTGGACGACGGGGCCACCACGCGCCTGCCCTCGCTCCGCGGCCGCCGCAGCCTCCGCGAGGAGATCGCCGAAACCCTCCGCGGCGCGGTGATCTCCGGCGAACTGAAGCCCGGCGTCGTGTACTCCGCCCCGAGCCTGGCCGAACACTTCGGAGTGTCCCCGACGCCGGTACGCGAGGCCATGCTCGACCTCACCAAGGAGGGGCTGGTCGAGATCGCCCGCAACAAGGGCTTCCGGGTCACCCAGCTCTCCGCGGCCGAACTGGACGACATCACGCATCTGCGCGCGCTCATCGAGATCCCGGTGATCCGGCAGATCACCGAGGCGGGCGTCGCCCCCGACGTCATCGCGCGGCTGCGGCCACTGGCGGCGGGCATCGAGGACGCCGCGCACCGCCGCGACTTCATCGCCCATGTCACCATCGACATGGAGTTCCACCTCACCCTGCTGGAACAGGCCGGGAACCGCAGGCTGGTGGAGACCGTGCGCACCCTGCGCACCAGCTCCCGGCTCTACGGACTGCGCACGCTGACCGAGGGCAGCGCCCTGTTCGACTCCTCCCACGAACACGCCGAACTGCTCGACCTCATCGAGGCGGGCGACGCGGACGGCGCGGAGGCCCTGATGCGCCGCCACCTCGGCCACGTCCGCGGCATCTGGGCCGGGGAGAACGCTCCCGACCCCGCCCCAGGACCCGAACCCCGCCCCACCGGGGAACCGCCCCGGTGAGCGCGTTGAGCGAGGCCGGGGCGGCCGGGTGAGTCAGCCCGTGGCGAGGCCGTGGACGAGGTCCGCGGTCGCCGGGTACAGCTCGCGGTAGCGCGCGTACAGCTCGTCGTAGAGTGCCGTGGCGGCCGGGTCGGGGCGCACCTGGACGGCGGGCGGATTCCACCGGGCGATGTCGGCGTCGCCGACGGCCGACGCGGCGAGGAACGCCGAACCGAGGCTCGCGCCGATGGTGTGGGTGGGGACGTCCTGGGTCAGCCCGGTGATGTCGGAGACGATCTGCGTCCACAGATGTCCCTGGGCGCCACCGCCCACGGCCACCACCCGGTCGATGCGGCCACCGGCGGCGCGGATCGCCTCCACGTTGTGGCGGACGCCGAAACCGGTGGCCTCCAGCGCGGCGCGGTAGAGGTCGCCGCGGGTGTGCGCGAGGGTGAGGCCCGCGAGGACGCCGCGGGCCGCGGGGTCGGCGATCGGGGTGCGTTCCCCGTCGAAGTACGGCAGCATCAGCAGCCCCCGCGCCCCCGGGCCCGAGGTCTCCGCCTCGGCCAGCAGTTCGGGGACGGACGGGTCCCCGAACAGCGAGCGCAGCCAGTCGGTGATGGCCCCCGAGGACGCCATGCCACCGGCCAGGTTGCGGGTGCCGGGGAGCGCCCCGACGGTGCCCCACAGGGCGGGGAAGGTGACCCGCTCCTCGACCGTGTTGATCAGGAACATGGTCGAGCCGTACATCAGCATCAGATCACCGGCGTTGTGCGCGTCGCCGCTGACCGCCTCCGCCCAGGCGTCGATGGTGCCGACCGTCACCGGGGTGCCCGCCGTCAGGCCCGTGGCCTCCGCCGCCTCCGGCGACACCCGGCCCGCCACCTCCCCGGACCAGGCGAGCCGGGGCAGTTCGATCCGCCCGGCCAGCCCGTCCGACCAGGGGCGGTACCAGTCGAGGGCGCCGGTGTCGTACAGCGGGGTGCACTGGCTGGCCGAGTGGTGGTCCAGCACGTACTCCCCGGTGAGCCCGTGCACCAGCCATGAGCTGGGCATGAACAGCCGCCGGGCGCGGGCGAAGACACCGGGCTCGTGCCGCGCGAGCCAGGCGAGCTTCGGGCCGACGGCCTGCGTGGAGAGCACCGAACCGCAGCGGCGCAGGATCTCCTCGCGGCCCAGTTCGTCCTCCAGTTGGCGGATCTCGTCGGTGGCGCGGGTGTCGATCCCGTACAGCAGGGCTGGGCGCAGCGGCACACCGGCGTCGTCCGTGACCGCGACACACGGCCCCATCCCGCTGACGCCGACCGCCTCCACGGTCACCTCGGCGGACCCGAGCAGATCCCGCACCAGGGTGGTGAACTCCCGCCACCACACCCGCGGATCCATCTCCACCCAGCCCGGGTGCGGCCGGTCGACGGAGTGCCGTACGACGGACTGGGCGAGGACCGTGCCGTCGGTCGACACCAGCACGCCCTTGGAGCTGGAGGTCCCGATGTCCACGCCCACCACGGCCCGCTGCGCGGTGCTCCGCGACGTCATCCCGCTCCGCGACGTCATCAGCCGGCCTCGATCGCCACGTCGCCGCACAGGTGCACGGCCACTCCCAGCCGGTCGAAGGCCGCCGCCTTGGCGGCCAGCGCCCGGTCGGCCGTGGCGGCGTCGGGCGCGTACACCACCTGGATGTGGTTGGCCTTGTGGCGGGCCATGAACTGGTCGCGGCTCACCCCGTCGAGGACCGCGTGCATGATCGGCCACTCCGGGTTGGTGGCCTGGCGCCGCCGCCGCGTCTCCTCCTCGGGCAGCTCCACCGCCCGGCCGCGCCCGATGTCCAGATGCAGCGCGCCCTCGGCGATGTACAGCCGGGACCAGACGATCTCACCGGGCCGGGACACCCCGGACAGGGTGCCGCCACCGGCCGGGAAGTACACCGGGTTCTGCCGCAGCGACACGGCCTCGGCATAGCCCCCGGCGAGATGGGAGGCGGGGACGGAGCCGGAGATCTCGAAGACCCAGACGAACCGGCCGTCGTACGCCTCGCCCCAGCGGACGTCGTGCAGGGTGGTGGCCGGGTCGAGGCCCATCGCCGTCCAGAGGCGATTGCTGAGCAGCGCGTCCACCGCCACGCCCTCGTCCACCTCGTTGAAGTGGGGGAGCGGCCGGTCCTCCCACAGCACCCGGGCGCCGTCGCGGCTGCGTACGGGGGGACGCTCGGCGTTGTTCAGCAGCCCCTCGGCGAGGTCGGACGCGGCCACCAGGTCCTTCAGGCCCTGCTGGTACTGGATGCCGACCGCGTCGAGCCCGAAGTCGTCGCTGATGCGCAGCGCGGCGATGTACATCGCGAACTGCTGGCGCAGCTGCTCGTCGGTCAGCTCGGTGGCCTCGTCCTTACCGGTCTCGAAGCGCATGCCGCGCCCGGTGAGCCAGTCGCGCACCGCGGTGGTCTCCGCCTCCGGCACCGTGGACATCTCGGCGAACAGCGCGCTCTGCGACAGCCGCTCCTTGTAGATGCCGAGGGGGTTGAGGAGTTCGTCGTCGATGATGGCGTTGTACATGCCCATGCAGCCTTCGTCGAAGACCCCGATGATGGCCTTGTCCGCCATCAGCTGGTCGGCGACCGCGTGGCCCAGCTCGCGCTCGGGCGTGGCGGCGAGCGGCGGCAACGGCCTTACGTGCGAGGCGTCCTGGGGAACGGTGCCGGTGTCCACCCAGCTCCTCAGCCCCTCCAGGAACCAGTCGTCGGTGAAGTCCACGCTCCACAGCGTGGAGTACTCCTTGCCCATCTTGGTCAGGCCCGCGTTCACCCCGAGCAGCCCCACCAGGCCCGGCCACGTCCCGTCGAAGTTGGCCACGGTCAGGATGGGCCCGCGGTGGGTGCGCAGCCCGGCCAGCACATGGTGGCTGTACTGCCACACCGCCTCGGCGACCACCAGCGGCGCGTCGGAGGGGATCGACCGGAAGACGGTCAGCCCCATGCGCTGGCTGTCGATGAAGCCATGGCCCTTGACCGGATCCACCTCGTGCGCCCGGCGCACCGTCCAGCCGAGCTTCCCGAAGGCATCGCCCAGCGCGGCTTCCATCGCCTCCTGGACCGGCCACCCCGCGGCATTGGCGGAGGGGCGCAGATCGCCGCTGGCCACCAGCCAGACCGTGGCGGGCTCGACGGTCGGCCTCGGCGTGCTGACCGGCACGGTGTACGGCATGGCGCCACTCCATTCCCTGCGTCATCGATGGGCACCCGCGACGGCGGCCGCGGGTGCCCGCAGGCTCTCAGAAATCGATTTCTCGGGCAAGGGTCCGCCACCGGTGCCGACGCCGCCGCGCGAGGTGGCTACCGTGGGTGAGGTGACACCAACGCCGACGATCAAAACCGTTGCCGAGGCGGCGGGGGTCTCCCCGGCCTCCGTATCCCGGGCCCTCAACGGCAATCCGTCCATCGCGCCGGAGATCGTCGAGCGGGTGATGCGGGCCGCCGACGCGGTGGGCTACCGGCCGAACGGGATCGCCCGGAGCCTGCGCACCCGCACCACCAAGGTCATCGCGCTGCTCATCCCCGACATCGGCAACCCGTTCTTCACCGCGGTCGCGCGCGGTGTCACCGACGCCGCCGAGGCGGAGGGCTATACGGTCCTGCTCTGCAACACCGACGAGGACCCCGAGAAGGAGCGCCGCCACCTCGCCGTGGCCGAGCAGGCCCGGGTGGCCGGGGTGGTGCTGTCCCCGCAGGGCCGGGACACCGACATCTCACGGCTGCGCCAGAGCCGGATCCCGGTCGTCGTGATCGACCGTGCGCTGCGCGAGCAGACCGACGCCGTCGTGGTGCCGTCCTTCGCGGGCGCCCGGGACGCCACCCGCCACCTCATCGAGCAGGGCTGGTCGCGCCCGGCCTGTGTCACCGGCCCGGCGTCCGCCGACACCGCACGGGCCCGGCTGCGCGGCTATCGCGCCGCCCTGAGGGAGCGGCACGGCCTGACGGAGATCGTCGCCCACGCCGACTTCCGGCAGGACGGTGCGATGCTCGCCGCCCGGGAGCTGCTGGACCGGGCCGATCCGCCCGACGCGTTCTTCGTCGCCAACGCCCCGATGGCGCTCGGCACGCTGGCCGCGCTCGCCGAACGGGGCCTGCGCGTGGGCTCCGACGTCGGCTTCGTCTCCTTCGACGACGCCCCCTGGGCGCCGTACATGACGCCGTCCATCTCGGTGGTCGCCCAGCCCGCCCATCCGCTGGGGGAGCGGTCGGCGCGGCTGCTGCTGGAGTCGCTGCGGGCGCCCGTGGAGCGGCGCCCGCGCCGCATCACGCTGTCCCCCACCCTCGTCGTGCGCGCCAGCTCGCTGCGGCCACCGGACACCGCCTAGGGCGTGGGGATGCCCGCCGGACGGGCCGGGCGGCCGAGCCGGACCGGGACGCCCGGCGAGTACAGCACGCTGACCGGCTCCCCGGCCGGGGCGGGCAGCCCGGCCGCGGCGATGATGTCCTCCTCGCAGGAGACGAGCCGCGCCCGGTGCAGCGGCCACCGGGGGTGATGGTTCGGCAGATACGCCACCCCGCCGAAGAAGGCGTTGTGCATGCCCCACCGGGCGGTGATGAAGTGCTCGAGATCCGTCGGTTCCCCGACGCGTTCCCCGGGCCGCAGGGTGATCCGGCAGCGCGCCCCGCGCGGCCCCGGCCACCGCCGCGAGCTGGTGTAGGTGAGGGTGTCGCCGTCGGCGCGTACGGCCATCTTCGACCACACGTAGGGCAGCCGGAAGGCGGCCCGCCCCATGACCACCGGCAGCAGCCGGGAGGCGTCCAGTGAGCGGAACGCCACCCCGCGCCGCCCGTGCGCGTCCACCGTGTACAGCCGCACATTGGTCTCCGGGAACGTGCCGAGGTACGGGATCCCCGGCAGCCGCAGCCAGCCCACCCGGTGCATCCGGAACGCCACCAGACCGACATAGGTGGCACCGTCGAACGTGTCCGGCACGGTCCCGGCCGGGAGCAGCCCCGCCACCTCGGACGGGTCCATGGCCCAGTGGAGGAAGGCGAGGTCCAGCCACGCCTGCGTGAGCAGGGGTTTCCGTATCCCTACGGGGGCGTCGGGGGTGACGGGTTCGGGTGTCGCGAGCTGGTACGGCACCGCGCCAGCATGGCATGCCCGGCGCACCCGTCCCAGGGCGGACCAGGAGCAGGCCGAGCGCCGCGGCTAGGCGGTGCTCCCCGGGCTCGTGACCGTCCCCTTGTCCGGAGTGAAGGAGTCCGGGGCCAGGGAGCCCGGGATCAGGTCCGCCTCGCCGATGCGCTGGGCGGGCAGCGGCACCTGCCCCGGCTGCCCCGGCTGACCGGACTGGCCGGGCTGGTGGAGGACGACCGTACGCATCGGCAGCGGGATCTCGATGCCCTCGGCCTGGTAGCGCCGGTGCAGCCGCTTCATGAACTCGTGCTTGATCAGATACTGGTCGCTGAACTCCAGCGCCCCCAGGAACACCGAGAAGTCGATGCCGGACTCGCCGAAGGTGTGAAAGCGGATACTCGGCTCGAAATCGACCACGCCGCCCGAGACATCGGCCATCACCTTCGCGCCCACCTCGGTCGTCACCCGCTCCACATGTTCGAGGTCACTCCGGTAGCCGACCCGCACCTGCACCATCACCGACATCTCCTGGCCCGGCTGGTGGTAGTTGGTGGTGATGGTGCCCGCCAGCTTGGCGTTGGGGATGATCACGAGGTTGTCGGACAGCTGACGGATCGTGGTGTTACGCCAGTTGATGTCCACGACGTACCCCTCCTCCCCGCTGCTGAGCCGGATGTAGTGACCGGGCTGCACCGTCTTGGACGCCAGGATGTGCACGCCCGCGAACAGGTTGGCCAGGGTGTCCTGGAGGGCCAGCGCGACCGCCAGACCGCCCACGCCCAGCGCGGTCAGCAGCGGCGCGATCGAGATGCCCAGGGTCTGGAGCAGGATCAGCACGCCCATCATCAGCACCGCGATACGGGTGATGTTGACGAAGATGGTGGCCGTGCCCGCCACCCCGGACCGGGACAGCGCCAGCGTCTGCACCAGACCGGCGACCACGCGCGCCGCCGTGACCGTGGTGGCCAGGATCAGCGCCGCGATGACCACCTGATTGACGGTGTGACCGATCGTGCGGGTCAGCGGCAGCGCCGCGGCCGCGGACGACACGCCGACCGCCATGGCCGCCCAAGGGGACAGGGTGCGCAGGGTGGCGACGATGATGTCGTCCCCGCTCCACCGCGTCTCGCGCGCCCGCTCGCCCAGCCAGCGCAGCCCCATCCGCAGCAGCAGACCGGCCGCCGCGGCGGCTACCAGCGCGGCGGTGACGACGATGACGTCGTGCAGCGTGAGTTCCCGGTTCACCGCTCACCCCCGGACGTTGCGGCCGCCGCCCTCGGGGCGGCGGGCCGCGTCGTCGCCGGCCCGGAGTCGTGTCTGCTGCTCACCTGGTCACCTGTTCGTGCGGAGGATGTGCTGATGACGTCGAGGCACGTACACACCGCCTTGACGTGACCTGCCATCTTGCCGCATCCCGTCAACCTCTCGATGACCGCCCGGCCATGACCTGGAGGCCGGAATTGGTCCGTCGTCACAGCTCGGGCCACGTACGCCACATGGACAACACGGGCGACGTGGGGACCATGGATGACATGGATCTCATTCCGCACGGCCCGGCCGAAGACGACCCCAACCCGCTGAACCGGCTCTCTCTCGACCAACTGCGGCTCCGGACCAGTATGAAGTGGCGCACCTACCCGGACGACGTGCTGCCGCTGTGGGTGGCCGAGATGGACGTCCCGCTCGCCGGACCCGTCGTGCGGGCGGTCACGGACGCCATCGCCCTCGGCGACACCGGCTATCCGGCCGGTACGGCGTACGCCGAGGCGCTGGCGGGCTTCGCCAGGGAGCGCTGGGGCTGGGACGGGCTCGCCGTTGAGCGCACGGCGATCGTGCCCGATGTGATGCTGGGCGTGGTCGAGGCGCTGAAGCTGGTCAGCGGCCCGGGCGACCCGGTGGTGGTCAACTGTCCGGTCTATCCGCCCTTCTACCCCTTCGTGGAGCACCTGGACCGCCGGGTCGTGGAGGCGCCGCTCGGCGCGGACCTGCGGCTCGACCTCGACGCGCTGGAGGACGCGTTCCGGCGCGCCGTCGCGGGCGGCCGCCGGGCCGCGTATCTGCTGTGCAGCCCGCACAATCCGACCGGGACCGTGCACACCGCCGGGGAGCTGGCCGCCGTCGCCGCGCTCGCCGACCGCCATGGCGTACGGGTCGTGGCCGACGAGATCCACGCCCCCGTGGTGGCCCCGGGGACGGACTTCACCCCGTATCTGAGCGTGCCCGGCGCGGAGAGCGGGCTCTCGCTGATGTCGGCTTCCAAGGGGTGGAACCTCGCCGGGCTCAAGGCCGCGCTGGCCGTCGCCGGTCCCGCCGCCGCCGAGGATCTGGCGCGCCTTCCCGAAGAGGTCGGCCACGGCCCCAGCCACGTCGGCGTCATCGCCCACACCGCCGCGCTGCGCGAGGGCCGGGACTGGCTGGACGCGCTCCTCAAGGGGCTCGACGGCAACCGGAGGCTGCTCGCCGGACTCTTGGCCCGGGAACTGCCCGGGGTCCGCTACCGGCCGGGCCCGGCGACGTTCCTCGCCTGGCTCGACTGCCGTGAGCTGGGCCTGGGGGACGATCCGGCCGCCGTCTTCCTCGACCGCGGCCGGGTGGCCCTCAACTCCGGGCTGCCGTTCGGTACGGGCGGGGCGGGCCATGTCCGGCTCAACCTGGCCACCTCGCCGGAACTGCTCGCCGAGGCGGTCCGGCGGATGGCGGCCGCGCTCGGCTGACGTACGCCCGCGCCCGAAACTGCCCAAGCGGCCCGACCTACGCCCGGACCGGTCGTCAGCGGCGTGCGCGACGGCCGGTCCGGGCCTCGGGGATCTGCCGGTGTCAGCCGGTCGGATCGCTGATCCACCAGGCGGCGGCGCTGCCAGGCAGCGTCCCGGGCGGGCACGAGGCGCTGGCCAGAATGGGCGCACCGGTGACCGGGGCCGGGACCGGGTGGTCGCTGAAGTTGATCGCGCACACCAGCCCGTCGCCGCGCATGAACGCCAGCACCTCGGGCGGCGACTCCAGCCACACCAGCGGGCCCTCGCCCATCTGCGGGAGGCTGCGCCGCAGATACAGCCCCTCGCGGTACAGGTGCCAGAACGAGTCGGTGTCGGCCAGGGCCCGGTCGGTGGCGTGTTCGGCGAACCACTCGGGCTGCGGCAGCCACGGCTGGGCCACCGCCTCGCCGGTGGTGAAGCCGAACGGCGAGGCGTGCCCCGACCACGGCAGCGGCACCCGGCAGCCGTCGCGGATGTGCTGACGGCTGCCCGTGCGGTGGAAGATGGGGTCGGTCAGCACCTCGTCCGGCAGGTCGACCACCTCCGGCAGGCCCAGCTCCTCACCCTGGTAGACGTACGCGGCGCCGGGCAGGGCAAGCATCAGCAGGGCGGCGGCGCGGGCCCGGGCCGGGCCGAGGCACGCCACCTCGCCCGTCGCGGGCTCACCCGCGTACCGGGTCACCGTGCGGACCTGGTCGTGGTTGTTGAGGACCCAGGTGACGGTGGAGCCGGTGTCGGCGATGTCCCGCATCGCCTCGCTGATCACCTTGCGGAAGACGTCCGGGTTCCAGGGCGCGGTCAGCAGGTGGAAGAAGAACGCCTGGTGGAGTTCGTCGGACCGCACGTACTTGGCCTGCTCCAGCGGCGTCGGCACGGAGACCTCGCCGACCAGCAGCCGGTCGTTGCCGTCGCGGGCCGCGTACTCGTCGCAGATGGCGCGCCAGCGGCGCCACTCCTCGTGGATCTCCGGCTGGTTCCAGGCCAGCGGGTTGACGGAGTCACGGGTGCGCTCGTCGATGGTGGGGTCGTCGGAGTCGGGCAGGTCGGGGTGTTTGAACAGGCCCGCCGCCACATCGATGCGGAATCCGTCGACGCCCCGGTCGAGCCAGAAGCGCAGCACCTCGTGGAAGTGCTCGCCGACCGACGGCTCGCGCCAGTTGAGGTCGGGCTGCTCGGGGGTGAACAGATGGAGGTACCACTGACCGGGGGTGCCGTCGGGCTCGGTGACCCGGCTCCAGGCCGGTCCGCCGAACATGGCGTGCCAGTTGTTGGGCGGCAGTTCGCCGCCCTCGCCGCGGCCGTCGGCGAAGTGGAAGCGGGCCCGGGACGGTCCGCCGGGCCCCTCGGCCAGGGCGGCCTGGAACCAGGCGTGTTCGCTGGAGCAGTGGTTGGGGACGATGTCCATGAGGACCTTCAGCCCGAGCCGGTGGGCGTCGTGCACCAGCCGGTCGAACTCCTCCAGATCGCCGAAGATGGGGTCGACGTCGAGGTAGTCGGCGACGTCGTACCCGTGGTCGTGCTGCGGCGACGGATAGAACGGGCTGAGCCAGATCCCGTCCACGCCCAGCTTCTTGAGGTACGGCAGCCCCAGCCGGGCCCCGGCGAGGTCGCCGATGCCGTCCCCGGTGCTGTCGAGGAAGCTGCGCAGATAGATCTGGTAGATCACCGCGTCGCGCCACCAGGCGTGCGGTGAGCCCTCCGTGCGGTACGTGGAGGGGCGGGGCGCCGTGGTGGCCGTGGCGAGGCCCGTTGCCTCGTCACTCGCCGGTATCGAGATCGTCCGGCGCTCATCCGGGGCTGTCATGCGTCCATCCCATTGCTGGTTCGTGCTGGCTCTTGCTGGTGCGATCGCTCACGTACGTGAGGTACGTGGGAAGTCGGCGGGGCAGGGGCTGTCCGGGTGCCGTGCGGCAGGCGGTCGCTGGTCGGTGCGTTCGCCGGTCGGATGCTTGTGGCTGTGGCGCGCTGTCGGCGCCCGGAAGGCCCCTGGGCCGAATCTCAGATGCCGCGCGGGGCGGGGGCCTCGCGGGGGAAGGCCGGGCGGCCGAGGGTCGTATGGTCGAGGGCCCGGCGGTCGGGAGTCCTGCGGTCGAGGGCCGGGCGGCCGGGGGTCGCGCCCTGGTGCGGCGCGTCGGCGGCCGGGGCGGGAGCGGCGTACGGCTCCCCGGCGAGCATGCGATGCCTCTGACTGCTCACGGACAAGGCCCTCTCGTGCGGCACATCACCGTTGATGTATCGATAAAGCACAGTGTCATAGGATGGGGGTGAGCGGCAAGCGATCACGAGAAGCCGGAGCAAACCGGGAGAGCGGATGGCGACGCTGAAGGATGTGGCCCGCGCGGCGGGGGTCTCGGTGATGAGCGTCTCCAACGTCCTCAACGACACCGGCCGGTTCTCCGCCACCATGCGCGAACGCGTGCTCCGGGCGGCCGAGGAGGTCGGTTACGCGGGCCCCGACCCGGCCGCCGCCTCGCTCCGGCGCGGACGCACCGGCACCGTCGGGGTGGTGCTGCCCCTTCCGCTGGAGACCGCCTTCGCCGACCCGGCCGCCACCGCCTTCCTGGAGGGCGTGGCCCGCGAGTTCCAGCGGCGCCGCACCACCATGACCCTGCTCGCCCTGCCGCCCGCCGTGGGGCCGCTCGCCCGGCACGCCACCGCCCCCGTCCAGCAGGTGGCCGACGCGCCGCTCGCGGCGCTGGAGAAGGCGGTGATCGACGCCGCGCTGCTGTACAGCGTGGAGGAGGACCACCCCGGTCTCGACATCCTGGTCAAGCGCGAACTGCCGGTGCTGGCCGTGGACTCGCCCGGCCATGACACCGGGCGGGACCGCTTCGGCGACGCCTGGGCGGGCTTCGTCACCGTCGACGACTTCGGCGGCGCCCGGTGCGCCGCCCGCCATCTGGTCGGCCTCGGCCACCGGCGGGCGGTGATCCTGGTCGACAGGCTCGCCGTTCAGCCCCGGCTCGGCCCGGCCACCTGGCCCCAGGCGCTCGCCACCACCAGCGCGATCCTGCGCCGTCGGCTGCTGGGCTACCGCGACGCTTGGGCCGAGGCGGGGCTGCCGTTCGCCGACCTCACCGTCATCGAATGCGGCAGGAACGACTTGGCGGCGATCCGCACGGCCGTGCACACCGTGCTCACCGCGCCGGGTCCGCGCCCCACCGCGCTGCTCGCCGTCTCCGACACCCTCGCGCTCGGTGCGTGCGCGGCCGTCCGGGACCACGGCCTCGCCGTCCCCGGCGACCTGGCCGTCATCGGATACGACGACGTGCCCGCGGCCGCCACCGCCGTCGTGCCGCTCACCACGGTCCATCAGCCCACCGTGGAGAAGGGCGAATCGGCGGCCCGGCTGCTCCTCGATCACACCGATCACCGCTCCGACCACGGCACTTCCGCCGTCCTGTCCGCCCCCGTGGCCGGTGCGGCGCCGCCGGAGCTCCCCACCCGTCTCGTCATCCGCGCCAGCACCCCGGCCTGAACGGGGTAACGGGGGAGCGGGTGTTCGCATTGATCCCCGCAGATTCCCGTACAACCATCCTGTGCCCCCACATGTCACCTAGACGACGCAAACAGCGCCCTAGGGTTACAAGGGGGAAATATGAAGATTTCACGCTATGTTGCCGCGACCGCGGTCCTCGCGTCCGCCGTCGCGGGCAGCGTGGTCCTGGCCCCGTCCGCCTCGGCGGCGACCAAGGCCGCGTACAACGGGGCCTGCGGCAGCGGGTACAAGGTGGTGAACTCGGCGCCGATCGGCACCCAGGGCACCGTCTTCCTGACGTACAACTCCGCCAAGGGCAAGAACTGTGTCGTCACCGTCCGGAACTCGGCGGGGGCGAAGAAGAACATGTTCGCGTACCTCTACGTGAACGGCGCGGACGAGCCGCAGCAGGACAGCGGCCTGTACACGTCCTACGCCGGTCCCATCTACGACTACGGGCGCGGCAAGTGCATCGACTGGGCCGGGGGCATCGAGAACCAGTCGACGTACACCTACGGGTCGAACTGTGGCTCCCTCACCGCGCACCGGGTGACCAAGGGCTGGTAGTCCGTACGGTCCGGCTCACCGCACCATCACCTGACGCACCGCCCGACGGGTCGCCGCCGCTGTCACTCAGCGGCGGCGACGCCGTGTCACGAACACCCCGGCGGCCGTCAGTACCGCGGCGGCCGAACCGCCCGCGACCAGCGGCATGGTGGCGTCGCTCCGCTCGCCACCCGCAGCCGTGTCCGCCGGGACGTCCGGCCGGGCCTCGTTCTGCGGGGCGGGCTTCGAGGGCTTCGAGGACTGCGCGGCCTCGGCGGAGAGCACGACGTCCGAGCAGGAGTAGTACGTGTCCGCCGTACTGGAGTTGCGCCAGATCGTGTACAGGAGTTGACGGCCACGGCGGTCCGAAGGCAGCTTCGCCTTGAGGTGGTACGCGCCGTCGGTCAGCGCCGGGTCCTTGACCTTCGCGAACGGCGCGGCGTCGAGATCGGACCACTTCAGCGGCCGCGTCGGATCGTAGCCCGGCTTGGTGAGATAGAGCTCGAAGGTCCCGGTGTGCGGAATCGTGGAGCTGTAGTCGAGCGTGAGCTCGGACCCGGGGGCGAGCCGCGTCGAGGGCCAGTCCGCGCGCGGCAGATCCAGTCCCCGGTAGCCGTCGAGGCCCGCGCTGCACAGCTTTCCGTCCGGAATCCGCTGCCGGTCCCTGCCGTTCACATCGGCGATGCGCAGATTGTCCCACTGCTCGAACGCCGCGCCCCCGGCCGCCTTCGCCGCCCGGCAGGCCGCCGACCGCGCCTCCCGCCCGCCCTCCGGTGAGCAGGCCACCGTCCGGCTGACCGGATCCACCGGTGCCCCATGGGCCAGGGCGGGCGCCGCGCCCACCGCGGTGAGCAGCAGTGAGACGGTTCCGGTGACGGCGGCCGAGGCGGCGATGCGATGCGCGGTCATGCCGGGGAGTACGGGAGGGAGGCGCGGTGCGTTCAACCGGCCGCCGACCGGTGCGTTCAACCGGCCGCCGGCGGCGGTGCCGTCCGGGCTACTTGCCCAGCGTGCGCTCGAAGAGCGCCAGCAGCTCACGCCAGTGCCGCTCCTCCGCCGCGGCGTCGTACATGGCGGTGTCGACCTGGGTGAACCCGTGGTGGGCACCCTCGTACACCTCGCTGCGGTGACGCACCCCGGCCGCGTCCAGCGCCTGTTCCAGCTCGGCGATCTGGTCCGCCGGAATCGACGGGTCCTGGTCGGCGTGGCCGAAGTACAGCTCCGCCGACACCCGGTCGACGAGCCGGTGCGGGCTGTCCGGGGCCTCCGTGACCAGATGGCCGCCGTGGAAGCTGGCCGCGGCCGCGACCCGCTCGGGGTACGCCGCCGCGGTGCGCACCGCCAGCACACCGCCCATGCAGTAGCCCACGCTGCCCACGGGGCCGTCCGTCACCAGGGGGGAGTCGGCGAGCCAGGCGAGGTACGCACCGGCGTCCCGCATCGCCACCTCGGGTGTGTGCGCCTTCATCAGCGGGCCGAGCTGATCGAAGATGTCCGACCGCTTCGAGGGGTCGATGAACTCCGGCAGCTCCACCACGGGCGCCCGCCCCGCGCGGTAGAGGACGTTGGGCACCAGCACCGTGTAGCCGTGTCCGGCGAGGCGCCTGGCCGCCTCCTCGACCGTGGCGCGCGGTCCGAAGGCGTCCGGGTACAGCAGGACACCGGGATGCGGAGTCCCGTCGTCAGGACGGGCCAGGTAGGCATCGGCAACCCCGTCGGGGGTGGGGATGTCCAGGGAGGTGCCGTGCGCGGAAGCCATTGCCGCACCTTTCTTTTCGCGTCGGGGGCGCACCGGCCACCACGGTCGGCGCGGCCCCACGGTACCGCTGCGCTTCCGGTGGCAAGGGGAAGGGACCTGACGACGCCGAAGGGAATTGTCCGAAGACACCGACCACGCGGTATGCCGATGATGCAATAGCGGGAGAGGTCTGGCCTCCGAGCGGACCGGGCCTCATGATGCCGCGTTGAGCGGCACATCGCACGTCAGAGGTGGAGGACCGTCATGCACCCAGTCACCGGCTCCCGCGCCGCCGGCCCCGCCGCCGGGCGCTCTGCCAGCCGACTGTCTGCCGACCGGGCCCGGGGGCTGCCCCGCATGCCCGCCGCCCGCCCGCCGGTACGCTCGCGGGCCGACCCCGAGGCCGTCGCCCTGCTGCACCGGACCGCCCGCGTCCTCATCGACGAACTGCCCCGGCTGACCGATGAGGTGGTCGCGCTGATGCGGGAGCGAGAACCCGTCTACCGCGCCGCTTCCATCGATCCGCACGAGCTGTGGCGGGACGTCAACGACTCGCTGGCCAACAACGTCCGCTCCCTGCTGTACCCCAAGGAGACACGGGAGACGGCCCGCTCCGTCTCCTGGCGGATCGGCGCCGACCGCGCGGCCCAGGGCCTCCCGCTGGACGCGCTGCTGCACGGCTTCCGCATCGGGTGCACCGTCGTCTGGGAGGAGCTGGTGGAGTCGGCTACGCGCGAAGATCCGGTGGGCGCCCGTGGTCTGGTGCATGTGGCGGCCGACGTCTGGAACTTCGTCGACGAGCACTGCACGCTCGTCGCCGAGGCGTACCACGAGGTCGGACGGCAGCTCGCCTGGCACCGCGAGAACCGGTTCCGGATCATCGTCGAGGCGCTGCTCGACGGCACCGCCCGGGTGGGCGACTTCCCGGAGGCGGAGGAGGTGCTCGGCCTGCCCGAGCAGGGCCGTTACGCGGTCGTCGCGCTGGACCACACGGGCTCGGCGCCCGGCGCGCCGCGCCCGCCGGAGATCTACGGCGGCGGCCGCACGGTGTGGCACACGGGGGAGTCCACCGCCCACGCGATCGTCCTCCTCGGGGAGGTCCACCCCCAGGAAGTGGCGCGGGGGCTCGCCGTGCCGCCCGGCGCCCGGGCCGGGGTCAGCCCCGCCGTCACCGGCCTGGCCTCCGTCAACGCGGCCCGCCTGCTGGCCGATACGGCGCTGCGCGCATGCCCCGCCACCGGGGAGGCTGCGTTGCTGGAGGAGCACTACCCGGAGGCACTGGTGGTGTCCTCCCCTGACCTGGCCACGGCGCTCGCCGACCGCATGCTCGGCCCCGTCCTGGCGCTCGAACCCGCCGACCGGGACATGCTGCTGACGACGCTGACGGCCTGGCTGGAGGCGGACGGTTCGGCGCGCGAGGCGGGGCGTGCGCTGTTCTGCCACCGCAACACCGTGCTCAACCGGCTGCGCCGCTACGAACAGTTGACCGGGCGTACGCTGCACCGCCCGCGTGACGTCGTCGAGTTGTCGCTCGCCCTCGCGGCGTACGGGCTGCTGTCGCTCTGACCGGGAGTGTGCCCGAAACTGCCCGGCGGGTGTCCGGAGGCGTCCGCGGGCCGCCCGGGAGCTGCCCGGAGGTGTCCGAGGTGTCGGGAACTGTGAGGATCCGGTGACGGATCCTCGCAGCGAGCCCTCTCGCGGCCACGAAGAGTGTGTCCGTGCACAACGGCCGTCAGTGGATCATGTGCTTCTGCCACGCGGTCCCTCGACGGGCTGTACGGAGGTCCCGCTGAGCTGCTGTCGTGGCGGTCGGTCCCACCCGCAACGGACGGATCCGCCACGAGGAGCACGACATGTCCGATCACGCATGGGGGCAGACCACGCATCCGCGCCCGGTGCGCACCGCCGAGGTCATGCCACCGCGCCCGCCGGAGGCGATGGGCCCCCGCCCCGAGCTCCGCCACGGCCCGTACCCCGACTCCCGTCCGGACCACCGAGGGGGGCGCCGGGAGCGGCGCTCCTCACCGTGGCGGCGGCCGTGGCCGTGGACGGCGCGGGCGGCCTGCGCCGCGCTGGCCTGCCACCTGGCCGCGGTGGTGGTCAACTGCACCGCGGGCGGAGGGATCGAGATCGGGGCGGGCGGCGGTTTCACGGTGGGCGCCCTGCTGGTGGGCGCCGACGCGGTGGTCCTGGTCACCGTGCTCGTACGAGCCGACCGGCGCGCCCCCGACGCGGGCACCCGGGAGAGGGAGCGATGAGCGGCGACTTCGAGCCGAGAACCCTGGCGTTCGTGCTGTTCGCCTGCTTCATCGCCGTATCCTTCCTGCTCTGCATCCTGGCGGCCACCGACAGCGACGACCCCTCCGAGTTCTACATCGGCACCGGCACGCTCGGCCCGATGCAGAACGGCCTGGCCATCGCGGGCGACTACATCTCGGCCGCCACCGTCCTCAGCACCACCGGCACCATCGCCATCGCCGGATTCGACGGTGTCCTCATCACCGTGTCCACCGTGGTCTCGATCCTGGTGTTCCTGCTGGTGATGGCCGGACCCCTGTGCGGACGCGGCCGGTACACCCTGGGCGACGTGCTGTCCGAGCGGCTGAGCGAGCGCCCGGCCCGTATCGGCACCGCGGTCCTGGTGCTGGTGGTCACCATGCCGCTGCTCACCGTCCAGCTCAACGGCGCGGGCGACATGATGTCCCTTCTCATCGGCATCCCCGGCACCGCGTCGGTCACCGGCTGCACCATCTTCATCGGCTCCCTCATGGTCTGCTACGCCGCCCTCGGCGGGATGAAGGGCACCGGCTTCATCCAGATCCTCAAGACCGTCATCCTGCTCGGCGCGTTCATCCTGCTCGCCGTGCTGGTCGTCAAGCGGTTCGACTGGAACCCGGCGAGCCTCTTCGGCGCGGCGGCCGACAAGAGCGGCTACGGCGATGCCTTCTGGGAGTCCGGCCGCCAGTTCGGCGACTCGTTCACCGGCAAGCTGGAGGTCATCAGCGTCCAGCTCACCCTGGCCGTGGGCGCGGCCTGTCTGCCGCACATCACCATGCGGCTCCACCCGATCCGCGGCGCGCGGGCCGCCCGCGCCGCCACCACCTGGGCCGTCGGCGCGGTCGCCGCCCTGAGCGGGCTGATCGTGATCGTCGGCGCCGGTGCCACGGCCATCGTCGGCCTCCCGGCGCTGCGCGCCGCCGACCCCACCGGCACCAACTCCCTGCTGCTGCTCACCCGCGCGCTCGACCCGGCCGCCGAGTCCGCCCACCGCAGCCTGCTGTTCACCCTCGTCGCCTGCGCGGTCGTCGTCACCACCCTCGCGGCGGTCGCCGGGCTCACCCTCGCCGCCGCGGCCTCCCTCGCCCATGACGTACTGGCCAAGGTCGTGCTCAGGGAACGGCTCACCGCGGCCCGTGAACTCGCCGCGGCCCGCGCGGCGATCGTGGGCGTCGGCGTGGTGGCCGTCGCCGTCGCCCTCGTGACCCAGCACTGGAACCGGCAGATCCTGATCTCCTTCACCTTCACGGCCGCCGCCTCCGCGCTGTTGCCGGTCCTGCTGTACGGGACGCTGTGGCGCGGCTTCACCGCCACCGGAATGCGCTGGGCGATGTATGGCGGCCTCGGCCTCACCTTCCTCACGATGGCCTTCTCCCCGGCGATCTCGGGAGGCGCCCTCGCCGTCTTCCCCGACCGCGACTTCCACTGGTTCCCGCTGCGCAACCCTGGCCTGGTCACCATCCCGTCGGGCTTCCTGCTGGGCTGGGCGGGCTCCCGCCCCGGTGGCCGGCCGCGCCCCGAGGACCCCTCGCCGCCCGGGGCGCATGGCGAGGATGCGAGGATTTCGCGCCATGGACGAACTGATGGATCTGCTACCGGTCGGGTGCGTGCGGCTCGACGCGAGGGCGGCGGACTGGCGTGAGGCGATAGCGGTCGCCGGCGGGCTCATGGTGGACGCGGGCTTCACCACCGCCGAGTACACCGCCGAGATGATCGCGGGCGTCGAGGAGAACGGGCCGTACATCGTCGTCGCCCCCGGCGTGGCGTTCGCCCACGCCCGGCCCTCGCCCGCCGTACGCGCGACCGGCATGTCCTGGGTGCGCCTGGCCGAGCCCGTCGCCTTCGGCCATGAGACCAACGATCCGGTCACCCTGGTCGTGGCCCTCGCCGCCACGGACTCCGGCGCGCACACCGCCGCGATGGCGAGCCTGGCCCGGCTGCTCGGCGACCCCGCCACCGCGGACGCCCTCGCCGCGGCGCCCACCCCCGAGGCGCTGCGCGCCGTGCTGAGCGGTGACGAGCAGAGCCCCGCCACGGAAAGGCCACGGGCTGCCGGGCCCTCCCTGCACAAGATCCTCACGGTGTGCGGCAACGGCGTGGGCACCAGCCTGTTCCTCAAGAACACCCTGGAACAGGTCCTGGACCGCTGGGGGTGGTCGGCGTACGTCACCGTCGAGGCCACCGACACCATCTCCGCGAAGGGCAAGGCGTCCGAGGCCGTTTCCCTGTTCACCTCCCGCGAGATCGCCAGGACCCTGGGCGATGTGGGACGGCCGGTGAAGGTGGTTCAGGACTTCACGAGCACCGCGGAGATCGACGCGGTGCTCCGGGACACGTACGACGTCTGACGACGGGAACAGAAGCGACATCATGGGCTGGCTGGTAACTCCCGCGAAGTTTCTCGTGAACGAGATCCTGAGCGAACCCGCGTATCTGATCGGCATCATCACCGCCATCGGACTCCTCGCGATGAAGAAGACCGCCGGGCAGATCATCGGCGGTGCCATCAAGGCGACCCTCGGCTTTCTGCTCATCGGGGCGGGCGCGGGGTTGGTCACCAACTCCCTCACCCCGCTGGGCACGATGATCCAGGGGGTCACGGGCGCACACGGCGTCATCCCGACGAACGAGGCCATCGTCGGCATCGCCCAGGCGCAGTTCGGGTCGCGCGTGGCGTGGCTGATGATCCTGGGCTTCGTGGTCAGCCTGCTGCTGGCCCGGTTCACCCCGCTGCGCTATGTGTTCCTGACCGGACACCACATGCTGTTCATGGCCACACTGCTGACCGTGGTGCTGGCCAACGCCGGTCAGTCCACCGTCGTCGTGGTGGCGGTCGGCGGTGTGCTGCTCGGTATCATGCTGGTGGCCATGCCCGCGTTCGCCCACCCCTGGACCAAGCGGGTCACCGGGAGCGACACCGTCGCCATCGGCCACTTCGGCACCGCGGGGTACGTGGTGGCGGGCGCGGCCGGAAAGGTGGTCGGCAAGCGCAGCCGCAGCACCGAGGAGATGAAGCTCCCCGAGGGGCTGCGCTTCCTGCGCGACTCGATGGTGGCCACGGCCCTGTCCATGCTGATCGTCTATGTGGTGATGGCGGTGCTCTTCCTCCTCAAGGCGGGGCAGCGGACGGCCTTCAAGGCGTTCGCCACCGACACCGGGGCCACCACCGCGGCCACCGACACCGGCAACTATGTGATGCAGTCGGTGATGCAGGGCCTCCAGTTCGGCATCGCCGTCGCGGTCATCCTCTTCGGCGTGCGGACGATCCTCGGTGAACTCGTGCCCGCCTTCCAGGGCATCGCGAACAAGGTGGTGCCGGGCGCGCTGCCCGCGCTGGACGCGCCGATCGTCTTCCCCTACGCGCAGAACGCCGTGCTCATCGGCTTCCTCTCCAGCTTCACCGGCGGTCTGGCCAGCCTCGCGCTGCTCACCTGGGTGTTCAACCCGGCGTTCGGCCTCGCGCTGGTCCTGCCGGGCCTGGTGCCGCACTTCTTCACCGGCGGCGCGGCGGGCGTCTACGGCAACGCCACCGGCGGCCGTCGCGGCGCCGTCGTGGGCGCGTTCCTCAACGGGGTGCTCATCACCTTCCTGCCCGCCCTGCTGCTCAAGGTGCTCGGCGCGTTCGGCGAGCAGAACACCACCTTCGGCGACGCCGACTTCGGCTGGTTCGGCGCGCTCATCGGCAACGCGGGCAAGGCCGGTGGCGGGGTGGGCGTCGCCCTGATCCTGCTCGTCGGGCTCGCGGTCCTGGGCGCCGCCGTGCTGGTGCAGAAGCGCGTGGTCGACACGGGATGGGACCCGGGCGCCGCCCGCGACGCCCTGATGCCCGGGGACACCGGGGAAGCGGCGCCGCCCGGCGGGCCGGACACCCCGCGTGGTACTGCCTCGTACCCGAAGATCGCCCCGCCCGCCGGGGCCCCCGCACCCCCGCCACCGCCCCGGTGACGCCGCCTACCCGCCGACGTACTCGCGCAGATGCGTGGCGGTCAGCGACGTGCCGGAGGCCACCAGGTCGGCGGGCGTCCCGGTGAACACCACCCGGCCGCCGTCATGGCCCGCCCCCGGACCCATGTCGACGATCCAGTCCGCATGAGCCATCACCGCCTGGTGGTGCTCGATGACGACGACCGTGTTGCCGTCGTCCACGAGCCGGTCGAGCAGCGCCAGCAACTGGTCCACATCGGCCAGATGCAGCCCGGTCGTCGGCTCGTCCAGCACATACGTCGTGCCGTTCTTCGCCATGCGGATGGCGAGCTTGAGCCGCTGCCGCTCACCGCCGGACAGGGTGGTGAGCGGCTGGCCGAGCCCCACATAGCCGAGGCCCACCGCCATCAGCCGGTCGAGGATCACCCGCGGCTGCCCGGTGGTGAAGAACTCCCGCGCCTCGGTCACCGTCATGGCGAGCACATCGCCGATGCTGCGCCCGCGCAGCCGGTACGCCAGCACCTCCGCCTTGAACCGCCTGCCCTCGCACTCCTCGCACACCGACGCCACCTCGGCCATCATCGCGAGATCGGTGTACGTCAGCCCGATGCCCTTGCAGCGCGGGCACGCCCCCTCCGAGTTGGCGCTGAACAGCCCCGGCTTCACCCCGTTGGCCCGGGCGAACGCCGACCGGATCGGGTCCAGCAGCCCCGTATAGGTGGCCGGGTTGCTGCGGCGTGAGCCACGGATCGCCGACTGGTCGGCGACGATCACCCCGTCCCGTCCGCCGAGCGAGCCATGGATCAGGGAACTCTTGCCGGACCCGGCGACCCCGGTGACGACCGTGAGCACCCCGAGGGGGATGTCCACGCTCACATCCCGCAGATTGTGCAGCCGGGCGCCGGTGATCGGCAGCCGCCCGCGGGGCTCCCGCACCTTGTCGCGCAGGCTCACCCGGTGGCCGAGGTAGTCGCCCGTCAGGGTGCCGGAGGCCCGCAGCCCGGCCAGATCGCCCGCGTAACAGATCTGCCCGCCCGTCGTACCCGCGCCGGGGCCCAGGTCCACCACATGGTCGGCGATCCGGATCGTCTCCGGCTTGTGCTCCACCACCAGCACCGTGTTGCCCTTGTCGCGCAGCTGGAGCAGCAGGGTGTTCATGCGCCGGATGTCATGCGGATGCAAGCCCACCGTGGGCTCGTCGAAGACGTACGTCACATCCGACAGACTCGAACCGAGGTGGCGGACCATCCGCACCCGCTGCGCCTCGCCACCGGAGAGCGTGCCGGACTCCCGGTCCAGGCTGAGATACCCCAGACCGATCTCCACCAGCGAGTCCAGGGTGTCCCGGAGGGTTTCCAGGACCGGCCCGACCGTGTCGTCCCCGATGCCCCGGACGAACGCGGCCAGGTCGCTGATCTGCATCGCCGAGCACTCCGCGAGGGTGCGGCCGTCGACCGCACAGGACCGGGCGGCCTCGTTCAGCCGGGATCCTTCACAGTCGGGGCAGCGGGCGAGCGCGACCGCCCGGTCCGCGAACGCGCGCACCTGGGCCTGCATCGTCTCCCGGTCCTTGGCCAGGTACAGCCGCCGGACCTTGGTGACCAGCCCCTCGTAGGTCAGGTTGTTCCGGCCCACCTTGATCTTGGTGGCGGGCTTGTGCAGGAAGCTCTCCCACTGCTCGGAGGTGTAGTCCCGCAGCGGGGCATCGGGGTCGAAAAGGCCGGAGTGCGCAAAGAGCTGCCAGTACCATGTGTCCACCCCGAATCCGGGGACGGTGATCGCCCCCTCGTTCAACGACCGCTCCCGGTCCACCAGTTGGCCGATGTCGATCTCCGACACCCGGCCCAGCCCCTCGCACCGCGGACACATGCCCTCGGCCGTGTTGAAGCTGAAGGCGAGCGGCGGACCCACATGAGGGCTGCCGATCCGGCTGAACAGGATCCGCAGCATGGTGTGGGCGTCGGTCGCGGTGCCCACGGTGGAACGGGAGTTGGTGCCCATCGGCTCCTGGTCGACGACGATCGCGGCGCTGAGGTTGCGCAGCGCGTCGACATCCGGGCGGCCGAGCGTCGGCATGAAGTTCTGGACGAACGCCGAGTAGGTCTCGTTGATCAGCCGCTGTGACTCCGCGGCGACCGTGTCGAAGACGAGCGAGGACTTGCCGGAGCCGGAGACTCCGGTGAAGACGGTGAGCCGTCGCTTGGGTATGTCGAGGGAGACATCCCGCAGATTGTTCTCCCTGGCCCCGCGGACCTGGATCACATCGTGGCCGTCCGCGGCGCGGTGGTGTCGTATGTCGTCGCTGTCACTGACATCCATGCCTTCAAGTGTTTCATTGAAGTGCCGCGTAGAGACTTTTCGCCATCTCGTGCCACGTGGACGGGCCGTGAGAGCGGAAAACCCTCAACTCGCCATGAACGCGCTGGGGATAGGCTCACCGCATGAGCCGCCCCGAAGAACCGCTGCGCCCCATCGATCTGGCACGCTCCGCCGGGATCTCGACCCAGCAGATCCGCAACTACGTCGACGCGGGCGTCCTGCCCCCGGCATCCCGCACCCCGGCCGGTTACCGCAGGCTCGACACCCGCCATCGCCGGGCGCTGGTCACCTACGACGCGCTCGTCCCGGGGTACGGACAGCAGACCGCCCGGGCGGTGATGCGGGCGGTGCACTCCGGGGACGTACCGCTGGCGCTCAGCCTCGTGGACGCCGCCCACGCGGCCCTGCACGAGCAGCGGCTGTCCCTGAAGGCCGCGGGCGAGGCGCTGGAAGCGGTCGCAGGCCAGACCCCCGAGACCCTGGACGTGCCGCGGGGGGCCTTGCGCATCGGCGAGGTGGCCGCGTACCTCGGCGTCCGCACCTCGGCGCTCAGGGTGTGGGAGGCGGCCGGGCTGCTCGTCCCGAAGCGGGAGCGCGGCACCCGGTACCGCACCTTCGGCCCGGCCGACGTCCGGGACGCCCGGGTGATCCACATGCTGCGGCAGGACCGCTACCCGCTGGAGCGGATCGCGCCCGTGCTGGACGGGTTGCGCCGTACGGGCAGCAGCGCCGCGCTGCGCGAGGTCATCGCCGAGCGCCGGGAGGGACTGACCCGGCGCACCACGGCCATGCTCGAAGGCGCCGGTCACCTGCACGCCTATCTCACCGGAAATCAGTGTGCCGAGGAGCGATGAGTTTCCCGCGCGGCGCCGGTCGGTACGGGTAAACACTCCCAGCGGCAGGAGGCACCGATGGCCAGTGACGGATTCACCACGTGTCTGTGGTTCGACGGCCGGGCCGAAGAGGCGGCGCAGCACTACGTCTCGATCTTCAAGGACGGCAAGCTCGGGCGGACCGTGCTCCACACCGACGCGGGTCCCGGCACCCCGGGCTCGGCGCTGACCGTGGACTTCGAGATCAACGGCCAGAAGTTCGTCGGGCTCAACGGCGGGCCGGAGTTCACCTTCAACGAGGCCATCTCCTTCCAGATCCACTGCGCGGACCAGGAGGAGGTCGACTACTACTGGGACCGGCTCCTGGAGGGCGGCGGCCAGGAGGTCGCGTGCGGCTGGGTGAAGGACAAGTTCGGGGTGTCCTGGCAAGTCGTTCCCGAGGTTCTCACGCAGATGATCGCCGACTCCGACCCGACGAAGGCCAAGCGCGCCATGGACGCGATGATGGGGATGGTCAAGCTCGACATCGCCGCACTTCAGAAGGCATACGCGGGGGAGTAGACGGCCATCCGCCCCACCCGCCTCTTCCCGCATCCCGGGGAGGGGCGGGCCCGCATCAGCAGAAGGGGCGGGCCATGGGCCCGCCGCGACGGGCACCCTTACGGGCGCGCCAGGCCCCCCGGGTCGGTGTTGGCCCCGCACAGCAGCACCGCCACCTTCTCGCCGGGCCGGGTCTCGTACGCCCCCGAGCGCAATGCCGCCAGCGCCGTCGCCGCGGCGTGCTCCACGGCGATCCGGCGGTCGTCCCACAGGGCCTGCCGGGCCGAGACGATGTCCTGGTCGGACACCAGCACCGACCGCACCCCGTCCTTGCGTGCCCACTCCAGCGCCATCGGCGCCGCGCGCCGCGCCCCCAGCGAGTCCGCCGCGACCGAATCGATGGGCACGTCGACCACCGCCCCGGCCTCCAGCGCCGCGTTCAGCGCGCGTGATCCCCGTGGCTCCACGGCCACCACCCGGACGCCGTGCACCAGCGCGGAGACCGCGACCCCGGTGAACAGCCCGCCGCCGCCGACCGACACCACCACCGTGTCCAGGTCCGGGCGGGACCGCAGGATCTCCTCCAGCACGGTGCCCGCACCGGCCGCGATCAGCGGATGGTCGTAGGCGTGCGACTCCAGCGCGCCCGTCTCGGCGGCGTGCTCGCGCGAGGCGTCCAGCGCCTCGGCGTACTCCCGGCCCACCTGGCGCACGTCGGCGCCGAGCGCCCGCAGCCTGCCGACCTTGACCGCGGGCGCCGTCTCGGGCAGGAACACCGTGGCCGTAATGGAATGCCGGGCCGCGGCCCAGGCGCAGGCCAGCCCGGCGTTGCCGCCGGAGGCGATGACGACGCCCGCGTCCGGAACGGTGCCCGCCTCGACGTGGGCGGCGATGAAGTTGAACGCCCCGCGCGCCTTGAAGGAGCCGGTGTGCTGGAGGAACTCCAGCGCCAGCCACCCCTCGGCCCCGCCGAAGGCACCCTCGTCCACCGGGGCCAGCGTGATGGGCCGGACGTGCCCGGCGACGCGGCGCACCGCGGCCTGTACGTCGTGATGTGCAACCATGCGAAACACTGTAACAACCACTGTTACGCTCTGACCCGTGAGGAAGAAGCGGACCGCGGTCGAACCACCCGCCCTGGACACCATCGCGCTGGCGGCCCTGTCGGTCATCGACGAGGAGGGCCCGGAGGCCCTGAGCTTCCGGGCGGTGGCACAGCGGCTCGACGTCTCGCACGCCACGGTCTTCCGCCGCTGCGGCGACTTCGACGGTCTGCTGAACGTGTGCGCCGACCAGCTGGCCACGCTGCTGCCCCGCGTCCCGTGGGACACCGACTGGGCCGCCGCCACCGAGACCCGCTTCACCGCGCTCTACGACGTGCTCATCCGGCACCCGGGCCTCGCGGCGCTGCGCGCGGGCCGCGCCTGGTTCGGGCCCGAGCTGCTGAGCCGCCTGGTGGAGCCCCAGCTCGCCCACAGCATCGCCGCCGGGATGACCCCGGCGGCGGCCGTCCATGTCTACCGGCGGCTGTATCTGCTCACCCTCGGCGCCGTCGCCTTCGTCGACCACCGGGACGAGAAGCGGGCCCGGGCCACGGCGCGTACGGCGCTCGCCGCGCTGGACCCCGAGGAGTTCCCGGTGCTGACGGGACAGCGGGACGTCGTGCTGCCCGTCATGACCGACCACCGCGTCTACTACGACGCGCTGCGCCAGCTGATCCGGGCCGCGGCCGCCGAACACCTCGGCTGAGCCGCCCCGGGCGGGCGCCTCAGCCCAGCGCCCGCAGCCAGGCGATCAGCAGCCGGTTGACCTCCTCGGGCCGCTCCTGCTGCACCCAGTGGCCACAGCCGTCGAGAAGATGCGAGGACACCAGGCCGGGGAGGGTGGTGGGGTACGCCGCGACGGCGTCGGCCAGCCAGCCGAGCGAGGCGTCGCGCTCCCCGGCCAGGAACAGCGACGGCTGGGTGAGCGGCGCCCCGTCCCAGGCCGCCAGATCCTCCCAGTCGCGGTCGGCGTTGCGGTAGCGGTTCAGCGCCCCGGTGAGCCCGGTCCGTTCGAACTCCGCCGCACAGGCTTCGAGTTCGGCCTCGGTGAGCCAGGAGGGCAGCGGGCCGTCCGGGAAGCGGTCACGCATCCGTCCGCCCCGGGGGACGAAGAAGGGGCTGCCGTCGGGGGAAGGCGCCGCGTCGCCCGAGAGCGCGGCGTAGAACCCGGCGAGCCAGCCGCGCACATCGGGCTCGATCTCCGCCTCGGCCCGGCCGGGGCGCTGGAAGTAGCCGACGTAGAACTCCTCGTCACCGCGGCCGATCCGCGCGAACACCTCGCTGGGCCGTGGGCCGCCCCGGGGCGCGTACGGCACGCCGAGCAGCCCCACGGCGGTGAAGACATCGGGCCTGAGCAGTGCGGAGTTCGCGGCGATGGGCGAGCCCCAGTCGTGGCCCACGATCACCGCCGTCTCCTCGCCGAGGGCGCGGACCACGCCGACGGTGTCGGCGACATGGGCGAGCATGCGGTACGCCGCCACCTCGCGGGGCTTGGAGGAGCGCCCGTAGCCCCGTACGTCGATGGCCACCGCGCGATAACCGGCCGCGGCGAGCGCGGGGAGCTGATGGCGCCAGGAGCGCCAGGTCTCGGGGAAGCCGTGGACCAGGAGGACCAGGGGGCCGGAGCCCTCCTCCACCCCGTGGATACGGGCATCCGGAACGTCGATCAGCCGGTGGTGCATGGATCCTCCCTGAGCTGCCGGGCCTGAGCTGCCGGGCCTGCTGGGACGATCATGCGGCGGCGGCCCGTGGGAGGGGGAGGGAAGTTGCCGTTCCGGCAAAAGCCCTCCGGCAGGCCGTGGAAACGGCCTGCCGGAGGGCACGGATCACCGGAGAGTACGGATCACCGGAGCGCGCTGATCACAGCGTCTGCTCCAGGCGTCCGGCCATCAGCTTGATGAAGCGCGACGGGTCGCTCAGCTCGCCGCCCTCGGCGAGCAGGGCCATCCCGTAGAGGAGTTCGGCCGTGTCCGCGAGACCCGAGTCCATCGGGCGCTCACCGTGGGCCGTGCGCAACCCGCTGACCAGCGGATGCGTGGGGTTCAGCTCCAGGATGCGCTTGATCTGGGGCACGTTCTGCCCCATCGCGCGGTAGATGTTCTCCAGGGCCGGGGTGACATCGTGGGTGTCGCCCACGATGCAGGCCGGGGAGGTGGTGAGGCGGGAGGACAGCCGCACCTCCTTGACCTGCTCGCCCAGCGTCGTGGTCATCCAGGCCAGCAGATCGGCGAAGTCCTTCTTCTGCTGCTCGCGCTCGGGCGCGCCCTCGCTCGACTCGTCCTCGTCGTCGAGGTCGACCTGCCCCTTGGCGACCGACCGCAGCTGCTTGCCCTCGAACTCGGGGACGGCGTCGACCCACAGCTCGTCGATGGGGTCGGTGAGGACCAGCACCTCGTACCCCTTGGCCTGAAATGCCTCCATATGAGGCGAGTTCTCCACGATCGAGCGAGACTCGCCCGTCATGTAGTAGATGTGCTCCTGGCCCTCCTTCATCCGCTCCACGTAACTCCGGAGGGTGGTCGGCTCCTCGGCGTCGTGGGTCGAGTCGAAGGAGGAGATCTCCAGGATCGCGTCCCGGTTCTCGAAATCGCCCAGCAGCCCTTCCTTGAGGACGCGGCCGAACTCCTTCCAGAGCGTCGCGTACCGCTCGGCGTTCTGGGACATCATGTCCTTCACCGTCGAGAGCACCTTCTTGACCAGCCGGCGGCGCATCAGCTGGATCTGACGGTCCTGCTGAAGGGCCTCGCGCGAGACATTCAGCGAAAGGTCCGCGGCGTCGACGACACCCTTGACGAAGCGCAGGTATTCCGGCATCAGCGCTTCGCAGTCGTCCATGATGAAGACGCGCTTGACGTAGAGCTGCACACCCCGCTTACGGTCCTGCATATACAGGTCCTGCGGTGCGCGGGACGGAATGAACAGCAGTGACTGGTATTCGAAGGTGCCCTCCGCCTGCATGCGGATGGTCTCGAGCGGGTCGTTCCAGTCGTGGCTGATGTGCTTGTAGAACTCGTGGTATTCCTCGTCGGTGACCTCGCCCCGCGGGCGGGCCCACAACGCCTTCATCGAGTTGATCGTCTCGAGCTCGGGGGCACCGCCGTCCTCGGGCGCTTCGCCGTCCTCGTCCCCGGATGCCTTGTTCGGGGTTTCCCCGGCCATCCGGATCGGCCAGGTGATGAAGTCCGAATACCGCTTGACGATTTCCCGGATCTTCCACGGGGAGGCGTAGTCGAAGAGGTGGTCCTCGGCGTCCTCGGGCTTGAGCCGCAGCGTGACCGCGGTGCCCTGGGGCGCGTCCTCGACCGGCTCGATGGTGTAGGTGCCCTCGCCGCTGGAGATCCAGCGGGTGCCCTGGCTCTCGCCCGCGCGCCGGGACAGCAGCGTCACCTCGTCGGCGACCATGAAGCTGGAGTAGAAACCGACTCCGAACTGCCCGATGAGGTCCTGCGAGGCCGCCGCGTCCTGCGACTCCTTCAGCTCCTTGAGGAATTTCGCGGTGCCGGAGTTCGCGATCGTTCCGATGAGCTGCACCACGTCATCGTGCGACATGCCGATGCCGTTGTCGCGCACGGTCAGCGTGCGCTGCTCCTTGTCGACCTCCAGGGCGATGTGGAGATCCGAGGTGTCCGCCTCCAGGTCCCCGTCCCGGAGGGATTCCAGCCGCAGCTTGTCCAGGGCGTCGGAGGCGTTGGAGATGAGCTCACGCAGAAAGACATCCTTGTTCGAGTAGATCGAATGGATCATCAGCTGCAACAGCTGACGCGCCTCGACCTGAAACTCGAATGTCTCAACCCCTGTAGTCACCTGATTCCCCTCATGCGATAAGTGTTCGACGCCATCAAGTCCATTGCGTCGCCGGGATCTTATCGAAGAGGGCGGTCACCGCGCGTGGTGGTCCGGTGTCTTCGCGCGGTTGCGTGGCCCGATGGCTCGAGCCCCGGGCCGCGCTGGTGGTCATGATCGTGTCCGAAGAACCCGCTGGGTGGGGTGGTGCGGTACGAACCCCGCGTCACTCGCTCTTCTGGTGCGGGTGGGAACCCTGGGCGGGTCGCAGCCGGCTCCAGTCGAGGGCCTCGGCGGCCTCCCGCTGGATCACCTCGGCCGCTTCCCGCGCCTCCGCGGGAACATCGCCCTGTTCCGCTATGAGACTGTCGTAGATCGGGGACAGGTCGCCCCTGTTTGCGGTGGTCATGCTGGGTACTTCCTTCGTGCCGTGGTGCAGGTGTGCCACCCGAGCCTAACCTTCGGTTTCCCTTGTCGCGAGGACGCATATCACCGTGTTCCCACCGGGCCCGGTTGCGTGAAAGTTGTGTGATGTCCGAGTGGAGGCCGACGCGCGGTGAACGGGGCCGCGCCCCCGCTCACCGGCGTCAGGGGGCTCAGTGCGGCGTGGAGGCGGGCTCCAGGACGAAGACGGGGATCTCGCGCGCTGTCTTCTCCTGGTAGTCGGCGTAGTCCGGGTACGCCGCGACCGCGCGCTGCCACCACAGCGCCTTCTCCTCGCCGGTGACCTCGCGGGCCTTCATGTCCCACGCTTCCGTCCCGTCGCGCAGCTCGGCGCGCGGGTCGGCCAGCAGGTTGAAGTACCAGACGGGGTGCTTGGGGGCGCCGCCGAGCGAGGCCACCGCCGCGTACGTGCCCTCGTGCTCCACCCGCATCAGCGGCGTCTTGCGGATCTTCCCGCTCTTCGCCCCGAGCGTGGTCAGCAGGATCACGGGCATGCCCCGCAGCGTCGTGCCCTTGGTGCCCCCGGAATTCTCGATCAGCTCGACCTGGTTGCGCACCCACGCGGTCGGGCTCGGCTCGTACTCACCCTGAAGAGGCATGTCATCCGTCCTCATCGTCGTCGCCAAAGATTGCCGCACCGCATAACGCTCCGGGCCTTCCCGATCATCCCCCGGGATGACGGCGGACGCCCGGTGGAGCTCAGGAGACGGTGTGCAGCCGGTGGCGGGTGTGGTCGCGGGCCCTCGGTACGAACGCGGCGGGGAGCGGCTGCGCACCGAGCGCGGCCAGCCGGTCCAGCAGGATGCCCTCGCGCAGGGCCCAGGGGCAGATGGTGACCTGCCGCACGTCCAGCACCTCCATGGCGGCCTCCGCCACGATCGCCCCGGCGAGCGACTGATGTGCCCGGGACGCGGAGATGCCCGGCAGCCGGGCGCGCTCGGCGTCGGATCTCGCCGCCAGCCGCGGAATCCATGTCCGCAGGTCGGAGCTGGCGAGGGTGCTGCGCCCCGGCGCCCCGGTCGTCGGCTTCGGGGCCCCGGCGAGCCGTGCCAGCTGGGTGAAGGTCTTCGACGTGGCGATCGCGGAGACGGGGACCGGCTGGTCGCGCAGCTCGGCCGTGGCCTCCATGAGGACGGCGCGTACGTACTCGCGCAGCCGCGCGACGTCCCGCTTGTGCACCGGGACCTCGTCGGGCAGGTGGTGGCGGGTGAGCCGGCCGGCCCCGAGCGGCAGCGAGAGCGCCACCGCGGGTTCCGTACGGCTGCCGCAGGCCAGCTCCATCGAGCCGCCGCCGATGTCGAGCAGCAGCATCCGCCCGGCCGACCAGCCGTGCCAGCCGCGCGCGGCCAGGAAGGTCAGCCGTGCCTCTTCCTCGCCGCTGAAGAAGCGCACCCGGATTCCGGTGGCGTCCTCGATCGCGGCGAGAACCGTCGTGCGGTTGGCCGCGTCGCGCACCGCGGAGGTGGCCAGCGGCACCAGGTCGTCGACCTGGTGCGCCGTCGCGACCGCTTGGCTTTCGGCCACGGCGCTGACCAGGCGGCGTATGGCGTCCTGGTTGATCACGCCTTGGTGATCGGTCGCCTCGGCCAGGTGGACCGACTGCTTGAGCGTGGTCACCGGCTCGGGCGGTCCGCCCGGAACGAGGTCGGCAATCTTCAGGTGAACGGCACGTGAACCTATGTCGAGCACTGCAAGGCGCATGCCTGCTCAGTGCCCGAGTTGCCGGACTTTACGCCGCGAGGGGGCGCTGCTGGGGGGTGGGGGAGGCCGCGGGGGATTCCTTTTCGCCGTTCCGCTCCGCCGGGTCCTGGGACGTGGCGGTGCGACGTCCGCTGGGGAACGTCAGATCCGGCACGTCGACCACGGGCGGCAGATCGGGCGTGAGCAAGGTTTGCTCGTTTGTGTCCATGAGCCGATGGGTACCCCCGCGCATCGCGCTCATCCGTGGCGGACTGGATTCTTCCCTGCGATATCGGTCACACCGGGACTATATCGGGCTAGGAGCGGTCGGTTTTGGTCAGAAAAGTGTGCCAAGCGGCCTCGGGTACAACGGCTGGATCATGACGGTGCCGCGCCTGAAGCTGCTAGCAGGCGAGTGAAGCGGGTATGCGTCGGTATGTGTCGCTGCGCGGCTAATCAGCCGGAGTGGCCTCCCTGGTCGTCGGGCTGCCGGTGGCCACCACCGTCGAGCGCGCCGGGCCGGTGCGGCGGCGGGAGACCGCGACCCCGGCCAGACACAGGGCGCCGCCCACGAGCGTCAGCGCGCCCGGCACCTCGTCCAGCACCAGCCAGGACATCAGCACCACCAGGGCCGGAACCACATAGGTGGTGGCGCCCATCCGGCCCGCGGTGGTGCGGGCCAGCGCGAAGGCCCAGGTGGTGAAGGCGAGCGCGGTCGGGAACAGGCCCAGGTACACCATGTTGAGCGTCGCGGACAGCGGGGCGTGCGCGGCCTCCGAGACCAGCGTCCCGGTGAACGGCAGACAGGTCACTGCCCCGATCAGACAGCCGAACGTGGTCACCTGGAGCGCCCCGCCGTGTCCCAGCGCCGGTTTCTGGGAGACCACACCACTCGCGTACGTCACCGCGGCCACCACGCACAGCAGCACACCGAGCACGGAGGAGCGGCCCGAGCCGGACATCGAGAGCCCCACGACCACCGCGCCGCTGAACGACACCGCCATCCCCCACAGCAGCGGACGCGGCAGCCCCTCGCCCAGCAGCCTGCTGCTCAGCAGCGCGATGAGGATCGGGCCGATGTTGACGACCATCGCCGCCGTGCCCGCGTCGACCTGCTGCTCACCCCAGTTGAGCGCCACCATGTAGACGCCGAACCACAGAAAACCCGAGCAGGCGATTCCCGGCCAGGCGGCCCGCGGCGGCCATCCCACCCGCCGTATCAGGCTGATCGCGCCCAGCGCCACCGTCCCGGCGAGCAGCCGGCCCAGCGCCAGGGCACCGGGCGAATAGGCCGAGCCCGCGCTGCGGATGGAGACGAAGGCCGAGGCCCACAGCACGACGGTGACGGCTGCCGCCGCCACGGCGGGCCATTCCTTGGGGTAATCGGTGTCCGGCGCTTTGGTCATGACGCCGACACTATGCCGCGCTCATTCCGGCCCTCAACGAAGTTTTGCCGCCGGGGTCGGCGCCCGGTGTCACCCGGTGGCCGCGGGCTGCCCGAACCTTGTGACGTAGCGGCGCTGCCAGGGCGTTTCCACGGCGCGGGCCGCGTAGTGCTCGCGTACGTAAGCCACCGCGTCCCCGGGCGGTACGCCGTCCAGCACCGCGACGCAGGCCAGCGCCGTACCGGTGCGGCCGCGGCCACCGCCGCAGGCGACCTCGACCCGCTCATCGGCGGAGCGCTCCCACGCCTCCCGCAGCGCGGCGGCGGCCGCCGCACGGTCGGACGGGAGCCGGAAGTCGGGCCAGCGCAGCCAGCGGGCCTCCCAGCCGACCGAGGGCGGCTGATGGCCCAGCAGATACAGCCCGAAGTCGGGCTCGGGCCCCTCCGGGAGGGGGTGGCGCAGCCCCCGGCCGCGGATGAACCGGCCCGACGGAAGGCGCATCACGCCCGGTGCGGAAGGATCCCAAGTGGCGTTCATGGGGCGAGAGTAGCGGTGCGGGGGGAAGGACGACCTGGCGATGATCGCCGACGCGGGCTTCGAGGTGGAGGGCACCGACAC